>CAYYOT010000004.1:0-148501 GCA_964473255.1 uncultured Myxococcales bacterium | reverse complement strand
GAAGGCGCCGGCGAAGAAGCCCCAAGCCAAGAAGGCGGCGGCGAAGAAGTCCCAAGCCTGGAAGGCGGCGGCGAAGAAGACCCAAGCCAAGAAGACCCAAGCCAAGAAGGCCCCCGCGAAGACCGGGTCCGGTCCTACGGCGGAGCGCCTCGGCCGTCGCCACGGTGTTCCTCGACCGCCGGAGCCTGCACTGCGCGTTCTCGTGGTCGACGACGAGCCGGAGATCCGCGAGCTGGTCACCCCGTTCCTCGAGGCGTTGGGTCATACGGTCGACGAGGCCGCGGACGGCGACGAAGCGCTGGAGGCCATCCTCACCGTTCGTCCGAACCTCGTCCTTCTCGACGTCATGATGCCCGGGCTGAACGGGTGGGAGATCTGTCGCTACGTCCGCGAGCGTCGCGAGCTCGACGGCGTGCGAATAATCATGGCGACGGGGATCGGCGAAGAAACCAACGCCGCCACGAGCCCCCTGTATGGTGCGGACACATATCTCGATAAGCCCTTCGACCTTCGCGATCTCGAAAGGGCCGTGGCGGATGTCACGCGCCGCTTTGAGCTCGAAAAGATCGATTGAGCCAGGTCGAAGACGTCAGGGTTCCGAAAATTTGCGGGACCCTCATGGGTCGCCCACATTCGGGGCGTGCGACGGCTGACTACATGCGCAGGACTGATGCTCTTGATGGCTACCTCGGCCCGAGCGGGCACTCCGGATGCCCTCGAGGCCCGGATCCGTGCGCAGCGCGCGGATAATGAGATCAGGAATGACGAAGCAAAGCTCCGTTATCGTCACCACATCTTGAAAGTCGTGCGTCTATGGCAGAACGCGGTGCGTGTGTCGGAAGGCCCAGGTCGCCTGGACGCGATGAAGGGCGAGGCGGACGCCTGGGCACTGCTCGCGCACTGGTCCGGCCGAACCGACGACGACCGCCGGGCACGGCGCGCCCGGGCCGCGGTTCGCCGAGCCGGCCGAGCCGGCCGAGCCGAAGCTGAAACCGCGGACCGTCCGCGCTCTGCCAGAGTGCCCCCCGCCGACGAAGAGAGGCGTGAGCGTCCCATGGGGTCTGAGACCCGGCCCCGCGCCATCCTGGTCTCGCATGGGCCCGTCGACATCATCGGTCCGCCCCCGACCGTCCCTCCAATGCAGGAGCTGCAGCGTCTACTCGATCAGACTCGAACCCAGACCGAGGGCACCGGCGACGCCACCGATGTGGTTTGCGGTCCCCACCCCGACCAGCCGCACCTCGTCCGGACGATCGTGATCGACCCCGGCCACGGGGGAGAAGAGGAGGGGGCGCGCAATATCGACGGCGTGTGCGAAAAGGACGTGAACCTCGCCATCGCCTTGGAGCTCGAGCGTCGGCTTCGAGGGTTTTGCATCGTGATGACCCGGAGGTCGGACACCGACGTCTCACTGGCGGACCGCGTTCGTATCGCCAACGATGCCGAGGCCGACCTCTTCGTCTCCGTTCACGTCAACGGCAGCAGTCACCGTGAGTTTTCGGGCGTCGAAACCTACGTGTTGGCCACCGACGCGCGGCGGTACGCCGGCCGTCTAGAAGACCGAGAGCACCGGCAGCACGGTGTAGGTCCTCAACTGAATCGGGACCCACGCTGGGAACAAGATGTGCGGCTCCTTCTTGCGGACCTCGCCATGCGTAATGCGACCCGCGAGGCGCTCTCGCTGGCCGAGACCGTTCAGGCCAGCGTGGTTAGGCGCCTTTCGGTTCCGGTCCCGGTCAAAGACCTGGGCGTCAAGAGCGAGCTGTTCTACGTGCTTCTTGGCGCCCGCATGCCTTCGATACTCGTGGAAGCCGGATTCATGACCCACCCGGTCGAGGGACGGCGGCTTGCCCGGCCAAAGGTCCAGGGACAAATCGCGCGCGGCATCGCCGACGGAATTCGGGAGTATGTTGTTAGGCGTCACCACGCTCTGGAAAGACCCGTGGTCGCACAGGTAGACTAACGTGGGAGTCAGCTAAACCAGTTGTACACCATGAGTGCTGGCGTGATCATACCGATTGCATTGGCGACAGTTGGGGCCACCAAGGACCAACGGGAATGGCGACGAGTGTGTCGAACGTGAGCTATGAAGAACAAGCGAGCTTCGCGCTCCTCACATCGGAGGTAGCGGTGATCCTCGGCGCTCACGGCATACCCGTGACGCTGCGACTCGAACTGGTCGATTGTCCGGAAGCGATCCCGGTCGTGCAGGCGTTCGGCGACGCCGTACAGATCGATGTCCATGATGAGCCCGGCGCCGTTCTTGCGAACGCTCGCAAGCGCGAGCCGGTGGCGATTCTCGTCCATGTCCGATCCGCTGAAAGGCTGCTCGATTTTCTTCAGGAGGATGGAGCCATGGTTGGTGTCGTCGTGTTCGACCCGGACGGGCACGAGAGCAACTCGGCGGCCCTCCGAGCCAAAGGCGTCATGGACGTCGTGACCGAGCTCGCTTCGCGAGACCTGGAGATCGTTCTTCGCAAGGCTTTCGACTTTCGTGCGCTCCTCTTGCTGGAGCTGGACCATCGCTGTGAGTCGAAGCGCCTTCATCAGCGCGAGCACGACCTCCTCGGCGCCACGCCCGACCAGCTGAGCGATGACCTCGAAGTCTTTCAGCCGCCGCCGCTGCCGGTCGGTCCGATGTCGGCGTACAACCTGGAAGAGGCGAGCGAAGCTTTCGAGACCGCCTATATCTCCCGGGTTCAGCAGCTGTGTAGCAGCTCTCGTGAGGCGGCTCAGGTGCTCGGTGTTTCGCCGGCGACGCTTTCTCGTCGTCAGAAGAAGGAAGACGCATGAGTATGGGGCGGGTTCCTTCACGCGTGGCTTTGCTCGACCGGGGGCAGACCGAAGTGGCCGTCAGTTCGGCGGCGGCCGAAGCCGAGCTGCAGGTTCAGCTCCTGACGTATGGATCTGCTCTCGAGCTGATCGGCGAAGCCGGGCCACGCGAGGTGGATGGTCTCGCGATCAGCGTCGAGAGTGCGGGCCCCTTCTTGCCCGAGGTCCTCCGGTGGGCCGACCAGCTCAGCTTTCGAGTCCCCACCCTCTTGGTCGGAAGCGGTCAGGAGGCGGCCGATGAGGAAGCCTCCCGCCAGATCTTGGGTCGTGATCAGATCCGCTGGGTCGAGCCCGACCGCCCGAGCGACGACATCGAGCGGTGGCTGGTGCTCGTCGCCGAGGTCAAGGAGCTGCGGGCCTACCGCGGCCAGCACGAACTGGTGGCACAGGAGCTGCGCCGGGCGCGCTTGGCCTTGTTTCACGGTCTATCCACCGATCCCCGCATGACCTCCGAGGGCCCGCCTTGCGGACCACCGCTGCCCACCCACCGCGAGGAGATCGAGCCGCTCAAGGAAGCGCGGGCTCGCTTCGAGCGAGCTCACATTCGCGCGGTCCTGCGCGATCAGGACTCGCTGAAGGAGGCTTCGCAGGCGCTCGGCATCTCGTACACGAGCCTGTGGCGTCGGTTGCGCTGAACGGCCGTCAGTTGGCGCCCGACTCGCTGCTCGTTCCGACCAGCATTCGTGGATCGATTCCCGCGGCCGTGAGGGCAGCGCTCCAGCGGTCCGAGAAGGGCGCGTCGAAGATCACGGCTTCGTCGAGCTCGACGGGAATCCAGGCCCCCTGCTTTATTTCTTCATCGAGCTGCCCCGCGCCCCTGCCGGCATAGCCCAGCACGAGGAGATGTCGCTCGACCTGCTCCTGCAGGGCTAGCTGCTCGAGCTGCTCGCGGGATGCGCTGACCCGGATCGTGCTGGTCACTTCGATGACGTCCGCGCCGGGACCCTCCTCGGCGCCCGAGAAAACGATCCAGCCGGTGTTGGGGGAGACCGGTCCTCCGACCAGGACCGGGACCGAAGGCGGGCCCGGCTCGGGATGCTCGAGGCCGAGTTCATCCACGACCATGTCGAATCCGATGTGAGCCGGGCGATTGACGACGAACCCGAGGGAACCCTCGGGTCGGTGGTCGACCAGCAGGACCACCGACTCGGAAAAGTTCGGATCCAGGAGGCTCGGGGCCGCGACGAGGAAACCGGGAGCGAGGTCCGTCGCCATGGGAGGAAGGTTGGCACCGATCGGCTGGCGAAGCGAGGGAGAAAGCATGCGTGCTCGGCGGGCCTTCCATGCTCGACATCGTCGGCGGGGACCCGCAAGGTGCGTCGCACGGCTCCATGCGACGCTCGTTCATCGTATCGATCCTCGCCGCGACCGGGCTGTCCTGCCAAGACACCGAGCCGGCCTTCGCCCCCCACGTTTCATCGGTGGTCGCCGCGCCGTCGGAGAGAATCGCGGTCGTCTACTTCACCTCGGAACTCCTCGGCCAGGTCGAGCCCTGCGGATGCCGTTCTCGACCGCTGGGAGGCATCGCTCGCATCGCCGCCCTCGTAGACCGGCCCGGCGCTGCGTGGGTCGACTCGGGCGATTACCTGCTGCCGCGCGAATCCCACGCCGATGAGGAGCCTCAGCACCGGTTGAAAGCCCGACACCTGGCCCGCATTTTCCGGCTGGCCGGAGGGGTTGGGCTGAACCTCGGTCCGGCCGAAGTCTCGGCTGGATCTCGAATGCTTCGCAGCCTTCAGGAGGAAGGAAGACTGCCGCTGGTCAGCGCCAACGTACGACCGGTGGCCCCGGGCGGGCCCTCGGTGGCTCGCTCGATGGTCCGGACCGTGGGCTCGGTTCGCGTGGGCATCTCCGCTTTCGCGACTCCCGAGGATCTTCCGGCGACCGGCCGCGAGGACTTCGTCGCGCTCGAACATGGCCCGCTTCTCCTCGAGGAGCTGCGCGTCCTCCGCGAGGCGGGCGCCGAAGTTTCCATTGTACTGGCCAGCGTGCGAGCCGCCGACATCGAAGCCCTCCTCGAAGTCGTGCCCGGTATCGACATGCTTCTTCACGGCGGTTCGACGGATGACGCCTTCGAACGACCGGCTCCCCCCAGACGCGTCGGGGACACGCTCGTCGTCGATGGAGGAGCCATGGGCCGCTACGTGAGTCGCATCGAGCTCCATCTCCCGGCGCAAAAAGGCGAGGCTCGGTCGGCGCTCACCCTGGTCGACCCCGGTCGGACTCGGCGGCTCGACGAACGGATTCGGGCCTATGAAGCGGAGCTCGCTCGACTGTCCGGCGCGGGCGTCGAGGACGAAGTCCTCGAACCGCGGAGAGCTCGCCTCGACGCTGCCCGCCGGGCACGAGCTCAGGTCACCGCGAAAACGACGTTGCCGTATGCGCAGATCGACGTCATCCCCGTCGATCAGAGCCTGCCCGCGCATGCTCGCTCTCAGGAGGAGGTCGCCGCCTACCACCGCCGTCTCGAACGCCTGAACGCCGAGCGCGGCAGTCTGGGGCCGTGCCGGCTGGAACCCGGACAGGCCGCCTACACGGGGACCGAAGCCTGTCGCGAGTGCCATCCCGAGGCGTATACCCTTTGGTCGCAGACCCGACACGCTCAGGCGTGGCGCACCCTGGTGGAGCGCGGAAAGCAAGCAGACCTGACGTGCGTCGGCTGCCACGCCGTAGGCTTTCGGCAGCCGGGTGGTTTTTGCCGGCTGGTCGACGGCAAAGCTCTTCGCGACGTGGGCTGCGAGGACTGTCACGGCCCGGGGAGTCTCCACGTCGCCGCGGGAGACCCCAGTCATATCGCTCTCGGCCAGAGCGAGCGAATATGCTCGGAGCAGTGTCACGTGCCCGAGCACAGCGATCAGTTTCAATACGAAACCTACCGGGCCGCCATCGTGGGGCCGGGCCACGGACTTCCGCGGGAGGAACCTTGAGGAGATTCGGCGTCTTCCTGATCTTCGCCGCGGTGAGCGGGTGTGCGACGGCCGACTCCTCGAGGCAGATTCCGCCGCCGGTGGCGTCCGTCGAGGCGTCCGTCGAAGCGTCGACGGCCACCGTGACCGAGACCGCCACGTCGTCAGGCTTTCTCATGGCCGAGTCGATGGAGCCCGACGAGCCGGTCCGGTTCACGGAAACCGTCCGACCCCTCTGGGTGGAGACCGGGACGGTCACCGACTCCGACCTCCCGCCCGGTGAACACGAACGGATCGACTACTGGATCGACTTTCTCTCGGGCCGCGGCCAGAAGAGCTTCCGGACCTGGCTCGCCCGGACCACGCGATACGTCCCCCTCTTCTGGGCGATCCTCGACCGGTACGACCTTCCCCGCGACCTGGTGTTCCTGGCCATGGTCGAAAGCGGCTTTTCGACCTCGGCCTACTCGCGCGCGGCTGCGGTTGGTCCCTGGCAGTTCATGGCATCGACCGGACGAAGCTATGGCCTTCGGATCGGCTTCTGGGTCGACGAGCGTCGAGATTTCGAGATCGCGACCGATGCAGCGGCGCGCCATCTGCGCGACCTGTACGCCGCGTATGGCGACTGGTTCCTGGCGATGGCCGCGTACAACGCCGGTGCCGGCAAAGTGAACCGAGCCATCCGGCGCTACGGAAGCGATGATTTCTGGATCCTCTCCGAGCGGCCGTACCTTCGCCGAGAAACGAAGCACTACATCCCGAAGATCATGGCCGCGGCTCGCGTTTCGAAGAACCCCGAAGCCTTTGGGTTGACCTCCGTCGAGTACCTCCCGCCGCTCGACTGGGACGTTCGAACCACCACTCGTTCCGTGAGTCTGCAGCACCTGGCTGCTGCCTGCGCCGAGGTGGACGAGAGCCAGCTCCGAGCGCTCAATCCCGCGCTCCGCTGCGGCGTCACGCCTCCGGCCGAGTCTTGGATCGTCCGGATTCCCGCCGGCTTGACCGCGACGTGCGCGGCGGCTCTCGAGCAAGCCCTGAGAGCGGAGCCATTCGTGTATCGCTATCACGAGCTTCGAACCGACGACTCCCTGGCCGGCGTAGCTCGCCGCTACCGGACGACCCCAGATGCGATCCTTGCCTTCAATCGCATCGAGCCTGACCAGTTTCTCGACTTCGACGAGGTCGTCGTCCCCGTGCCGCGAGAGCGAGCGAAGAGTGTCCCCGTGCGTAAGCCTCCCGCGCTGGCGTATCGGCCGGCGACGTACGGCCCCCAGCCGGTTCGACTCGTCCGCTATCGGGTCCGGTCCGGCGATTCGCTCTGGCGCATCGCGCGACGCTACGACGTGAGCATCTCCGACCTCTGCCGGTGGAACGGGCTTCGACGAAATCAGGTGCTGTCGATCGGGTCACGCCTGCGGATCTATCAGGGCGGTCCGCGTCGACTGGCGCATGCGCGCTCGACCTCCCGGGTCGCATCCCCACGTCGAGACCGCGCGTCGGGTCCTCGTCCCTCGGAACACGTCGTGCGGCCCGGCGAGTCTTGGTGGTCGGTTGCGCACCGCTACCAGATCACCATCGAGTCGTTGTGCCGCGCCAACGACATGACCGTGGACGATGTCCTGCAGCCGGGCGACGAGCTCCGGATTCCTCGCGGTACAGAGGACGCCACTCGGCTTTGACCCCGGCAGCGGTCGAGCTACGGAGAACTCACGTTGACCGGTTTGCCCGCGATCGGCTTCGTGTCGCTTCTCGCGCTGTCGGGGGAGACGTCGTCGACGTCGGAGGCTGCAGAGACGCTATGGCAGCGAACGCGAATGACCGGGGAGTGGGGAGGAGCGCGGGCGTGGCTCATCGAACACGGTATCGACATCGGGATCTTCTATACCGGCGACGTCATCGGGCCTGCGGCCGGTGGCCTCGAGCAGAAGGCGGTTGTCCTGGGCAGTATCGATCTGATCATCGACCTCGACCTCGAGCGCCTTCTGGGGATTCCGGGAGGGGCGATAGCCCTTCACGGACTCAACCTGCACGGCGGCTTTCCGAGTTCACTCGTCGGTGACCTTCAAGCCTTGGACAATATCGACGCGCCCAACCAGTGGCGGCTGTACCAGGCTTACTACTCACAGATGCTCTTCAAAGACCGGCTTCAGCTGTTGGTGGGCATTCTCGATACGAACTCCGAGTTCGACGTGATTCCCGCGGGAGCGGTTTTTCTACACAGCTCGTTCGGAATGGGCGCCGAGCTGGGAAACTCGGGAGCCAACGGGCCGTCGACCTTTCCTTTTACGTCGTTGACCGGCTACGTCGAGGCTCGACCGCTCGAGTTCATCGTGGCTCGTTTCGCCCTTGCCAACGGCATCCCCCCCGGTGAGTCGCGGTTTCGGCGCCCGGCTTTCCGGGACTCGGCGGGCGTCTTCATGATCGGCGAGGTGGCGCTCTTGAATCTACCGGCTCCGTCGACCGACGTGGTTCGACGCCGATTCGGCACGATCCCGGACCCCGAAGAGCGCCACTACGGCCGCTACGGCAAGTACGCCGTCGGCGCTTGGGGGTACACGACCGATTTCGAGTCCGGAATGAGCGAGTCAGACCGCGGGACGGTCGGCGTCTATGCTCTGGTCGAGCAAGCGGTCTTTCGGGAGACCGGCCGACCGTTCGAGGGGTTGGGTATCTTTGCCCGCGGAGGCTTCGCGCAGAAGACGGGCAACGTCATCGATACCTACCTCGGCGGTGGGTTGGCCTATGCCGGACTGGTGTCGAACGTGACCGCCGACCGAGCGGGCATCGGGGTGGCGGCCGCTCGACCCGTGGACGGACCTCCCTGGGAGGTCGCCGTCGAAGCCACCTATCGCTTCCCGGTGACGCCTTGGCTGTATCTACAGCCCGACGTTCAGCTGGTGGTCGAGCCGGCGAACGTACCGACCGCGGAAACGGCGCTCGTCGGTGCTCTGCGGATGCTCATCACGCTGTGAGCTTCCCGGTCATCGGGGCGTGCTCGAGGGGGGGGCGCGCGGCGCGGGGTCGGTGTCTCCGGTCATCGGGACGAACAACACGTCGAGCATCTCCGTTTGGCGGAGGCCCTTCGGCGTCTTTTCGATGAGCATCAGCTTGCCGTGAGGTTCACCGACCGGAATCACCATGCGTCCTCCGACCGCGAGTTGCTCGACCAAGGCCTCGGGCACCTCATGCGGAGCGGCGGTCACGATGATCCCGTCGTACGGCGCATGAGCCGGGAGTCCGGCATAGCCGTTGCCCTGTACGACCTCCACGTTCGCGTACCCGAGGCGCTTCAGCTCCTTTTGCGCTCGCTCCGCGAGCTCGGAAATGATCTCCATCGAGTAGACCCTCTTGACCAGGTGCGACAGCACGGCCGCTTGATAGCCGGAGCCGGTGCCGATCTCGAGAATGACGTCGGTCGGCTCGGGTTTGAGCATGCTGGTCATCGCGGCCACGATGTAGGGCTGAGAGATGGTCTGCCCGTGGCCGATGGGCAGGGGGCGGTTATCGTAGGCACGGCTTCGATGAGCGGCGGGCACGAACTCGTGTCGAGGAACCCGGGCGATCGCCTTCAACACCCGCGGGTCATCGATCCCTTCGGCCTCCAGCTGGTCGACCAGCATCTTGGCTTGGATCGTCCTCGATGGGGGCTCGGAAGCAAAGCAGCGGGGCGCCCCCATCGCGATGACCGCCGATGCCACGCTGATCAGTCCACCGCGCACGAACCGAGGTGTACCAGATCGGTGCGCGGTCGTCGGAGCGCGGCCACCGCGCCCTTCGCGCAAGCGCGTCGCGGGCCGAGTCGGATCTCCCGACCGGGCCGAAGTTAAAACGTGTACCTGTTTACCCTTAGCTCGATGAATGAGGGCTAGCGCACAGTGGTTCGGGCTTCGTAGATAGAGGCATGCGAACGCGCTGGGGAATCGCCTGCTCGCTCGGGGCTCTGCTCGCCGCCTGTGGAGACAGTGGAGGGGGGACCGGCGACCAAGAAGACAGGGACTTCGAGTTACCGGAGACCTACACGTTCGACCGTGTCCCGGTCGGCGTCCGGGTCGTCGACACCATCGAGATCACGAACGCAAGTTCAGCGCCCATCATCCTGGAGTCGATCGAGACCGATGATGCCCTCACCGGCGACGGCTATGCGTTTTCCATCGAGAGTTCCCTGCCGCTGACGATCGGTCTGGGAACACCGACCCGTCTCGAGGTGGCCTTCGAGGCCTCGGAGGTCGGGACTCGGGTCGAGACCGTGCTCGGACTGCGCTTCGACCTCGACCGGTCGGCCGACGTCACGGTCAACGCGCTTCCCGTCAATCTCGAGGATGCGCTGGTGCTCCAGCCGGAACAGCTCGACTTCGAGGAGGTGCTCGTCGGGCGCCCCAAAGAGCTGACGCTGACGGTCACGAATCTGCTCGACCGATCGCTGGACGTTTTCGTGCAGGCCAGCGGAGGCGAGGCCCAGATCGACGCGTTGACCGGCACCGGGGACTTCTCGGTCGGGCGACTCATCGACGATCAGAATCGTCTTTCGGGCGGAAATCCGCTGCTGGGGCGCGACTCGATCGATGTCGACGTGACCTACGGACCATCGCTGGACGCGATCACGTCGGATCAGGCTCGTTGGCGGGTCGGACTGTGCGAAGGCCTGAGTCCCGAGTGCACCTACGACGTGCTGATGCTGGGGCGACCGCTCCTGACTCCGGTCGAGTGCCGTCTGCAGGGGTCGGACGAGCCTCTCGAGGTCCTCGACCTCGGTAACCTCAATCCGCCCGAGACCGGCACGGCCACCGTCACCTGCGAGGCGTTGAGCAACGTCCGGATTTCGGCCATCGAATCACCGCTGGAGATCGCGACCGGCGTTCGCGTTCGCGACGACATCGACGTCCCGCCGGTCGACCTCGGCCGCGGAACCGAGTTCAACTTCTTCATCACGTTCGACCCGACCGCCCTCATCCCCGGCGAGGATCTCGACGGGGAGACGCTCGACATTCTGCTGCGGGACCCGAGCAACAACACGGACCTTCCCACCTCGTCCTTCGGGATCGAGGCCGGACACGGACGCCCGGTGCTGACCATCCAGCCCGAACAGCTCGACTTTCAGTCCGTTCGCTTCAACACCTTGAAGCGGGAACGCATCCAGATCACGAACACGGGAGCTACCGAGTTCTCCGGACGAATGCGCATCGAGCCCGAGGCAGGCACGGAAGACGGTGCTTTCTTTTCGCCGTCGGAAGACGTCACCTTCGTCATTGCTTCGGGTGCATCGAGAGAAGTGGAGATGTTCTTCCGCGCTCCGCTGACGGCCGGGGACAAGCCAGCGCGAGCGGTCTTCGAAACCACCGAGTTCTCCGATCCCCGCAACCCGGACTTCTCCTTCGACTTCCCGATGACAGCGGAGTCGCAAAATCTCCCGCTGTGCGAGCTTCGCTTGTCCTCCATCGATCTGGTGTTCGGGCAGTCCGAGCCGTTGACCGAAAACCGCGCCTACTTGTCCATCACGAACGATGAGAGCGCCAACTGCCTGGTCAACGGCATCAAGCTCTTGGACGATACGGACGATGCCTTCTACCTGGTGGATCCGCCGGACGAGGTCGCGATTCCTCGCAACGAGAGTCTGATCCTCGAGGTCGCTTTCGTGCCCGACCGACCGCTGGAGGCGGCCGACCTGAGTTTCGGCGGCACGGTCGAGTTCTACGCGTCGACCGAGGAAGACTCGATGTTCGAGATTCCTCTATCCGGTACGCAGAGCAAGCCCGGCGCATTCGTCATGCGGGCTCCGAATGTCGTGGATCTCCGCGCCGGTGAACCCGAATGCACCTTCTACTCGAAGGAGGCATCGATCATCAACGACACGGACAGCACGATCACCGTGACCGACGTACGCTTGCGAGGGAACGACCTGACGGGATTCGTTCTCGAATTGTCTTCGGAGCCTCCTTTCCAGATTTCACGCCGGGGGGGACGCGAAGTCTTCACCGTGAAGTCGCGTCCGTCCGCGCTGGACACGGCGACGTTCTCGGCGCGGGTGGAAATCATGCTTCAGGGCGAGCCCGAACCCTTGATCATCCCTCTGCTGGCCTCGGCGGCCGTGGGGAGCCGGGTAGAGGAGAGTTTCGTGCAGGCCGGTCGCTCGCAGACCGACGTCATCATCTCGACGCCTTGGCACCAGGACATGCCGGACCAGCTGCTGGTCAATCTCATGCAGGAGATCGCGCCTACCTGGCAGGACTTCAGCGCCCCTCTCAAATCCGAGGGCATCGATTACCACATCGGATTCATCAACTCGCGAGACGATTCCTTCACCTGTGGAAACGACCTGTCGGCCCTTCCTCGCCAGGACAACCACGGCGGGGGCTGCGGCCTGCTGGCCAACGGTCCGGTGCCCGCGGTCGGCGGGAGTCACGACGACAAGTGGCGCGTCATCAATGGCGATGAGTCCCCCTTGACCGAGCAGGCCGTGTTCCAAGGCATGATCCAAAGACAGGTGTCGGGAGCGGGCGCGTTCGAAGCCGCCATCGATGCCATGTGGGCCGCCTTGACGCCGCTTCCCGTGTCCGACTGGAACTCGGAGATCCACCGCCGCGACTCCCATCTCCACCTGGTCTTCATCAACAATATCGACGATACCTCGGACTTTCAGGACGTCTCGGTCTACGTCGATGCCTTTCGGTACGCACGCGGCCACCCGCGTCGCTTCGATACCACGGCGTCCGCGCTGGTCGGCCCGGTCGATGGGTGCCGAATCGATTCGTTCGGCGAGGTGTTCCATGGCTTCCGCTTCGAAAGACTCGTCGAGCGACTGGGTGGCGGAACGCTCCACTCCGTGTGTGAGGAGGCGTTCCCGGAGCAGATGAGGCGGATCGGTTCGGAGTCGTTGGGGCTCCGTCGCTCTTTCCCGCTCGATCGAGCCGCCGACGAGACTTCCATTCGTCTGTTTGCGGACGGCGCATCCGTGCCCTCCCAGGACGGGGAGACGACGAACTGGAGCTACGACGGCGACACGCGGATGCTCACCTTGACCTCGACCGAAACCCTCGCTCGACCGGGTGTCGAGATTACCGTCGACTACCTGCCGGCGTGTGATCCGTGAGCCGTCGTCAGCGAGACTTCTGACTCCCACCCCAGTCGAGCTTCGCCGGAACCTTCAGGTCGCTGCGCTTTCGTACGACGGTAAGCCGAAACGGCTCGACGAAGAGTGGCGACGCGTCCGGCGTTCGGCGGACGCCCCAGAAGTACGCTCCGGGCGCCAACGAGACGAACGCCGACGGCTCGTCCAGCTCCCGCTGGACGACGATGGTGTCGAAACTCGAGTCCTCCGCAACCAGCAGCGTGTACGGGCCCCGTTCCGGATGCGGATCCCATCGGAAGTCGACCTTGGCCGGGCCACGCGATACCCGATAGACGGCCTCGTCAGCCGGGGCGCGGAGCAGGCGCAGGCGGTCGTCGACCACGATGTCGACCGCGATCGTCCTCGATGGTGGGGAGTGTCGACCCTTCTCGTCGATGGCGGCGACGCGCCAGTACCAGCGACCGGCTCGCGGCGGCGTCCAACCGACCGTTCGGCGCTCTGTGGTCAGCATCTGGTCCACGCTCAGCAGTGCTTCGTCGCTCGAGAGCTCGACCTCGAAGGTACGCTTCCTCTCCGGTGTGGACCACGCCAAGCCGAGCGGCTGGGAGACATAGTGAGGTCCCGGCCCGGGCTCGACCGGGTCCGGCGGAAGGGGCAGAGGTTCGGGCGGTCCCGCACGATCCGCTTCTACCCGGCGAGCCGTGCCGCTCTCCACCTCGACCGTGGTCCCGGCCGATGTCGTGAGCGCGACCGTGCCCTGCGTTACGGCCACTTCCGCTTTGCCCGCGTCATCGACTTCGATCCGAACGTCGGCGCGGCGGGACTGGGCGCTGCTCAGCCCGATGGTCTCCCCGCTCGGAAGGCGCACCTGGACCGCCTTCTTCGAGTCGGCGACCAGGCCGGTGCGCACGGACCCCGCCCGCACGGCGATTCGACGCATGCCTTCTTCGTCCTCGGGATTCGGCTGCTCGATGACGACCGTCGTCCCCGGCTCGACGAACAGCCGAGCCCCGTCGTCGTACGCCACCTGAGCGTTGGCCTCCGCCGCGGTCTGAACCCAGTCTCCTGCGAACAGGTCGGTTCCAGCGCGGAGGCTCGTCCAGGCCGACGCGCTGGAAAGGCGGCGGCGCACGTCGCCCCGGGTCGAAGTACACTGCGCGACCGCCTCGACGGCGTCGGCGACCGTCGAGTCACCAAAACAACCGTCGCAGCTCGTCAGAAAAAGCAACCAGAACGCCGGTCCGTGACGTCCCTTCAAGCTTCCCCCTCTGTGCGAGTCTCGTACCGGACGACGATCGCCGGCCGACCGTTCGCGTCCTCGGCGATGCGCACCTCCCCCGTTTGGTCGCGCGAAAGCTCCCCGACCCGACGGGCTACGCCAGCAGCGGAAGGCTTGGGACCGTCGTACGTGACGGTCAAGACCACGCGGTCTTCGCCGTCCATGTGCAGCCGCACGTCGACGCGCGACTCGGCGACGTCGATCGCCTCGCGGACGAGAACGAGAACCGTCTCTCTGAGCCGCGAATCGTCGGCTTCAATCCAGGGAAACAGAACGGCATTGGGAGCCGAAAACGAGAGCTGAATCGCCGGGCGACGGTTTTCGAGATTGTGGACGGACTCGCGAACGGCGGTGGCGACGTCGATCCGTTGACGGCTGGTCGAGGCGAAGAGCAGCGCACTCTGGAGGGAATTCGTGGCTTGCGCCGATAGGCTGCGGAGGTGCTTGCGAAGCTCGAAGTGCGATTCGGAGTCGCGCGGCTCTTCCTCGACCGCCGCCTGAATCGCGGCCAGTCGCGAAGCCAAGTCCTGCTGAAGCCACTGGGACAGGCTGCGCTGAACCGCTCGCGCTTCGTCGGCGCTCGCCGCTCTCTGTGCGGCGAGAACTTGCTCGTCGCGCTCTTGAAGGGCTCGAGTCATGTCTTGAAAGTAACGAGCTAGTTCACTGACTTCGTCGCGACCGGAGACTTTGGGCATTTCCGCGAAGTCTCCCCGCGCCACCCGACGGGCGTGCGCGGCGAGTCGGCGGAGGCGGGAAGTCGTGGTCGTCGACAGGAGTAGAGCGAGCAGGATTGCGACTCCAAGGACGACGGCCGCCACCAGGGTGACCTGCCGAGCCAAGACACCGATCTGATCCACGGTGACGGCCAGGGGACTGACCACCACCAGCGTGAGAGGCCCGGCGCGACTGAAGCTCCCGAGGTAGCTCTGGCCGTCGGCGGTGTACAGGCTGGCGCCATCCGGGCGCTCGTCGCCGACCACGTCTTTCACGAATGCGTGCCGACCGAGGTTCGGAACGGCTCGCGGACCGTGGGTGGTCACCACTCCGCCGTCTCGACCGACCACCGCGAGATCGACGTTCGGGGTCGTGTCGGCGAGCTGGTTCAAACGGTGTCCATCCACGCGGGCGGTAGCCCATGACCCGCGGCGACCAGCCGCGACCCACAGCTCTTCTTCTCCCGACCGGATGGCCAGGTCGCTCGCTCCGAGCTGGGCCACCAGTTCCTCGATGATTGCCGGAGAAGGAGACGTGCCGAACACCGACCGGCACGCGCCCGCCTTGCACGTTGCGAGGTCGGAGAATTCATTCTTCGGACCCTCGTAGACGCCCTTGGACAGCGTGAGCTCGAGCTGCTTCTGCCAGACGACCATCGTCTGCTCCATGGCTTCGGCGAGGGCCCGTGCCGTGGTCAGATTCTGATCCTGGACATAGAACTCACGATCGATGCGGGCCTGTCGCAGAGCGACGAACGCAACGCTGGCGACGGCACAGACCGCGATGAAGACGGTGATGGCGAGCATACGCGCCCCGAGGCCCAACCAAGCGAATCGACGCGGTGGAGGAGTCGGCGCCTCCGGGGTTCCGACCGTGGCTTCATCCGTACGCGTGATGGGCGGCATCGAGGGCCGCGAGACCGGGATCGTCGGCCCCGAACCTTCCTCTTCTCGATCGGAGTCTGGTTCGTCGCCCGAGAGGAAGGCGACCCAGGGAGACTCGGCGACTCGCGTACCCTCACGCCACTCGGCCGAACCCGTTGTCACGCCTCGGGTCGAAACGCTCGTCAGCTCGACGACGGCATCGATGACCCGCTTGGAGACCCGGTCGTAGCGGATGAGGGTCCGCTCCCCCTGGGCGCCGAAGAGACCCGTGACGACGCCATCGAAGTCGAAGCGGCCGTCCAGCCGGGGCACCTCGAAGCGAAGCACCATCGGCGTGCCGACCGCCGGCGGCTGTCCGTTGGCGTCCACCCAGCATGCGCCGGCGCTCAGCTCGGATAGAAGCGGTCTCGTGATCTCGGTGAGCCGCTCCGCCGAACGAACGAGGACCGGTCGCTCGAAAGCACGATTCGGCCGCCGGGGCATGCTGGAGGTGACGCGCGCGACGCGGGCCATCTCTTCCAGCGTGTCGCGCACCTCGGGGACCGTCGGGCGTTGGCCCGGATCTTTGGCCAGCATGGAAAGGACCAGCCCCTCCAGGGACGGCGGGATGTCCGGGCGGATCGAGCGAGGCGGCGGAGGCGGTGTGCTGACATGTTTGATGAGCACCTCCATCGGCCCGCTGCCGTAGAATGGCCGCTTCTTCGTGAGCAGCTCGTAGGCGATGACGCCCAGCGAGTAGCAGTCGGCAGGAGCGAACGTGTCGGCTCCGCTCGCTTGCTCGGGCGAGATGTAGTCCGGCGTCCCCATCACGACGTCGGGATTCGTGTCGGCCGAGGCCGAGGCCTGTCGACCGCGGGCCGCCCCGCTCAGCTTGGCGATTCCGAAGTCGAGCAGCTTCGCCGACTGTCCGCCGCGCGTGTCTTCGAGGAAGACGTTGTCCGGCTTCAGGTCGCGATGGATGATCCCCTTGACGTGGGCGGCGTGCAGCGCGTCGCAGAGCTGAGTCAGAATCTCGACGGTCTCCAGAAACGGGATCGGACGGCGACGGAACGCCTGCTTCAGGCTCTCTCCGACCAGCCACTCCATGACGAAATAGCTCCGTCCATCCGGCAGGGTTCCGAAGGCGAAGATGTCGACGATGTGCTCGTGACCGATGTGGTTGACCGCTCGGGCCTCGTCGATGAAACGCTGGATGAGCCCGGCGTCGCGAGAATGCTCGGTCTTCAAGACCTTGATCGCCGCCCGCTTTCCGATGATGGGGTGCACCGCGGCGTACACGGTCCCCATCCCCCCCGCGGCCAGCTTGGACTCGATCCGGTACTCGCCGACCACCGATCCAGGGGTGAGGCTGACCTCCTCGAACGATGAAGGATGCGTCGGCTGGACCACTTCAGCCATGACAATACTTCCGGTCGATCCCCGCAACCATGGCTACCGGTCCAACCCTCGGTATAGTGCCGTCGATGGACCTCGGGCTCGTCGCGGCAGCCGCGGTCGGATGGTTTGCGGCCGCGCCGGTCGAGATCGAGGTGGCTGGCCCCAGTCCTCTGATCCTCGGTGATGTGGCCGAGGTCGAAGTCCTGATCCGGGCTCCAGAAACCGAGGCCGTGGCCGGTCGTCCCCTCCGCCTATCGGTGAACGTCGGCCGCTTCGGACCCGTCGAGCGTCTCGCATCCGGCGAATACCGAGCGCGGTATCGACTGCCCGAAACCCGCTTTCCCCAGGTCGCTTTGGTCGCGGCGTGGCGGGAGACCGGTCCCGATGCCGATATCCGCTTCTTTCGCATTCCGCTGCATGGACGCACCGATGTGCCCGTGGAGGCCCGGCGCGGTGCCGAGGTCTCGATCAAAGTCGGCGACGAGACGTTCGGGCCGGTCGCAGCCCGGCGCGGCCGAGCCGTCATCCCCATCGTCGTTCCCCCTGGCGTCGGCCAGGTGACGGTCACTTCGGTTCGAGGCCCACAGCGGAGTCAGGCCGAGATCGCGACCGGAGTTCCTCCCTACAACCGGCTAACGTTGGCCCTTGCGCCCTATAAGGTCCGTTCCGACGGCGAGTCCCATGCGATGCTCCACGTCTACGTCGACCGCGACCCGCCGGTCGGTCCAAGCTCGGTCTCGGTTTCGGCTCCCAGTGGTCGGGTGCGGTTCGTCGACCGACAGGGACCCCGTCTTCGCTACCGCTACACCCCGGATCGCGCGGAGTCCGCGGGCTCGGTCGTGATCAAGGGTCGGGTCCGGAAGGATCGGGCTTCGAAAGCGGCCGTGGAAGTCGAACTCGGACTGCCGATCCCCGAGCGCCTCGTTCCTCGGATGGTCCCGGAGCGCTGGGTGGCCGACGGCGAGACGGAATACGACCTTCAGGTGCTGCTGACCGATCGCTTGGGTCTGGGGGTCGACGGATTCGCCGTGGAGGCTCGGGCCGACCCGGCCCAGGTGCGAGAGGTCCAGCCCGAGGGCAACGGCCGTTACCGCATTCGGCTGGCCCCGCTGGCGCCGAGCGTCGACGTCGATTCGGTTCGGATCGACCTTCGGGTCGCTCGAGAGTCGGACCCCGACCTAGAGAGCACGGTCGAGCTTCCGGTCGACCCGCCGCCCTGGCCGGGGTCCCTCGAGCTCGAGCGGGCTCTGGGCGCAGGCGATCCACCGCCGGTCTATGCTGCTTGGGTCGCCCGAGATCTTCGTGGTCGCCCGTTCGAGGAGGGAGGATTCGAGATCACCGTCGATGAAGGTGTTCAGGCCGGCCCCATCGAGACGACCGAACCCGGTCGCTATCGAAGTCGGCTGACCGCCGACCGCGGACGAGACCGGGTCAACGTGAGGGTTCGTCACGACAGCGGGCGCATCGAGGCGGAGCAGACCCTGAGCCTCCGGCGCACCCCTCGTCGATTCGAGCTCGGCGCGCGGGCGGGGCCCCTCTTCAGTGAGGGGGTGTTCTTCCTCGGAGGGGCAGAGTTGGGGGTGCGTCTCCCGCTGTGGGAGGATCGGGTGCGCGTTCGGTTTCGCGCGTCGTACTTTCAGCGCCAGCGGACCTTCGATGGGGTCTTGGTGCCGGGTGACGACCCGGTCGAGATCAACGGCGTGGTGCGGATGGTGCCGCTGGCCGTCGGTGCCGAAGTGGACATGTGGCGACGTGGCCCCTGGAGGGCCTACGGCAGCGCCTACGGTGTCGTGGGGCTCGCGTTCTCGGAGGTCGAGACGACGTTCGATGGGGCCGTCGATCGCAGCACGAGCGTCAATCCGGGCGTCGAAGGGGCGGTGGGGGCGGCTTGGTCGTGGCTCTTCGTCGAGACGGCGGTGGGCTATCTGCCGGTGGACGAGGACAACATCGAAGTGCCGGAGCTGATCTTCTCCATCACGGCCGGCGCTCGGTACGCGCTGTTCTGACTTCGAGCTGGATATCTGCTCACGCGTTCAGTATACAGATTCCATGTCCTCGGCGATCGTCGACGCTCTCCGGGCCGAGCTCCAGGCTCGAGCGCCTTTCGTCGGCGTGGAATCCGGGCGGGCGACGGGGCTGACCGGGCTCGATGCGCTGATCCGCGGACTCCCCGGAGGAGCGTTGACCGTCGTGAGCGCGGAGCTCGGAACCGGGGGAACGCGTCTCGCCGCCCAGCTGCTCGCCCATTCGGCCGTCGAGGGGGCTCCGGTCGCATGGGTCGATGCTTCGCGGACGCTCTACCCGCCGGCGCTTGCCCAGGAGGGTCTCGAGCTACGGCGCATGCTCCTGGTTCGTCGCGCTCATGAGTGCGTGGTCGCGGCCCTCGAAGAGATCCTCGAATCAGGTCTGTTCGCGGCAACGGCGGCCACCGGTCTCGAGCCGTGGCTCACACCGCCGCGGCTTCGACGCGTGCAGCGGGCGGCCGAGGCTTGCCCGGGCCCGACCGTGCTCGTTTTGCACCCGCAGGCCGCACGGACCGTCCACGGGGCAGCGTTGAGGCTCGGACTGCAGGCAGCGAACGAGGATCGATGTCTTCAGCTCCGGGTCGAGAAGGACCGCCGGGGGCAGGTTCAGGGCCAAACCGGCCGTTTCGAACTCCCACCTCTCGTTCCGATTCGGGGGTGAGAGCGGCTTGTCTTTTTCACCTGCGCGCGAGGTACACTTCTCTCCCCGTGGTCGCCGAAAGCGAATTCTATCGGGAGCTCGAGTGTGAGCCCCAAGCGACCCCTTCCGAGATCCGCTCCCAGTTCCGAAGGTTGGCGCGGCAGTACCACCCAGACTTGAATCCGAAAGACCCCGACGCTGCGGAGCGTTTTCGCCGCATCACGGCTGCCTACAACGTCCTGTCCGATCCGTCGCGCCGAGAGCAGTACGACCGCTACGGTCACGTCGTCGTCAGCGCAGGATTCGACCCCGACCGCGTCCGCGCCGCGCAGGCGGCGGATGCTCTCCCGCTGCCGGCGATGCCGGTGACCGTTTCGTTCATCGAGGCCGTCCGCGGTGGGACCAAGCACGTCGGCCTCGACGACGAACGCCAGCGGCACCACGGGCTACCATCGAGCCTCGATGTTCGGATTCCTCCCGGGCTGCAAAGTGGGGCTACGCTCCAGCTCGCCCCTCGCCCTCCCGCACGGGAGCCCTTGATCCTGCAGCTTCGGGTTGCGCCTCACCCGTTGTTTCGTCGAGAGGGCCGCGATGTCGTGTATCGGCTTCCCGTCAGCCTCACCGAGCTCCTGGCCGGGACCGCGCTGACCCTCCCGACGCCCTGCGGTACCGTCCCTTTCGTCATTCGAGCGGGTGCCGAGCCGGGGTCCGAGTACCGGATCCGCGGACATGGGGTCGCCGCCAGCGGGCGACTTCCGCCGGGCGACCTCCGCGTCCACATCCGCCTGGTCATGCCTTCGATCGAGGGCCGGTCCGACGCGAAAGCGCTACTCGCTCGCATCGATGAGCTGTACGACGGGCCGGTGCGCGACGGCTGGTTTCAGACGGCCGAGGCGTCGCGATCCGGTTCTTCGCCCGCGCCCAGGGCGGCGTCCTCCGACATACGGGCGGCGTCGCCCGGGTCATCATCCTGATCGATCCGGGAAAGACCACCGCCACTCACTCGGTCGGCGCTGACCTCGGTCAGTCGTTCACCGAGCATCTGGCCGGCCAGGCCGCCGCTGAAGGCGCCGATGATCGTTCCGACCCCGGGAACGATGCTGCCGGCCCAACCGCCCAGCGCCATGCCGGTCGCGGTTCCGGTCAGGCCCCCGACGTGTCGGCTGAGCGTTCGCTTGAAGTGAGCCCAGGACACTTCGCCAGTCCGAACTCGGCCCACCTCCTGGCCGAGGGTGACGCCGAGCTTCACCGCCGCCGCCAGAACCAGCGGATGCTTCATTCGCTCCAGGATGTCCGGGGGAAGGCGAGGTGCCACCGTCTCAGAGTCTCCGTCGGGGTCGACTCGATCCGGGCGGCACGATCGACTCCTCGGCTGCGTCGCGCACGGGCGAACGGTCGGGGGCTCGGCGTGGTCCCCGACCACCGCCGAGCGGAAGCCGACGTAGTCGGACCTCGGCGTGTTCCACCGCGGCGCGCCCGAAGCGTGTCCCTGCCTCATCGCCCACGATCGACCCGGCGAAGGCTCCCAGCACGGTTCCCAGGCCCGGAGCCAGCGCGGTCCCGGCGAGAGCCCCGGCCGCACCTCCCGCCAGACCACCGGAGACCGAGCCCACGTGGGTGAAGCCACGTCGCCGAAACTCGGCTCCGTCGATCATGCCTGCACGAACCCGCATCCAGTCCTTCGAGAAGCGGAGCGAGAGGCTTGCCATGGTGACCACCGCCGAGGGGTGGCGCTCGAGACGACGAATGATCCGTTCGATCGGACCGCGGCGAAACGCTTCCACGAGGCCGGAGCCTACCCCAAAAGCCCCAGACCGCAGGACCGGAAGCGCGGTCAGGAGCCGGAGGAGAGGGATTTTTGGGGTTCTCCCTCATTCAGCTGGTTCGCTCGGGTGTAGGCCGTGTACGCAGAGGCGAAGTGGCAAACCCACCCGAGAAACCCCCCGGTCCCCACCCACATGCCGGGGGTGATGATCAGCCAGAAGAGCCCGCGAAGGAATGTGCCGTTGTAGATCTGGCCCAGACCGGGGATCAGGAAAGAGAGGACCGCAGCGACGCCCGGGTTCTTCACCGGTCAGGCGTAAGCACGGCCATGCCTTCGTCCAGCCGCCAGGGATCAGCGGCCGCAGGCGCGAATTGATTCAAGCGGTGCGACAGTGATAACCGCCCGACCCTTGTCGCCGGTTGAGTTCCATCGGTTCCGGTCGGGTGAAGCACCCGACCTCCCGCCGGCGACGGTCGGCTCGAAGGCCAGCCTCCTCCTCGAGGCCTGCCGGCTCGGACTTCGGGTCCCGCCGGGGATCGTGTTGCCCGTCGAAGTCGCTCGGGCCTTCTTTGCTTCGGGCGAGCGCCTCCCCTCGGAGCTGCTGGCTCGCCTTCGCGACGAACTCGTTTGGCTCGAGGGCGCGACCGGCCTTCGACTCGCGGATCCCGAGCGTCCGCTCCTCGTCGCGGTTCGGTCGGGGGCACCCCGCTCGATGCCCGGAATGCTCGACTCGATCCTGAACGTCGGACTCACGGATGCACTCGCCGACGCCTGGGCCGAACGTGAGCCCGGCCTCGTCCTCGACTGCCAGGCTCGACTCCTTCGGCAAGTGGGTGAGATCGTGGAACGGGCGGCAGTCGATCCGGACACGGGAAGAACCGCTTTCGCCGACGAAGCCGAACGCGTTCGACGGCACGGCTCGGGCACGGTGTCGGAAGAGGACCTCCGCGCGCTCGTCGGAAGCTACCGAAAGCTCTTGGAGGGTGCGACTTGGCCGGTCGAGCCCCTCGAACAGATCGAAACCGCAGTGGAGAGCGTGCTTCGGTCGTGGAACAATGCGCGGGCCAAAGCCTATCGGCGACAGCATCAGATCGACGCCGCGCTGGGCACCGCCGTCATCATCCAGGCGATGGTCTACGGCAATCGCGATGACCGCTCGGGGAGCGGCGTCGCATTCACGCGCGATCCGAATTCCGGCGCCCACCGGCTCTTCGGCGAATATCTGCTCGGGGCGCAGGGGCAGGACGTGGTCTCGGGGAGCCGGGACCCGTCCCCGCTGAACCAAAGCAGCTCCAGCTCGGGGAGAACGCTCGAAGGTACGCTCCCCGAGGCCTATTCCCAGCTCGTCGCCATGCGCGACCGTCTCGAGATGCACTTTCGCGACCTGATCGAGTTCGAGTTCACCATCGAGTCGGGGCAGGTGTGGCTGCTTCAAGCCAAGACGGCCCAGCGTTCGCCGGCCTCGGCGTTTCGGCTGGCGGTCGACATGGTCGACGAGGACCTCGTGGATCGAGATGCGGCTCTTCTGCGGGTGGGTACGGCCGAAGTGGAGAGCCTGCTCGAGCCTCGGATCGCCCCCCATTCCGAGGCCGAAGTCGTCGCCCACGGACTTCCGGCCAGTCCCGGCGCCGCCAGCGGCGCCGTCGTGTTTACGGTGAAGGATGCCCTTCGCCTCGGCTCACAGCAGCCCGTCATCCTGGTGCGAAACGAAACCTCGGCCGAGGACGTGCCCGGCATGAAGGCTGCGGCCGGCGTGCTCACCGCACGCGGCGGCATGACCTGCCACGCCGCAGTGGTGGCGAGAGGATTGGGTCGGCCCTGCGTCGTGGGATGCTCGGCGCTGCGCATCGATCCCGCCCGCGGCTTCATGCTGGTCAAGGACCACCGTATCGAAACCGGACAGTCGATCACCATCGAGGGGGCCACCGGTGATGTGCTGCTCGGCGAAAAGCAAACGGTCCTTCCCGCCGTGAACGAAGCGTACGATCGCCTCATGGGCTGGGCGGACGAGCGTCGGACGCTGCAGGTCCGCGTCAACGCCGACGATGCCAAGGACGCGGCGCTCGCTCGGCGACTGGGAGCGGAAGGAATCGGGCTTTGTCGGACCGAGGCCATGTTCCGCTCCCCCGACAAGCGCCTATCGCTGCAGTCCGTCCTGCTCGCGGATACCGACGTCGGCCGGCGAGCTGCGGTGCGCCGAATCGAGCCGGTTCAGCAGGCCGACCTGCTCGAGCTTTTCGAAGCCATGCCTGGGCTGCCCGTCGTGATTCGCCTGCTCGACCCCGACCCTTCCCTGTGGAGGCCCCACTCCGACGAAGAGTTCGAGAGGGTCGCCGAGACGCTGGGCCGACCGACCTCCGTGATCCGTGCCAAGGTGGCCGCGCTGGCCGACGATAACCCCGAGCTCGGCCTGCGAGGGAGCCGGTTGGGGGTGACCCATCCGGAGCTGTACGAGATGCAGACCCGAGCGGTGCTGACCGCTGCCATCGAAGCGCACCGGCGGGGCGTCCAGGTCCGACCCGAGATCATGCTTCCGCTGGTATCGGGCGCCCGCGAGCTTTCGTTTCTCAGGCGCACCCTCGACAAGGTGGCCGAGCACGTCTTCGATGCCGGGGAGCGCATCGACTTTCGCATCGGAACCATGATCGAGGTCCCACGGGCCGCGCTCCGGGCCCGCGCCCTCGCCGAGTCGGCCGACTTTTTCTCCTTCGGGACGAACGACCTCACCCAGCTCGTCTTCGGGATGGCGCGAGGCGATGGCCAAGGCCTGGTTGCGCAGTACGTGGATCGCGGCCTCCTGCCGGCCGACCCGTTCACCGTCCTGGACGAAGATGGCGTTGGCGGGCTCATCGACGTAGCCGTTCGTGAAGGACGGGCTCGTCGGCCCGACCTCATGCTCGGCTTGACCGGCCGCCACGCCGGCGACCCGCGCTCGATCCGCTTGGCTCAGCGTCTCGGACTCGACTATGTCTCCTGCGCGGTGGCCGAGGTTCCACGGGTGCGCTTGGCGGCGGCCCAGGCCGCCATCCAGGAGGGCCGTTGATCCGCGTTCAATCTCTGCTCGGCCTCGCCGTCGTTGTCGCGGGCTGCGTCGACTCGGAGATCGGCGCCAATCCTCTGGACGACCCGAATCGCTCGGCTGCTCTCCCTTACCTTCCGGTGGGTTTGGCGAGAGTTCCGGCCTTTACGACGACGTCCGCGCCCTCAGGCTCCGACCTCCTTCTCGTCGCCAACTCGAACTTCGATCAGCGATACAACGCGGGCACGGTCACCGCTTACCTCCTCTCGGAGCTTTCGCGGATGATCCCGACCGATTCATCGACCGTCGCCTACCTTGAGAATCTCGACCCGACCGACGGGGGGCCTGCCCCATTCGTCGGCGCGGTCCGAACAAACGGCGCCGCCGGCCTCCTGTCCGTCCTCCGCTTCGATCCAAATCCCGACGATGACGACCCGGAGATCCGCAGCTTCCTGGCTCTGCCCACCCGCTTTCAGCAGACGCTGACCCTGCTCGAAGTCCGGACGGACCGAGTTGGCGTGAACTTTGGCATGGACCCGAGGGCCCTGCCTCCCCAGGTCATCGGGTCGACGCCGTTGGCCTGCCGTTTCGCGGCGGACGCCAGCGAGTGCTTTGGTCGGCCCTGCGAGTCGTCCAACGACGTGGATCGGGTTGGGACCACGGATTGCTCGGAGACCTTTACTCTGCCCCTGGTCAAAAGTGATCCGTACATGGTGGCGCAGCTGACCGACGGAGACGTCACTCGCAACCTCGCGGTCACACATCTCTCCGTCGACCCTTTCTCGTTCACCGTCGGCGTGATCAGCTTCATCGAGGCTTGTGAGCTCCAGGATCGATTTCGCGGGCTGCGGACGTCGGACTTTCTCGTGCTGTCCGGCCCGAGCCGACCCCAGACGTCGTGCCCCGAGCACCCGAGCGAACTCTTCCCGGGCATCGAGCCTCCAGCTAATCCGCTGCCTCGGGACTGCCGCCTCGAGACCGGGTTCCGGCTCAACAGCGATCCGAATCAGGCCGAATTCTGCGGGGCCGCGATCCGAGGTCTGGACTCGTCGAGCACCGTTGTGCCGGTGCAGAGCCTGGCCCGCTCCGAAGCCGGCGAGGAACCGGGTCCCGGGTTCATCGTCACCACGAATCGTGACCTGGGCGGGGAGCTCAACGCGGTCGGTGTCACCGAGGACACGCTGATCCTCGCTCCGGCCTTCCAGCCCTCCGATGAGCCGAACCGCACCGAGACGTTCATCGCTCCCGAAGTCGGCGTCGACTTCAGCGGAGTCACCGCCGGATTCACGACGCGAGGGTCGGTCTACGTCGAGGCCGATGAAGCCGCCGGCACTGCCGGTCGCTTGTACACGACCATCCAGATTCGGCAGCAGGTGGACAGCAACACGTCGGCCTTCGTGATTTCTAGCTACGACCCCGAGACCGAAGAATTCGAGGTTCGAAACGTCTTCGCGCTGGGCGAGGAGCTCGGCGGAGTTCTCCTGTCGCCATTCGCTCCGCCCAACCGTCGATGGGTCTACGTACTCGATGCGCGCGGCGACCAGATCTTCTTGTTGGACGTCACCCAGGATCGCCCGTCGCTCCTGTTCACCTTGCGTGGTCGGGGGCAGCGCGACCTCCCGGACGGCGGGCCGACCGACCGCACCATCGTGACGTTTCTCCTCGCGTCCCCCATGCAAGCGGTCTTCGATGAGCGGGACGGGCGGCGCCTGATGTACATTTCCAACTTCGAGAACTCGACGATCGCGGTCTTCGACGTGACCGATCCCAACCCGGTTCGCCATCGCATCGTCGCGCGGGTGGGGCGCGACCTGAACGCCGCGGGAACGCGGGAATCGTACGACAACTTCTTCCGGCCCGACCGATGATGCGACGCTTCTTTGCTTTGACGGCGCTAGCGCTGTGCGCCTGTCCATCCACCCCCCCGGACCCCGCGGCCAACCTGCGTCGTCCTTCGGGCCTGACCATCGTCCCGCGAGCCCCGGATTCCACCTCCTCGGGCAACCCGCTCGTGCGCAGCGATGTCTTCGTCGCGGATTCGGAAGCGGAGGGCGTGCGCGTCTTACAGTACGAAGGCGCGAACTTCCCGGCGTTTTTGCCCGCACCCGTAGTCCTGTCCAACATCACCGTTTCGACGCCTGGCTATCCGGTCGCGGTCGCCGCCGCGCCCAACACGGCGAGCGTCCGGCCATACGCGATCGCGCCCGGGCAGTCGGTGATTCATGCTTTGCACCTTCCCCAGGCCACGGTCGGTGAGTCGCCGGCCGCCCGGGTGAGCTCCGACACCATCCAGCGACGACTGGGGACGGTGGTGATCACCTCGGGCGTCGATGACTTCCTCGCCATCGACCCGCTGTCGCCGATTCCGGGCACGGATCAGAGTCTTCCCGTCGTTTCGCTGCTGGATGCCGCGTCGCTGGGCGATGTCGACCTCGAGGCGTTCTCGCTCGTGGCCGCGGTCGCGATCGGCGAGCGGGCCGCGGAGTCGGGGTGTCCCGGCGGAGGAGAACCGCCCGCCATGACATCCGCATCCGCCGACGTCGTCGATACGCGCCTGCTCCTCGGGCTCGAGCGCAACGGCCCCCCCGGGAACGGCGGCCTTCTCGTCGTGATGGACGTACGGTCGGTGTTCACGCCGACCGCGAACGCTTCCTTCGCGTTCGCCGACTGCGACTTCGAGTTCGACGCGGTCGAAACGCTGGGCGTCGGCTACGCCGACGGGGCGGAGTCGAGTCCCGTTGCGCTGGAGATCGGCATCAGTCCGCGCGACCTCACCCGGATTACGGCGACGTCCACGCTATCCGGCACGGTGTCGTCGACGGCTTCTTCGGACGGCACGTATCTGGTGGTCGACGCAGCCGGATCGTCCACGGTCGCTCAGATCAGAGTCAGCGGACTGCACGATCCTCCGGAGCTTTCGCTGGTCGGACTCGCTTCGATCGGAGGCTCGGCTTTTCGCGCGCTCCCGTACGGCGATGGGGGAGCGGTCGTGGTGCGCTCCGATCGTTCGGCCATCGACGCCCTCGACTGCCGGAACGGGCCCTGTCGAGCGGTGGACGCCGTCTTTGACTCACCCTATCTGGAGGACGACGAGCGGGGCCGTCAGCCGCCTGGCGTTTTGGTCCTCCGAGAGACGCCCTCCGACGCCGCGGCGATCGCGGCCGACAAAGACTCGCTCCTCTTGCGTGGTCGTCTCACGCGCGGGGTGGTGGAGGCCTACGACGGGACGCCAGGGGAAGGGGGCGACCCGGGGCCCGGCATTCTCGCTCTGGCCCACCGCGACGCAACGGTGAGCTTCGTGGTCGGGCCGATCGACGCTCTCCGCGTGGCCACCACCGAAGGGGAGCCCGGCAACGTGAACTCGACGTCGCTGCTCCTTCGAACGGCACCCGAGCCTCGGGTCGAAGAGGTGTTCGAGCGCACTCTGATCATCGAAACGGTCGAAACCGGTAACGTCGAGGGTCAGCCGGCCGAACCGGTCGTCCTCCAGGACCGTCGCACCGAGGTCGTGGGACTGTGCCGCCGCGACCAGCGCGTCGAGCAGCTCAACGAGGAGCGAAACCGACAGATCGCGCCCGAACCACCCGTCGACATCGCAGTTCCCCGGTGCCGAGAGAACTTCTCGGTTCGCACCGGCGACACTTCGGTGGAGGCGATTCCGCGATGGGTCGACAATCGCTACATCGGTCCAGATACCGAGGGCACGTTCGTTCAAAGTCAGAATTGCCCGGCGATCCGGGCCAAGCCCGTGGCCGCGGACACCCGCTACCGAGCCAGCTTCCGCGGAGCGCTCTTCCGGGCTCGCTCCCAGCAGCTTCCGGTGGCCTCGGTCGGTCCGGGCACCACGTCCGGCTCCACGCAGATCGTCTTCGAGATTCCGCCGACGATCGACCTTCTCGAGGACTTCAAGGTTCGCCCGCGATCGCCCGAGGGGCCGGGCGACATGGTGTCGCTCTTCCTCAACTGCCGAACGCCGGACGACGACGACCCCGAAGAGCTCGAACGGATACGCCTGGAGCTCGGCTTCTTCGAGGGTTCGGACGGGGGACCTGGTGAGCTGGTCGCGGTCGACCGGAACTCCTTCACCGTGGAGGTGCCGAACCAGTTCGAGGAGGCGGAATTCGTCGACACGTCCAGGTCGTGTTTCCGACAGGACAGCTTGAACGACGACCTCAGCGTCAACGAGGCGTGTCCCATCTTTCCTCCGACCGTCCGCGACACGCCGTCCCTGCTTCCGGGCGATATCAACGCCACGGCCGGCCTCCTCGAGGCCTGCGTCTCGCTCGTTGCCGCTCGCGATCAGGCCACGACCGCCTTTCGAGGGCAGCGGGAGCTCTTGCTCTTTCACTTGGAGATCCATCCCCGCGACGACGAATCCGTGCTCACGGTCGAGACTCTCGACGGCACGGTCCAGCGGGTCGTCGCTCGGAGCCCGGTCCTGGACCCGTCGGAAATCGTTTTTCCGGATGAGCTTCCGCTGTCGTTCACCTGGCGCACGGCGGAGCCCACCGACGTCTTTCGCTGCGACATTCGGGCTGGCGACGCACGACCGGGGCAAGCCGGGACGGACACCCCGTTCGAGCTGGAGAACGGGGTGCCGAATCCCGACGGTATCGGCCAGGCGTGCATGCGCAACTCCGAGTGCGGCAGCGGGCGGTCGTGCGTGGGCAGCGGCAGCGACTGCCCGGGCCAGTGTGCGCTGGACTGCACGACGTTCGGAAACTGCTTCGTCTCCTACCGACAGCGGCAGTGCGACGCCGTCGAGATCCAGGTGAACTCGGCGGAGCCCGTCATCCAGTTCGTGGGCGTCGTGGACGGCGGTCGACCGCTGGCCGCGGTCCCCGATTCCGGCACCTATGTCCCCGTTCGGCGCGGATTTCTCTTCAGCTTCCCGGGGTCCCGAAGCATTCAGGAGGTCCTCCTGCGGTCGGATGGCCTCTCGGTTCGGTCCATCGACTGAGCAGGATCTTGCGCCCATACCTGGCCAGGCTTACAAGGATCCCATCGGGATAGGCTCCCGACGAGGCGCCATGTTTCGGCTGACGATCAACGAGAAGGGCGGGGAAACGCGCAACGAAACCTACGAGAAGGACGAGATCACGATCGGTCGCGTCCAGGGCAACGACGTCATTCTGCCCAAAGGCAACATCAGCAAGCGCCATTCTCGGATCGTCTTGAAGGACGGCAAGTACGTCATCGTGGACCTGAAGTCGACGAACGGCACGTACGTCAACGGCAAGAAGATCACCGCGCCTCAGGTCGTGAAGAGCACCGACAAGATCTACATCGGCGACTTCACCGTCCAGATCGAGACCGAGGCGGCGCCCCTTCCGGACGATGCGATCGACCTGTTTGGCGGCGAGTCTCAGGACGAGCCCAAAGCTGCCCCAGGCCTGATCGACGATAACTTCGACCAGGACTTCGGTCTGTCGCCCGAGCCGGCCGAGCCGGCGGCACCCCCCCCGAAGGCCGAGCCGGAGCTCGAACCGATGGACCTCGGCGACAACGGTTTCGCCCCGGAGCCCCCGAAGCACCACGACGAGATCATCGCGTCCAGCTTTGCTCCCGAACCGCTTGGGGAGCCGGAACTCGCTCCCGAGCCGATGCTCGAGCCCGACCCCGTCCCCGAGCCAGCCTTCGAGCCCGACCCTGACCCCGAGCCGCCTGCTGCCGTCAGCCCCGCTTCGGTCTCGCGGCCCCGTCCCGTCAGCCGAACCCTCGGTTCACGAGCACGGCCACGCCCCGGACCTCCGTCCACCGCCGACGTCCAGACCTCCGCCGAATCGGAGGGGCCCATGGCCGCGGTCGCGTCGAGTATCGAGCCGCTCGACTGGGACGAGATCGAGGTGGGTCTCCACCGCTTCGTGGTCGAGGAGTTGAGTCTCGCCGACGTTCCGTTGGTGGAGCTCCCAGGTCGGCAGACCGCTGCCCAGACGACCGCCCGACGCCACGCGTTCCGTCTTCAGCGCGCGGGCCGCATCCCGGCCGGCGAAGACGTCCAGGCGCTCAGCGAGCGCGCGGCGAAGCTAGCGACCGACTTCGGGCTGGTCGCCGAGTTCGTGAACGACGATGCCGTTGTCGAAGTCCTGATCACGCCAGAGGGGCAGATCCTCGTCGACCGCGACGGTCGCCTGGAAGAAGCCGGGTCCGACGTCCCGTCGGCCAAACGCGTCGATGACCTGATCCGCCAGTTTGCAGTGTTGGCGGGGATCGATGGCCTCGACGTTGGCCCGACGTTGGACGTGCGACTGCGTGACGGCTCGCGCGTCGTAGCGGCTCGACCTCCCGTATCGTTCCGCGGGCCCACGCTTTCCATCCGGAAAACGACCCGCGACCTCTTCACCTTGGACAAGCTCGTCGAGTACTCCGCGATCAGTTCTGGCATCCGTTCGTTCGTCGAGGACTGCTTGGGTCTTCGGCGGAACATCCTCCTTTCGGTCGGGCCCGGTGTCTCGCCTACGGCCACGCTCAACGCTCTGGTCTCCAGCATGCCGGTCGGAGACCGGCTGATCACCATCGAGAATGGCGTCGAGCTTCACCTCGACCCGGAGCGTCTCGCCACGGCCCTGGAGCCGGAGCCGTTCGGGGGGCTCGAAGCCTTGGTCGAGTTCGCCCTCGCCCTTCAGGGAGACCGCCTGATCGTTGCCAACCTGGACGATTCCGCCGCCGAGGTGCTCGACGCGGTGGCCGGACCCCTCCAGGGGTCGGTGGTGTCTCTGTCGGCCTCGAATCCGGAGGAAGCCATCGCGCGCATTCAGGACTCGGTCGGCGAGGACCGCGCGGCCCGCGTTGCGGCTGCATTCCCCGTGGTGATTCAAGAAGACCGATTCTTGGACAACTCGCGCCGGATCACCCGGGTGTCGGAAGTCATCTTCGAGGACGGTCGTCTTCGGACGGAAGACATCTTCCTCTTTCGCTCCGAGGGGCTCGACTCCCAGGGCCTGGTCACCGGGACCTTCCACGCCACCGGGTACGTGCCTCGATTTCTCGAGGACATGGCGGCCCGGGGTGAGGTGCAGGTCAACATGAGCATCTTCCAGGGCTGAGTCGCTTCATCGTGACCGACCCCGGCTACGTCATCGTCATCGAGGGGCCCGGGACCGACGGCGTCGAGCGCCCGCTCGCCCGCGAGGCCGTCGAGATCGGGCGCGACGACAGCGCCGACATCCGAATCGACCACCCCAAGGTGAGTCGTCGCCACCTGAGAATCGAGGTGCGGGACGGTAGCGTCGTCCTCAGCGATCTGGCGAGCAGTCATGGTGTGGAGATCAACGGTCAGCGGATCGACGCTCCCAGCCGGGTTCAGGCGACCGATGACATTCGCTTTGCCGCTCATCGCCTGCAGGTGCGAGAGGCTACGGCTTCTGCGGCCTTTGATGTTCGAGTGTTCCTCGTGGGCCAGACTCCGCCGGTCGAGAGCCGGACCTTCGCCGTTTCCCCCGGGCGGGCCTCCCTCGGTCGGGACGATGACTGCGACGTCACCGTGGAGGACCACTCGGTCTCGCGCCGCCACGCCGACATCGATTTCTCCGGCTCCGAGGCTCGACTCCGGGTCGAAGACCGAGCCTCGGCGAACGGCCTGTGGGTCAACGACGCTCGGGTTCGTCGTGCCGACCTCCGGGACCTCGATCGGCTGAGGCTCGGTTCGGTCGAGTTCGAGGTCCGCGTGCCGCTGGCCGTGTCGCTCCCGGTCGAACGACTTCTCGAATCTCACGAAGAGCGGAGCCCCCGGCGCCCGGTGGTCCTCGGGACGGTCGCCGTAGCCATCGGCGTGCTGGCGTTCGCCGGAGCGCTCGGCTCCAAGCTGCGGCTGGACGGCGATCCGGAGCAATCTCCCCGGCCGGAGCCATCGTCGTCGCTGGCGCCGCCATCGCCCGCGCCCGCTCCAGAATTCCCGGCCGTTGGCCAAGTCGACGAGCCGGCGCCCACGCGACCTCCTCCGATACCGCGGACGCGGCGGCGGCGGAGCCGGGCTCGGACGGCGGCTCCGGTCCCCGATCCCGTCGCGCAGTCGTTCAATGACCGGTACGACGAAGACCCGGCCGTACCCGCGCTGGTCGCGTATCGGCGCGGAGATCTGGCGGAAGCGCAGAGGCTGGCGACGGAACTCGACAGTCCGCTCGCGCGGGAGCTGAGGCTGTCGTCAACCCTGGACGAGATCCCACGAATGCAGGCTCGCGTTCGCACGGAAGTCAGTAACGACCCCGTCCGGGCCGCCGCTCTGCTGGACGTTCTCGCGCAGCTCGAGGCGCCGCTGAGTCCCGATGGCTCTCCGTCCTTCATCGTTCGAGAGCTCGGGGTGGCGGTCGTGGATGCCCTGTCCAACCAGGGCGCGCAGCGGTTCGATGAAGGACGCTACGAGAGCGCGTTTCAGTCCTGGAAAACGGCGGTCGAGATCGACCCCTCGCACGACCAAGCGGCGGACGGGATCGCACGGCTTCGCATTCGCGCCCGTCGCCTCGCCGACGACGCCGAGATCGCGGCGCAGCGAGGCGAGAGGGCGGCATGTAACCTCTGGCGGGAAGTCCGGGACACGACGGTACCGCGGTCGGGGCTCCATGAGCGTTCGCTGACCCGATTGGAGCAGTACTGCCGAACCGGCAGCGGCGTCCCTTAGCTGTTGCGGGGCGCCGGCGGACGGGTCAGCGTCGAGGGCCGAACTCTGCGCGGCCGGCTTCGACGTCCTCCAGCTTTTCTTCCAGGCGTTGGAACAGCCCGTCCCAACCCTCGTCGCTGATGATCTTCCGGAACTCGCTGCGGTACGTGCGCGTGGTCTTGACCCCATCCATGGCCAGGTCGAACACCTTCCACTGGTCATCTTCGCGGATCAGGTCGAAGCCCAAGTCGACCCGGTCCCGACCGGCTCGCACCTTGGCTTCCAGATAGGCCTCATCATCTTCGACCTTTTCTTCGACCCAATCGATTTCGACTTCGCGTGGCTTCTTACCCGTCTGCTTTTCCTGGGCGGCTAGCTTGAGCTTCGAGCGATACGAGGCGCGGATGAGCTTCTCCAGGAGCTTCTTGAAGCGCGTTCGATCGGCATCGGACAGCTTTCGCCACTGAGACTTGGGGACGGTTCGCTCGATCAGCTTGTTCCAGTCGAGGACCTCGTCGAGCAGGCGCTCGGCGTCTTTCTTGAAGGCGTCCTCGCTTGGTGAGTCCGGCTTCACGGGCCGCTCGGCCAGCGCCCGGCCTTCCCGGATCTTCTCCTCCAGCCAAGGCTTGGGCGAGGCGGCGGTGGAGGCTGCGCCCCAGGCCGGGAAGGGAAGGGCGGCCGCGAGACAGAGGACGGCAGAGCTGAAGATGGATCGACGCATCGGTTGGAGGTCGAACAAAGTGACGAAGCCCGGCAAGCGCGTATTCAACCGCCAACCTCATCTAGGGGCTCCCCGGAGCGCGACCAGACGTCCCCGGGCTCGGGCCAGCTCCGACAGCCGAACCACGGTGTCGTACCGGACCGTCTCCAGCTGCGCGGTGGAAGCGGCCCAGGCGAGGAACGCATCGATCAGCTCGCGGGCGTTGCCGGTACCGATGTCGTACGCGAGGACGGTCGATGTCAGCCAGGCCCGGGCGGCGCGGTTGGCGCGGTCGAGTTCGTCGAGCTGGTCGAATCCGTTCTCGAGGAGGGTGTGGATCTGCCGAACCTCGAGCTCGACGGCATCGGAGGCCAGGGCCTCCTGGATCTCGCGGGTCGAGCGGACGGACTCGGCGAACTCGATCCGCGCGAGCTTCGTGAACAGGTCGAATTCCCAGCGAATACCGATCCCCATACCGACGTTGAAGTCGTTGAACGGGTCATAGATGAAGGGATTGGTCTGCTCGGTCGCGTTGCTCGTGTACGCATAGTTCATCCGCACCCCAAAGAAGATGTCGGGATACAGGTTTGCCCGCCGAAGTTCGACCAAGGCTTGCTGGGCTTCGATGACCTGGCGCAGGGCCAGGAGCTCCGCCCGAGAGGCTCGGGCGTCTTCCACCGTGGTTTCGACCTCCGGGGTCGTCTCGGGAATGGCGTCGTAGAGGTCGAAAGGCTCCACCATCAGCGGTGTATCCAGCGGGGAGCGGGTCAGGATCCGCAGCGCGAGGTTGGCCTGGTCGCGCCCCCCGATCGCCTCCGCTTTGCGAACGCGCAGGGTAGCGAGGGCATGAACGAGGCGGAGTCGATCGTTTTCCGTGACTTGCACCGAGTCCTCGTCGAGCAGCTCCTCGATCTGCTCGAGGACGCCGGTCAACGTGTCCGTGCCCTCGTCGATCGTGTTCAGGAAGGCCTGAACGAGCTGCAGAGCCCAGTAGGCGCGATGGACGTCGAGGACGATGTCGGCTCGCGTTGCCTCCGCGTCCTGCACGCGGGCGTTGATGAGGTGCTTCGTTGCGTCCTTCGAGCTGGCGATCTTGCGGAACGTGTACAGTGGCTGCGCGATCTGGACGTCGCCCCGGATGGTGACGCCCAGCTGTCCGAAATCGAGGTCTCCGCCGAGCGATGATTGGGTCACGGTGTTGATGTCGTTCTGAACGGCGGTCTTGGCTTCAGCGGTCGGGCCGCCGATGATCGTGTTGGCGTCGAGCCGAGGGTAGGCCAGGGACGCTGCCGTCCGGTAGAGCGCACGCGCTTGGTCGACCTCCGACTCCTTCACCTGGACCAGCAGGTTCCGCTCCAGGGCCAGCTCGACGAGCTGGTCCAGGGTGAGGCCGCGGGGCGATGGATCCGGGGCGTCGGCCTGGGCGGCGAGCGTCGTCGGCGTCAACGTCCACGCGACAAGCAGGAACATCGAGCACTTGCGCATGGTGGCTTCGAACGTCCTCCGGAAACGGCCGGTTAACAGACGGAAGATTGACACACAAGCGCGACACCCGCCACATGACGGCGCTCTCATGGGGCGGGCCGTGGTCGCTGTCGTCGTCGCCGGGTGCCCGGCGGCGCTCTTGCCTGGACCCTGGGGGATATTCGTCGGAGTGGTCGCCTCGGGATTCGTGGTGTCGGGGCTAGGTTGGCAGTCTGGCTTGTCTTCGCTGCTGGCGGCGAGCCTCGCGCTCGCGACCGGAGCGTGGGTCTCGTGGGCCGTCCCCATGATGTACCCTTCGATGACCGAGGCCCTCAACACCCAGGTGTTCCGAGCGGCGGTGGCCATTCTTTTCGTCGGGTGGCAGGTCCTGGACCATCGACGGTTTTCCCCTGGGGGACACGGTGCCTGAACCCGCGCGCTTGCCCTGGGCCTGGGCCGTCGCCAGCGGGGTCCTCTATTTTCTCGGATTCGTCGGGTTCGGCCTATGGCCGCTGATCTTCGTCTTCTTGGTCCCGCTGATGACCGCGACCCGCCAGCGTAGCGCCCGCGCCTCCTTCTTCCTCGGATGGCTGGCCGGGACCGTCGCCATGTGGGGCGGCTACTACTGGGTCGTCCACCTGCTGCAGACGTTCGCTCATCTCGACCTGCACTGGGCGGTCCTCGGCTTCTTCCTGTTGACCGCGTACCAGGGCTTGGCGTGGGGGATCGTGGCGCTCTTCGAGCATCAGGCTCGGACCCACTGGCGCATTCCGACGGCGATCTCGCTGACGATGGCGGTGATCGCCATCGAGGCCTGGTACCCGTTCTTGTTTCCCAACTATGCGGGCAACACGCTGTACGTGGTCCCGCGCCTCACTCAACACGTCGAGCTCTTCGGGATGGCGGGCCTCAGCGTCTTGGTCGGGGGCGTCAACGGGGCGTTGGCGGACGCGGTCGCCGCGGCTCGGGAAGGGCGACGGATGCACCGCCCGCTGGCCGAGGCTTCCGCTCTGCTCGCCGTCGTGGCGCTCTACGGGACGATCCGGATGTATCAGGTCGACCTCCTGGTCCAGCGCTCGCCGACCATCGAAGTGGCCCTGATCCAGGCGAATCTCGGCGCGCGCGACAAAGTGGGGAAGCGCTCCGAGTTCATCCGTCGGCACCAAGAGATGACGAGGGCCGCGTACGACGCGCACCCGGATCTCGATCTCGTGGTCTGGCCGGAGAGTTCCTACAACCGATTTCTTCCTCGCGACCGGACCGAACTTGCGTACGTCAACGGCAACATCCCGGTTCCTTTGCTCTTCGGAGCCATCTCCGGAGACATTCGCGGTGAAGAACGCGAAGTGTTCAACACGGCCGTGCTCACGTCGTCCACCGGTGCCCTTGCATCCCGTTTCGACAAGGTCCGTCTTCTGACCTTCGGCGAGTCGCTGCCGTTCGTGGAGACCTTCCCCCAGATCAAGGAGTGGTTCCCGCGAAGCGCGTCCTTCACCCGGGGCCGGACGTTCGAGCATCTCCGGCTCGGCCCGTACCGGCTGCTACCGATGATCTGCTACGAGGACATCATCCCGTCCTTCGTGCGAACCATGTGGAACCGAGCGGGGCCCGCGGACGTGCTCGTCAACATCACCAACGACAGCTGGTATGGAGACAGCCACGAGCCACTCACCCACTTGGCCCTCGCCACCTTTCGCTCCATCGAGACGCGACGGGCGATGATTCGTTCCACCAACACGGGGATCAGTGCGATCGTCGATCCGGTCGGCCGCATCGCCGAGCGGACCGGACAGTGGACCCGGGAAACGCTGGTGGCCCGGGTCCCCGTCATTCGAGACGACAGCACCTCGCTGCACATGCGCTGGGGCGACTTTCTCGGATGGGTGGGGCTCCTCTTTTGTCTGTTCACCGCCGTTCGCGTGTGGCGTGCAAGATGATCCGATGGTCGGCGCCGTGGGTGATGGGCGTCGTGCTGGCTTGCGCGGGGACCCCTGCCCAGATCCCGTCGCTCCTGGTCGACCAGCGTTTTTTGGAGCCCGCAGCCCAGAGACAGTCGATCGCGATCCTGCCGCTGGTCGATGCGCGCAAAGGCGGCGAGTCGCCGGACGATAAGGGGAAGTACGTCTACCGACGGCGGCTCTTTCGCGGAACCAACCTCGACTGGCTCGCTCCGGAGCCGATGGAGCAGGTAACGCGGGCCTTCGCCCAAGCTCTCGTCTCGACGTCGGCGTTTGCTCGGGTCGAACTCGTTCGCGACGTTCGCCAGGCCCGACGGTCCGACCTGGTTCTTTCGGCCAAGGTCCTGCGGGCCCGCGGGTACGTCGAAGACGTGAAGAAGGGTGAGGTACCCTGGATACTGGCTGAAGTAGTGCTCAGCGACATCGAGATTCGCAGCGGCGTGGAAGGTCCGCTGCGCTTTTCCGGGGCCACCGGATGGAGCGTGTGGCGGCAGGCTCGGTCGTCGGATCCCGAGCCCCTCAGTCCATGGTGGGTGCTCGGAGCGACCCTCCAGCAGGCCACCCAGAAACTGGCCGATGTTCTTCGCACGTCGAACTTCGAGTCATTCGAGGTGCCTTCGGCGACGGGACTCGCGGAGGTCCCCGCCGACTCGGTCGCCCCGACTTCGGCGGCGACAGCGGCGCTCGTCCCGCGCGGATGGAAAGAGGTGGCGACGGCCACGGCAACGCCTGCAGGTTGGGCCGGGGAGGGAGCCTGCGAAGAAGTGCGCCTGGCGCAGCGTCAGGCCCTTCGGTTTCACCGCGTGCTGGGACCGTACGTGCCGATGGTGCTCGTGTGGTCGTGTCCGTCCGACGTCGACCTCCGCTGGCAGTCGCGGGCCGAGTATCCGGCGAAGCTCTTGGGGCGGTCACCCGAAGGCTGGGTCTTCGGCCTGGCGCTCGGCGCATCGAACTGGAGGTCGCCTCTCACCGATCTCCGTCGAGTCCTGGCGATCGACCCCGTCCCCGACTACGTCATCCGCGTCTCGAAAGGCGGCGTCGAGGCGCTCGTGCCGCCCAAGGACACCGACTTTCGACTGCGGCGGCGGGGCGGAGCGGCCCGCCCCCTCGACGCGTCGCGACCGTCGGATTGACGGCATCCTCTGCCGGGGCAGCTCAGGGCAAAAAGAGCTCGGCCTCGCCGACGACGATACTGCCTTGTCCCTGGCCACCCACGAGGAGGATTCTCCCGTCCTGCAAGATGGTGGCGGTGAAGCTGAACAGGCCTCGAGACAGCTTTCGAGGATGAAGCGTGGTTTCCAAGGTCGCGGCATCCCAAATGATGACGTCGTCTCGAACTCCGCTCACGGACGTTCCACCCATCTGTAGGACTCGACCGTCGTCGAGCGGAACCATGCGATGGCTGGACACGAAGTCCGTCCAGTCGGGACCGTCGCGGAAGGTGTCGGTCGACGGATCATAGATGTCGGTCTCTTCGATCATACTCGTCGTCCGATTGCCGCCTCCGAAAAGAAAGACCTCGCCGTCGGGCTGGAGGATGGAGGACTGGTTTGCGCGAAGGAAAGCCATCGTGTCCATGACGTCTTCGAGCTGTCGCGTGCTCGGATCGTAGATCAGGGCCGTATCCACGTAGTCGCGACCACCGCTTCGGGTGGCCCCGCCCGCAATCAAAATTCGACCGTCGGCTAGGACCGTGTAGTTCGCGCCGTCGCGCTGGATCGGAAGGCTCGTTCCCAAGAGGGCGAACTCGCCGGTGGCCGGATCGTAGACTTCGAGCGGGAGGATTCGCTCGTCACCCACAGGCGGACGCTTCGCCCCCGCGATCACGAGCACTTTGCCCGCGTCGGGTCCGTTCTCCAGGAGGAACGCACGGTGTGCGAACCGGGGTCCGGTCATCGAGCCCGTCGTTTCGAAGGTATCGGTGGCCGGATCGAAGAGCAGAGCCGTGTCGACGGTCGTGGCGTTCGTGCCGAAGCCGTCGAGTCCGCCGGCGATGAGCACCTTGCCCCCGGGCAGCTTCGTTGCGGAATGGCCGCTGAGACCGGGGTCGAGGTCGGGTCCCCGCGAGAAACGATTCGTGGTCGGGTCGAAGAGCCAGGATTGCTCGGGGCTCTCGGCCGCCCCCGTGCCACCGACGATCAAGACCCGGCCGTCGTCGAGGAGGGTCGATGTATGGGCTCGGCGAGGCGGGGGCTTAACGCCGACGATCTCGTCACCGGGCGCACCGGCATCCGGCGCCCGTGCATCGGGTCGAGAAGCGTCGGTCATCCGGGCGGCATCGGGAAGGCTCGAACCATCGGGACGGCGGGCATCGGGACCTCCGGCGTCGGGTGCGGTCGCATCGGCACCACGGGCATCCGGCCGAGCCACCGCATCGGGACGTCGCTCCTCGCTCCCCTCATCCTCGGTGCACGCCACCAGCGCGGCCAGCAGAGTGATACGCGCAGCTCGCGACAAACCCATGCCTGACCGTACCGAGGATCTTCCGCCGATGACCACCCGGCCGGAAGGCGGTCCTACTGGCGGAGGGGACCGTCGGTAAGCTCAGTGATCTCGGCTGGATCGAGGATCCGGTCGTAAACTCTCACGTCGGTGATGGCCCCGTTGAATTCCAACCAGGAGCGCTGGAGGCTGAAGATCCCCTGCCCCAGGGTCATCTGCTGCCGGTCGCGGATGGTCGAGAAGAAGCCGTGGTCCTCGATCGAGGTGTCGTTATAGTGAAGCGAGAGTTCCTCACCAGTCAGGTACGCGTGGTGAGCACCGGGCTCGACGGTGACGACGTAGTGATACCACTCTAGGGCTGCACGAATACGCTCTCGACGTCGCCGTCCGCGGGCAGCGTGGGACTCACGGTCACGGCGGGATCGAGCGCTCCGCCGGTCCGCCAGCGCAAGTACAGCTCGAAGACGTCATCGGTGTCCTGGTCTGCGATGTAGACCACTCCATCGTAGTCCCCGACGATCGCATAGCCGGTTTGCTTGTCGTCGAGGACGTCGCCGCCGACGACGAGCGCTTCGTTCACGCGCGTCGGCGCCGTCGGCGTCGCTCCGGAGATGTCGATCACGAACAGCTCGTCGATACCGGCTCCGTTCGCATCCCCGCTATAGAGCACGTGGTCCCCGTCGGGCGAGACGACGAGACTATTCACGTCCTCGGCGCCGGATATGTTCGTGGACAGGCGCGTTGGATTGCCGGGATCGTCGTAGCGGGCCAGGTAGGCATCGAAGACCGTCGGAGACTCCCGCTGACTCCGAAAGACGAGACCGACGTTGCTCGGCACGACGACCAGGTCTTCCAGGCGGTCATCGAACCCCGTCGTGGGGGGAAAGATCTCGGTCTCGTCACCCGTTTCTCGATCGATGTAGGACCCGTCTCGCATTAGCCCCCGGGAGTCGACGGTCCAGTCGGCAACGGACGAACGACTCAGAGGCCCGGGCTGGATCCTTCGGAGTCGCCGGGGCGTCGCCGACAGGTCGACGACGCTCAGTTCCGTCGTTCGATCGAAGGCGAGCGTCGTCTCGTCTGGAGAGACGGAGATGATCCGGCCGGTAATCGTGCTGCTGATGGTCAGCGACGTGCCGATCGAGCCCGTGGAAGCCAAGGTGGAGATGTCCACCACACTCAGATTCCGCGAAGCGTCGGTGTAGAAAAGCTCATCGGAGTCAGGCCCGAAGGCGAAGTCCTCGAGATCTTGGAGGCCCGCCAGGGCGAAGCGGACGGGCTTGGCCGACGAGGACGTCGCGTCGACCACCCAGAAGCCGTGGTCCGAGCCCGAGTACCCCGAGAATGCCACCGTGTTTCCGTCCGGGGAGATCACGACGTCTTCCCCTTGGAACACCTGCCCCGTCGGCGAAACGTTCCGTGCCGTGGAGCCGGTCCGCAGGTCGTGAATGAAGAACTCGATGCTCGTGAACGACGGCGTGAGGAGCCACTTGCTGTATACGACGAAGTCTCCGTCGGCCGCGAAGTAGAAGTCTTGTACGTACTCTTCGTCCGCCGGCTGACCCGTGAAAGGCGCATTGACCTTCACTGCGGTTCCGGGCGTCGCCCCCGACACATCGACGACCCAGAGTTCCTCTTCATCGGCCGTATCCAAGTCGCCGATGAAGCCGAGCCACTCGCCGTTATCCGAAAACTGGACCGAGTCGGCTTCGACGCCGCCGCCGGCGACCGGCGTCTTGTTCAAGACCACGGGTGTCCCCGGCGTCCCACCCTCGATGTTTACTATGGAGACGTCGGTCGTCCCGTTCGTGACCGTGTCGCCGGTGAACGCGACCCAGCGCGGTGTGTTCAGAAATCGTAAGCGAGCGACCTGCGTATCGCCGTCGGCGTCGGCCACTTCGACCAGTACGGTCGAGCCGACGGTCGACGTCGGGGTCCCGGAGACTCGACCGTTCGTGGAAAGCGCGAGCCCCGCGGGGAGGGTTCCCGACGTCAAGGACCAGCGGTACGGAGACCGGCCCCCAGAAGCGAGCAAATCGAAAGAGTAGGGCGTACCGCTTTCGGGCCGAGGTACCGTGTGGGTAGCGATGGCGAGATCGGCACCCTCGATGAGCAAAGTGAAGCCCCGCTCCGTGATTTGTCCGAACACGTCGCTGACCCTGAGGGTGAAGGTATAGGTGCCGGCAGCGGTCGGAATCCCCGCCAGCGTCGTGCTGGGTGTTCCGCTCGCGCCCAGAGCCAAGCCTGGAGGAAGCATTCCGGCGGAAACGGTCCAAGCGTAGCCGCCGCCGGTTCCTCCCGCCGCGGTGATCGCCGCGGAGTAGCTTTCGGACCGGCGGCCGTCGGGGAGCGACCCGGTCTGAATGGCAAAGGGTACCGACGCCTGTCCGTTGCACACGACGAAACTGGTACTGACTTCGCTCTCTTCGAGGATCCCGTTGGCGTTGGCGTCGACTCCCACCTTCACTCGGGTCCCCCCCTCGGAACAGTCGGCGCCTTCTGCGACGGGGCTGGAGTCGACCAGCACGGCATTGGACGACCCGTTGCAGGCGAAGGCCGACTCCACGATCTCGTTGCTGTCCAGGACGCCGTCGTCGTCGAGATCGGGTCCGGTATCGACGCGGAGACCTCCCCCGGTGCAGTTGGCGCCGACAGGCTCGGTCGACACGCGTACGAGCGAGCCATCGTCGCCGTCGGCGCCTGCATCGCCGCTGCACACGTAGCTCACGAGGCTGACCTCTTCCGGGTCGAGCTGGGCGTTGCCGTTGTCGTCGCGCCCGGTCTCGATGCGCGAGCCTCCGGCCTCACAGCGTTCGCCGGCCGGCTCGACGACGACGGCGACGAGTGAAGCGTCTCCGGTCACGCCGTCGCAGACGACGCGGCGACCGGAGACTTCTTCATCGGAGAGCTCCCCGTCGTTGTCCGTGTCGAGTCCGACCTCGACCGCCGTCCCCCCTTCGGCGCATGCCGCACCCGCGGGCTCTTCCGTGATGCGAACGAGGCTGGCGAGGGGCTGGCAAACGTACGACTCGAACTCGACCTCCTCGGCGTCGAGAACCTCGTTGCCGTCGAGGTCGATCCCAGAGCGGATACGGCTGCCGCCAGCTCCGCAGTTGTCTCCCGGAACTTCCGTCTCGATCTCGATTCGATGTGGACGGCCGTCGGCGCCATTACAGAGCTGGCGACTCTCCCGGACCTCTCCGGGCTCGAGCTCTCCGCTGCCGTCCAAGTCTGGCCCGGCCTCGACCCGGATCCCTCCGGTCGGACACTCGGTACCCGGCGGTTCGCCGGCCGTTCGGATCAGGACGCTGCTTCCATTCCGGCCATCACAGATCGTCGCCTGCTGCTCGACCTCCGAATCGGCCAGCGTACCGTTCCGGTCGGCGTCCACTCCGACCAACACCACCGTACCTCCGGTCGGACACTGCATTGCGGTCGCGCTCCGCAGCTCGATGAAGCGCTCAGGCTCGGCCGCATCGGACCCACAGGCGAGGAACGGCCACGTGCAGGCCATCACCCAGGGCCAGGACGACGCCGCGCGATGATCCAGCATGGACGCAATTTTCCAAAGGAAGTGAGGCCTTGCAAGGCGAGCTCCGCTGCCGACTCGGTCGTCGCTTCGCGTCCGCAGAAGGGCTCTTCCTCCCCGATTTAGGAACCAACAAGAAGATGTCGCTGAAGAGGCGCCGACCCTCTCCCGACCCTGCTTCTTCCCGCCGGACGGAGCGCAGATCGCCGGTACGAAGACGTGCCGCTTGCCCTGGGTCCCAACCCAAGGGATAACCGCATGGCGGGGAACCTGGGCCGCCGAGAGGAGTCGCGTTGTACAGTCAATCCCTGGCACTGGAGCTGGCGTACATCGCCGTCGAAGAAGCGGTCCGCCTGGGGGCCGTCTTCGCGGCGGGCCGCTACGAGTGGGTCAGCCGCGAGGACCTGCGTGTCCACAGCGGCGACTGGGTCCGCTCCCGCGTTCGCGCCGACCGCGGTCTTGGCCTTCGCGTGCTCGCTCACGGGGCTTGGGGATTCGCGGCGGTGGCCGAGCCGAATCGCCATGATGCGGCGGTCCTCGCCCGGCGGGCGGTGTCCGCGGCGCAAGCGGCCTCCGTCCTTGCCGAGCACGGCGACGAGATCGTGGAGGCCGAACCCATCCGCGGTCTGCATCGCACGCAGCACGAGCGCGACCCGGCGACAGTGCCGCTGAACGAGAAAGTCGACCTGCTACGAACCGTGGACGCCAACCTTCGCCGCAGTCCCGCGGTCGTCATGGCGCGAAGTCACCTGGGCTTCGAGCGCCGCCATTCGATCGTCGTGACCTCCGAGGGCGCGGAGGTCGAGCAGGACAAGCTCTGGACATCGCTCCTCATCGAAGCGGGCGCATCCGATGGCGATCGTCTCCTTTCGCTCGGCTACCCGAACGGTCGGATCCGGGCGATGGCGGCCAAGGGCTGGGAGTTCATCGACGAGCTGGACCCCGCGCGTCGAGCAGACGACCTGGGCGCCGCCATCGTCGAGCAGACCCGCGCCTCGGTCGCGCCCTCCGGCGGGATGTCGCTGGTCCTGGCGCCGGCGGTCACGGCTGCCCACCTATCGATCATGGGCGACGTCTTCGACATGGATCGCCCGGGCCATGGCGCGGCCCGGAGCGCTGAACTCGGCGGTTTCGTTGGTCGACGCTTGGGCCCCGCGGGGATGCGCCTGTCCGTCGATTCACAGTTTCCCGGTGGGGCAGCGAACTATGCGTACGACGACGAGGCCATACCGTCCGAGCCGGTCACCCTGCTCGAAGATGGCTGCTTTGCCCGCGGCCTCTGCTCCCGTTCGGGCGCTGCGCGGGCAGGTCTCGAACGACCGACGGCGAGCATGCGGGCGCCGGCCTGGGATGCGCCCCCTCGGGTGTCGCCGTCTAACTGGGTGATGGACGGCGGCGAGGCGGAAAGCCTCGAGGCCCTCGTCGCCGACACGTCGCACGGAATCCTCGTGGAATCGCTTTCGCACCTCGAAAGCCTTCCCGATGGATCGTTCACGGCGGTCGGGGGCCGCGCTTGGCTCATTCGCGACGGTCGGCCGATCGAGCCCGTCCGCGATCTGATCTACGGCGGTCACGTGCTCGAGTTCTTCACGACGGTCGACGCGCTCGGGCCCCGGGACGCTCAGGGCACGTACGGCTACCTCGATGATGCCGGCCTGGTCGTCGGGGCGGCGGTACCGCCCCTGCGCGTCCGCGATGCGCAGGTGGGCGATGCGACGACGGGCCTGCCCGCCGGCCGCTTTCGTCTACCGGACGGGTTACTGCGCAGCTCGGCTCCTCCGCGCAGGAGGAGCTGGCGGCGAACGGCGCGAAAGGATCGGTACTGAGGTCATGCACGCCCAGGAAGCAGCCTTCCGCATTCTCGAAGCGGCCCTGGCCGAGGCATCGCAAGGCGTCGACGAGGCGGAGATCGCGCTGCTCGGCGGTGAGGTCGGGAGCACGGAGTTCGATGCTTCCGGGATCCGGGACGCGCACGACCGAAGGCTCGAGCTTCTGACCGTCCGCATCGCCCATCAGGGTGGAGTGTCTCGGGTGGCCACGTCCGACTTCTCGACCGATGGCGTGGCGGAGGCCATCGTGTCCGCGAAGTCGCGCGTCGCGTCTTTGGAAAAGGGTGCGGAGACGAACGGCATGTTGCCCGACCCGCAAAACTACGAAGAAGTCTCGGCCTACGATGCAGCGACCGCGGCCCTCGGCCCGATCGAACGCACCGGTCTCGCTGCGCGAGCCGTGCTTGCCGCCAAGGAACGACACGTATCCACGCGGGGTCGCGTTCGCGTCACCCGAGGAACATTCGATCCCGATGGGGTGCCTGTCCCGTACGCCATCGCGAATACGCGCGGCCTTCTCGCATACCATCCGCGTACGCGGATCGACGTGGAGATGGAGTTCGGGCATGCCGACCTGGGTCGGGGTCGAGCGGACGCCAGCTCGTGGTCGCGGGACGAGCTCGACGTCGAGGAAATGGTCGAGCTAGCGCTCGAACAACTCGATGTCCCGGCTCGACACGTGGCGCTCCGTCCCGGCCGTTACGTTGCCGTCTTGGAGGAACCGGCCGTCGCCCGTCTCATCAGCTTCTTGGGTCGGACCTGCGGGGCGCGAATGGCCGCCGCCGGTGCGTCGTTTTTGTCGGATCATCTCGGACAGTCGATCGTCGACCCGCGGGTCCAGCTCGAAGACGACTTCAATCATCCCGACCATCGCGGTGTGCCGTTCGACGTCGAAGGCGTCGCTCGAAAGCGGGTTCAGATCATCGAGGAAGGTCAGGCGCGCGCCGCCGTCTACGCCTGGTCGACCGCGGCCCAGATGGATGAGCGCCCGACGGGGCACCGGCGAGCGGCCGATGACTTTTGGGGCTACGAGGGGGCGAGCCATCTCGTGATGGCCGGCGAAGACAACAGTATCTCCGAGCTGGTGGCTCGGGTCGATCAGGGGATCTGCATTCGCGATTTCGAGAGCCTCCGGTTGATCGACAGCCAGACGGTCCGAGTCATCGGCGCAACGCGCGGTGCACCGCATCTGATCCACCGCGGCGAGGTCGCCGGCTTGGCTCCGCCGATGGCGGCCACCGTCGACGTCATCGGTCTGCTGAATCGCATCGAAGCCCTCGGGCTTCCTCGGTGGGCGGCGGGAGCCGTGGTCCCGCCGCTCCTGGTGCACGATTTGATGCTGACCTGACGACGGAACGTCGTTTCCGTCCTCTTCACGGCGCCGTCGGTGTCAGTAGCTCTTGACGATCAGTCGGTCCTTCTCGAAATCGGCAATGATCTTCACGTTGCGGTCGGCCTCGAGCATCACGTCGGAGACGACGACCGGGATGGCACGCCGCAGGGAGCCCGGCCGTTCGATCGGCGGGCAGCTGGTTCCTTCGATGACGATGCGATGCCGGCCCGCCGGAAGTCGATGGTCGTACGACGGAGTCGTGCGGGTCACGATCTTGCCGTCGACGGTAACCCGGCTGGAGCAGGAGCGCGTTCCGAAGGCGACGGTGGCTTCGCCGAAGGTACGGGGCGTCCGACGTATCGACGTGACCTCATCGGAACCCGATGCTTCGGCCGCCGTGAGGGCAACCTCGCCCCCGGCGTCACGGGGCGCTCCGGCGTCCAGCACTGCCGTCACGGCCGTCGGACCGGAGACCGACGAGACGGGCGCGGGTCGGACGGGTTCCGGTTCGGCCGTCGTCCCGCCGCCGACCGTAGCCCAAAGCGCCAAACCCAAGACGACGACGGCGGCCGCGCTGCCTGCGGCCAACATCCAACGTCGTTCGGGAACGAGAGCAACCTCCGCAACGTCGGCTGGTTCGACATCCGATGAATCGGTCGGCCCGTATGCCAGTGGTGCCACGGGCACCGCGGTCGGTTCGGGCGCCGGCGTCTCGAGCGGGTTCTCGGTGCCGAACGCCGGTGTCGGCTGCACCGTCTGGTCGCTCTTGACCTGGAGGGGGGCTGAGCCTGGTTCCGACAGATCGGCCGAGGGAAAGCGGGTCGCGATCGTCTCGATGTCATCCGAGATCGAGTGCTCGATCGCCTGGGAGATGACTTCGGACAGCTCGACGGTGTTCGGGATGTCCGACGGGATTTGCGTGCGTGCGACCTCCTCCTCGCGCTTTGCGATCAATCGGGTGACGAGTGCGCCGAGCTTTCGGTGGTCCTCATCGGGGTAGTAGAGGAAGCGAAGCCGGGCGAGACGCTGCGCGAGGTCGGCGGCCGATGCTGGGCGGTCGTCCGGCTGGCGGGCCAGACACGTCGTACAGATCTCGTCGACCTCGGGCGGAAGCGTCTCCGAGAACTGGGAAGGCATGGGGACCTCGTGGCGTCGCATCAGCGACCGAGTGATCTCTTCGTCGGGTCGCCAAAAGAGCGCTTCTCCCGTGAGCAGCTCGTACAAGAGGAGCCCGGCCTGATAGATGTCCGTGCGGGCGTCGACGTCTTTGCCCGTGGCCTGCTCGGGCGACATGTAGCCGGTCGTTCCCTTGACCACACCGGCGCGGGTCTTCGGCATCTCCGCGGCGCGGGACGCGGTCTTGGCGATCCCGAAGTCGAGGATCTTCACTTCGCCCTCGCGGGAGATGAGAACGTTTCGGGGATTCAGATCGCGATGAACGAGGCCCAAGAGGTGCCCGGTGGGGTCCCGCTTGCGATGAGCGTAATCCAGACCCTTCGCGACTTCCTCGCACACCAGCAGAGCCATTCCCGGCGTCAGGACCTCGCCGTATTTGCGGGCGGCTTCGCTGGTCAGGAAGACGTCGAGACCGTCGACGTACTCCATGGCGATGAAGTAGGTCCCGTCGACCCGGCCCAGTTCGTAGATCCCCACGATGTTGGCGTGGTTCAGGCTGACCGCGATCTTGGCTTCGCCCACGAAGCTCTGAACGAACTCAGGGTCTTTCGCGTGCTGCGGCAGAATCTGCTTGATGACGAGATCTTTTTCGAAGCCGTCCGCTCCGTAGAGCTTGGCCAGGAACACCTCGGCCATGCCGCCGACGGCCAGTCGACGGGTCAGGAAGTACTTACCAAAGGTGGTAGGCTGGAACACTTGGCCTCAGCCGCGCGAGCGGGGACAATCCATGACGCCCCGCTGCTCGCCTCGGGCTGGAACTATGCCTCGGGCTGGGGGACATGGCAATGATGGCGGTCCCACGCATCTCTTTGATCGCCCTCGTTGCCGGCGGGGCCATGCTCGCCTGCTCGCGCTCGGTCGATTTGCGGCTCGAACTTCAGCGTCCGCTCGATCCCGACCCATTCTTCGGTGTCGCGGATCTGCAGGTCTCGGCCATCGCCGAGGGAGAGCAGGTCGATCTCGGACGATGGCCCTGGGACCAGGGTCCGGTCTCGGTCGCGACTCTCGCTCCCACCTTCGACCGCCTGATCGTCGTTGGGCTCGACTCGGACGACCGCGTGGTTGCCTCCGGGATCAGCCCGGAGCTGGATGTCGTTCGCGATCCGCCGGCGGGACCCATTCCCATCTACTTCAGTTCCGTGGGCCGATTGGCGCTCGTCGGCGAGGGCATCGGTCCGCGTCGGGAAGGGTACGCCGTCCGAGTCGGAGATCGCGTGGTCTTCGGCGGGGGCGTCGGAATCGACGGTTGTCCGAGGAAAGACCTGATCGAGGTCGGGATCGTCGACGCACCGGCGCCCCGGGGGGTGGTGCGCGATGCCCGTATCGGAGCGCGTGGCGTCAGTCTGGTCGACGGCTCGGCTGCCGTCCTCGGCGGACGCACGGGCGAGGCGTGCGGTGGCTTCGTGGATGCCGATCTGATCGCCGTGTATGCGCCAGACCGACCGCTGCCCCATGAGGAACCGTGGGTGGGTGACTATCCACCGGGTGCAGCCGTCGCTGCGCTTCCCGGTGCGAACGTGGTCGTCGGAGGCGGCACCACGGAAACCGTCGCTCGGACCGAGGTCCAGCTCGCCGACCCATCGATCCGGCCCGCGCGCGTGGATCCCGTCGGCAATCTGGATCGCCCCCGTGGGGCCTCGGCCGCTGCGCCGATCGCCGGGAATCGGGCGGCGTTCGTCGGTGGTCGCGCGACGACCGCGACGACTGCCCGACTTCAGGATGTGTCGGTCTTCGACTTCAGCAGCGGTCGCGCGGTCGCGGTTACGACGGTCTTCGACGACGGACGCTCCGACCTGGCCGTGGCTGCGATCGCATCCGGCGCCCTCATCGTTGCCGGCGGTGTCGGACAGGACGGACCGATCGACTTCATCAGTGGTCTGTCGCTCGACCCCGATCTTTCCGGAGCGTTCCGCCCGGCAGATCCGCTCGGTGCAGCGGCGGCGCCCGGGCCTGGTGAGCTCCTGGACTTGATGGACGGCAGTCTGCTCTTCGTGCCTTCGACGCCCGACCAAGACCTCACGTGGATTCGACTCTTGCCCCAGGCGCTGCAGACGGTCCCGCGCCCTCCCGCGGAGGTCGGCGCTTTGGTGGGAGCCACGCTCGCCCCGGGGCTCGCATACCTGGAGGGCGAGGACGGAAGCGTTTGGAGCTTTCACTCGGGACCCAGCGGGGTTCTCGCGCGGACGGCCCCGGGCATCCGTGAACCGAGCGAGGGTCTACCGTCGGGCCTGATTCCTCAGCGTCCTGGGGCGGCTTCGTTCGACCAAGGTCGACTCGTCGTCGAAGGACCGAGGGGCTTCGCCCTCGACCCCGTACCCGGCGAACTGGTGACGTTCCTCGTCGGCAGCGTCGTCGATTTCGATCTGACCGTGACGTACCGCCGGGAGGACGGAGCCGCGCGACCCTCGCTGGTCTTCGGGCTCGCCTCCGGCGACTACGACCACTACGTGCTGCAGACGGCTCCCCAGGTCGTCCGTTCGCCTCTTCGTCGCGGCGGATCGCGGATCGTTTGTCAACCAGTCTTGCTGCCGGAACTCGGGGAAGCGGGACCGATCGAGGTTCGCATTCGCCGCTCGGCGGGCGGGACGCGCGTCACGCTCGACCTCGGCGCCGACGGCTCCGAGGAGCAGCTTTGCGAAACGCCCGCTCCTCGGGCGGGCGGGGTGGCTTTCGGGGTCGTCAACGGAACCGTGTCGTTCGAACGCGCCGACATCGTCGTCCGCTGAGCGGCTTCGCCCTTCGCGGGAGGCGGCCCGTCCAGCCGCGCGAGCTCACCCTCGATGGCTTCCACCGCGTCGGGCGTTCCGTTCGAACGTGTCGTTCGCGGTAGGGCGCGAAACTGGGACAGACGAGCGACGAAATCGACGAGCTGCTCGAAGCCACACTCCTCCAGGGGGACGGCGATACCGGCCCCGCTCTCGACGAGGAAATGCGCATTGATCGCTTGCTCGAAGTTGTTGGCCTCCGGCATGGCGAGCACCGGCTTCTCCAGGTACATGGCTTCGCCCACGATCTGATTGCCGGCGGTGGTGATCAGAGCTTGGGCGCTCGCGAGATCGGCCACGAACGCATCCTCTTCCACGTCCTTGAAGGTCAGGCTCCCTTCGGCAGGGAGCGCGCCGAGTCCATAGATGATGGTTGGTCGGCCCAATCGGAACAGTCCCTCCAAGAGCTTCGGTGGAGCAAATCTCCGCAGATACACCAGCAGATGCCGACCCGGCCCAGGGCGAGCGCGCAGGACGCTCGGTCGCAGGAAGGGGCCAACCTGACGAACCGAGCGGGTCCCGGGCTTGAGGGGCGCCGTGTGGAACGAGGACAGGACCACCGTCCGCGGACGTCGGTAGATGAAGCGGACGACCCAACCGAGCGTGGTGGCGTGGAATCTCAGCCGGAGCGGCAGCTCCGAGAGATCGCTCACGATGAGAAAGTGCTGATGATCGACGACCATACACGGCACGCGGCATCGATCCGCGGCGCGCGGGAGCACGGGCTCGAAGTCGCAGACGACCAGGTCGGGACGCTCCCGAGAAAACTCGGTCTGGAGCCGCCGCAGCACGCTGGGGAGCCGCCGAAAGAAGTGAGCCGACTTTCGGAGTGTAGCCGCATAGTTGAGCTCCCGCTCCGAAGAGTAGACGTTGGGCAGTCCGGGAATCGGAGTGACCTGCACTTCGGTGTCGCGGTACGCCGGAGAGAGCAGGTCGTAGGCAGCTCCAGGAGCGAACAGGCGGATGCGGTGCCGGGAGCGGAGCGCTTCCACGAGAGCTCGCATCCGCGTGGCGTGGCCGCGGCCCTCGCCCGCCATGCTCATGTACAGGAGCGCCATCGGCGTCGTGGCGGAAGCTCAACCGACGCCGACGATGCGGTCAACCGCTCCCATCCGCGTCGTCGCGCAAGCCGTGCCGGCGAAGGAGGTTCCGCAAATGCTTGCGGTCCATGGACGCGAGCCGCGCTGCTTTGGAGAGGCTCCCGTCCGCCCGAGCCAGGAGCCAGGGAAGGAAAGAACGCTCGAAGTCCTCTTCCCATGCTTGCTTGTGCTCGGAGAAGGACCGACCGGGATCGAAGTGGTCCGCTGGGGTGGCTGCCTCGAGCCCCTGCGGCTGCAGGCTCGGCAGCAGGAACCGCACTTCACCGTCACCCGTCTGCGCCATCCACAGGCCGCGCTCCACGGTGTTCTTCAGCTCACGGACATTGCCGGGCCAGTCATGGGCCTGAAGCCGAGACACCTCTTCCGGTGAGATCGTTCCGCGAGATTCGGGGTGCTGTGCGCGAAAGCGCTGGACGAACGTGTCCACCAGGGCAGGGATGTCCTCTCGGCGAAGCCGCAGCGGGGGCAGTGTCAGCGGGACGACCGCCAGCCGAAACCACAGATCCTCGCGGAAGCGGCCGCGCTTCACTTCTTCGAGGAGGTCGCGCTTCGTGGCAGCGACGACGCGGACGTCGACACGCACGGTTTGGCTCCCGCCGACGCGCTGGATCTCCTGTTCGTCCAACGCTCGAAGCAGTTTCGGCTGAACGTCCAACCGGAGTTCTCCGATCTCGTCGAGGAACAACGTTCCTCCATTCGCGCGCTCGAACGCCCCGATGTGCTGCTCTTCGGCTCCGGTGAACGCGCCCCGCTCGTATCCGAAGAGCTCGCTCTCGATGAGGCTCGGCGCGATGGCCCCGCAGTCCAGCGTCTGCATGCTTTCGCCGCTCCGGTCCGAGCAGGTGTGGATGCCCCGGGCGAGGACGTCTTTTCCGGTGCCCGTCTCCCCCATGAGGAGCACCGTGGCCTGGGTCGGCGCGATGGCCTCGAGCACACCGAAGATTTCTCGCATGGCGAGCGACCGGCCGCGAGCGTCCCCGAACTGGTCTCGCGAGGAGGGCAGGACCGCGAGCGCATTCTGCGCGTCCTGAAGCTTCATCTCGACGTCGCCGAGTTCCAGAGTTGCTCCGGGTCCGAGGACCGCCTCGTGGATCGCCGAGCCGTTGACCTTCGAGCGTCCGCCCGAGCGATCCTGAAAGAGCAGCCCAGCGGCCTCCACCGAGAGCTCGGCGTGGACCGGAGCCAGGCCCTCGAGCACCACGTCGTTGTCGGAAGCCGACCCCAGAGTGAGACGTAGCCGGTCGAGCGACACCTCTCGGCCCTTCTGCGGGCCACTCAGGACGATCAGTTTCGGGCGGTCGAGATGGATCTCGCTGCCCACGTACGTCGTCTTGGGACCTTCCACGCCCTTCGACGCTACCACACCGGCCTCGGTCGCGATTACAGTCCTCGTCCATGGCTGCCAAGGACCGCTCGCCCCCGGTGGACGTAGAGGAAGCGATCGGTCGCCTGCGAAAGCTCTCGACCGACGTGGGACCGTTCGGCGTGGATCCCTTCGGCTACGACCCGGAGGCGATCCGCAGGGCCGCCCGCTGGGTGGGTTGGCTCTACACGCGGTACTTTCGCGTGCTCACCGAAGGGATCGAGAACGTCCCCGAGGGGCGGGTTCTGCTCTGCTCGAACCATTCGGGCCAGCTCCCCTTCGACGGACTGATGATCGCCGGCGCCATGCTCATGGAGCGCGACCCGCCGCGGGTCCCGCGCTCCATGATCGAGCGCTGGGTCCCGCGGCTGCCCTTCGTTTCGGTTCTCATGGCGCGGCTTGGCCAAGTCGTGGGGACGCCCGAGAACTGCCTGCGCCTCCTGCGTAACGAGGAGGCCATCCTCGTCTTTCCCGAGGGCGTCCGGGGCCTATCGAAGCCCTTCTCGAGGCGCTACCAGCTGGCTCGATTCGGGTCGGGATTCATGCGCCTCGCGCTTCAGGCTGGCGCACCCATCGTTCCCGTCGCGGTGGTGGGGGCCGAGGAGCAGGCCCCCAGTCTCGCCAACCTCGAGGGGATCGGCCGGATGGTGGGGGCACCCGCGTTTCCGATTACCCCCACGTTCCCCTGGTTCGGCCCGCTCGGCTTGTTGCCGCTGCCCACGCGGTACCGCATCTACTTCGGGGAGCCGCTTCGGTTCGAGGGTGAGGGCAACGAAGACGACCAGGTGATCCGTACGAAGATCGACGTGGTCCGCGACCGGATCGCGAGCCTTCTCGACCGCGGACTCGTCGAGCGCCAGGGGATCTTCCGGTGAGCGTCGTCTTGACGACCGGAGCTGCCGGGAACCTGGGCCGGTTGCTGGTCCAGCAACTCCACCGCGACCATGACGTGATCGCCGTCGATCGTCGGAGCATCCACGGGCTACCCAAGGACGTGACCCATATTCAGGGTGACCTGCGCTGGCGCTCCATGGAGGAAGTCTTCCGTCAGCGTCGAATCGATGCCGTCGTCCATCTGGGCATCAAGCACGACCCGCGGAATCGCGTTCGACAGTATCGGTACAACGTGATCGGGACACAGCGGCTCCTCGAGCTGGCCGCTCGCTATGGAGTCGGCCGATTCGTGATGCTGTCCAGCGCGAACATCTATGGGCCGGACCCCGACAACTCACAGTTTCTGACCGAGGACGCTCCGCTCCTCGGCGCCGAGCACGATGCCGACGTGCGAGACCTGGTCGCCGTCGACAACATCGTCCAGAGCTTCTTCTACCGACAGCCACAGATCGGAACCGTCCTGCTCCGGCCGGTTCACATCGTCGGACCGCGCGTAAGGAATGCCCCTACACTCTACCTGCGGCTGGAGCGTCCGTGGACGATCATGGGCTTCGATCCCATGGTTCAGCTGATCCACGAAGAGGACGTCGTTCGCGTTCTCGTCCGCGCGGTGCAGACCGACGCTCGCGGGGTGTTCAACGTCGTAGGACCGGGGGAGGCGCCACTTTCACGTATCTTGGAGGTCTTGGGGCGACGACCCCGAAGCCTCCCGGGGCCGCTCGCCAAGTCACTTTTGGCCGGGGGCTTTCGTCTCGGCATGACCGGCTTTCCCACGGCAGAGCTCCGGCATATCCAGTACCACTGTATCGTCGACGGCTCGGCGGCCCGCCGAGAACTCGGCTTCGTCCCCGAAAAAGACCTGCTGGGCACCGTCCGCTCCGTCGATGGACCGTGATGAGCCCGTTGTGCCTAAGGGCCAACTTCTTGAAGCCCTCTCCGATGAAGGGTAACACGTAGCTCATGCTGCGGTCGGGGCTCGCGCTGTTGGTCCTCATCTCGTCCATGGGCGTAGCCCAGGCGCGAAGCGAAGCGGACTGTCAGTCGGCTTGGAGCCGGGCCGTGCGAAGCTATCTGACGACGAACCGCCGGGCGGCTCCCGACGGATCGGTACCCGAGGACCTCGACGGAGAGGAGCTCGCTGTGCAGGCCTGGTTGCAGGCCTTCAGTCCGGCGTGTCGTTTGGAGGCCGAGGGTCAAAAGGCCGAAGCCCGGGTGGAGGCCGCGACCATCGGGGTCCGGATCTTGGCGCGCCTCGACCCGCAGGGCTGCAAGATGTTCCTCGGCTCCTACATGGAATGCAGTCGACCGGCCGACGTGTGCAGCGCTGCGGGTAAGGGCAACGTCGACCTTCGCGACCAGGTCGCTCGAACGATCCCCCCGCGCTGAATGTCCAAGCGTTTTCGTGGCTTGCGCTAATCGCAGCTCGCGCGAAACTCGTCCCGGACGCAGAACATGTCCTCCGCGGTGATCGAGCTTCCGGGCGGAGGGTCGCTCTGCAGCACCGAGACGCAAACGAAGCCTCCCGGGCAGTCCTCGTCGCTGCTGCACGCCGCGGTGCAGTAGGCCTCGGATCCCAAGAACGCCACGCACGTCAGGCTCTCACAGTCGAATGCGGGGTCGCGCGAGACGTCGTTGATGAACTTCCCCGGCGAGATCTCCTCGGAAACGGGCAGCAGGTCTTCGCCGTTCTGGATCAAGACCTCACAGCACCGGCCGACGTCCGACTCCGAGCAGGCCGCAAAGGCGAAGGCCACGCATCCGAGGGCAAGGAGTGCTCTCATGAGACTCCGACGTAGCACGGAGCGGCTCCCGACTTAAGTTAAGCGAGGGTCCGCCCCTTGCGATGGGACAAGATTTGAAGTGGGTTCCGGGATGGGCGTAGCATCCCCGCGTCAGCTCATGAGTCGACACTTTGCCCGGGCCGGCCTGGCCTTGTTTTTCCTCCTCTCGGGGCCGTGGCCGTCCGAGACGCGAGCCCAAGTGTCTGACGACGAGACTTCGGCGGAAGAAGAAGTCACCAAAGAGGCTGCCGAAGAGGACGAGCAAAAGCTGTCGGATCGCATCAAATCCGTGCAACAGAAGGTGTTTCTGAAGCGTCGCCGATTCGACGTCACTCCATTCGTGGGGCTGAATCTCAACGACGCATTCTTCCGTCAGCTGACGCTGGGCGGCTCGCTCGCGTACCACATCACCGACGGTCTCGCGCTCGAGGCCCGCGGCGTGGGTGTGGTCGTTCAAGAGGAAACAGATGTCGTCCGTTTCGTGCGGGAGGAGACCGACGCACTGCTGACCGAACAGTACGAGCTCGACTACCTGGTCGACTTCGACCTCTTGTGGGCACCGATCTACGGAAAGATGTCACTGTTCGGTGATGCCATTCTTCACTTCGACACCTACATCGCGGCCGGAGGTGGTCTCGTGGGTACGGACGTCGGACTTCACGGCGCGGGTAACCTCGGCATTGGCATGCGCTTCTTCGCCCTGAAGTGGCTAGCCGTCCGTATCGAGTATCGAAACTACTTCTTCGTGGAGGAGCGCAACGGAGACTCGGAGCTTCGAACTCCGGGCTTCTTCGGTTTGATGGTTTCGTTCTTCCTGCCTCCCAAATTCGAGTACGACTACGAGTGATGCGATGAGGGTTTCGATGCGACTCCTAGCTGTGTTGGTCGCCGTCCCGCTGACTGCGACAGGCCAAGACGACGCCGGCTCGACGGGCCTGGGGCAAGTTGCCGCCGAGCAGGGCGACCCGGCCCGCGCGGCCATCGAGCAAGGCAAGGCCCTCATGGAGCGACGGGAGTACGTGCAGGCGGCAGGACTCTTCTTCGAACAGGAAACGTCCGCGACCGAACCGGAGCTCCAGGACGAGGCGACTTACCTGCTGGGCAAGAGTCTGTATCGGCTCGAGCTGTATCACGGCGCGCTCGATGCTTTCGCTCGGGTGCTCGAACTTGGGCCGGACGGTCGATACTACCAGGCGGCTCTCGAATGGTGTCTGTTCATCGGCCGAAAGATGGTCGACGACGCGTCGGTAAGCGAGACTCTGGTGAAGTTCGGCTCGACCGATTTCCCCTCCGAGTACCGCGACGAGTTCCTGTTCCGCCTCGCGCGGTACCACGCAAATTCCGGACTGCGCATGGAGCGCGAGGCTCAGCGCCCGATGCTCACGCAGAAGAAGGGCGAGGGACTCAGCGTCAGCGGCGACCTGTTCGGGTCCGACGACGCTGACGCCTCGAAGAGCAGTGGCGGCGGGATCTCCGTCGGAGGCGACTTGTTCGGAACCGGTGAAACCACCACCGGTAACGAGACGAAGTCCGGGTCCGACGGGATTTCAGTGGGTACGGACCTGTTCGGTTCCGGCGACGCGACCGGTGCGGGAAAGGAAGAGGGGGGCATCGAGCTGGAAGTCGACGTCTTCGGGGCTACTCCGCCCTCGGGTGCCTTCACCGTCTCCTCTCACCTCCAGCAGGCCCGCGAGTATGCCCTGCGCGTGAACCCCGACTCAGAGTACGGCGGTCGAGCGAAGTTCATCGAAGCGGTGGTTCTGTTTCACGACCGCAAAGAGAACGAGGCGCTGAAGGCCTTCAAGGACGTGGTACGCCTCACGCGGCCCGACCAGCCCCATCCGAATGCCCGACTCCGAGAGCTCGCCTTTTTCCAGCTGGCGCGAACCCACTTTGGGGCCTCACAGCCCACGTTCTCGATCTTCTACTACAACAAGGTCAGTCGGGACTCGGCGGACTGGCTGGCGGCGCTCTTTGAAGAGAGCTGGGCACAGTTCCGCTTGGGCAACTACGAGAAGGCGCTGGGCAACCTCCTGACGCTCCATGCCCCGTTTTTCGCCGACTCGTATTTTCCCGAATCTCGTGTTCTGGAGGCGGTCATCTACTATGAGAACTGCCGCTATGCCGAGGCCAAGGCCATACTGGCGGCGTTCATGCAGCGCTACGAACCGCTTTTGGAGGAGCTCCGCCGTTTGACGCAAGACAACGAAACCTCCGAACAATACCTCTCCATCCTCGACGGACTGAAGAACGACGACCTGATGGAGGCCGAGAGCGGTGACCCCGTGCTCTTGAGCAGAATTCTCGAGCTTGCGCTGGCCGACCCCGACTTGGCTCGCCTGGACCGTTCTCGCGACGAAGTACTCTCCGAGCGGTCTCGGATCCCCGACTTGGGGTTCGATACGCGGCTCGCCGGCGAACTGGACGCTGCGCTCACTCGGAAACTCGATGGACTTTCTGCCGAAGCGGGTCTCGCCGTGGAGCGCCGCCTAATCCAGGAGCGGGAAAACATTCGGTCTCTGATCCAGCAAGCGGTTCGAATCGACATCGAGACGGCGCGCTCCGAGCAGGAGCGGATCGAGTCCCAGCTTCGCGCCGTTCAGTCCAGGCCCAAGCAGACCGAACGAACCTACGTAGCGTGGACCGATGACGAGAAGCTGGTTTGGCCCTTTGAAGGGGAGTACTGGCGCGACGAGCTCGGCACGTATGAGCTGACGCTCGCCCGCTCCTGCCGCTGACATGCGATGCCGCCGCCGCCGCCGGGCCGGAACCTGGGCCGTATCGCTCCTGCTGCTCGGGGGCGCGATCGCCGAGGGCAAGACGCGAGTCCGACCCAAGAAGATCAAGGATGACACCTCGGCGCCGACGCTGTCGTACGATCGGTTTCGAAAGGGCGTCGAACTTCAGGCTGCGGCCAAGCGGGACGACCAGATCGCGGGTCTGCTGCGACTCCTCGAACTTGGCGCCGACGAGGCCGAGATTCCCGATATCAAGTTTCGACTCGGTGAGCTCTATTACGAAAAGGCCGGGTTCTACTTCTTTCGCGCTCAGGAGGCTGACGAGCGCCGGGTGGCCGCCGAAGACGAAGCCGGGTAGGCGCGAGCGACCGAGGAGATGAAGGCCGCCGAGCGAGCAAACCAAGAGTGGCTTCAGTCGGCGATGGCCATGTATCGCGAGCTTCGGGAGGTCTATCCCGGCTATACGCGCATGCCCGAGGTCCTGTTCGCTCTGGCCCAAGCCTATTGGAGTCAGGAGCAGTATCAGGAGGCGATCGACGTGTATGCGGACCTGATCCGCGTGTATCCGGAGAGCCCTTTGGTGTCCGACGCCTGGCTCGGTTTTGGCGAGTTCTATTTCGAGAACAACGACGTCAATCGAGCGCTCCGCAGCTATCAGAAGGCAGCCAAGGATCGTCGCTCCCGAGTGTACGGCTTCGCGCTCTACAAACAGGGCTGGTGCTACTTCAATCTATCTGAATGGGAAAAGGCTTTGGAGAAGTTCAAGGCGACCGTCTTCTACTCGCAGCTGGCGAGTGAGCTCAGCGGCGAGAACAAGATCGCGCTAGGGCGGGAAGCGCAGAAGGACTTCGTGCGAACCTACGCGCACGTCGGTAATCCGCGGCGCGCTCCGCTCGAGTTCGCCGACCTGCTCAGCGAGAATGACTGCACGAGCGACCGCTGTCGGAAGCTGCTCGACCAGCTGGCCGGTCTGTGGTTCGAGAGCGGCTACTTCGCCGAGTCTGCCGCACTCTACCGAACGCTGATCGCGGGACGCCCCGACGACCTGCGCAATACCTACCGTCAGGCGCGCATCGTCGACCTCGTCTCTCGTCTGGGCAGCAAGAAGGCGACCGTCGCCGAGAGCAAGAAGCTGGTGGCTAGCTACCAGAAGCTCGAGGCGTTGGCCGGGGAGTCGCCGGAGGCGGCCGACGCCTTCGAGAGTGCTCAGCTCCTCGCCCAGTCTACGATTCGTCGTCTGGCCCAGGTCTGGAACGCAGAGGCTCGAAAGACGAAGACCAAGAGCACGTTCGCTCATGCGCTCACCATGTACGAGGACTACCTGGCCGTCTTCGACGACGCTGAGTCCTCGTACGAGATGCGCTTTCAGCTCGCCGACCTCTATTACAAGCTGGAGCGTTTCGACGAAGCGGCGAACGCTTACCGAATGACCGTTTTGGCCGAGCCGGAAGGGAAGCACGTTGTCGACGCGGCCAACGATCGGATCCTGGCCATCGAGGAGCATCTTCGCGACCTCGACATCGAAACGCCCAAGGGGGGGACCGAGCCCGTCGAGATCCATCCACAAATGCTGCGGCTCATCGACGCCTGCCAGATGTATGTGCAGTTCGTCCCCGAGGACAAGGCGGAGCAGCGGGAGAAGGTTCGATTTCGCGCCGCCAAGATACTCTACGACTACAATCACTTCGACGAAGCGCTTCCGCGATTCGAGTCGATCGTGAACGAAGCTCCACGAAGCGAGCAGGCCGAATACTCGGCGAACCTCGTGGTGGACATCCACAATTTGCGCGAAGACTGGGGCGCGCTCTATGCGACGGCTTCCGCCTATCGTGCGAACGAAGCGCTGGTTCGCGGTCGGCCCGGACTAGCGAAGGATTTGGCTCGGTTCGGCCAGTTCGCGAAGTTCAAGCTGGTTCAGGCGCTGGAGGCACAGGCTGCAGCCGGGTCCGCCACCGATCGTCAGGTCGCGCAAGCTTACGAGGATTTCTACGCCGAGTATCCTCGCAGCCCCAATGCGGACAAGGCGCTATTCAACGCTTCGCTCGCCTGGGACCGCGCTGGGCAAAAGGAGCGAGCCCGCGCCTTGCGCCAACGGCTGCTCGTCGAGTTCGAGGACTCGCCGCTCCGCGCCGACGTCGCTCACTACGTCGCTCGACAACACGAGGAGAGGACCGAGTTCCTCCTGGCTGCCGACGCGTTCCTCGCCTTCGCTCGAAACTACCCGGAGGACGAGCGCGCGCAGGACGCGATGTACAATGCTTCGGTCTTCTACGCCGGCGTCAACCGGGTGAAGACGGCGGCCGAAGTGCGGCTCAACTACATCGAACGGTACGGTCGATCGAAGACCGGCGAGACGGCCGACCTCTACTGGACGGTCGCCGTCGACCTCGAGCGTGGCGACCGTATCAGAGAAGCCGCGGAACGCTACGCGTCGTTCCGAAAACAGTTTCCCAAGGATTCTCGTTTCTGGGATGCGCTCGGTCGGGAAGCGGCCCTGCGAAGCAAGCTCCGGCAGACGTCGACGGCAGCAAAGCTGCGCCGGGAGTTGGAGCGCCGCTACCGCGCGGCGGGCCGCGACAAGGTGCCCGAGGCGGGTCGTAAGTGGGTGGCTCTGTATGCGCTCGAAGATCTCGAACAGCCGTATCAGCGGTTCATCAAGACCAGGATCGTCCGTCCCAATCTTCGGAACCCCAAGCCCTTTCAAAAATCCGTTGCGGCGAAGTCGAAGGCGCGGGACGAGCTGATCCAGAGCTACACTCGCATCGTCACTCGGTACCAGCAGGCCGACAGCACGCTGGCCGCCCTCAATCGCATCGCCGGTATCTGGACGGACTTCGTTGCCGCGCTCACGTCGGTTCCCTGCCCGCGGGGGCTCAACGAGGACGCCTGCTTCGTGTTCAAAGACGAGATTCAGACCATGGCCGCGCCGGCGCAGGAGGCCGGGCTCGAGGCCTACCGGGCTTGCGCGCAGAAATCGCGGGAGCTCGGCCTGTTCACCCGAGACTCGACCCGATGCATGGAGGCGCTCGAGGAGCAGGGTGCGATCCCCACCTTGATCGAGCGACCGGCTGCGGTCGACGTGCCCGTCCCGCTGGCCCCCCCGGCGCAGCAGGGTCCCTTGCTCGAGATCCCTGACCGGTCGGAAGCTCCGCCGGACTCGGTGGCGGAGGTGCAGCCGTGAATAGGGGCACGAGCCTGGCCCTGAGTCTGGTCGTCGGCATCGGGTGCGCGGGCTCCCGCGGTCCATCCTCCGGGGCCGACGTCATCGACCCGGTCGCCGATACCGAGGCTTCGTTCCGCGAAGAAGCAGCGCGCGTTCGCGGCGAGATCGATGCTGGTCAGCCCGTGACGTGGTCGCGCGTGGAGGCAACCATGCGCGGCATCGTCAAAGAGCGCCCGGGCTTTGCTGCGGCGTGGTTCAATCTGGGCCTCGCTCAAGAGCAACAGGGAGAGACCGACGACGCAATGCAGTCCTACCGACGGGCGCGAGCCGAGGATGCTCGGCTCCCGGGACCGGGGGAGAACCTCGCGCGTCTACTTCTCTTGGCCGGCGAGGATGCGGAGGCGATCCAACTTCTACGGGAAGAGGTGGAGCGTCGAAACGACGCCGCCGCCGCCCGCGTGACCTTGGCTTCGCGTCGTCTGGCGCGCGGAAATGTCGACGATGCGGAACGGCTGTGTCGTGAGGCGCTGACCTACGAGCCGACGCTCCCCGAGGCCTACTGCATCTTGGCGCGAGGCGCGGAGATGAAGAAGCAGTGGGGTCGCGTCCGACTCCTCGCGGCCCAGGGTTTCAAGTTTGCGCCCGACCTGGCGTGCCTGCACGAGGCTCTGGGCTTCGCGGCCGAGGCCGAGGGTGAGACGGCCGCGTCGATGAAGGCTTTCGCGCGCGCCATCGAAAGCGATCCGGAACGGTCCCGGTCCTACGCCGAAATCGCGCGCATCTCGCTGGAGCTTCGCGACTACGCGGGTGCCGCCGCCGCGTACCGCAAGATGGCGGAACTCGACCCGGATGCCGCCCCCGCTTGGGTGAATCTAGGTATCGCGCTCAAGGCCCAGGCCGACTTCGAGGGGGCCCGGGAGGCGTACGGTCGGGCACTCGGCGCCGACGACGGCTCCGGGGAGGCTCATTTCAATCTGGGCGTGCTTCTTCTGCGGCACTTCGACGACCTCAACGGAGCCGAGGTCCACTTGAAGCGTAGCCTGCAGCTCTCGGACGGGGAGTCTCGTGAGACCTTCGCCATGCTCCAGGAGATCGAAGCCCGACGCCAGATGGTCTCCGAAAGTCCCCCGACCACGGCCGAAGACGAGGCGGCGGTCGCTCCGGCTGCGACTCCGGCCGCCCCCGCTGCCGCAACGCCGGCTCCGGCCGAACCCAAGCCGAAGCCCAAGTCCAAGTCCAGGGGGCGCTCCCGCTCGAAGTCTCGCAAAAAAGCGCAGCCCAAGCCGGAGCCCGAACCCGAACCCGAACCGCTTCCGACCGACGACGACTTCGAGTGAAACGGACCGGTGTCCTCGCGGCCTTGGCGGCCCTCGTCTTGGCTGCCGCCTGGCAGGTTGGGCCCCTGAAGACGTACCTGGACCTCGATGTCTTGGAGTCGATGCTGCGGTCGGCCCGTGCGTCCGGATGGCTGTTTCCGGCGATCGTCCTCATCTTCGTGGTCGGTGGGCTGCTGATGCTCCCCTTGACGGTCTTGCTCGTGGGGCTCGGCGTTCTCCTACCCCCGGCCGAAGCCTATCTGGCGGCGAGCCTCGGGTGCCTGGCCAGTGCTGCCGTCACCTACTGGGCCGGCCGGCTGTTTTCCGCGCGCCTGGGAGCCCATCCGGCGCTGGCGATGGCGAGAGAACGCGTCGACGCCGAGGGAGCCAAAGGGCTCTTGGCCGTCGCCGGGATCCGATGGGTTCCGCTCGCCCACTTCAGTCTGGTGAACGCGGCGCTCGGGGCATCCGGCTATCGGTTCGGCCGATTCATGCTGAGCACTGCGGCCGGGATGGCGCCGATCGTCGCAGTCACGGTCGGCGTGGCGGGTGGAGCGCGCCGGGTCTGGCTGGAGCCGTCGAATGCCCTGCTGATTTTGTGGGGTGGGGGGCTGTTTGCCCTGGTCGGTCTGGTTCTCTTCGTGCTCCGGCGCTCCCGGCGGTCGTCGTCTGGCTCCCCGGGGTCGTAGCTTTCCCTACGATTCGGGAATCTCTGGGTTTTCGCGAAGAGAACGAAAGTCTCGTATAGTGCGTGGACCGTGCTCCGTATCCAGACATGGATGTTGGCCGGAGGACTGGTTCTTGCGGCGACCGTCCCCGCTGTCCCAGCCCTGGCGCAGGAAACCGAAATCATCGAAGTGGAAAAGGTGGTCTATCAAAAGAAGACCGTCGTCAGCTTCGACGACGACACGATCGACGGCGACCTGACGAAGCCCGACGGCGATTACGTCGAGATTCGAAAGCGCATCCGACACAGCAACCTCATCAAGGTCCGAGAGGATTTCCGAGCCAACGTCTTGGACTCGGTTTCCCAGATCTGAGGACCGCAGCATGGCGCGCCCCGTAAAAGTCAGCGTGTACCGCGGTCCCGAGCACGTGTTCGAAGAAACCTTCGAACGCGACCTTCTCAAGATCGGTCGATTGGCGTCGGCCCACGTGAAGCTCGACGAGCCCTCGGTTGCGCGGATTCACGCCGTACTCGAAGCATCGGGGGGCGGCTACAACCTGATCGACATGGGGTCTCCGGAAGGGACCCGCGTCAACGACCAGAAGGTCTCGCGCGTAAAGATCGAAGACGGCGATGTCGTCACGGTCGGGCCGTACCGAATCGAGTTGCACTGGGCGAGTTTCGCCATGCCGGAGGCTGCGCGGGCGACCTCCGCGCCTTCGCCCTGGGCTGCGGGATTGTCGTCGGCGCCTCCCGCGAGTCCAGCGTCGACCACGGCGCACACCGGCTCGTTGTCGCCGTCGCCTCCCGCGCAGACGGGTTCGTTCTCGGCGCCGTCTCCCGCGCAGACGGGTTCGTTCTCGCCGCCGTCTCCCGCGCAGACCGACTCGTTTTCGCCGCCGGCTCCCGCGCAGACCGACTCGTTTCCGCCGCCGTCTCCCGCGCTCTCCGACACCGGGGCCTCTCCGGCGGAGTCCCCGCCGAACAGCGGTTTCGGCTCGCCTTCGAGCGGTTTCGGCTCGCCTTCGAGCGGTTTCGGCTCGCCTTCGGTCCCGGCCGAGGCGCCGGCGAGCGGAGGACGCGCCTTAGAGCTCCGCGACGTTTCGGGGCCTCCGGTCGAGGCCGAGGCTCCACCGACGAGCGGCTTCCCCGGCGCGCCGCCCCCGGCGCCGTCCGATTCGGCGAGTACCGCGGACATGGCGCCCGCCGTGTCGCCGGTTCCGCCCACCAGCAGCACCTCGACCGCGCCGTTTCCACCCGCGGCTCGGCACGACGCTGGGGTGGCCGTGCCCCACGTGGACCATGCGTGGGGCTCCGTGCCGAGCAACCTGGCGTCGGTGAAGGTGCTGCCGACCCACCGCGCTCTCGAGATCAAGACGCTTTGGAAAAGCGACGTCGTCCTCGATTCACTGACGGTATTCGATGAGAAGACGGTCACCTTGGGCGACGAGCGAAAGGTCACCGGCTGGGGACCATTCCAGAAGGTTCAGCGCTGCGACGTCGAAGTTCCCACCAGGGGTCTCCCAGCTGCCTCGTTCGTGTTCGCGGAGTCCATGAGCGACAAAGCGGCCGAGTATCGGCTGCACATTCCTCGTTCGGCGGCCGGTCGAGTCGAGAAGTTCGATGGTCCCGTGCTGCCGCTGGAGAGCGTCCTCCACCCGGATGCCGACCCGGCCTTCGGCACCTACGAGCTGCAGCCCGAGGAGACGGTCTACGTCGATCTCGGCGAGCTCGCAGTTCAGGTTCGCTATGTACGCCGAACTTCGCTTCCTCCGGTGCCGCTCGCCGAGCGGATCAGCTACGAGTACGCGAATACCTTCATCTTGGTGCTGTTCCTCCATGTCGTCGCCGTGGCGAGCTTCTTGGCTATGCCGCAAACGACGGACAATCTCGAGGAGGTCTACCAGGCCGTGAATCGGTTCACCCAGACCCGCCTCTCCCCCGAGCAGCGCAAGAAACAGCAGGCGCTGCTCAGCAAGCTCAAGTCTGGTGAAAAGGCCGCCAAGGCCGCCGGAAAGCAAGGCAAGGCGGGACGGAAGGACGCCAAGCCGAAGAACCCGGGTCGCCGGGCCAACAAAGGCAAGCCCGACGACAAAGAACTCGCGACGCAGGCGCTCACCAAGCTCTTCGGTGGTCGGGCGGGCGCCGTCGGTGCCGTCATGGGGGGTACCGGCATGGGCGGTGAGCTCAAGAGTGCGCTCGGGGGCGTGACCGGGGCACGGGTCGGCGATGCCTCCGGCTTCGGAGGATTGGGCCTTCGCGGGTCCGGACCCGGTGGGGGCGGCAAGTCGTACACATCCTACGGAATCGGAGGGCTGGGGACCAAGGGGCGCGGCGGTGGCGGTACCGGTGACTACGGTGTGGGCGCCGGACAGCTCGACGAGAAGAAGGACCGCGGAGTCACCATCACCACCGAGCGCGTCCGGATCGAGGGGTCGCTTCCCAAGGAGGTGATCCGGCGGGTGATCAAGCAGCACTTGGCCCAGATTCGCTACTGCTACGAGAAGGAGCTCAGTCGCAGCCCCGGGATCTTTGGCAAGGTCGCGACTCAGTTCATCATCTCGGGTAAGGGCACGGTTACGATGGCGAAGGTTGACCAGACCACGCTCAACAATGCAGCGGTCGAGCAGTGCATCTGTCAAAAGATCCGAACCTGGAAGTTCCCCAAACCGAAGGGCGGGGGCATCGTGGTCGTTAAGTACCCCTTCGTACTGAAGCAGTCCGGCTGAGACCCTCCCCATGTCCGTACGGGAGCTCGTCGTGCTGGGGACGGGCGCAGATGTCCCGACCAAGCGCCGCAACCTTCACAGCCTGTTGATCCGCTGGGACGACGAGGGACTCCTCATCGACCCGGGCGAGGGGACACAGCGGCAGATGATCTATTGCGACGTCACCGCGACGTCGATCTCGCGGGTGTTCGTCAGCCGTTTCGTGCCCGATCATTGTTTGGGCCTCGCCGGATTGGTCCAGCGGATCTCTTTGGACCGAGTGCCGCACGCGATCGACGTCGCATTTCCTGCTTCAGGACGAGTGTTCTACGAGCGTCTGCGCAAGGCCTCGGTCTATCACGCCGCGGCTCATCTCACGCCCGTCCCCTTGACCGAGCCTGGACCCTTCGTCGAGGAGAAGGAGCTTCGCCTCTTGGCTGCTCCCGTCGTGGGGCGTCCCGTCGGCTTTGGGCTTCGACTCGAAGAGCGCGACCGGCAGACGATGCTGCCCGAGCGTCTGCGTGAGTACGGGGTGCATGGCGCCGAAATCAAGCGCCTGCAGCAAGAGGGCGCGGTCGAAGTCGATGGTAAGACCGTCCGGCTGGAAGACGTGAGCGTGCCGCGCAAGGGGCAGGCGGTCGCCTATCTGCCGCCGACGCGGCCCTGCCTGGCCGCCCATCGTCTGGCGCTCGGAGCGGCCATCCTCGTGTGTCGCGGCGTTCTGCCCGACCACGATGCCGAGCGGGCCGAGCGACGCAACGCCATGACCGCGAGCGAGGCCGGGCGACTGGCGAAGACCGCGGGGGTCGGTCGACTCGTGCTGACCGGCTTTCCTCCCGAACACGACGACCCATCGACCTTGGCCCAGGAAGTCGCCGAGACCTTCGGCCCGGTCGCCGTCGCGGAGGATGAAGACCGGATCCCCATTCCTCGCCCTCCCAAAGCCGGACGCGAATGAATCGGAACACGGTTCGGGTCCGGGTCGAAGTCCTCGCCATTCTCGGCGTAACCGCGGTCCTCTCTCCATCCTTTGCCGGACAGCTCCTGGCGGTCATGACCGTCCACGAGCTGGGACACGGTGTGCTGGGAGCGTGGATGACGGGCCACCCGGTCCGCTTCGATCTCCAGTTCGGAGCGGGCGATGCCTATTACGTCGACGGTGATCCGTGGCCGGTCCGTCGGGCGACCCTGCTGGCCGGGCTTCTGCCGACGCTCCTGTACGCGTCCATCCTGAGGGCCGTCGGGGGCCCTACGGCGGTGGCCTGGGCATACCTGACCTTTCAGGCGTGGCCGTTTCCCGCGTCGGATGGCGGGGTCTGGCTTCGCGATCGGCTGGAGCACCGCGGAAACTCCCCGATCGACGCGTTTCGACGGACTGGCGCGATCGCCGTGGCGTGCACGACCGCGGCCGTCCTCGCCTTGTTCGTTCTCTCGTGGACGAGTGCTCTGACCTGGCTGCTCGGCATCTCGACGTTTGCCCTCGTGATGGCTCGGACGGAGTGGCCGGCGGTCGTGCATCGTGAAGTGTACGACGACTGGAGAGCCGGGCGCCACCGGGCCGTAGTGGAGCGAGTCCGCCGGCACTCAGCGGGCCGCCGGGCTCGACAGGCTGAGCTGGGTGAGCTCGGACTGCTGTCGGCTCAAGCACTCGGGGACGTCGAGGCGATGAATTCGCTGCGCCAACGGCTCTGGCCTCTCCATCCCGCATACTGCGCGGCCGCGCGGTGGCTCCTGGACACCGACCAGGGCGCCGGAGTGCGTTGGGCCGAAGACGTCCTGGAGCAGCGGCACAGCTCGGCGGCAGACGGCCGCGAACGGATACAGGAAGTCGCCTTGCACTTTGCTCTCCACGAAGCCCGTGCCGGACGCCGCGAGTCTGCGATCGGCTTGCTAGAGACATGTTCCGAGCTCGGTGAACTGGACTTCGAATGGCTGCAGTATCGCGACGAGATCCAGGCCCTGCTGGCCGACCCGCGGATGGCTGCGCTGCGCACCCCGGCCAACCCCTGAGACGGGCTCGAAGATCCGTCGGGACCGATTGCCCGATGCCCCAGTCTTGCCGTAACACGAGGGCATGACCGAACAGGAGCTGACCGAAACCACAAAAGACGAGCAGGTCGACTTGAAGCACCGGGCGCGGAGCTTGGCCCAGGACGCCTCCAAAGAGCTGCTGGATAAGGCCAACGAGTCGGGTTCGAAGGGCTTTACCAAGATGGGGAGCAAGCTCGACGAAGCGGCCGACTATCTGCGGGACCGGGCGCCCGAGGCCGCCAGCAAGCTCCACATCGACTCGCGACACGTCGACGCCGTCGCCGACAAGATGCACACGGCGGCCGGATATCTTCAGCAGCGGGACCCCCGGTCGGTCCTCGGCGACCTCGATCGCTCGATTCAGCAGCATCCCTACCGGGCTCTGCTGATCGGGGCTGGCTTGGGCTACGTCCTGGGACGGCTCTTCCGACGGGACTGACGTGTCGGAACCTTCCACTCCCGTACTGGTTCGCGACCTGGCCGACGAAACATCAGGCTGGCTGCAAGCGGAGGCTCGAAGTCTTCGGGCCGAGTTCGAGCTTCGCCTCGACCGGACCCAACGCACCGCGGCCTGGGTTGCGGTGGGCCTTCTGTTGGGGCTGGCCGGACTGCAGGTACTGCTCGTCGCCTTTCTCTACTGGGTCGCCATCGACCTCGGGTTGGGACTGGCGGTGACGTGTCTGATCGTCGGCGCGGCCCTCGTCGGCGCGGGCGGCATCACGGTGCTGGTCGGGGTCCGGCAATGACGAAGCCGGTCCCCGTTTCCGCCCGGCTTCCAGCCGAGGTCGAGCGCGACCGTCTTCGAGCCGAGGCCGATGACCACAAGCGTCGCGTGGAAGCGACGGCGCGGCTCATTCGGGAGCGCATCGAGGAGAAGGTCGACCACCTGGAGTACGCTCGCGCCGCCGTGCAGACCCACGTCGTTCGGCACCGCTGGCTGCTGTTGAGCTCCTCCTTCGTATTCGGCTGGGTTTTCGCCCGTGGCCGAAGGCGACGGCCGGAAGCGAAGGCCGGGGCGCCCAGCACGCTGGGCTGGGTGGCGGGTCAGGCCGCCACCGCCGCCGCGACGGCCGTCGTGGATCGCCTGTGGGATCAGCTGTCGTCCGTTCCCGAATCCGAGCCGTCGGTCACTCGTAGAGCCGGCGAAGACGTTCCCGACGGCGAACGAGCTGAGCGATCCTCTGCTCCAGAATCTGTCGCGCGCGATCGTCGTCCAGATGTTCTTCCCCGCGATCGTGGCGCAGCCGACGGTCTGGATCGCTGAGAATCTCGTAGGCGAGTTGAATTTCCACGAATCGGGTGTGCGCTTCTTCGGTGCTGCCATTCCGATCCGGGTGATTTCTCTTCGCCATGACGCGGTACGCCCGCCGGATCTCTTCGGGCGACGCGTTGGTCGATACGCCGAGCACCACGTAGGCGGAGCGTTCCATCCCTGAACCTTGACCGAGCTCGGCGCGGCTGTCCAACGAACGAGGGAAGACGCCGGAGCGCCACCATTTCGACAACTTTCGATCCTAACGTTTCGCACCCGCGGAACCGTCCGCATTCGCTAACTCGGGAGGAGTCAACATCATGGGGAACGATACAAAGACGACGGTCGATCGCCGTCGATTCGTGCAAGGGGTCGGCGCGACGCTGGTCAGCGGCCCGGCTTTCATCTTTCACAAAGAGGCCCAGGCATCGGGCAGCTTGTTCACGCTCGGCGTGTGCTCAGGCGACCCGAATGCGAACTCCGTCGTTCTGTGGACGCGCCTCGCGCCCGACCCTCTGAACGGCGGCGGACTCGGTCACAAGGCGGTCAAGGTGCACTGGGAGGTCGCCTACGATCGCCACATGCGGCACGTGATCCGCCGCGGTGCCACGGTAGCGCTTCCCCAAAAGGGCCATGCCGTGCACGTCATCCCGCGCGGGCTTCCGTCGAATTGCTGGCTCTACTACCGCTTCTACGCCAAGGGGCAGTACAGCCGCGTGGGCCGGACGCGCACCTTCCCGAGCCGCTGGGACTACGCCAACCACATGCGGTTCGCGACCGTGTCCTGCCAGAACTACGAGCAGGGGTTCTACAACGCCTACGCGGACATGCTCTCGCAGAACCTCGACTTCGTGGTTCACACCGGTGACTACATGTACGAGGGGGCCGCGAGCACGACGCCCCTCGTTCCGGGGCGGGTGCACAACGGGCCGGAATCGGTATCGGTCGACGATTACCGGAACCGATACGCCCTGTACCGGCTCGACCCTGATCTTCAAGACGTGCACGCCGAGCTTCCCTTCCTGGTCACGTTCGATGACCACGAGGTCGAGAACAACTACGCGGGGAAGATTCCGGAGGAGACGTCGTCCATCCAGGGGCAGGACTTCATCGACCGCCGGCGCAATGCCTATCAGGTCTACGCAGAGACGATGCCGCTTCGTCCTCAGAACCGCGCGGGGGCCCGGTCGGGGCGCATCAACCTATTCCGGCGCCTGCAGTTCGGGAACCTGGCCGACATCCACATGCTCGACACGCGTCAGTTCCGGACCGATCAGCCGGCGCTCGACAACTTCGGCTCCACCGACAACCCGCCGGCGGACGTCGCGGCGCTTCTGGAGTCGGTGCTCGGGGAGAAGATCTTCGACGAACCAGGCATCAACGATCCTGGTGCGACGATGCTGGGGATCCGTCAAGAACTGTGGCTGGCGCGCAACCTCGCTCGCAGCAAGGCGACCTGGAACGTTCTTGCGCAGCAGGTCATGCAGATGGAGTGGAACTTGCGGGCCACGGGTGAAGCACAGGTTGCACTCGACCCGACGATCCCCGAGCCGCTCAAGACGCAGATCCTCGCCGCCTACTCGACGGTGAGCAATCTGCTCGCCGTCGACGCGTGGGATGGCTACCCCGCGGCCCGCGATCGTCTGTTCCACGTCCTGGATTCGCTGCGGCCGAACAATCCGGTCGTGCTCACCGGAGACATCCACTCGTCGTGGGCCTCCAACCTCTTCAAAGACTTCAAGAACCCTGGAGACATGATCGCGGCCGAGTTCGTGTGCACGAGCATCGCCTCGACGTTCCTGACGCCCGATCCGCGGCCGACGGATTTCATCGTTCGCCAGAGTATCCCCGAGAATCCCCATATCGCGTACTTCAACGCTCTGTTCCGGGGCTATGCGCTGTGCGACGTGAACCGGCACCGCTGGCAAACCGAGTTCCGCCGGGTCGGCACCCTTGCCGACCTCTCGAATCCGTCCCCCGATGCGCTGATACCGCTGCCCGGAAAGACGGTCGAGACCGACCGGATCGTCGAGATCGAATCCGGGTTCAACCAGCCCGGCAGCACGAAGCGCCTCAACGTCATCTGAGGGCAGTCGCCACCCGGCCCCTTCGAGGTCAGTCGACGTAGCGTTTCGCGACGCCGGCGATGTTGGAGGGGCCGAGTCCTTCGTTTTGGGCCGCGACATACACGTCGCGGGTAGCGGTCGTCACCGGCGTCGATGCTCCAACGGCCGACGCGCTGTCGACCGCATACCCGAAGTCCTTGGCAACGAGGTCGATGGGGAACATCGGGTCGAACTTCTTGGCAACGATCAGCCCTCCGATGCCTTTCATCGCCGGGCTCGTAACCGGGATCTGGCCGAGGATCTCCACGACGTGCGCGGGCTCGAGCCCGCTCTTTGCGGTGTACCCCAGGAGCTCGGAGAGGGCGGCGACCTGGATGCCGAAGAGCGCGTTGACCACGAGCTTCAGCCGGGCACCGCTTCCGCGAGCGCCCACGTGATGGATGGTGCTGCCCATGCTCGACAAAACGTTGCGGACGGTTTCGAGGGTAGGCGCGGGCCCACCGACGGTGAAGATCAGCTGGCCGGCATCGGCCTGGGGACGCGAGCCGATCACCGGGGCGTCGAGCAGCGAGATGTTCGCGTCGTCGCAGCTCTCGCCCAGATGGACGATCCATTCGGGTGTCACCGTGCTGGATTCCACGGCGATGGCGCCCTGGCTCATGCCCCGCAGGGCCCCCGTCTCCGGATGCAGCCAAACCGACCGAGCCGCGCCGTCATCGGTCACCATGGAGACGACCACTTCGGCTCCCGTCGCGGCTTCCCGCGGGCTCGAAGTGGTGATTGCCCCAAGGTCGTTCAGAGCCGTCGCCGCCTCGGGAGAACGGTTGTACACGCGAAGCGTGTGGCCGCCTTCGAGCAGCCGGGCGGCCATGCGGGCGCCCATGGCGCCGAGTCCGAGAAATGCGATGGTTGTCATGTCGAGGGTTGTACGACCCGCTCGGGCGTGACCTCCAGGCCCCGTTCGGACTACGACCCATTCCGTTCGGGGAGTCGAATGAGTCAGCATGATGAGAGGATCCTCGAGGCCCTGGAGCGGTTCACGGGCGCATCCGTCGAAGTCCGCGGCACGTCGCCCCTTTCCGGGGGCGACATCAACGAGGCTCGCCGGCTGGACACGTCGGCTGGCGAGTTCTTCGTCAAGACGCAGTCCGACGCGTCGGGACGCTGGTTTTCGGCCGAGGCTCGGTCGCTGGAGCTGCTCGAAGAGGCGTCCACCATCCTGCGCATCCCCCGGGTGCTCGGCTACGCCGACCCAGAGCCGGATCGTGCGGGCTTCCTGCTCCTCGAGTATATTCCGCGCGGCCGCCCAGCCGCCGACTACGAGCAAAAGATCGCCGAAGGACTGGCGGAGCTTCACAGAGCCAATGCCGAGGCCTTCGGCTTCGACTTCGATACCTACTGCGGGACGACGCTCCAGCCGAATCCTCGCTCTCCTGACTGGACGCCGTTCTATGTGGAGCATCGGATTCTGCACCAGGCCCGACTCATGGTCGAAAGCCGACGCATCGCGCCTCGGGAGTCCCGCGTCTTCGATCGCCTCGCGACCCGAATGGATACGCTCCTCACGAGCGACGCGTCTCCCTCCCTGATTCACGGGGATCTGTGGTCCGGGAACCACCTCGCGGATGGGGAAGGGCGTCCGGTGTTGATCGATCCCGCGGCCTATCATGCGCATCCCGAAGCCGAGCTGGGCATGATGCACTTGTTCGGAGGCTTTTCGCAGAAGCTCTATGAAACCTACGCGAGCGCGGCTCGACTGGAGCCCGGTTGGGACGAGCGGATGCCGCTCTACGAGCTGTATCACGTAATGAACCACGCCACCCTCTTCGGAGGCGGCTACGCCGACCAAGCTCTCCGTATCGCCCGGCGCTACGCCGGGTGAGTACGCCTCGCTCGCGCACCGATCGACGAACTGCCGCGGGCCCGTAGAACCGAGGCCCAGACTTGGCTAGATTCTGGGGCATGATTCACAGCATGACCTTTCTCCTCGTTGTCGCGTCGGCGGCGGCCACCGATTCATCCTCCACTTCGAGCGCGCAGTGCGTACCCGAGTGTCGCATGGGGTACAGCTGCGTCGATGGGCAGTGTATCTCGCAATGCAATCCATCTTGCGGATCCAATGAGCGTTGCGTCGAGACTTCGTCCGGCTTTCAGTGCACGGCTCGGGCGGCAGTCTCCACGGGAGAGGAGAGTCGACGCTATCGACAGTCGGCCAGGATTCCAGCCATCACCCTCGGCACTCTCTCTCTCTTGGGAGCCATCGGAAGCTTCGCACTCGCCGGAAGCGCAGCCGGAGATGAAACGATCGAGAATTCGAGCGGCACGGCGGCCGTGTTCGCCGTCAACGGGGTCATCGCGTTGGGGCTGGGTCTATGGGGCGTGATCGGTGGAGCACGCGCCGGATATGTCGACCAGAACGGCAACCGAGTGCGCTGAATCAGGAAACGACCCGCAGGGGCTGGTGGACGGGGCGCTGGTGAAGACGCATTCGCCAGTCCACACCCACCATTTGGTCCTCCGGGACCTCGAGCCAGATGTTCTCGCCGGCGAGTGGTTCGCTGGACAGGATCAGATGGTTCACGAAGCCGGTGGTCGTCGGCGCCTCACAGGACGCGTCCAGGCTGGGACACGTGTCGCGGTCCGAGCATCGACTCTTGTACGATGACCAGTAGAGCTCCTTGCCTCCCCGCGTGGCCACCATCGTCGCACCGTTGGTGACGATCATCGTGAGCAGGCAGGGGCGCTCGGCGCCGGGATCGCAGACCTCCCGCACGGTCTGGAGGGTCTTGGCCAGGGCTTCCATCGTGTCTTCGACGGCGGCGCTCCGGTCGAGGGGCCCGTAGCGCTCGAGCTCCGATAGGAACAAGAAGCAGATCACTTCGCTGTCCGTGTCGCCGAGCACGAATCGACGGAGACGGGGCGCGATCTGCTGCATGAGGGCGTCGCGGTGTCGGGAAAATTCTGGGATCTCTCCGTTGTGGGCGAACACCCAGCGACCGTGTTGGAAGGGATGGCTATTCAAGATCGACAGTGAGCCCGCGGTTGCCTTTCGGATGTGGGCGAGGACCGTCTCCGAAGCGACGATGCCGCTGACGCGCTGGAAAATGTGGTCGTTCAATGCACTGTCCGCGCTCTTCACGACGTGTGGGGTGCCGTCGACGTAGTAGGCTACGCCCCATCCGTCTGGATGCTCGGAGCTCTGCGCCTGCAGGGCATTGTCCGCTTCGGTCAGCGAACGATGCACCTGACTCTGGATGACGCTGCGAAACCCGAACAGTCGGCACATGACGATGGGGAGACTAGCCATCGGCGGCCCAAGTAGTCACCACCGAGGTCTCCGTGAGATAGGATCGTATGCGCTCCTACCCGCCTGTGCGACGCCTCCTCGACGGGTTGGCCTTTCCCGAAGGGCCTCGATGGCGAGAGGATCGGCTCTGGTTAACGGACCAGCACGCCCACGAGGTGATCACGGTCGACATGCGGGGCAACGCCGAGCGCATCGTCCAGCGGATGGAAGACCGGCCGGGCGGCTTGGGATTTTTGCCCGACGGGACGCCCTTGGTCGTCGCGATGACGACGCGAAGGGTCCTCCGCATCCGGGGGTCGGAGCTGGAGCCTTACGTCGACCTGGCTCACCTTGCCTCCTTCCACTGTAACGACATGCTCGTCGATCGAAGGGGTCGAGCTTACGTGGGCAACTTCGGCTATGACGTCGATGCAGGCGCACCCGTCAAGCCGGCGGAGCTCATTTTGGTCGGCACGGATCGCAACGTGAAGGTCGTAAACCGTGAAGTGATCTTTCCCAACGGGACGGCGCTCACTCCCGACGGTAAGACCCTCATGGTGGCGGAGACGTTCGCGGCGCGCATCAGCGCATTCGACGTTGCGGCCGACGGGACCTTGGAAAACCGCCGCATCTGGGCCGAGATCGACGGCCTTCAGCCCGATGGTTTGTGCCTCGATGAAGAGGGCGCGGTCTGGTGTGCCTGCACCAAGCAGGGCCGCGTCTTTCGTCTGGCACCGTCCGGGGAACCGGTCGCCTTCGCGGAGCCGTCGGTCACACCGTATGCTTGCATGCTCGGCGGCCCCGAGCGACGCCATCTCTTCGCGCTGTGCGCGGAGACGAGCGTTCCCGCCGAAGCTGCGCGGCGGCGAACGGGTCGCATCGAGATCTTCGAAGTCGACGTTCCCGGAGCCGGGCTTCCCTGAGATTGTTGTCGGTTCCCCGGGCTGTTAAGCCGGTCTCCAGGTCGCAACGTGGATCTCGGATGGAGGCTGATGTGTCGGTAGAGGAAGAGAGGCTGCGGGCGGCGTACGACGACGGAGTCCAGTGGCGCCGGTGGGGGCCATATCTTAGTGAACGCCAGTGGGGCACGGTGCGGGAGGACCACGGTCCCAATGGTGAAGCGTGGGAGTACTTTCCGCACGACCAGGCACGCTCCCGAGCATACCGCTGGGGGGAAGATGGCCTGCTGGGGATCTGCGACGACCGCCAGCTTCTCTGTTTCGCGCTCAGCCTCTGGAATGGTCAGGACCCGATTCTGAAGGAGCGTTTGTTCGGTCTGACCAACTCCGAAGGAAATCACGGCGAAGACTGCAAAGAGTACTACTACTACCTCGATTCGACGCCGACGCACTCCTACATGAAGGGTCTGTACCGGTACCCACAGCGCAGCTACCCCTACGACGACCTCGTGGCCACGAATGCCGCGCGGAGCAAGACCGATCCCGAATACGAGCTCATCGATACCGGCGTCTTCGACGAGGATCGCTACTTCGATGTGACGGTCGAATACGCCAAGGCGAGTCCGGATGACGTGAACATTCGGATCAGCGTCTCGAATCGAGGATCTGCGCCGGCGGACATCCGTGTGCTGCCCACGCTGTGGTTTCGCAATACGTGGTCCTGGCACGATGATGCGGCCCGGCCCCACCTGCGGGCGCTCCCTGGCGACACCGCGATCGTTTGCGCCGAGCACGATGAGCTCGGCGTTTGGGAGCTTCACTGCGAAGGCGGTCCCCCTCTTCTATTCACCGAAAACGACACCAACCAGCAGCGCCTGTTCCACGCGGAAAATCCGTCTCCCTACGTGAAAGATGGAATCGGCCGCGCCGTCGTCATGGCGGAGACGGGAGCCGTCAACCCGGAACGGGTCGGGACCAAGGCCGCCGCCGACTACGCCTTCACGGTGGCCGCTGGGGAAACGAGGATCATTCGGCTGCGGTTGGTCAAGGCTCCGGTCGAGGGGGAGTCTTTCGGGCAGAGCTTCGAGGATGTCTTGGCCGCCCGCACGACCGAAGCCGACGCGTTTTACGACCGGTTGACCCCCGAGCGTTTGAACGAAGACCAGGCCCGAGTCATGCGTCAGGCTCTGGCCGGCATGCTGTGGTCCAAGCAACACTATAGCTTGGACATGGCCGCCTGGATGGCGGGTCGCGAACCTTCAACGGCTCGAAACCAAGACTGGGAGCATCTCAAGGCGCAGGACATCATCTCGATGCCGGACAAGTGGGAGTATCCGTGGTTCGCCGTCTGGGACCTCGCCTTTCACGCTTTAGCGCTGATGCTGGTCGACGTAGATTTCGCCAAGCACCAGCTCTCGATGTTCCTCGAGGATCGCTATCTGCGGGACGACGGGGCGATTCCTGCCTACGAGTGGAACTTCAGCGACGTGAATCCGCCGGTGCACGCTTTTGCGACCCTCAAGGTCTATCAGTTCGAACAGGCGAAGCGCGGCCACGGCGACGTCGGGTTCTTGAAATGGATGTTCGAACGCCTGACGCGAAACTTCGAATGGTGGATCGAACGGAAGGGCGTCGACGGAAGCGACGTCTTTCATGGAGGCTTTCTCGGTCTGGACAACATCGGGGTCTTCGACCGGAGTCATGACCTTCCTACCGGTGGTCATCTCGAACAGTCGGATGGGACGGCTTGGATGGCATTCTATGCTCAAGTCATGCTGCGCCTGTCGCTCGAGCTCTGTCGGGTCGACCCCGAATACGAGGACCGAGCCCTATACTTTTTCGATCGGGTGCTCGGTATTGCCAAAGCGCTCAGTACCGAGCTTTGGGACGACGAGGACGGGTTCTTCTACGATGTGCTGCGCTTCCCGGACGGCACGTCTACCAAGTTGAAGATCCGTTCTCTGGTCGGTTTGCTTCCGCTCGGCGCCGTATCGGTCTTCGAACCGGAGACCATCGCCGGGTTACCGCGTCTCCGCGAGCGCCTGCGCCAGGTGTACGAAAGCGATGAGACGGTGGGCATCCACTGCCCGCTCGTGGCTGGATACTCGAATCGTCGGATGCTGGCCATCCTGGATGAAGGCAAGCTTCGCCGCGTCATCACCCGAATGCTGGATGCTCACGAGTTCTATTCTCCGCACGGCGTTCGCTCCATTTCCCGGTCTCACTTGGCGGACCCGTACGTCTTCGAGTGGGAGGGCCAACGGTACGTCGTCCGTTATCGTCCGGCGGAGTCCGATTCTTCCATGTTCGGCGGAAACTCGAATTGGCGAGGCCCGGTCTGGATCCCCATCAACTTCCTCTTCATACGGTCTCTGCTGGAGCTGTACTCCTTCTACGGCGACACGTTGCGCTTCGAGTGCCCGACGGGTTCGGGCCGGGAACTGACGTTGTACGAGATCGCTTTCGATCTCGGGAAGCGGTTGGTTCAGATATTCACGCGCGACGCTTCCGGCCGGCGTCCCGTTTTCGGCGGCGCGACCCGCTTTCAAAACGATCCGAATTGGCGAGACGACCTGCTCTTCTACGAGTACTTCAATGGTGACGATGGAGCGGGCATCGGAGCCAGTCACCAGACGGGCTGGACCGGTCTGGTGGCTTCAATCCTGAGTTCTCTCGGCCGTCTCGAAGCCGACGATTTCAAGAACCTGGATCGGGCCACGCGAGCGAAGATGCTCGCCGGTACCGATGGACTGCGGGGGTGAACCATGTCCGATGATCTCTTCGACGTCGGCGTGATCGGGCTCGGCGTCATGGGGCGCAACTTGGCACTGAATCTGGTCGATCACGGATTTCGCGTGAAGGGCTACGACCGGTCCGGGGATGCCGGCGACGTGTTTCTCGCCGAAGCGGAATCTGCGTCGGCCGGGACGGCCACCAGCCTGACCGAGCTGGTAGCCGGGCTCGAGCGACCGCGCCGAATCATCATGCTGGTGGATGCCGGCCCGACCGTCGATGTCGTCCTCGACGAGCTCGGACCGCTTTTGGAAGCGGACGACATCGTGGTCGATGGCGGGAACAGTCTTTACCGGGAAACCGATGCGCGGCTCGCACGTTTCGCTTTGGCGCCGGGAGAGCTCGTGGGGATGGGCGTCTCCGGGGGCGCGGAGGGGGCCCGTCGCGGGCCTTCGCTCATGCCGGGCGGTTCGGATGAGGCCTGGGATCGATTGCGGCCCTTGCTCGAGCGCATCGCGGCCCGTGGTGCGGGCGGTCCGTGCGTGACGCACTGTGGGCGTGGTTCGGCCGGGCACTTCGTGAAGATGGTCCACAACGGGATCGAGTACGGCGACATGCAGCTCATCGCCGAGACCGTCACCTTGCTGCGTCGGGGGCTCGATCTGAGCGGGGCCGAGGTGGCCAACGTCCTGGACGCGTGGAACGGTACCGAGCTCGAGAGTTTCCTCATCGAGATCACCGGCCGGATCTTTCACGTGGCCGATCCGGATGGCTCCGAAGGTTTGCTGGTCGACCAGATCCTCGACGCGGCTGGGCAGAAGGGGACCGGACGCTGGACGGTGATGGCCGCGGCGGACATGGGCGTGGCCATTCCCACGATTGCGGCCGCGGTGGATGCTCGAGTTCTGAGCGCCCAACCCGCGCTCCGAAGCGAGGGTGAATCGACCTTCGGACGGCCATCAGCGGGCTTGTCCGACGTCCGGATCGACGACCTGCGGAGCGCGCTCTACGCGGCCAAGCTCGCGAGCTACTCCCAAGGATTCGAGCTTCTGGCCCGGGGCAGCGAAGAGAAGAACTACGGGATCGATCGCGCAGAGGTTGCACGCATCTGGACCGCCGGCTGCATCATTCGAGCCGGTCTTCTGAAGCAGGTCCGGGAGGCGTTCGAACAGGCCCCCGACGTCGGTCCGCTCGTCCTCACGCCCCAGTTCGTCCCCGAGCTGACCTCGAGGATGGCCGCCTGGCGCCGGGTCGTGTCGGCGGCGACCGGAGCTGGAATCGCGATCCCGGCGCTGGCCGCGTCCTTGACCTGGTTCGATACGCTCACGACGGCTCGCGGAAGCGCTAACATCCTGCAGGCGCAGCGGGACTATTTCGGGAGCCACACCTACCGGCGTGTCGACCGACCGGACGAGGTCATTCATACGGACTGGGCGTCGGTGGCCGACGATCCCGCATGATCGTCATCGTGATGGGGATATCGGGCACGGGCAAGAGCACCGTAGGCTCGATGCTGGCCGAGGAGCTCGGCTGGCCCTTCGTCGACGCCGATGACCACCATCCTTCGGCGAACATCCGGAAAATGGCCGCCCACCAGCCGCTGACCGACGACGATCGCCAACCTTGGCTTCGGACTCTCGCCGGGATCATCTCGGACTTCGTGGGCCGAGGAGCGTCTGCGGTCGTCGCGTGCTCGGCTCTGAAAGAGCGCTATCGGGCGCTGCTTCGAGTGAGCGATGACATTCGTTTCGTGCACCTGCGCGGGAGCCCAGAGCTCCTCAAGGGACGCTTGGAGACTCGCCAGGACCACTTCATGCCCGTCACGCTTCTGGAGAGTCAGCTGGCCGACCTCGAGGACCCGGGGGACAGTGCGGTTCAGGTCGGGGCGGATCGCTCGCCGCGCGAGGCGGTCCGGACGATCCGGCAGCGCCTGGGGATTTGAGTCTGCCGATCGGCCGCCGGCATGATCCGGGGTGCGGAGGGCGATCGGAGCACGGGTCGTCCGTATCGTGGTGAAGCGGTTCAGCGCTCGAAGGCCCGCTTCGGTTGCCGCAAATTCTGGGGCGGTGTTAGCTCGACTCCGCGTGGCGGGTCGGGTCGCGAACTGTCCGAACTGCGGGGGCAGCGTCGAATTCAAGGCGGGCACCTCGCTCCTCACCGTATGCCCCTACTGCTCCAGCGCCGTCGCCCGTGCCGGGGGTGACATCACCCGCCTCGAGATCCTGGGGCAGGTCGCGCCCCTGGCCGAGGTCGGGTCTCCGCTGCAGGTTGGCACGCGCGGCAAGCTCGGCGGCTCGACGTTCACGCTCTTGGGCCGCGCCCAGTACGACTTCGGGGCCGGGCCTTGGAACGAGTGGTACGCGTCCTTCGACGACGGGCGGTGGGGCTGGGTGGCCGAGGCCCAGGGGCAGGTCTGGGTGACTTTCGAGAAGAAGGCGGAGGACCTCCCCACGTTCGACGCGGCGACGCCGGGCCGACACCTGTGGATCGGTAGCGACCGCTTCACGATTGCGGAGAGGCGCGACGCATCGCTCGTTTCCGCAGAGGGGGAGCTTCCCTTTCCCACCGCTCCGGGCTCCTCTTTTCGCTACTGCGATCTCCACGGTCCACAGCGGGCCGTGGGGACCCTCGATTTCGGGAACGGCTCCGAGGTCGAGCACCTGTTCGTCGGCGAAGCGGGCACGTATCGCGACGTCTTCGGCGCGGGCATCGAGGATGCGTTTCGTCAGGTTCGCGCCGAGCTGGCGGTCGGCCTCAACTGTCCGAACTGCGGGGCCGGCATCGAGCTGCGGGTCCCGGACTCCGCTCAGCGCGTCACCTGCGGTCGATGCGATTCCGTCCTCGACTGCTCGGAGGGCAACCAGCTCTTTCTTCTTCAGTCGCAGAAGCGGTCGCCGCGAGATACCTTCCTGCCGCTGGGGGCGACTGGCGAGCTCTTCGACGAAAGGTACACCGTCCTCGGCCAGCTCGAGCGCTCCGTCCAGTACGAGGGGATATTCTACTACTGGGAAGAATATCTGCTGCACGCACCCGCCGTCGGATTTCGCTGGCTGGTCCTGGAAAACGGGCACTGGAACTTCGTGGAGCCCGCCGCTGCCGGAGGCGTCCTCGAGCTCGGTGGAACGGTCCGCTATCGATCGGTCGACTACAAGCACTTCTCATCGGCGATGGCTCGGGTCGAATCGCTGCGTGGGGAGTTCTATTGGAAGGTGGAGGTCGGCGAGACCGTATCGGCGCACACCTTCGTAAAGCCACCGTACGTCCTGTCCAAAGAAGCGTCGGCCAGCGAGATCAACTGGTCTCAGGGCCAGTACGTCGAACCCGAAATGGTGTGGGCGGCCTTCGGCAAGAAGGTCCGGCTGCCCCGACCGAAAGGCGTTTCGCCCGCCCAGCCCAACCCGCACCGGAAGAAGGTGCGGTCGATGGTCCGAGCGGGGGCCTGGCTTTCAGCGCTCCTGTTGCTGGTTGGCGTCGGCTCGAGCTTCACCCAGCCGGGGCACACCGTCGTGGATGCCACATTCCCCATCGAGCCCGAGTCGAGCAAGACCTGGGTGTCGACGGAGCCGTTTACGTTGGCCGGACGCGGCAACATGGGGATTTCAGCGACGGCCCCGGTCTCCAACAGCTGGCTGTATCTCCACGGACAGCTCGTTCATGTGCGCACCAACGAGATCGTTCCGTTCGGAGTCGAAGTTTCGTACTACCATGGCCGCTCGGGCGGGGAGTCGTGGAGCGAAGGAAGTCGGCGTCGCACGGTGTTTCTGGGTGAGCTGTTGCCGGGCGAGTATGTGATGAAGCTTCGACCCGAGTGGGCGCGCGGCAGCCCGCCGTCACCCAGCGTGCGGTTGGTCGCCAGGTCCCGAGTTTTTCTGTGGAGCCATCTACTGATGGCCCTCTTTCTGCTGTGGATTCTTCCCGGGATCGCCACCGTGCAGTACCTGGGCTTCGAGAAGCGCCGCTGGGCGGAGAGCGACCATGCGGGCTGACCCATGACGAAGCTGTACTGGATCGTCGGGTTGGGCATCGTCCTGGGCTTCGCGTATGTCACGTCGCAGGGCGTGGTCTTCAGCGGCACCGACGGCGGTCCCCCGACCGTCATCACGGCCGACGGACGCACCCGAGGGCGCGCGCCGATCGGGGGGTTCTTCTTTTTTGGACGCGGTTATCGAGGAGGGAAGTGATGTTCTGGGAGACCCAAGGTGGGGCCATCGTGGCGACGGTCGTCTATTCGGCGATCGGGATCGTCATGTTTGCCGTCGCATTCGTCATCATCGAACGGCTCACGCCGTTTTCCGTTCGGAAGGAGCTCGAGGACGACGACAACATCGCCGTCGGCATCGTCTTGGCAACGATCGTGATTGGCATATCGATGATCATCTCTGCCGCCCTCGGCGACTGATCGATGGCCGACGCCGGAGAGGGCCGGAGCCGACGATCCTCCGCGGTCCTGGTGGCCGCGTTTGTCATTTCGACGTGTGGGCTGATCTACGAGCTCTTGGCGGGGACGCTCGCCAGCTACGTACTGGGGGATTCCGTCACCCAGTTCTCGACGATCATCGGCACCTATCTCTTCTCCATGGGGATCGGAGCCTGGCTCAGCCGATTCGTAGATCGGCGCTTGGTGACCCGCTTCATCGAAGTGGAAACCGCGGTCGCGTTGATCGGGGGCTTCTCGGCCCTCCTGCTCTTCATCGCCTTCGCCCGCCTGGCGTGGTTCGGCGTGGTCCTCTACGGGATGACCGGACTGATCGGCACGCTGGTCGGTCTCGAGATCCCGCTTCTCATGAGGATCCTCGACGAGGATCTGGACTTGAAGGAGCTGGTTGCTCGCGTGTTGTCGGCCGACTATCTGGGGGCGCTGGTCGCTTCGCTGGCGTTTCCGCTCTTCTTCGTGCCCCAGCTGGGCCTCATTCGGAGTTCGCTCGCCGTCGGCGCTCTGAACGCGGCCGTTGCGGTGTGGTGTACGCACGCGTTCGGTCTGCCCGCTGGAGCTCGCCGAACCTGGCTTCGCGCTCAGGCGTACGGGGTGCTCCTCCTGCTGGGCGCGGGCTTGGCCGCCAGCGAGCAGCTGGTTCGCTTCTCCGAGCAGCAGCTCTTCTCCGACCCCATCGTGCTGGCCAAGACGACGCCCTACCAGCGCATCGTCATCACGCGGGGCCGAGTCGGGTTTCAGCTGTTCATCAACGGTGCGCTTCAGTTCACGAGCGTCGACGAGCACCGCTACCACGAGGCTTTGGTGCATCCGGGCGTAGCCCGTCTCGTGCAGACCGGTCGGTCGCCGCGGCGGGTCTTGGTCTTGGGTGGGGGAGATGGGTTGGCCGTTCGTGAGGTGTTGAAGCATCCGGACATCGAAGCGGTGACGCTCGTCGATCTGGACCCGGCGATGACCGACCTCGCGACCAACCTGAGTATTCTCCGGGACCTGAACCAGGACGCTCTTCACGACCCTCGGGTGACCGTCGAAAATGCCGACGCCTTCGTTTGGGTCGACCAAAGCCAAGGTGCCGCCGATTACGACCTCATCCTCGTCGACTTTCCCGACCCCAACTCTTACGCCGTGGGTAAGCTCTACACACGTCTCTTCTATCGTCGCCTCGCTCGCTGGCTCGCTCCGGGAGGCGTCGTGGTCGTGCAGTCGACGTCTCCGCTCTACGCTCGGGGATCGTTTTGGACGGTTGTGCACACCTTGGAAGCGGCCGGCTATTCGACGGCGCCCTACCATGCGACCGTCCCCTCATTCGGCGAGTGGGGGTACGTACTGGCTCAGCGAGAGCCGACGTCGGCCCCGCAGCGGCTGGCCGACGTGCCGATGAGCTACCTCGACGATGCCGTGCTACCTGGTCTGTTCAGGTTTCCACGCGACATGTCCGAGGTGCCCACCGGCATCCATCGGCTCGACGATCAGCTGCTCGTACGCCTCTACGACGACGAGTGGAACCGATGGTGATCACTGCGCACGAGTGAGGCATAGACTTTCCGACGTCATGACCTTCACCCGTCGCGAAATTCTTCAGGGGTTGCTCGGCACCTCGGCCGGAGCGGTCGCCTGCCGGCGCCGTCCCGCGGCCGAATGGGACGGGGCCGACCGGCCGGATGGTCGCTCTTGGGGGCACGCCCTCCGGGACGGCAGTACTTCCACCACGGATCCCGTGTCCGATGAGGCCCCCTGGCAGGTGGTCGTCGTCGGGGGCGGGGTGGCGGGACTATACGCGGCCTGGCGGCTGCAGCGGTCGGGACTGGTGCGGGTGCTCCTCCTGGAAGGCGCACCGGAAGTCGGCGGGACCTCGGTCGCCGGGGAGTCCTTGGTCTCTCGGTTTCCTTGGGGCGCGCATTACGTCCCGGTGCCGGGGCCCTCCCAGCCCGAACTGCAGGAGCTCCTCGTCGACATGGGCGCCGCCCAGCAGACCGAAGAAGGCTTCGTTCCCCGCGAGTCGAGCTTGGTCATCGAGCCGGCGGAACGCACGTTCTATCAGGGTCAGTGGCACGCCGGGCTCTTTCCCTTCAGTGGAGCGAGAAGCCGTAAGGAGCTCGGTCGTTTTCGCCGGGAGGTCGATCGCTGGATACGTTGGCGAGACCCCGACGGACGGCGGGCGTTCGGTCTGCCGTTCGCCTCGGGATCCGACCACTCCGAAGTCCGGCGGCTCGACGAGATGAGCTTCGCTGAGTGGCTGGGGCGGCAGGATTTCACCGACTCTGGGTTTCGTTGGTACGTGCGATACGCCTGCCGGGACGACTATGGCACCGAGCCCGAGCAGCTCAGTGCCTGGTACGGATTGGCCTACTTCGCGGCCCGGTGCGGAGAGAGCATCGACGATCCATCGCCCTTCGTGACGTGGGCCGATGGCAATGGTCGGGTCGTGCGGCATCTGGCGGAGACGCTTCGTGCGGTACGGACCCGAGCTGCGGTCACGAAGGTGACTCCCCGGGGAGACCGGCCCTTCTGCCGCGTCGAGTACGTCGATACGCGTTCGGGAGTGCGTCGGGCGGTGCATGGCCAGGCCGTCGTGGTCGCGATGCCCAGCTATCTCCGTCCCCACGTTCTGCCCGCCCGCCTGGCGGGGACGTATCGCCCCGAATATGCGCCGTGGCTGGTCGCCAATCTCGAGCTTGATGGCAGGCCTTCGGCGCCCGGCTTCGAAACCGCCTGGGACAACGTCATCGTGGACAGCGAGTCCCTCGGCTATGTGGTGGCGACCCATCAGTCAGGGGCGAGCTTCGGTCCCACGGTGTGGACCTACTATCGGCCGTTCTCGGCCTTCGATGCCGCAACGGAGCGAAAGCGCATGGGGGGCGCCTCCTACCGAGAAGTCAGCGAAGCGGTTTACCTCGATCTCGACCGCGTCCACGTCGACCTGGCGCCTAAGGTAAAGCGCATCGATCTCATGCGGTGGGGGCACGGCATGGTTCGTCCCACCGTTGGGCGGGCTTTCGACTCCGGCCGCCGGTCGGCGCAGGCGGCTCAAGACGGCGTGCACTTCGCCCATACGGATCTTAGCGGTGCCGCCCTCCTCGAGGAGGCGATCTTCCACGGAGCGCGGGCGGCTCGGGAGGTGCTTGCGGAGGTACGTCCTTCGTGAGCCGCTTCGGGCCGTGGCTCGTGAGCCCCCGCTTCGATCTGTCGATCTTCTTGGTACCCGCCGTCGTCGCTCTCCTTCTGGTGCCGGTAGGTCCGGTCTTCGACGGCGAGCTGCCGCTTCCGATGTGGGTGCTTGCGGTTTTGGTGATCGACGTCGCCCACGTCTACGCCACCCTCTTCATCACGTACTTGAGCCCGGAGGGCCGCGTGCGCTATCGGCGCTGGCTGATTGCGGCTCCGGTCGCCGCCGCGGCGATCGGGAGCACGGCAATGGCCGTGTCGTCGGCTGCGTTTTGGACGGTGCTCGCCTACGTCGCCGTTTTTCACTTCGTGCGTCAGCAGTACGGCTGGGTTGTCCTCTATCAGCGGAAGCAACCAGAGTTGTCGCGGATCGAGCGAGCCATTGACCGTGCGGCGATCTACACGGCGACGCTCTTTCCGCTTCTGTGGTGGCACGCCAATCTACCTCGCCACTACGCGTGGTTTCTGCCGGGAGACTTCATTGCGGTGAGCCTGGAGCCTCGGCTTCTTCGCCTGGCGGCCGCGTTCTACGCGGTCATCTTTTTCGGCTTCCTCGGTATCCAGCTGAGGCGTTTTCTCGTCGGCCGTGCCGTGTCACTGGGAAAGGTCTCGGTGGTGCTCGGAACCTATGCTTGTTGGGGTATCGGCATCGTCGTTACCAACTCGGACTGGGCGTTCACCGTCACCAACGTCATCATCCACGGGGTCCCCTACACCGCCTTCGTGTGGCATCGATGCGGCGGTCGAGCCCTGGGGCGAAGCCTCGAGCTCGTTCCGTTCGCGGCGGCCCTGGTTCTGCTCGCGTACGTCGAAGAGTGGGCGTGGGACCGGACGGTTTGGCACGAAGCGGCGTCGATCTTCCCCGGACCGGAGATCGCCTTGGCCGGCTCACTCCAGGCGGTCGTGATCGTCGTTCTCGCGATCCCTCAGTTCACCCACTACATCTTGGACGGCTTCATTTGGCGACGTTCTTCGGCTGGACCCCCTTGAACGCTTGACGCCTTCGCTGGAGGCGGAGAGGGTCGGACCGTGCGGATCACCGATGCCCTCAAGAGCGGACATCCCCTGTTTTCGTTCGAGTTCTTTCCGCCCAAGACCGACGAAGGCGAGGCCAAGCTGTGGGACAACCTGAAGCAGCTCAAAGAGCTGAAGCCAGGCTATGTGTCCGTCACGTACGGTGCTGGCGGCTCGACTCGAGCGAAGACGGTGCAGCTCACCGGGCGCATCAAGCGAGAACTCGGGCTGGAAGCGATGGCCCACCTCACCTGTGTGGGCTCCACGCGCGAGGAGATCGCCGGCATCCTGGACCAGCTGCACGATGCCGACGTGGCCAACGTCCTGCCGCTTCGCGGCGATCCACCGAAGGGACAGTCCCGTTTCGAAGCGGTCGAAGGTGGCTTTCGCTATGCTTCCGAGCTGACGGCGTTCATCCGTGAGAACTACGACTTCTGCTTGGCGGGGGCGGCGTATCCCGAGACCCACACCGAGGCTGCCTCGCCCTATGAAGACCTTCACCACCTCAAGGAGAAAGTCGATGCTGGCTCCGACTTCTTGGTCACGCAGCTCTTCTTCGACAATCGTCTCTACTTCGACTTCGTCGACCGCTGCCTGGCCGCGGGGATCGACGTACCCATCATTCCGGGTCTCATGCCGATCACGAACATCGATCAAGTGAAGCGGTTCACGCAGATGTGCGGCGCGACCATTCCCGACAAGCTCTTGGCCGAGCTCGACCGCCGAGCCGGCAACCCGGAGGCCGTGCTGGAACTCGGCGTCGCCCACGCGACCATCCAGGCGCTGGGCCTCATCCAGGGCGGAGCACCCGGAATCCACTTCTACACCCTGAACAAGAGCACGGCGACGCGGGAGATCGTGAGCGCGATTCGGACCAACGCTCGGGTCTGACGTTCGCGCCCTTTCGTCTTCTCCGGTGCCTCCGGCCTTCGCGGGAAAGAGTTCGCGCGGGAGCGCGGAAGCCCGAAGGCCCAACTCGGATTCGACCCCGGTAGCGGGCGGGAGGGTGAGAGACGTCGCTACATCGGCCAGGGCCGCCCGCGCCGCACGCACTCAGTTCGTGCCGGGGCGCACCTTGATTTCGGGCGCGGTCGTTGGCTTGGTCCGCGCATGCGACGCCAGTTCGAGATCGTCAACGTCTTCACCCGCGAGTCGCTGGGCGGAAATCCTCTTTGCGTATTTCGGGACGCCGACGGCTGGGAGGACGATCTGATGCAGAGGATGGCGCGTCAGATGAACGTTTCGGAGAGCACCTTCGTCCAGTCGTCCGAGTCCTGCGACTACCGGGTCCGCATCTTCACTCCGGCCGAAGAGATACCGCTCGCGGGTCACCCGGTCGTGGGGACGGCCTTCGTGCTCGATGGGACGGAGAACGTGACTTTCGAGCTCGGCACGGGGCCGGTCCTGGTGGAACGAGCCGGTCCGGCCAGCTGGCGGATGACGCAGCCCCGGGCCGAGTTCGTCGGCGAACTACCGCGAGCCAGCGTCGCCGCGAGTCTCGGTCTCTCGGAAGCCGATCTCACCGAGCTGACCCCGGAACGCGTCGCGGTCGGCGTTCCGTTCGCCATGGTCCCCGTCAAGAGTCGTGAAGCCCTCGCTCGCGCCGAATTTAGGCCGGATGCGTGGGCTCCGATCCGCGAGACCACCGACGGCCTGTATCCATTCGTCCTGGAGCCGGACGACATCGCGTACGCGCGTCTCCTCGGCGTCGCGGGGATCGGCGAAGATCCGGCGACCGGCTCGGCGGCGGGACCGCTCGCCGCGTACCTGCACAAGCATGGAAAGCTGCCCACCGCGCGACTCACCGTGCGGCAGGGCATCGAAATTGGCCGCCCGAGCACGATCGAGGTCGACCTGCACGCAGAGCGGGACGACTCGGCCCCGGTCCCCCGAATCTGGGGTCCGTGCGTCCGCATCGGCGCCGGATATCTCGACGTCTGAACGGGGTGGCCTCGCTCGGGCGGCGGGCCCCGAGGGGACGGACCGGTCGGGTCAGCTCTGCGTTGCGGCTTTGGCCCACGTGTCGACCGAGCCGTCGTGGTCCTTGTCGATACCGACCCGGTCGAGCACGCGTCCTTCGTAGTACTCCCACCGGTCGATGCGTCCGTTGCCGTTGGTGTCGGTCTCTTTCCGCTCCAGGCGGCCCTCGACGTAGTAGCGGAAAACGTCGGGCTGACCGTCGTTATTGCGGTCGCGCTCGGAGCGAACGATCACACCCTGTTCATAGAATCGAACCTCGTCGACCTTGCCATCGTAGTCGAGGTCCCACTCTTCCTTTTCGACTTTCCCGTCGGCGTCGAAGTAGCGGCAGATGTCGGTCCGGCCGTCCCAGGTCAGGTCGAGCTCCTGACGAATCAGGATCGACTTTCGCTGCCCGGGGCGCTCGGGGTCGGGGACCTCATCATAGTACTTGGTCGTTTCCGGTATGCCGTCCTCGTTGAGATCCGTCGTGCGGACGTTCGCGGTCGGGGGGGCGTCGCAGATGGTGACCAGAGGCTTGCGGCTGGGCAGGGTCGCGGTCGTGGCTTCCGACTCGGACGCACCGGTCGACGACTTCGAGCTCGCGCAGGCGGCAGCGCCGAGGGCCGCGAAGGCGATGGCGGAGATTCGCATCGCGTCGAACGATCGGCGCAACCCGACTCGCCGTCAACCGGCCCGATTTCTTGGGCGGTGGGCGTGACCTGAGTACCATGGTCGAGCCATGGCTCGCCGGAAGGTCGCCACAACGGTCTATCTCGAGGCGGAGCAGGATCGGCTGCTGAAGCTGCTGTCGGACCGCACACAGGTGCCGGTCGCATCCTACATACGAGAGGGCGTCGACCTGGTGCTCGAGGCGCACGCCCGCCACATCCCCGGTCAGCTCGGTCTGTTCGATACGTCGCAGCTCGAGCTGTTTGGCTCGGGCCTCGCGCCGGCCTCCGATGTGCCCGATACGGGGCCTGTCCTCCGCGACTGAGCGGCGCAGGATTGGGGTGTGCCCGGTCCCCTGAATGCGCTATGCGTCACAGACGATGCGGCTCTTGCTGTTGGGCGCCGGCTCGCTTGGGCGGGCGTTTCTCAGGCGGCTTCGCGACCAGCAGCGATCGGACCTGTTGGTCGGCGTCGTGACCGCCCACCGCGGACGCCTGCTCGCTCCTGAGGGATTGCCCGCAGGCGAGGCGCTCGGTCTCCTCGAGTCGGAGGGCTTTCCGGCACAGACCGTCGAGGACATCGACGAGATCCTGGAGCGCACCGAGCCCGACGTCGTCATCGAGTGCATCCCGCAGAACATACGTAGCGGCGAGCCCGCCTTGTCGATGCTGCGGGCGGCGCTCGATCGCGGGATCCACTGCGTCACTTCGAACAAGGCGCCGATCGCTCTGGGCTACAAGGACCTGTCGACGCGGGCCGCGGAGCATGGGGTCCAGCTCCGCTTCGAGGCGACGATCCTCGACGGCCTGCCCGTCTTCCACTGGATGCGGAGTTTGGGTCGCTCCGACGTGCAGCTCGTGCGCGGAGTCCTCAACCAGACCTCGTCGCTGGTCCTGGAAGCGGTGGCGCTGGGCGGCGGTCGAGGGCGAGGGCTGGCTCGGGCCCAGGCGCGAGGCATCGCCGAAGCCGATGCGGTTCTCGACGTCGACGGCTGGGACTCGGCGGCGAAAGCCGCGTTGCTGGCCAACGTGTGGTTTGGAGGTTCGCTGCGCGTCGTCGACGTCGCGCGATCGGGCTGCGATGAAGTCAAAGACGAGACGATCATCGAGGCGGCCGAGGAGGGGATTCAGTACCGCCAGGTCACGACCATCGAGCGCGGGTCGGACGGCAAGGTTCGCGGGCAGGTGGAAGTCGAAGGGCTCGTGCCCTCCGACCCTCTGTATACGCCTCGGGGGAGTCAGGGCGCGATCTTCATCGAGATGGCGGACGGGCTTTCCTTCACGCTGCGCCAGGGGTCGTCGGGGCTCGACGACGCAGCGCGCGCACTGATCGCCGACGTCGAAGCCATCGGTCTTTCCAAGTCTTGACCCTTCGGGCCGGCCGGCTGTACCCGGCATCGAATGGCCAAGACCGACTACGAGAAGTACATCCGCACGGATGAGCTCTTCGAACTCATGCGGCCTCGAGATGGTCTGGTCGCCCACGGAGAGCTGCTATTTCAGGTTACCCACCAAACGGCCGAACTGTGGATGCAGGTCATCTTGCACGACGTCGACGCGGCGGTGGGCTACCTGAACGACGACCGTCTGTCCGAAGCTGCTGACCTCTTCGCCCGCGCGGCGCAGGTCGAGCAGCTGCTCACCCAGCAGCTCGAGATCCTGGAGAAGATGCCCCCCAAGGAGTACGTCGCCATCCGCGCGACGCTCGGTCGAGGCAGTGGGCAGGAATCCCCAGGATTCAATGCGCTTCTCAAGATGGGCGACACCATCGCTCCGCCGGTTCGCGCCGTCTTCGAGCGGCGGGGCGTCACGCCCGTTCACGTGCTCGACGAGCCTCACCGCTACCACGAGCTCCACCAGCTGATGCGCTCCCTCTACGAGCTGGACCAATGGTTCCGCTCTTGGCGCTTTGCGCACTTCCGCCTGGTCGAGCGTCAGATCGGGGCCTTCGTGAAATCGCTCAAGGGCGCTCCGGCCGAGCTGTTGACCGCCGGCATGCGTGAGCATCTCCTCCCCGATCTTTGGGAGGCGGTGAACGACTTCACACGCCTCGTCAACGAGCGCGGCGCGACCGACTGAGCGTCGGGCGTCGTCGGCGGAGGAGCGCGCTCGCGAAGAGCACGCCGATGGGCGCGGTCGAAGCGCCGGTGGCGCTTTGGCACGAAGAGCTTTCGGGGCGCCGAGCGATGGGACCAGCGTCGGCGGGAGCTGCCGCATCGGGTTGGACGCCGGCGTCCGGTCGGTCGGGGGTGCAGACGGAGGCGGGCTGGCACCAGGCGTCGCAGCAGGCTTCGCCGATCGAACAGACCTCGTCGCCTTCGCAGCGCACGGCACAGACGTTGACCTCGGGCTGGCAGCCATCGGTGCGCGCGAGATCGCAGTCGCCGTCCTGGGCGCAATCTTCGCCCTTGCCCCTGATGCCTCCGCCCACGGTCGTGGCGCGCAGGACCATGCGCCCCCCGGTGGCCTGGCCGTACGTGCCGACGACGTCCTTGAGCGTGGCGTCGAAGCGCGCGCGGTCCGCCGCGCTCGCGCGACCGGTGAAGCCACTGCTGATCAGTACGATTCCGATCGGCCACGTCGTCGGCCCAACCGAGGGAGCGCGGGGGCCCTCGGCGCTCAGCACGTCGGCGATCTCGACCGTCTCCCGCACGGCTCCGGTGAGGGTAACAGTGACGTCCAGCCGGTGCGCGGGAATGGTCAGGGGCGAGACATTGACCCAGTCGGGAGTCTTATCTTCGAACGCAGTGATCACGGACCATGGCTCCACGGCGTCCGGGGGAACGAGGCCCATCAGGTAGAGGTCCAACGGGCTGAAACTGGGCTCGTGCGGAACCGAGTAGATCGTGGTCGCCTCGTTACCGCTGAAGAGCCAGTCGTTTCCGTCCATGGGGCTCGTGTCCGTGTCGGCGAGGAACGACCAGTGCTGGTCTTGGCGACCTCGAAGCGCGTCGGTGGCCAGCCCCGGGTGGTCGACGTCGACGTATACCCCCCAGCGATGTGCGACCTCGTGGATGAACGCTTCCCGATAGAAGTCCGGTCCCGCGCGCCACAGTTCTTCCAGATTGCCCATCCAGATGAAGCCATCGACGTCGGACTCGGGCGTATCGTCGAAGATGCGCTGGCCGATCCCGCGCACGTCGTTGGCCATCGCCAGATAGAAGGGATTCTGAGCGCCGACGTCGAAGCTCACGAAGACGGCGAGCGCTTTGACGTCGACCGGCTGCCCGGAGTCGAACCAGGCGCGTCGAGCGATGTCGAAGGCCTCGGTGAAGGGGGCTGGCGACATCCACGGGGCGAGCGGCAGCGAGAGGTCGAGATCTTCCACCCAGAGAAAGCGCTCGGTGACCGATACCCGCAGACGAGGGTCTTGGAGCAGGACCCGATTTTTTGGGACCCCACGCGGTCCTTCCTTGAGGGCGCGCCGGATCTCGTCGGCAAAGCCGGGCGGCGTTCCGGCGTGGGCGGAGGTCGCGACGAGCGTCAGGGCGGCGGCCCCCGCGAATCTCAAGATCAGCTGGCCCGCGCCCGCCGCTCGGCTTCTTTGCGGCGTCGACCGAGCTCGGACTGGAACACCTTGGACGGCAGCGACTTGCCGAGTAGGTCGGCGGCGGTCTCCGACGCAACGAAGAGGCGATCGAGGTCCACCCCGGTGTCGAAGCCCATACCTTCCAGCATGTAGACCAGGTCTTCGGTGGCAAGGTTACCGGAGGCCCCGGGAGCGTAGGGGCAGCCGCCCAACCCTCCGAAGGCGGAATCGAACGTGCGAACGCCTTCGTCGAGGCCGGCGAGAACGTTGGCCAAGGCGGTGCCGCGGGTGTCGTGCATGTGCATCGCGATGCGCTCGAGGCCCACGCTGTCTCGAACCATCTTCAAGAGGGTACGTACCTGGAGTGGATTGGCCACGCCGATCGTGTCGCCGAGGCTCACTTCATCGACCCCCAGCTCCTCGAAGAGGCGCAGGGTCAGCTCGTGGGGGCGATCGGGCTCCACGCGGCCTTCGTACGGGCAGCCGAACACGGTGCTGAGGTAACCGCGCACGAACAGTCCGTTGGCTTTGGCTTCGCGGCTGACTTCGCCGAGGACATCGAGGGCTTCGTCGACCGTCTTGTTGATGTTCTTCTTCGAGTGCGACTCGGTCGCCGAAAGGAAGATTGCGATTTCTTCGAGGCCGGCGTCGAGCGCGCCGCGCAGCCCCTTCATGTTGGGAACGAGCGCCGAGTAGCGAACGCCTTCCACGTGCTCGACGCCCTCCACGACATCGGCGTTGTCGGCGAGCTGCGGGATCCAGCGGGGACTCACGAAGCTGGTGAGCTCGATGCGACGAAGCCCGGCGTGGACCAGCCGGTGGGCGAGGTCGATCTTGGCATCGGTGGCCACGAACGCCGGTTCGTTCTGCAGGCCATCGCGGAGGCCGACTTCGTAGACGCTGACCCTTTCCACGACGGTCCGAGCATAGCATCCTACAGCCAGCCGGTCGTCCCGTTGTGCTCCAACGCCGTGTCGAGGCTCGGGTTTCAACGTTGACTTTGGGCGGCTGAGCCGATTGACTCTTCAGTCAATATGGCGACCGCGAGCGAGATCTTCTCGACCACCATCCCTGAGCGTCTAGCGGCAAAACCCGAGCTGGCTTCGCAGATCAACAGCTCCTATCAGTTCGACCTCACCGGCGAGGGCGAAGGGCAGTGGTTCATCGACCTCACAAAGCCGACCGGAGAGCAAGTGGGTACGGGAACGCTCGAAGCACCCGGCGTGACGGTTTCGATGAAGGCCGAGGACTTCGTGGCGCTTGTCGAGGGCCGGCTCAACGGTCAGATGGCGTTCATGCAGGGCAAGCTGAAGATCAAAGGAGACATGGGTCTTGCAATGAAGCTTCAGCAGGTCCTGGGCTGAAATTCTTTCCTTCCGGGCCTCGTCCGGGCCTTCACGATGCGCCGCGCCCGGCCGGGCCTACGCGGTATCGTCGCCCCGTCGGTCTCGATGTCGGTTTGGCTTGGCCGACTCCTTCCTCTCGAGCGGCAGTCGTTCGTTGATCGCCGATCATGACTCGGGACGACGAAACTCTGGGTCTCGATGGCGCGCTGGAGGGTGTACGGGTCGTCGACCTTTCGCGGCTTCTGCCGGGTCCGCTCGCGACCCGGTGGCTCGCCGAGCTGGGGGCGACGGTGGTGAAGATCGAGGACCCGAGCGGGGGCGACATGACCCGCTGGGTTCCGCCGCTCCTTTCGGACCCTCCCCACTCGGGGCTTTTCGACGTCTTGAACGCGAACAAGCGCAGCGTGGCGCTCGACCTTCGCGAGGAGGCCGGTCGCGCCGCCTTGAGAGCGCTGATCGCGTCTGCCGACGTCCTCTTCGACTCCTTTCGACCGGGCGTCATGGAGCGATTCGGATTTGGCTCGGACGCAGTGCGGTCCGAGTTTCCTTCCTTGGTCGTGGCATCGCTCTCGGGATTCGGCATCGGACCGGACCGTGCGCGCGCCGGCCACGACATCGGCTATATGGCTCGGGCTGGAGCGCTCCACGGGTCGGGCGAATCGGTACCCGTCGTTCAGTCCGCCGACGTCGGTGGTTCCTTGAGCGCGGTGGCCGCGATCGCCCTGGCGCTCTACAAGCGTGAGCGAACGGGGCGGGGCAGCATCCTCGATCTTTCGCTGTCGGATGCCGCGCTGACCTTTGGCGCCATGGCCTGGGGCAAGCTCCGGGCGGGCGGGACGGTGACCGCCGGCGACGAGCTCCTCGATGGTTCGCGCCCCTGCTACTCGCTCTACCGGGCGAGTGACGGCCACCTGGCGGTCGGAGCCCTCGAGCCCAAGTTCTGGTCGGCGTTCTGCGCGGCGATAGGTCGCGAGGATCTCACGAACTCGGGGCATGATGGGGGCGAGGCGGGACGCGCGGCTCGAACAGAGGTGCAGGGTGTCTTGCTCGAGCGCACGCGGGCCGAGTGGACTCGGCTCTTTCGAGAGGTCGAGGCGTGTGTGGAGCCGGTGCTCACCCCGTCGGAAACGCTGTCGGATCCGCACCATCTCGAGCGGGGCGTGGTCGATGGCTCCGGAGCCGTCCGCAGTCCGTGGACGCGGCGCTCTGCCTTGGGGCCGGCGCCGCGACTGGGAGAACACACGGCGTCCGAGCTGCGAGCGACCAATCTCGATGGAGCCTTCCTCGCAGATGTGTTGTCCGCGCTCGGGAGAGGCACCGACGCATGACGGATGCACCCGCCAAGTCTCGGGCCGCGGTCCTCGCCGATTGGGCCTTGGGTCTGTCCATCGCTCTCATCGTCCCCGGGCTGCCTCTCGTGGGCGCTGCCCTGGGCGTGGCGGCCCTCCTGCAGCTGCAGGGCGGGCCGGAAGCGGAGCGGGTCCGGACCAAAGCCCTCGGCGCGATCCTGATCGGGAGTTTGGCCGGGCTCGTGTCGCTCGCAGCGATCTTGACGGTGATCGCGCCCGGTACGCTGGGAGTCGGGTGGCGGGCCCGCCGACTCGATGCGCAACTCAACCTGCACGCCATCGAGCGCGGCATTTATGCCTTCCACGCCGAGCACGGCACGTTTCCCGTGGGCGATACCGGATGGACGCCGGAGACACCCTGCTGCGAGCAACGAGGTCGCGTGTGCCGTCTCGAGCCGCAAGAGTGGTCCGTCCACCCGCTCTGGAGCCAGCTGGAATTCGTTCCGCTCGCAGCTCCGACGCATCAGCTGCGTTACGACAGCGACGACGGCCAAACGTTCATCGTTCGAGCGCGAGGCGATATCGCGTGCGACGGGAACGTCGAGGTGGTGCGTCTTCGCGGCGAGATCGGCCCTACGGGAAACGTTGTCTCCGAGCCCCTCGAGCACGATCTCGGCGGTCCGTGACTGCCCGCGACTTTTCGGTTGACGCCGCGAAGCGCGCGAGTAAACTCCGCCTCCCTGCTGCGGGGTGGAGCAGTCCGGTAGCTCGTCGGGCTCATAACCCGAAGGTCGTAGGTTCAAATCCTGCCCCCGCTACTTCAATCATTCCGGGCGGTTGCAGGAAACTGCGACCGCCCTTTTTCGTCTCTAGCCGCAACCTGTCGGTCTAGGCCCCCGAAACGCTGGGTCGACGCAATCCGACGATCGCGAGCAAGCCGGCGGCGAGAAACAGCAGCATCATCCCGCCCAGCGTCGGGACTGCTGGACTCGGCGGGGAGGAAAACTCCCCGCCGTCGGTCCGGACGCCGGCAACAACGGAGCCCGCCCGGCAAGGGTTGGACACGAGGTCGTACGGGCTGCTTCGCGGGCGATCGTGTCGGGAGATGCGAGGCCATACTGTGCGCCTCTTCGAACTCCGAGCGCTAGTTGGGCTGTACGACGTAGACGAGCGCACCGACTGCTACGAGTAGCGCTCCCACCGCCACCACGACCGGACCCCGAAGCGCGACCGGGAATAGTGACTGTTCCAGCATCTTCGCGACCCGAAGGTATCGGGTCAGGGCGTAGATCAGCGTCAGGCCCCCAAAGGTGATGAAGCCTACGCCGGCCGTGACTGCGACGGGCTGATAGCCGTCGGCCGCTAGTCGCTCGAGGACTGCCCCGAGCCCGACGAGGCCGAGGGCCGTGCGGACCCAGGCCAAGAAGGTCCGTTCGTTGGCAAGGTGGTCTCGAGCGGTACTCCCCGAATTCTCGACGACGTCCCCCATGACGCCCGACCTATAGCATGTGGCCTCCACCGAAGGTCACACGCTCGCTGGCACCCGATTCGCATCACACGGCTCGGTGGCCAGCTCAATCTCTTTGCACGAGCGAGGGGGAACGCATCGCTTTGCGGTCCGCAAGAACCTCATCGACTTCCTCCATGGCGGCAGCCTCGATGCGGATGGTTTCGACCCGATCGGCGAAGTCGGGGATGTCGACCGTGCGGGCCTCGGCTTGTGACAGGTCGAGGCGCAGCTGCATCAGTTGATGCTCGGCCGCCCGCTCTCGGCTTCGCAGTCGCTCGAGAGTCCGCTGGGCGTGCTCGATCGCCTCGCTGCGCCGGTCGATGGCTTCGAGCTCCGCGCGCAGAAGACGATGGTCCTGCTCCGTCGAGGCGCTTGCGAGGTGGCGGGTCGCCTCCTCGCGAGCGTCATCCAGCTTGCGAAGCTTGTCCGGCGAGAGCTGGTTCTCGAGGTCGATCCGTCGTCGAGCGATCTCCGCGAGCGTCGCGGCCAGCTCTTCGACCCCGCAGGCCAGGCGTGCATTGTCCTCTCCTCCGCGCTCGAGCAGCAGGGCTCGCACCTGTTCGGCCTCGTTGGCCAGGGAAGAGGATGGGTTGGCGTTCGGCGGGAGGGCCGGTCGGACGCCGCTCGGCGTTTGCGGCAGGCTGATTCGCGAAAAGGCATCAAACAGAGCGCCGTTGCCGGTCAGGGCCAGCGCCGAGGGCGCGACTTTGAGACCGTGGACCACGAGGAAAACGCCCCAGATCCACAGCCAGAATGGAAACCAGTTTCCGAGAGCCGCCATCACCCCGGCCGTGATCACCCACCCCGTGAGATGGCCCAAGAAGCCCTGAACGTCGCGTCGGCGCGCAGCATCGAGAGGATTGCCGTGGAAGGGAACCTCTTCCCGGAATAGCTCCGTCTCGCACAGCGGAATCCAGGCCTCATCGTCTTCTCGGCGCACGAGCTCGAGGCCCGTCAGGTCTTTCGACCGGAGCTTCTTACGCAGCTTCTTCTCGTCGATGGTCTGGACGTCGTCGCTGCGCTGCAAGCGGTAGTTCGCCATGCCCGCTCACTCTACCGCACGGGCGCGCCCTGGGTATCAAGCAGCCCGCATCCCCTGACCTCTCGCTCTTCCGCTTTCGAGAACGGTGCGAACGTTTTGCGCGGTCATCGTGCCAGAAGTCGCCCACCAAATCAGCGCCGGTACCGTCGTCGTTCGAAGGGTCCGCGGCCGCGTCGACGGCTCCCGTGGCTGGCGAGGACGTGCTGCGCCTCGGCTCGGACTTCGGCCCTGCGCGTCCAGGCCTCGAGGGTTGTCTTGGCGCGCCGGTATGCGGCCTCATGCTGGACGATGGGTGCGGGATAGTCGCGGCCAATGCGGCACCCGAACGCGCTCTGGTCCGCCGCGCTCATGCGCCACGGTTCGGCGATGTGACGAGCCGGCACGCCGGTCAGCTCGGAGACGTACGACCGAATGAAGGTTCCTTCCGGATCCTGGTCCCACACCTGCTTGGTGGGATTGTAGATTCGATGCGCGTTGATGCCGGTCGTTCCTGCTTGCATCTGAAATTGGGGAAAGTGGATGCCTGGCTCGTAGTCGAGGAAGTGCGGGGCGAGATGGCGAGCCGCGGGCTCCCAGTGCAGCCAGAGATGATGACTCACGAAGCTCGCGAGCATGGCGCGCATGCGAAAGTTGATCCAGCCACCGCGGTGCAGCGCCCGCACGACCGCATCGACGAGCGGATAGCCGGTGCGCCCGTCGCACCAGGCGGCAAAATGGTCTCGCTGGGAAGTCGTCCAGGCTTCCGGGTCTTCGACCCGCATGCCGTCGAAGGCTCGGTTGATGTTGCGTCGCTCGATGTCGGGCTCGTCCTCGAGTTTCTGTACGAAGTGACAGTGCCAGCGAAGACGACTCTCGAAGCTCTCCAGCGATGCAAGCCAGGCCGGGTCTCGACCCGCACCCCCGCGAACCTTGAGCTCACGGGTGCGCATCTCCGTGGCCCGATAAACCTGGCGCATCGATACGTTTCCGTAGCTGAGATACGGACCCAGGCGACTGCAGCCTTGCCAGCTCGTCAGGGGGCTCGAGAGGTCGCTTCGATATCCGGCGCTGCGCGAGTTGAGGAAGGTACGGAGGGTCTCGAGTCCTCGCTGCTCTCCGCCTTCGACGGCCTCGTCCTTGGTCGAAGGCGCGACCCCGAGGTCGCTCGAGCACGGTAGAGTCGAGGGGTCTCGGTCGACCTGCCACAGCACCAGTCCCTCGCTCGACAGTGCACCGGTGTGGGCATCGAGTGCATCGGGAACCCGAGCCAGGGGCGCTCGCATTCGCTCGTGCCAGGTGCGGGACCATCGGTTGCGGTCGTGGGGGCCGCGCACCACGCCCGACTGCGGTCGCTCGACCCACTCGACGCCGACCGTCCGGCACCAGCGTCTCACGCGCCGGTCGCGGTCGTACGTGGCGAGGTCTCCCGTTTCTTCGTGGCTCCAGATGCGCTCGAACTCGACCGTGTCGTGAAGGCGTTCGAACACATCGGGAAGCTCTCCGCGAAGGATCACGAGCTGCGCACCGCGATCCATCAGCTGCCCGCCCAGGTCCCGCAGCGACTCGAGGGTGAAGCGCACGTGCGATGGGTCGGTGGTGGGCTTCTCGAGAAGCGAGGGCTCGAAGACGTAGACGGGAAGGACCGGCCCCGTGCGCGATGCTTCCGCGAGCGGGCCGTGGTCTCGAACCCGCAGGTCTCGCTTGAACCAGACGACCTGCGTCCTCGCCATCGTCCCCTGCTAGAGGAACGCGAGGGTCATGACGATGGGATTCGTCGGAAGATGCACGGCTCGGCGGCAATCGTCGATTTCGCTCACCGCGGAGGTTTCAGCGATGCCGCGGGATGCGAGCGTTGGAGCAAAGAAGGCGACCCATCGTAGAGCCTGGTTTTGCTTTTGGTCTCCGACCGATGGAGCTACGAACCGCTCATGACCAAACGCACCCGGCCCGCCGATGCCGAGCTCGTCACTTCGGCTGATGACGTCGAGTACGTGGTCCGGGACAAGCGGGCGACGTGGAGGGCCGACGCGTCCAAGGCCCGTCGCCGAAACCGTCGCTATGAGCGACGATTGACCGAGCATCTCGAGCACGACTCAGCGGTCGAGCGCTCGGACTGCGAGACGTTCTAAAGAGAGGGCCTCACGAACCCAGACCGCGGAAGCCTTCGAGGCCCCCAGGGACGAGGCCCTGGCAGAGGGTCGCGGAAACTCGTCGCGAACTCCGTTCAGGCTCGGGGAGAAGGCAAGCGTCGTCTTTCGGGGCGCCGGCGCGGAGATGAGGGGTTCACTCGATGCCCGACAAGCGGTACCTCATCGCTTCGAGGTATCGACGATGACGAGCTCGCTACGGTGGCGACCCGCGCCGCGACTCGCGAAGCGCCTACTACGCAAGGTTCGAGCATTGGCGCCGAACCTGCTGCCGTCGGAACGGGCCGCCTCGCCCTCCGATGACGACGGCGAGGCGAGTTTCGATGCGAAGAGTTACTGGCTGCGGCGACACCGGCAATTCGCTGGCGACCCCCGGTCGGTCGGCAACATGAGCCATACGATCGAAGTCAACGAGCGCGGGCAGTCGCGCGCTCGAGAGCGGCTCGAGCGGCTTCTCGATGAGACGCGGCTGGTGGTCGAAGGCACGGCGGTCCTCGACATGGGGTGTGGGATCGGGTTGCTCGCACCCAGCTTCACCGCGCGCGGAGCCCGCTATACCGGGGTGGAGCTGTCACCGGTGGCGCTCCGCGAAGCCCGGGCAAGGTGTCCTGAAGGTCGCTTCACGGAAGGCGACGTCTGCTCGTATCGTTCGCCGCTCCGCTTCGATGTGGTCGTGACATCCTACGTGCTGGTCCACCTGGTCCGCGACGACGAATGGCGCGAGGCTCTCTTCAACTTGGCTTTTGCCATGAAGGACGACGCCGTCCTCATTCTCATCGACGACATGCCCGAGAATGACCGGGTCGAGACGGCACGCCACGTGGTGAATCGGTCGCGGCGCGAGTATGCCGCCGAGCTCTCTCATATGGGGCTCGAGTTCATCGACCGGAAGCAGGACTCCCTTTCCAGGCTTCTCGCAGCTCCACAGCTTCGCAACTTCCACCTGATCGCCCGTACGTCCTCGACGGCTCGTCAATAACATCGCAATCGTACGCTGAGCGCCAAGCTCGACCTTTCGCCGGATTGGGCGATGTTTGTCGCCTAAACGCGGGACCCCGGTGACGGCGGGCGGCGCCATCGTTAGGCTCCTCGCCCATGGACGAACGGGTTTTTCTCAAGACCGGCGAGTCACTGAGTTTCTTGATGCGCACCCTCGCCGAAGTGATCGCAGAGTCGGGAGCGGACGAAGTGTCACGCCTCTTGCCTTGGGGCCGTGAATGGCGCGACGAAGCCCAATCGACCTCCACGCCCGAGCGTTTTCCGGCCGACATCGCCGAGCGCTGCGTGCAGGCATATTCGCTGGCCTTTCAGCTGGCCGACCAGGCGGAAGAGAACGCATTAATCCAGGGTCTTCGGTCATTCGAGGACGAAGGGCGAATGGTCGAAGAGTCGGGCTCTTGGGAGCAGAACTTCGCGCTCTTGAAGTCGTTGGGACTCGACGAAGACCAGGTCGCTCTCGAGCTGCGCGAGCTCCAAGTCGAGCCGGTCCTTACGGCTCACCCGACCGAGGCGAAGCGCCAGACCGTTCTCGAGCACCAGCGGTCACTGTACCGAAGCCTGGTGATGCTGGAGAACACGATGTGGACGACCGCGGAGCGCGCGGAGCTCGAAGCGGACGTACGAACCACGATCGAGCGTCTTTGGCGCACGGGCGAGATCTACCTCGAGAAGCCTTCGCTGTCCGATGAACGTCGAATGGTCCTCCACTACCTTCGCCGCATCTTCCCTCAAGTGATCCCAAGGGTGGAGGGGCGACTGCGGTCGGCGTGGGCCAGCGCAGGCTTCAACCCGGCCCGGCTCGCCGACCCGGATGCCCACCCGCTCGTCACCTTCGGAAACTGGGTGGGGGGCGACCGTGACGGGCACCCGTTCGTGACCGCAGAATTCACCGCCGAGACCCTCTTGTTGTTCCGCAAGTCGGCGCTCGAGCTCTTGGACGAGGCGCTCGGTACGCTCGCGGTCGGTCTCAGCCTATCGAAGAATCGGCAGCCTACGCCCCAAGCACTCCTGGATCGGATCGAAGCGTGGTCCGAAGAACTGGGGCCGCGGGGGGTCACAGCGCGCGACCGCAATCCCGAGGAGCCCTGGCGTCAGTATGTGAATCTGCTCCGGGCGGCCCTGCCGGTCGAAGGGACCTCGAAGCCGGGGCAGTTCGGCTCCGCTCAAGAACTCACGATGGCCCTGCATAATTTGCAAGACTGGTTGCGCGAGGCGGGCGTGCCTCGCCTCGCCGAGCGAGACCTGGATCCCGTCTTCAGTCTCGTGCGCGCATTCGGATTCCATCTGGCTGCGGTCGACGTTCGCCAAAACAGCGCCTACCATGACAAGGCGCTCGCGCAGCTCCTGACGCTGGCCGGTGTTCCGGACGGCCCCGAGTACCCCGACTGGGACCTCGACCGTCGACGGGCGCTCCTCGAAGCCGAGCTTGCCACCCGCCGCCCTTTCACCCGTCCGGTCGATGTCGAGGGAGCCGAGGCTCGCGCGACCATCGACTTGTATCAGCATCTCTCAGATCATGTGGACGACTACGGTGTCGCTGGGCTCGGGGCCATGATCGTCAGCATGACTCGGAGCGCGGAGGATCTTCTCGCCGTCTACGTTCTCGCCCGGGAGGGCGGACTCATGCGGTATGCGAGCGATGGCCCCTACGTGCCGCTCTCGGTGGTGCCGCTCCTGGAAACCATCGAGGATCTTCAGCGCGCTCCGGAGATCATGGATGCCTACCTGGCTCAGCCGATCGTGAAGCGGAGCCTCGAAAAGCAAGCCGAGCTGCGGGGCATCGCCCCGCCGGTGCAGCAGGTCATGGTGGGCTACAGCGACAGCGGAAAGGACGGCGGGATCGTGGCCAGCATGTGGAGCCTCAACCGCTGCCAGCGAGCGCTGGTCGAAGTGGGAGAGCGTCACGGAGTCGTCGTCCGCTACTTCCACGGTCGCGGAGGCACGATCGGCCGAGGGTCAGGCCCCACGCATCGTTTCGTGCGCGCGCTGCCGCCGGGAGCCCTTCGGGCTTCGCTTCGCGTCACGGAGCAAGGGGAGACGATCCGACAGAAATACGCCAACCCCATGACCGCCGCCCACCACATCGAGCTCCTGAGTGCGAGCGCGTTGGGCACGCGAGCGCTCGACGAGCTGGGCCGAACCGACCCGCCGAACCTCGTGGCGCTCATGGACGAGCTCGCCGCGACGAGTCGTGAAGCCTACACGCAGCTCCTCAAGGCCGAGGGATTCGTGGCTTTCTTCGAACGCTGCACGCCGATCGACGCCATCGAGAACAGTCGCATCGGCTCCCGGCCCTCGCGCCGTCCCGGCGAGCGAAAGCTGTCCAACCTGCGGGCGATTCCTTGGGTCTTTGCCTGGAACCAGGCTCGCTTCGTTCTGCCGGGCTGGTTCGGTCTCGGCTCCGGCCTAATGACGCTCCGCGAGCTCAACCCGAGCGGGTTCGAAGAGCTTCGAATGGCGAAACGTGAAGAGAGTCGCTGGGCTCCGTTTCACTACTTGATCAGCAACGCCGCGACGGCCTGGGCGACGGCGTCGATGCCCCTGATGGAGAGCTACGTCATGCTGGCGGATGAACTGCCTCAGACGTCGGCGCTCTTTGCCAGAGTCGTCGAAGAGTTCGAGCGGACTCGTGAAGGTTTGGAAGCGATCTACGGGGCGCCGCTCGCCGAAGCCCGCCCCAACATCCATCGGATCGTGACTCGCCGCGCCGAGGCGCTAGAGCCCGTGCACCGGCACCAGATCGACCTCCTGCGAGCATGGCGAGCCGCCGAGGGGGAAGAAGCGGACCGCCTGGTCCCGAGACTCCTTCGCACCATCAACGCGATCTCGTCAGGTTTGGGCGCCACCGGCTGATCGAAGTTGGCCGGCATCGGTTTCGCCCCGGGCGTCTAAAATGGGCGGGAAGGCGTCAGTTATGTGGCCCGAACCCAGCCTCGAGGACAGTCTATATCGTGGCCCTCGTTGCCGCCTGCACACCGCTCCTGACAGCGTCCGCCCGCTCCACCCTTCTCGGGGTGAGCAGGAGTGACTGTCGTGAGCACGCTAGACGACCTCTTCAAACATCAGCTTCAAGAAGCTGAAGAGCGGTACTATCGACGCAAGCCCACCGTGGAAAGGAACCAGCGCTTACTCAAAGAGAGCGGCGACTGGCGAGAGATCGAGGAGGGCCCCCGAGTTTGGCGCCGGATGGCGTCCTTGGGCATGGGCGAAGTTGCTGGGGCGGTCCTCACGAGTGAGCATCCGGGCGAGCCGGTCGGGTCGGCGCAGCGTCCCGGCGAGAGCGTCAGTCTCTTGGAAAGGATTCTCGAGGAGAACGACCTCGTCGGTTCCCGCTTCCTTCACCGGGGCAGTCGGGTCAGCCGGACCGTCGCTCGCGTGACGATTCGCCGCCGCGGACGCGTTGCCGGGTACGGAACGGGTTTCCTCATTTCGCCGCGCCTTTTCATGACGAACAACCACGTTCTGCCCGACCAGAGCACCGCGCATGAGAGCTTCGTCGAGTTCGATTACTTCGAGCGACAGGACGGAACGACGATGCCCACCGAAGTGGTCGACCTGGATCCAGACCTCTTCTTCCTCACCGATGCACCCCTCGACTACACCGTCGTCGCCGTCCCCGAGCGGTCGCGCCGGAACCGCCCGGTCGAGGAGCGAGGGTGGATCCCACTGATTCGTGAGTCGGGAAAAGCGTTGATCGGCGAGCCCGTAAACATCATCCAGCACCCCGCCGGCAGGCCCCAGGAGATCGCGATTCGGAACAACGACGTCATCGACGTGTTCGAGGACTTCGTCCACTACCAAGCCGATACCCAGCGCGGATCCTCGGGGTCATGCGTCATGAACATGCAGTGGGAGCTGGCCGCACTCCATCATGCCGGCGTCCCCAAGCGCGACGACCAAGATCGGATTCTTCTCGACGATGGTACGCCGTGGGACGGCGATCATAACAAGCTGGCGCGCGTCGTCTGGGTCGCCAACGAGGGCGTTCGAATCAGCTCTATCGTCAAGTCCGCAGAAAGGGCACTCGCAGGCGAAGATGCAGCGAAGCGAGATCTCTTCGCCGATGCGTTCTCTCGGCCTCCCGTGAAGCCGGAGCCTTTTGGAATGCACGGCAACGAGGGCGTGCCGTCGAGAGCTTCGGTTGAACCTGCTGCTCCGCCACGAGTCGGCGAGCCCGAGGCCTCGTCAGTCGCAGCTCCTGCTGGAGGGGACAGCTCTTACGACATCGACGACGAGGCGCTAGATCGGCTCAGTACCGACGACGTCGCGCGGATGATCGCCGAGATCGAGCAGAGCCGTCTCGACATAACGGCCGAAGGGACGACCGGAGGCGAAGTTCTCGTCGCCGAGGGCGACTCATGGTTCGACTATTCGATTGCCGGACTCGACATCATCGATAACCTGATTCGCTTCTTTGGCTACCAGATTCACAATGTCGCCGAGGCGGGCGACACGCTCGACAATATGGCGTGGGGCACCGAGTATCGGCGCCGCGGATGGCGCCGGCGAGAAAAGCCTCTCGAGGAAACACTAGCCGCCGTTAAAAAGTATCGGCCGCGCGTCGTTCTCCTGTCGGGCGGAGGCAATGACGTGGCCGGGGAAGAGTTCAGTTCGTTTCTGAATCACAAGTCGTCGAACCAGGCTGCGATCCGCGGGGACTTCGTCGACTATATGATCAAGACGTACTTCCGGTCGGCCTTCGACCACATCTGCGAATCAATCTGGGAGTTCGACGATGGGATTCATATCGTGGTCCACGGCTACGGCTACGCGCCTCCCGACGGCCGAGGCGTCATCCGGATCCCGCTGACGAACTTCCAGTTTTTTGGGCCCTGGCTTCGCCCCGCGCTGACGGCCAAGGGCTATACCGAGCGCCGCGAGCGCCAGCGAATCGTGATGGCGATGATCGATCGCTTCAATGAGATGCTCCAAGCGATGGCCATGGACGACCCGCACGGCCGGATTCATTACATCAATCTTCGTCCACTGATCGCGACGTCAGATTGGACGAACGAGCTTCACCTCAGCAACAGCGCCTATCGTCGCGTGGCCAAAGAGTTCGACCGCGTCATTCGATCGATTTCTACTCCAGTTCGAGCGCCGCGCGCAGTTCGCCTCGAGAGCACGGCCAGCACGCTCGTCCGGTTCCCCATTTCAGGTACTCCGGACTCGCCGGTCGTTGCCGACGTTTCGGTCTACAGATACGAGCCAGATGGCGTGAATGCGAGGCGCGTCCACGATGACGTGATGACGAGTGCCGTTGGCATGCCTGCCGAAATCGCCCTCGGGCCAGGAAACTACTATGCCTCCGGTATCGCCCGGAGCCGTCCGGACATCTCCAACAAGATCCGCGCCGAGACCGCCCAGGGCCGGCGATTGAGCGGCGAGAAAGCGCTCGCCTTCGGAATCCCTCGGAACGTTGAGTTCAAGCTGCCATGATTGCACCGAGTTCGGTGTGCGTTGCCCTCTCGGCCTTCGCGGCCTCTGACGACCTCGATATCGCTACCGTCGACGTACCGCGAGTGCGCGTGGAGGGCTCGTCCGAAGGCGAAGCAGAGCTCGAAGTTGGATTCGGCTTCCCGCTGAAAGTCATTCAGCCCGACACATGCTCGACCAGGCCGAAGAAGCGCACGTTCATCTTGGCGCTTAGAGTCGATGCTTCGGCGGAGACCCAACTCGGCAGGGCGACCGTGGTCTCGGTCGCGAATCCCGGTGCCAACGACTCCGAGATCTCGTCCTCGACCTCCGGTTTCCTCGGCGCGAATCTCATTCTCTACCGGTCGAAGTCGTTGTCGGTGGCTCAGTTCGAGCAAGTTCAAATGGTAAGGAAGAGCTCCGTCGAGCGCGCTCTCATGAATTGTAAGCTCGATTGTAGCTCGGCCTCCATGGCCCAAGACAAGTGGTGCAAAGATAACAAAGACCTCAGATATCGCGACGGACTCGATGATACGAACATCTGTCCGTGGCGACGCTCCGAAGTGCAGACGGCGATTCGTCGTGAATCGCTTTCTGTCGGGGTTTCTGCTTACCCGACCTTCACCACCGTTCTCGGAGCGAGAGTGGGTGTGGCTCCGTTCTCGTACCGAGATACGGCGACCGACCCGCTCGTCGATGAAGGCGTCGTCGAGGTGCCGTGGGACGCGGGAGCTCTTTTCACCGGCGTCATCCCAACGACCGCCGACATCGGTGTGAGCCTGGAGGGCCGTCTCGGATGGTCCAAGACATACTCGGCAAGCGATACCCGAGTTCAGTGGTGTGTACCGGCCGGCAACGTCGACTTGGGCCCGGACCCAGATGACGCTAATGAAAGAGTCACGGCCGAGGGCCTGTCCTGTGATTCGGCCCCGCTGGGGGCGCCAACGGCTAGGGACCCATTTATCGTCGGAGGGCGCGTCGGCGTCGTGTCGACTCTTGCGAAGTATCGCTTGGGTGCCGAGGTTGTCGTCGAGCTCGACGGAAAAGACGATCGGGTCTCGATCGGAGCCCCCGTGTTGATCAATGTTTCGCGAAACGGCGCCAAGTACAAAGGGCTCATCGAGCTGAAGCCGAGGTTTTTGTGGCGAGAGCTAGCCGAGCAGGAAGAAGCGAATGTCGACCGATGGGCCTTCTTCCTCGATATCGTTCTCCTCGGACAGAGGAGCATTTTCAGCGAGTCTTATCGAACGTTCTGAATCGGACGTCTCAGGGCCTCAGGGGCAGTTGTGCTTCTCGAGCCCCGCTTGGGCGGCAACGTGCGTGTCCCGGGCGTCGCGTCGCTGGTTGATCACGAAACCGCAGGCTCCTCCGCCGACGATGGTCCCCAGCATCTCAGCAATCGCGTCGCCGGCCCCATCGGTGGTCGCTCTCCAAACAGTGAAGATGAGCGCAGCGACGACGGCAACGGCGAAGATAGCAACCAAAATCTGGTAGAAGATCATGAACCCATATTGCATCTTCTCCTGCCTCTTGAATGATTCGCAGAGACTACTGAGGGCATTCGTCTCGGGCATCGCCATCGACGTCCCGACCGGTGCCATCCGGCGACCGGTCGGCCCGCGATATAGTCGCTCGAGCTCGGCGAGTTTCTCTCTTTGGTTGCCAGTCAGCTCTTTCATTTCTTGTCTCCACCATGTCGCAACGGGAGGTGACAACATATCGAGTCACAGGACGAGTATCGAACTACAATTATGTAGCCCACTATTCGGAGTCCGCACACGGCTTTCGTCTTCCAGGACGAGATTCGACGCCATGGGTATTGCTGAGACGGTCGAGCGTGGCGTTATATGCAGCGAAGATCATCACGGGAGTCATCATGAATCGATCTTGGAGGACGCACTCATGACTGGAAATCGGAAACAGTGGATCTGCACGGCCATCGATGTAGCGGGAGGCGTTCGGCCTTCCCCGGTCCCCACCAGGCCCGTATCGATGGGTTTGGCCGCCCGCGACAGGCTATGGCCAGTCGATACGACGCTCCAGATCCGCTTCATCGGAGGCTCCGACCGGCTTCAACAGCGGGTCTTCGATGCAGGAAAGAGCTGGCTCCTCGACGGAGTGCGGTTACGAATGCAGCCCGCGAACGAGGGTGAAGTGGGCGATATTCGCGTATCGTTCGACGAGAGGGACGGCTCATGGTCCTACATCGGCACTGGTGCTCGGGACGTCCGACCAAACCAAGCGACGATGAACCTCGGGTGGGTCGCCGAAGACACGCCGGAAGAGGACTTTTGTAGCGTCGTCATTCACGAGTTTGGCCATGCACTGGGTCTGCTTCATGAGCACAACCATCCACTCGCGCGGATCAACTGGAACAAGCCCGCAGTCTATGCAGATCTGGGTGGGCCACCGAACAACTGGTCGAAGGCTCAGATCGACGCGAATGTCTTTGCCCAGTTCGATGAGTCGCAGGTTATCATTACCGATTTCGATCAGGCGTCGGTCATGATCTACCCTATATTGTCGAGCTGGACGATGGATGGTCAGTCGTTCACTCCCTCCTGGAAGCTGTCGCCGGGTGACGAGGAGACCATTCAGAGGCTATACGCGTAGTCTTCAAACGGTATGAGTGGCGAGCTTTGTTCTTCGGTCAGGATCCACTGCGTGGAACTCACCGTCCAGCGTCTCCATCGGCGGGTGTGGCAGCCGAGTGGAGCCTTACGAAGCTGGGGGCTGAAGTCGGTGGTCGTCGGCGAGCTGCAAATCTACGTACCGACTCTGGATGAGGAGGTGATCTGGCTTGGAGTCTCGCTGGACTCGGAGGATGATGCGGCGACGGTCATTCTGACCGAAGCCGGCAGCGGGTATCGAGGACGGATCCAGTGTCCGCCCGACTACCAGCTTGCCGTCATCGAAGACGAACGATGCGCCTGGCCCATCGAGCGACGGGATAAGGCGGACCGTGCCGACTTTGATCTGAGCGTCCATGCTCGGTGTGGAACCGCGTCATTTCAGACGAACTTTCACCTACAGCTCATGGAGCCTGGCGCATGGTGTCGACTGACCGGACAACCGTCGCCCAGTCCGCTCGCGGAGCCACCGCCGCCTCCTCGGCTGTTCTAGGAGTTTGATTGTGCTGCAACCCGTAGCAGGCGACCCTGGTCTTTGGCGGGACCCGTCGGTGAACGATGGAGATCCGGGTCTCTATTCCGTCATCATCGGCATCAGTCGCTATCCGCACTTTGATGGCGGCGGACAACCTGCTCCGGAGACGCATGGACTAGGGCAGCTCCATAACTCGGCGCAGACGGCAGCTCGAGTATTTCAGTGGCTCAGTTCCGGCTTCCAGTTCGCCGACCTGGACCCGGTCTGGTGCAAAGTCTTGCTGTCGCCGACAGATGAAGAAGCGGTGAAGATCAGGAACAGCGGGTTGAGGCACTACGGAGCAGCGGATGATGCGTCGATGCGAACGGCACTGGATCAGTGGACGGCGGCCATGCCGATATCCGGTTCTGCGGCGCGCGAATCTCGAACTCTGTTCTTTTTCTCGGGGCACGGGGTGCATCGGGGCTGGCACCCCGTGTTGTTGCCCAGCGATTACTTGAAGCCGAGTTTCGGTCCGAACGGTCTGAGGAAGTGTCTCAGCGGTCGCGAGTTCCGCGATTGGATGGAAACGCACCCGGTCGCTGAGCACATTGCTCTATTCGATGCGTGTCGGAACGAGGGTTCGCCAATGGACAGGCTCGGGGTCGAGCCGAATACTCTGCTGACGCCCGGTCCTCTCGGCCCGGGACCGCGAGCGGTCGCGCGCTTCTACGCAACGCTTCCCACCGAAGCCGCATACCAGCTCCCGAATAGCGACCTGACGATCTTTGGCCAGGCGGTGCTGGAAGCGCTGGACGGTAGAGGAATACAGATCTCCGACCTCGATTGGGATACCTTTACCGAGTACGTCCAGCCGCGCGTCACGTTTCTCATCAAGCAAGCGAACCGTAACCTCACTCAGACCGTCCGCCCGACGCTCGATCCATCGAATGCGAATCTCGTCGTAACCTCCTTTCCCGCCGATCGAGCCCAGCCCAGCGCGGGGGTCGTCGGCGCTGACGGCGCGGCGCAGCCGGACTCTCGTTCGGTTGGGGCTGCACCTAGAGTTTCGCATCGGGGCGGGGGTGGCACGAGTGAAGCACGGGCGATGTCTCCGATATCGACTCCGGCGCCGGTGCGCCCGGCGGAAGCGCTGGAATCGAGGCGCGGACTACCGGTCCTGACGGCGAGTGGTGCGCAGGCGGAGTTGGAGCGGGACCTCACGGAGGGCTCCTCCGAACGGGCACCGATAAGCTCACTTCGTGATTTCGGCGTAGCTCACCACCATTTCGGACATGAGTTTTTGTCCGAACTATGGGTGGACGGTGCGTTTCAGTTGCTATCTCTCGCTGACGGCCAGGCGATCGCAACCTCCAGCGGCGGCGCGGCCCTGGCCGACGTCCGCCGAAACCGGAGCGGGTCCCACGTCTTGGCGGACTTGATGCTGGAGCCTGGCTCCGACGGTGTGCTGGCGGTGTTTCAACCCGCTGGGCAACAGCCTTCGACACGCTTCGCAATCATCCTGCCCCGAGATCCGTACACGCCGCTGCTCATTCAGCTCGACATCCAGATGGCGGTCGGAGCGGCCATCAGCCGGGCGAGAATCGAAGCGAGACTGGGCCCGGCGGATGGCGATGACCATCAATACCTATGGACCCTGCTCGGCCGGGCTCGCTTCGAATCCGTCGGGGTTGCTGCGCGAGAGCTGGACGTCGGTCGACTCGTTCGATTCGTCGAAGACAAGCAGGCCTACCCGACGGCGGCCTTTGCCGGGGCTCTTCTCCTGGCGAGTGGCGGACGGCTCGCCCAGGTTGGCGACTGGACTCGCAATCTGATGAACTGGTTCCCGGCAACCGCCGACGGTCCGGTTCTTTGGGCAGAGTCGATTCGCGCTGCCGTCAGAGACTACGGCGTGCCGGATGACTGGAGGGTCGATGATCCATATGGGGAAATGGTCAACGCTCTGGCGGCTTTCAAGGAGCGAGGCCTTCCGTTTTTCGCCGCGGCGATACCGCTAGCCGAAGCGCAAGTTCGGTTTCTAAGACAGCACAGGGCCCGACTGACCGGCCCGCAGAGAAGAGTTGTCGAATCGATTCGCAGGCGCCTCGAACGGTTGCTTCGGGCGACCCGCCCGTCCGGGCAGTTCATTGAGCTCACTCGGGCTAGCGAGATCGGCAAGACCCATCGACCGATGACCAATCGGGAGATGCTGGAGATGGCGCGTCCCGCCCCCTCCACGTAGACGCTGGTTCCGATGATCGACCGGTTCCAGACCTTGAGATACCCGCGACCCGCCGCCGGCCCCGCCTCCGCGGCCGACGCCGTCGCCATCAGCACCGCGATCGCCCCGATTGCTCGCAACAGCAGCGAAAACCCTCCGCGAATGGCCACTTCCCGGAGGCTGGTGAGCTCGGAGCGTAGAGGCCAGGCAGACTCTTGGCTCTGGGGCCCGGGGGTCATGCCAAAATCGAGGAAACTCGTGCAAGGGTCACGGGTGGAGGGGGTGTGGGACGCCTCGGACTCATCAGCCTCGTGTGTGCCGTCGGCTTCGGCTGCAGCGAGGAGACGATCTGCCATTCCGACTGTAGGGGCGAGGTCGACCTGCCCGATACGCGTTCGGAGCCGGCGACGCTCGCGACCGTTCTCGAGTGGCAGAAGAGCGTCTCTCCCCTCGACACGCCGCGGTGGGGCGACGTTTGGATTCACGCCGAGCTGATCCACCCGTCTGGAGAGCGCTTCGCATTGCCTCCCGTCGAATACGGCGCCGTCGATCCGAGGTTCGGGGAGTTGCCTTCGGGGGGGAGCTACCGACTCGACGTGGTTCTTCGCGAGAACTCGTCGGCTGACTCGGCTCGGTGCGGTGCGGGCACGACGGCCACGTTCGACCTGATCTCGTCCGAGTCTCGGACGGCCAGCGTCAGCCTCGATCTCGAGCCTCGACTCCTCGTCGATGAGCGTCATCTCACGTGGTCTCGGGGTACGAAGCCCGAGACGGCTTCGCTCGCCTTCGCTGATGAAGCGGCCAGCGGAGCGGTTGCTTTCCGATTCCCTTGCCGCTTCTTGCGACTCGAACAGCTGGAGTTCGTCGACGACGACGGCGAGCGCATCGTTCTCGAGCGAGATCGTCTTGGGAAATGGCCCGGTGTCCCCGTGGTGTTCGAGGAGACGGATCCCGTGTGGGCGCTCGGAAAGCTCTCTTCGGGGCGAGCGTCAGACCCCGTCCTCTTGCCCTTCCACGACCTCAATCTGCGACCCGTGCAATCCAAGGTTGGAGGCGAGGCGCCCGATGGGGAAGGGGAGCAGGTTGACTTCGGTGCGGAGTGGAGCCGTCCGGGCAGGTACCAGATCGGCGTGCCCGCCCACCGGAACCAGACCGTCTATGACCGCGGTCGAGACGAGATCGTCTGGGTCAGTGGGACCGAGGCCATGGGTACTTGGGCTTGGTCAGAGCCCGAACCCCTTACCTGGGGTTCGGCCGAGCCCTGGGGGAATTGGACCGAGGACGGAGATCTGCTCTCGGGCGTCAACTCCGGCCTATGGCTCCCGGTGTCGGAAGGAGCTCGATTCCCCGATCGTACAGGTCACGCCGTCGCATATGACGTCTCCCGAAGCGTCATTGTCCTCTTCGGAGGCGCGGGAATGGCCGATACGTGGGAGTTCGATGGTCGCGAATGGAAGGAAAAGGAGCACGACGGTGGTCCTTCGAGTCGCACCGAACACCAGCTGATCTACGACGAGGTGAAGAAGAGGATAGTTCTATTCGGTGGAACGAGCGTCGACGGCGAAGTCCTGACCGATCTCTGGTCCTGGGACGGTTCGCGTTGGACAGAGCTCAGCGCGGGGACGGGTGCTTCGGGTTCCGTCGCTTTCGACCCGAGCCAGGGGGTGCTCGTCCTCGTGACGGCCGGCGAGCATGGCACCCGGACCTGGCATCTGAACGAAGGCCACTGGGAGCTCATGGATGTCGACTCTCCGCTCCAGCCAGACGGGACTCTCTTCGCCAGCGATACGGGCGTTCACTACTACGGGGGTGCAGAGTATTGCGGGGTGGAGGGCGCAAGCAGCCAGAGCGCAAGCAGCCTATGGTCCTGGGAAGGTGGCCGCTGGACCCTGACGTCGAGCGTCGGCCCCGGGCGTCACGAGGCCGTGGTCATCCACGATGACCAGCGAGATCGCATCTGGGTGCACGGGGGTGCTGCGGTAAAGCCGTGGTGGCACTGTGGAAACTTTGGTCAACCCTGCCGCCTACTCTGCCTTCAGGTTGCGTCTACATCCACTCACGAGTTCGACGGCACGCATTGGACGCCGATCGGATCCGCCGGCGCGGGCGCCATGCTTCAGGGACGCTCCCGTGCGTCAATGGCGTATGACGAAGCGAGGCGTCGTACCGTGCTCTTTGGAGGTGTCGTGTACCGAGACGGTATGGGTGAGAATCCACCTCCACCCGAGCCGCTCGACGATACCTGGGAGTGGGACGGGGCCTCCTGGTGGCCCTCGAATCCGCGCCATCGACCACCGGCCGGGGGCGGGCCCATGGCCTACGAGCCCACGCAGGAGCGAACGATACTCGTAGCCGACGGCGAGTTTGGGACGGAGACGTGGTCCTGGGATGGGGAAGACTGGACGCGCGTTCCGTTGGACGGAGCATCCCCCTCGTGCGGTCTCGGCGAGATGGTCGCGGACGTCGCTCGAGAGCGGCTCGTGCTCGTTCAAAGCTGCCGAGACGGTGAGAGCGAGACGTGGGAGTTCGCGCGCAACCGCTGGACGTTGCGCGAGGATGTCTCGACGCCGAGGTGGTCTTGGCCCGACGGCGTGCTTCACGGATTCGGGCCGCATCAGCTGACCTACGACGAGGGTCGAAAGCGCGTCGTCCTCGTCAGCGACGGAACATGGGAGCTCGACGGGGCCGCCTGGAAACTCGCGTCGGCCGATCGTCCGCCGTGGGACTCGGGGGAGCTCGATCGGTCGATCGACGAGCGCAAGCGCCGCATGGTGTACGACCCCCGGCTCGAGAGGACCGTCTTCTTTGGGCCTTCCGGGAGTTGGGCGTGGGACGGACGGAAGTGGGTCATCGTATCTCGTTCGGGAGTCGCGGGAGACTGGGGTCGCGCGCTCGTCTTCGATCGCGCTCGGGGCGGGTTCGTCCGCTTCGGACGCGATGGCGTCACATGGACACAGCTCAGCGCGAGCGCGATGATCCAGGAAGCCGTTTCCATCGACTTCTACCTCAATCTCCAGCTACCGCGCTGGCGGACCATCGTTGCGCGCTCACTCGAAGTGAAGGCGTATTGCTCCGGTGCTCCGGCCGGCGTGGAGCTTCGACTCGAGGTCCCAGGCGAAGGCTGGCGGACCCTCGACACCAACGAGGCTCACCTCGATGACGACATCGCGACGACGCTTCTCGAGTACTCGACGCAGGACGTGGCGCTGCTGACGGCGCTGATCTCCGAGGAACGAATTCACTTCGAATGCCGCAATCCGACGGGTGCTGAGCTACCTCCGATCGTCGAGCTCGATCATGCGGCGATCGACTTCGCGTACGCGCTGGAAGATTAGCTCGTGGTGTTGCCTCATCTCGTTCTCTGGTTCGGAGCGGTGGTCGCGCTGCCGCGGACCGTCGAGGTGAGCTTCCAAGACGTGCCGGAGCCGCTGGCGGGCAGAGTTCTCCATCGGATCCTGGACAGCGGCTTCACGCTCGTCCCGATCGGAGAGCCGAGCGACATACGCCTCGTCATCAGCCGGGACGACGACACGTGGGTCCTCGTGACCGATCGACCCTCGCGGAGGATCGAGGTCGACGCCGCTTCGAAGCTCTCCGAGCTCGAGCTTCTGCACTGGTCCGTTCTCGTCTTGGAGCGAACGGACCGACCGCAGGTCGGTGAGTCGTCGGAGCCGAGGACGTCTCGACCCGACGTCGTGAACGTGTCGCGGGGCGCTCGGAGCGTGTTCATCGATGATCAAACCGGCGATGCGGCGCCGCTCGTTCCGAGCCTCCTGCTGGTCGGCTACGCAGTAACGCCTTCGCCGACCGAAGCCGACTTCGTCCTGTGCATCGAATCGGGTGTGGACGCGCCGCGGGTCGGAGCTTCGACCGCGCGTCAGCCGTGCCGACCGAACGCCCCGTATCGGTCCCCCGAGCTGCCCGGGGTGGCCCTTGCTGCCTTGGGCTCGGCCCGGCAGCCGGTGCTACCCGCCGGGCCGTCGGCGCAAGTCGAGGTTATTCCCAAACGACCGGCTTCTTCGCTCTTCTCCGTCGGGCTTGGTGCCGGCGTCGCGGTGCGGGGGGGCACCGACTTCACCGTGGGGGCGGATCTCCGCTTCCGTTTGGTCCAGTGGTTCGGGCTCGAACTCGATTCGCTCGTCTACCTGCCTCTGGACGAGACCGACATCCAGGTCGTGGAGGTCACGTCGGCCGTTGGGCCATCGGCCGTCATCCGTCTTGCGCCGCGGTGGCGAATGTCGATGGCTTTCGTCGGCGGCACGCTGTTTCACACGTATTCCATCGACGATGGCGATTCGGGGCTGCGGGTCGATGGCTGGCTCTCTCTCCCGGTTCGCGCCAGCTTCGAGGTGGCGCGCCGAAACTGGATACAGCTGTCGTTGCGCGGCTCGTGGACATCTCGAGCGCGAAGTCACACGTCCGGAGAGGACGTCCTTTGGGAACGAGAACGCCTTGCGTTCGGTGCGGAGCTCGGATGGGAGTTCGATGCCGTCCTCTAGGCCAGAATGCGGTGACCGCTCGGCATCGGTCACGTGGTTGACCCCCGTGCGCGAGGGCCAGTCACGTCTGCAGCGCAGCGTCGATGCCGCCTACCGCGAGCACCGTCGTGACGTTTTTCGTTGGGCGAGTCGGTACGCCAACGGCGACCGAGATTGGACCGAAGACGTCGTTCATGAGACGTTCCTCCAGCTCGTACGCCACGCCCGTCGGATCGATTGGGAAGAACCGATCCGGCCGTGGCTGTATCGGACGACGGTTCGACGCTGTCTGTCGCGTTTGCGGAATCAGAGCTTTCGACGTTCCCCGCTCGTCCGATGGCTGATCCGCGAGAGCGCCAGCCCGCCGCCCGAGCCACTGGCCCGCATCCTGGCCAAGTCCGAGCTGGCGGCTGCCCTTCAAACGCTCGAAGAGCTCCCGCCCAAGTGCCGGGTCGCCTTCGTGATGTTTCATCTCGACGAGCTACCGCAGAAGGAGATCGCAGAGGTCCTCGGTCTCTCCAAGGGCTACGTGTCCAAACTCATCGACCGAGCCGAGCGGACGATCCGATCTGCCGGCTGGAGGATCGACTCCGATGGTTGAACGTCCCGACATCCTCGCGACCCTTCGTCGCTTCGACGAGGAAAACGACCGCATCGGCCCGCCGCTTCGTCCGTCGCCCGACCTGCAGGTCGACGCGCGACGCAACTCTGGCTTGCCCCGCACTGGACTCCTGTTCTCATCGGCCGTGGCTCTGCTCCTGGCCGGGGTCGTCATCGGACGATGGTGGAGCCAGGAACGAGAAGTGCCGGGTTCGATGGCGAGCCCTGAGTCGGCCTCCGTAGCGCCGAACATCGAACACGACCCGATCGAGAGCGAAGCTCCCGTCGCGGCGCAGGCGCGGAGACTTCGTTGCCCGATTGTCGGCATCGGGGAGCCGGTCGATTGGCAGGCCGGGTGTCGAGGGGCTCTACCCGGCCGACCCGTCGTCCTGGTGGCTCGAAGCGATGTGTCGATCCAGGCCTTTGATGACGTCATCCGACTGTCTTCGGGCGACGTCACCGTTCAGGTCACGTCCGCGGTGCAGCCTGTCGAGTTCGAGATCGCGGAAAGCCGTTTCAGCGTACGGAACGGTCTCTTTGACGTAGCCGAGATGGATGGCACGATTCATCTGGAGGTCATCGCCGGTCGCGTCGTGCTGCACGACGCGGACGAGGGGCGTGACGTCGAGTTGACCGAGGGCAGCGTCATCACGCAGCCAGCCGGGTCCGGCGAAGCGCAGCAGGCTCCAGCTCGAAGACGCCCCCGAGCGCCCCACGCACCTTCGGAAGCCAATGCGAACGATGTCGTTCGATCCGACGGCACCGAGGTCGATGCCGTGGACGTAGACGCTGCGATCGAGAGCGTGGCCAAGCTACGTGAGCAAGGTCGGGCGGTAGACGCCGCCGACGTTCTGCGGAGCGTGTTGGCATCGACGCTGCCGGATCGAACCGCCGAGGTCCTCAGCTTCGAGCTCGGAGACATCCTCACCCGCTCCTTGGACGACGTCTCCTCTGCCTGCGAGCATTGGCGGCAGCATCTGAGCCGCTTCCCGGCGGGACGCTACGACGGCGAAGTCCGAAAGCTCCTCGACTACCTGGACTGCCGAGCCGATGGACTGCCTTGAGCGCCGACGCCGCGGGGTGGCGCGTGTCGGCCTAGAGCGGAACTTCGTAGCGGAAGGCGACTTCGATGGCCGGCTCGCAGAGCGGACGACAACCGCGCCTTGCGGACGATGGGAGGCTAGGCCGGAGCTGGGACTTCGTGGCCGTCGAGCCAGCGCATGACGGCGTCGGTGAGCTCCTTCGGGTCCATGCGCTCGGTGTTCAAGACGAGCTCCGCGTCCGGGTTGTGCTCGCAGGTGACGTCCCAGCCCGGGAGGTTGCTGATCTGGCCTTGGCGGGCGCGGAAGTAGAGCGCTTTGGGGTCGCGCCGCTCGGCTTCGCGCAAGCCGCATTCCAGCTGGACCTCGACGAATCGGGGAACCTGGTTTCGGAGCGTGTCCCGCCACGCTCGTCGGATGCCGGTGGCGCTGATGAGTACGGTGATGCCGCCTCGAGCTGCTAGCTGAGCGAAGTGGATCACGATGCCGTAGAAGAGCTCACGCTCATCCTCGGCATAGGTGGGGTGGGGCGTCAGCACCCGGCGCAGATCATCGCTATCGAGCCGCAGGACCGCATCGCCGCGGGCCCGGAGGGCCTTGTTCAGGTTCTCCGCGAGCGTGCTCTTGCCGCTGGCGGGGCGACCCGTGATCCAAATGACGGTTCCTTCTTTCATATCATCACCTCCTCGACCCGGTCCGGGTCGAACCGATCGCCGGCGAGCAGGCGCTCCGCGAAAGAAAGTATGCAGTCGCGCGTCGAAGAAGTGACGTCGGGGTACCAAGCGGGGCTGGCCAGTACGAGGGCCCGCCATGCGTAGTACAGCGGAATGACCTCCAAGGATCCTCGATCGCCGGATTCATCCAGATAGGTTTGCCAGAAGTCGCGCCACAACGAGCGCAGCGCACCGACGAAGCGTCCGCGCGCTCGGAGGGCAAAGAAAATGTAGTTGATGCTCAGGGCGGCAAGGTCGTCGGCGGGGTCACCGGCGGCTCCTCGACTACAGTCGAGTACGCCCAGCTCGCCGTCGGGACCGAACATGATGTTGAAGGGATGGAAATCGCCGTGGATGCGGCGAGCTCGCCGGCTTTGCCTCAGGAGCCGCCATCTCCATTCAATGGACCGACACTCGAGGTGCTGAAGCCGAGACGGTGGAGCGATCGGGTCGTTCCGAGAATAGCTCTCCGTCAAACCAAAGATTCCCTCACCGTGTCCGATCACGTCCCGCAGCGCTCGTCGGTAGGCGACCTCCGACTCGCGGGTTTGGTGCAGCTCGGCCAGATAGCGTCCGAGGCGCTCCGCGCGCCGAACGTCGTCGGGCCGAGGCTCGTCCGTGGAGGCCAGACGCTCGAGATCCCGGGCGTAGGTTCGACCTTCGACGAATGTCGTGACCAGAAAAGGCTCGCCCTCGGGGATCGCCAAGCGAACGCCGTCTTGTTTGATGATTCCGAAGCCGACCGGTTTGACGTGATGAGGGATGCTCCCGAACGTGTCGGCCGAGAGCATCAGGTTGGACCAGCGGTCGGCTCGGTACTCGTGGCCGAACGCATTGGTGCTCGCCGTCCGGAACACGAGATCGCGAACGTCGTCGGTGGTGTGGAAGCGAACGCGAACCGGTGAGCCGTAGCCCATGGCTTTGTAGCCGTCCGACTCCTGGCCACGCAGAGACTCGACGGCGTCGACCATCGGGTCGACGTAGCCAAGTTGACGGAGGAAGTCTTCGAGCGCGGCGCGAACTCGGGCGTCGCCCGCCTCATCGTCTTGCGGGCCAACCTTCGGACGAGTCTCCGTGCTGGCCGCCACCATCGTCGAGGCTAGTGGGTGCAGTGCGTGTGCCATGCAGTGAAATCAAGCACTTCCGGCACCGGCGCTTCGAGGTCGAAACGTTTTCCGATGCCTCGGTAACGGAGCCACGAGGCACATCGCGGGAGCATCGCGACGGCGGTCGTGAGCATCGAAGGACTGAAAGCCGACGCTCGATGAGCCGACGGATTTGCCGGTCGTGGTCCGTCCCCCCCGACTGCGATTGCGGCAAGTTGACCAGCCAGTCGGTCGGCGTTAGCCGAGGTACAGAGCGTCTGAAAGGAGACGCGGGAGATGAGCTCGCTTCCGGATCCGCAGGCACCAGTCCTCTCGGTGCGCGGCCTAACGAAGGTCTATCGGATGGGAGAGGTCGAGGTGCATGCTCTCCGCGGCGTCGACCTCGATCTTCAGGCCGGCGAGCTGATCGCGCTCCTCGGCGCGTCGGGGAGCGGCAAGTCGACCCTCCTGAACATCATCGGAGGGCTCGATGTCCCAACGGCCGGCACCGTCATGTACCGAGACCGAGACATCACGGCTTCGGATGAGTCGGAGCTCACGCGCTATCGGCGGGAGCACGTCGGCTTCGTGTTTCAGTTCTACAACCTGATGCCGAGCCTCACCGCGCTCGAGAACGTCGCGCTCGTGACGGAGATTTCGACGAACCCGATGCGACCCGAAGATGCCCTAGAGCTCGTGGGCCTCCGAATGCGCATGGATCACTTTCCCGCTCAGCTCTCGGGAGGTGAGCAGCAGCGGGTCGCGATCGCCCGCGCTGTAGCCAAGCGCCCGGACCTGCTGCTGTGCGACGAGCCGACCGGTGCGCTCGATTTCCAGACCGGCATTCGGGTGTTGGACGTCATCGAGCAGGTCAACCGTACGCTGGGCACGACAACGGCACTGATCACTCACAATGCTCCCATTGCGAGTATGGCCGACCGGGTCATCTCCCTGGCCGACGGCCGTATTCAGAGCGATACGCGCAACGTCGACAAGGTGGCCCCGGAGGATCTCCGCTGGTGAAGGCCTTGGACCGCAAGCTGCTGCGCGACCTCCTGCACATGAAGGGGCAGGTCATCACGATCTCGCTCGTCGTTGCCTGCGGAATCGCGAGCTTCGTGACCTATCGCAGTACTTGGATTTCGCTGACCCAGTCTCGCGCCGCCTACTACGATCGATACCGTTTCGCGGACGTCTTTGCTCAGCTCAAGCGTGCACCGCTATCGGTCAAGGGCCGCCTCGAGCAGACGCCGGGCGTGGCCCGAGTCCATACCCGAATCGTCCGGTATGTCCGCATCTTCGTCGATGGCTTGCCGGAGCCCGCGACCGGACAGCTCGTGTCGGTTCCGATCCGGGGACCGGTTCCGCTCAACGACCTGCGCGTCACCCAGGGACGGATGGTGGACTCCATCCGCGACGACGAGGTGGTTCTCGGCGAGCCGTTCGCGAAGGCACACGGGCTCATCCCAGGTGATACGCTGTCGGTAATCATCAACGGCGCCTGGCAGAAGTTGACGATCGTCGGATTGGCGACGTCGCCGGAGTTCGTCTTCTCGGTCGCGCCGCAGTCGATCATCTCCGACGACCGGCGCTTCACGCCGCTTTGGATGTCGCGCTCGGCGGTCGGTCCCGCCTTCGACATGGAGGGCGCGTTCAACGACGTGCTCGTCGATCTCTACCCGGGAACCCAAGAAGCCCCCGTGTTCGACGCCATCGACCGCGAACTCGAAGTCTACGGTGGATTGGGGGCCTACGGCCGCAGGCACCATCCCTCAGACGCCATGCTGTCCGGAGAGCTGCAGCAAGTTGAGGCCATGGTCCTCTTCGCGCCTTTGGTGTTCCTCGGAGTCGCCGCGTTCCTGCTGAACGTGGTCTTGTCGCGGCTCGTCTTCATGCAGAGACCCGAGATCGCCACCCTGAAAGCGGTGGGCTATTCGAATCGACGTATCGCGATTCACTACCTGGAGTTCGTCGTTTTGGTGGTTCTCATCGGGGCCGGGGTCGGGATCGCGGTGGGGGCTAGGTTTGCCCGCGAGCTCGCCGATGTCTTCGTTGAGATCAACCGTTTGCCTCTGATTGGAAGTCGCCTCGACCTTCCGGTCGTTATCGATGCCGTGCTGATCAGCATGGTCGCGGGTGTCGGGGGAGGTCTGGTCACTTTGAAGGGGGTCGTTCAGCTTCCTCCGGCCGAGGCCATGCGACCGCCGGCACCGGTGACCTATCGTCGCTCGATTCTCGATCGCCTCGGGGCGCACGGGTTCTTGAGTCCGTCGGCCCGTCTCGTCGTTCGGGAGATCGAGCGCCGACCCCTCCGGACGCTGGTATCGGCCGCGGGCGTGTCGTTCGCCGTAGGGATCCTGGTCTTGGGGAGGTTCGGACGCGATGCGTTCGAGCCGATCATCGACCTTCAGTTCGGCGCCGTAAACCGCGAAGATGTGTCGGTTGCCTTCGCCGAGCCCATCTCCGACGCGAGCCTACGCTATCTCGAAAACATCCCCGGCGTCCTCCACGTCGAAGGCCTTCGCTACGTCCCCATACGGCTGCGGCATGGTCATCGCTGGCGGGACACGGTGATCGCCGGAATTCCGGAACAGGCGCAGCTTCACCGACCCCATGGTTCGGACTTCTCTTTCGTGTCCGTACCGGGCAGCGGCATCATGCTCAGTCGCATCCTGGCCGAGATTCTGTCGGTAGGCGTCGGCGACGAAGTGGAGGTTCGTGTTCGCGAAGGGCAGCGCAGTACGCGGCGACTCACCGTCACCAGGCTCGTCGACGACGTCTTCGGCGTTAGCGGCTACATGAACAAGCGGTCTTTGCATCGGATGCTCGGCGAAGAGCCGGTGTTGTCGACGGCTCTCCTGGAAGTCGATGGAATCGCCGACGAGGATGTCCTCGCCCGTCTCCGCGACATCCCGAATGCGGCCAGCATCGTTCGAAAGGCGACCGTCCTGGAGCGATTCAAGGGCCAGAGTCAGCAGACGATGATCGTCGTGACGCTCATCCTCACGATCTTTGCCGGCGCGGTTGCCGTGGGCGTCGTCTACAACAACGCGCGGGTCGCTCTATCCGTGCGCGGGCGAGATCTGGCCAGCCTGCGGGTTCTCGGCTTCACTCGACAGGAGATCACCGTGATCCTTTTGGGAGAGCAGGCGATCCAGGTTCTCCTGTCCCTGCCGTTGGGCCTCTACCTGGGGACGTGGGCCGCCCGTGCCATCGTCACGCTACAGGCGGACCCGGAGACCTGGCGGCTCCCCATCGTCATCTCCAGTCGGTCCTATTCGTTCGCGGTCCTCGTCGTCGTCGGGGCCGCGGTCTTCAGTGGGCTCCTGCTGCGTCGGCGCCTGGCCCGGCTCGACCTCATCGGAGTGCTCAAAACGAGAGAGTGACATGAAGTGGATCAAACGACTGGCCTTTGCGACTGTTGCCTTGGCATTCTTCGCCCTTCTCCTTCAAGCGTGGCTGCCCAAGCCGGTGCCGGCCGACCTGGCCCTGGTCAAGCGGGGAGGACTCAGAGTCATGGTCGAAGAAGATGGCCGAACACGGGTCACCGACCGCTACGTCGTGTCTGCTCCCATCACGGGGAATCTCGGCCGGATCAACCTCCGTGCGGGTGACTCCGTGGAGCTCGGTCAGATTCTAGCCCGCATCGTGCCGGTGAGCCCGCCGCTTCTCGATGCACGCACTCGGGCCGAAGCCGAGGCGCGGATGCGAGCCGCCGTCGCTGCGCGCCGACAAGCCGAGGCATCCACCAGCCGTGCTGAAGCGGCCTACGAGTACGCTCGGCGCGACGCCGAACGCGTGGTCAATCTGGAGCGCATCGGCTCGTCTTCCGAGCAAGATGCCGAGCGCGCGCTGTTGGAGCGTCGCCGCTGCGAAGAAGAGTTGAACTCCGCTCGGTTTGGGGAGCGCGTTGCCGAGCACCAGCTGGCCATGGCGAAGGCCGCGCTCGGGATCGTCTCTGCTCGTGCCTCCGCCCAGATGGAAGTGCCAGCGCCGGTCGAAGGACGGGTGCTACGAGTGATCCGCGAGAGCGAGGGGGTCGTGCAGATGGGGGCCCAGATCATCGAGATAGGGGAGCCGGAGGCTCTCGAGATCGTCGTCGACGTGCTCACGGAAGACGCGGTCAAGATCCGTGAGGGCGCTCCGGTTTCCATCGTGCGCTGGGGGGGCGAAACGAGCTTGGCCGCCCGCGTGCGGCTGGTCGAGCCGTCCGCCTTCACCAAGGTCTCTGCGCTCGGCGTCGAGGAGCAGCGGGTCAACGTGATCATCGACCTCGACGAGCCCTATGAACGATGGGCCGCCCTCGGCGACGGCTATCGCGTCGAGGCCCAGATAACCGTGCTCGAGCTCGACGATGTGGTGAAGGTGCCGGCGAGCGCCGTCTTTCGTACCGAAGACCACCACGCGGCGTTCGTCGTTGCAGAGGGAACGGTGGTGGAGACCATCGTAACCGTGGCCGAAACCACGGGCATCGAGACGCGAGTGACGAACGGCCTCGTCGAGGGCGAGGTCGTCGTGACGTATCCGACGGACGCAATCCGCGATGGTGTCCAGGTCGTTCAGCGCTAGAGCGCGCGACTCACGCCGAAGAACTGCTCCGGCTCCTTTTCTCTCCCGTTGTCGAGAACCCAGCGCAGCTCGTCCGCGAGGTCGGAGTCGAGCGCGACGAGCCGCTCCAAGTCCTTCTCCGCGGCGTCGCGCTGGCCCATCTGGACGAAGAGCACGCCCCGGTACATGTACGGCTCGGGCATGTCTTTCTTCAGCTCGATCGCGCGATTGTAATGCTCCAGCGCCTGGGCATACTTCTTTTCGCCCTGCTTACGCAGGCAGTACGCGAGGTTGTTGTGGGCCTCGGCCAACTGCTCGTCTTCTCGGAGCGCGGCCTCGAACTTCCTCTGCGCGCGTTTGAACTTCTTGGCCCGCATCAGCGGCACGCCCTCGTTGTAGATGTCGGTTGCCGTTGGTTCGGGCGCGGGCGCGCTCCGGGGCGCGGGTCCCGAACCCGACGCGCCGGCCGCCTGCGGGACGGCGACGCCCAGGGCCGCAATCAAGAGTACACTTCGAATCATGCCGCTCTCTTAGACGGGCGCAGGGCAGACCACGATCGAAATCGGCTCTACGGAAGACGAGTGTGCGGTCGCGGGAAAGTCCGTTCGAGGGTCGCAGGCGACTCGGACAGATTGGGCGCCTCCGCGGGAACGCAGCGATGCCGTTCGCTCCGAGCGACCGCGCACGAACCGTCGGTAGCCGAGAATGCCTGTGACGATCAGCGCGAAACCCAGCACTCTGCAGCGGGCTTGGGAATCGCCCGCGGACGAAATCCGTCAGGTCATTACCGCACCGACTGCGTTGGGGCACCGAAAGCCGCTTGGGCTTCGACTTCTCGGTCGTCCTCGTCCAGGCTCCGAAGGGTGTCGAGCTTCAACGAGCAAAGGGCATCATTCGGACTTGTGATCGTCGCGCTTTTGCTCCTGGCTCGGCCGGCTGTCACCAGTGCGGTGGAGCCCGTGCCGACCTTGACCCCGAGGCAGGTGGTCGAGGTGCAGCTCGATGCGCTCAAGCTCAATCCGCTGTCCGACGACGATGCTGGCATCCGGAAGACGTTCGAATTCGCGGCCCCTGCGAACCGAGCGCAGACCGGACCGGTCGACCGTTTCATCCGAATGGTGCGTGGTCCGACCTATGCCCCCTTGCTCGGCCATGCTGCTGCGGACGTCGAGAAGATGGAGATCTCCGACACGCGAGCGCAGTTCGCGGTCATCGTTCGCGGACTCGACGGCTCGCTGGCCGGCTACGTGTGGGTGGTCGGCAAGCAGGCCGACGGCGCCCACGCGGGCTGCTGGATGACCGAGGCCGTCGTTCGCGTGCCCCTCGAAGAAGCTCCCCCGAGCGAGCTCCGCATCTGAGCTCTCGTTCGCTGGACTCTTCGCCGGGACCGCGGAGAGTCAGTCGTTGTCGCTGTATTTGAACGAGACCTTGACCTTGGCGCGGTACGCCTCGACTTTGCCGTCCCTGAGCTGCATGTCGAGGGTGGTAATCTCGGCAATCCGCAAGTCCCGTAGCGACTGGCCTGCCCGGTCCACCGCTGCCGCGGCGGCCTTTTCCCAAGACTCCGTGCTGGTGCCGACGAGTTCGATGATCTTGTAAACACTCTCTGCCACGATGCTATCCTCCGGTCGTTTTGCTGCCTAGGCGGTCACCGGACGGCCTTGCGTCAGCGCAGCCGTCGCCACCCCGAGAATGGTCCGATCGTGGCGCGTCGCAGTCAACGAGCGCAAGCAGGCCCGCGTGAAATGCGGTCCACCTCCGTAGGGAAGAAGAGCCGACCTCGACGTGTCCGAATCGAGGGCTATTTCGTGCCTGGCTTCCGAGCTGATAGGCTTGCAGAGATGAAAACGACGGCGGAGGGTCTCGCGTCGTGGCGTCGGCTGTTCGAGCCGGGTGGGATCGACGGTATCTCGGAACTCTTGGCTTCTGACGTAGCGTTCGCGTCGCCGGTCGTCCACCGACCGATCGAGGGTGCGGCGATGACCGAACTCTACCTCCGCGCCGCCGCGCACGTCCTGGTGAACGACAGCTTTCACTACGTCCGCGAAGTGGTCCAAGGGCCGCATGCCGTGCTCGAGTTCGAGACCAACGTCGAAGGAATCACGATCAACGGCGTCGACATGCTGACCTTCGATGACCGTGGCCGGCTGATCGATTTCAAGGTAATGGTCCGGCCGCGCAAGGCCATGGAGAAGCTCCACGAGAAGATGGCCGAAATGCTCAATCAGCTCGGAGGATGAGAGAACCAGCGTCCTCAGTCGGTGGATCGATTGGATTCGCCGGGTATTGGCTTCATTGACTTCCGCGCGAACCACGGACCACGACTTGGTCATGATACCGATGACGGAAATGGTCGCCCTCGGCGGCATCTGGCCCTAGGACCAGAGAAGGAGGTCGTCATGAGCAAACCTGTCTGTGTCGTCGTTGGTATCGGACCCAAGAATGGAGCATCATTCGCCCGGCGCTTCTCGAAGGCGGGCTACGCCGTCGCGCTTCTATCGCGCAGCACAGCGTATGCCTCGCAGCTAGCCACGGAGCTCGGCGATGCCAAGGCCTTTGCCTGCGACGTGGCCGACGCCGATGCCGTCCACGAGGCGTTTTCATCCGTGCGAAGTGAGCTGGGTGAGATCGACGTTCTCGTCTTCAACGCGGGCAGCGGGACGTGGGGCAACATCGAAGAACTCAGCGCCGCCGACTTCGAGAGGGCATGGCGCATCAATACGCTTGGGCTCTTCCTGACCGCGAAGGAGGTCATCCCGAACATGAAATCGGCGGGGGCGGGTTCGATCATCGTCGTGGGAGCTACGGCGTCCCTCCGAGGTAAGCCCTTCACGACCGCTTTTGCTCCGGCCAAAGCCGCGCAGCGAAGCCTGGCGCAAGCAATGGCCCGTCATCTGGGTCCGACCGGAATTCATGTCGCGTTGATCATCGTGGACGGCATGATCCTGGATGCAGGGTCACAGGCTGGCGTGAGTGCGCCGGAAGGTCTCGACCCGGAAGACATCGCCGACGCGGCGTACTATCTCAGCCAGCAGCCGCGATCGGCGTGGACCTTCGAACTCGACGTCCGCCCGGCGGCCGAAGATTGGTAGCCGCGACCGCGGCTCCCGCTCAGTTGGCGGGCGAAGGAGGAACCTTCGATGACTGCGCGATGACGCCGCTCCCCGACGTCCTCGATTCCGGACCGCCGTTCGAAGGTAGCGTCGATACCTCGTTTGCTCCCGACAGTAGGCTCCGGGTTTCACGGAGGGCCACGGAGAGCATGGTGAAGTCCACTCGGTCCTTGGCCCGGATGTCGTCGAGGAGACGCCGACATCGAGCCGCGGCCGACCGGTTGGCTTCGAGCCAGGTTCCGACCCGCGAAGTGGACCCGTCGACTGGCGCCCCCACCAAGACATTCGAAGTGAGAGCGCGCTGCTGATTGTATAGGTCGTCACGAAGCGCATCTCGACCCAGGGTCTGCCATCGGTCCTTTCGCGGCAGGGCATTGATCTGGTCCCGCACCCAGTTGAGGCTCAGCTCTTCGCCGAGCGCATAATACACGTCGGCTACCTCGAGTACCGAAGCACCGCGAAGGTTTGCGACCTGAACGATGTCGAGAGCAGACAAGAGCTCCGTGAAGCCGGCGACGCGGCTGGCCAGGTCTTCGGGTGCGCCACCGTCATCCACGAATCTCCGCATGCGGACCTCGATCCGCTCGCGTCCCTGGGCGGGAAGGTGCTGAGTCAATACGGATCGAAGAGCGGCCACGCCTTCGGCGAAAGCGTCTATCGTGGCCTGGATATCGAGGGGCTGGGCGCGATTGCGCAAAAACCATCGAGCCGCGCGCTCGACCAGCTTACGACCCTCCAAGAGCATCGTGATCTGAACGTCGGCGCTAGCGCGATTGTCGAGCGCCTCGACCTCGGCCCAGAACCTCCTTTGGTCAAAGACTTCGCGGGCGGCGACGAACGCCCGCGCGATCTCGGCGGGACTGGCTCCGGTTTCCTCGCCCAGCCGGAACATGAACGTCGAACCTGCGCGGTTGACCACGCTGTTGGTGACCTCGGTGCAGATGATCTCTCGGGCTAGCTGATGCTCGGTGATCAGGGCAGCATGCCGAAGACGAAGGGGAGTGGGGAAGTAGTCGACCAGGTCTTTCTGGAAGTATCCGGTCTCGGGAAGATCCGAGGCCAGCAGGTCCTGATACATCGTGAGCTTGACGTAGCCCATGAGAACGCTCAGCTCCGGCAAAGAAAGTCCCTGTCCGGCCTTCTTCCGGTCTTCGATTTCGACCTTGTCCGGGAGGAACTCGAGCAGTCGGTCCACGGCTCGACGGTCTTCCAGCCTTTCGATCAGACGGGCCTGAACGTCGATCATGGAGGCCGTTTGGACGGCGGCAAGGCTCAAAGCCTGCGTCTGCAGATAGTTGTTCCGCAAGACGAGATTCGCCACCTCGTCGGTCATCGTCGCCAAGAGCTCGTCTCGCTGCTTCTTGGTCAGGTCCTGCGCTTCGGTAACGCGATTCAAGAGAATCTTGATGTTGACCTCGTGATCCGAGCAGTCGACGCCCGCCGAGTTGTCGATGGCATCGGTGTGGAGGCGACCGCCCTGACGGGCATACTCGATGCGGGCCCGTTGAGTCAGACCTAGATTTCCACCTTCGCCTACGACCTTGCACCGAAGTTCACTGGCATCGATCCGCACGACGTCGTTCGCGCGGTCGCCGACGTCCAGGTGGTGCTCGCTCGAGGCCTTCACGTATGTGCCGATGCCTCCATTCCACAGTAGGTCGACCGGCGCCTTGAGAATCGCCCGGATCACGTCGTTCGGAGCCATTCGTGCCTGGTCGACGCCCAGAGCACGCTGCACGGGAATCGAGAGCGGGATGGACTTGGCGCTTCGGTCGAACACTCCACCGCCTTCGGAAATGATGCTGCGGTCATAGTCGGTCCAAGCAGAGCGCGGGAGCTCGAAGAGTCGCCGTCTTTCGGCGAAGCTGCGGTCGGGGTCGGGGTTGGGATCGAGGAAGATGTGCCGATGGTTGAAGGCCCCAATGAGTCGAATGTGCGGAGAGAGGAGCATCCCGTTGCCGAATACGTCGCCGGACATGTCGCCGATGCCGACGACGCTGAAGGGCGCCGTTTGAACGTCGATCCCCATCCGGCGGAAGTGGCGCTTCACCGATTCCCAGGCCCCGCGGGCGGTAATGCCGATGGCTTTGTGGTCGTAACCGGCCGAGCCACCCGAGGCGAAAGCGTCGCCCAGCCAGAATCCGTATTCGAGGGCGATTGCGTTGGCGAGGTCGGAAAACGTTGCCGTGCCCTTGTCGGCCGCGACCACCAGGTAGGGGTCATCGTCGTCGTGCCGCACGACGTTCGGAGGCGGTTTCACCGTACCCTCGACGAGGTTGTCGGTGAGGTCCAAGAGACCTCGAATGAACGTCTGGTAGCATCGCTGACCTTCGGCCCAAGCTTGATCGCGGTTCGCGGGGAGCTTCATGGGCACGAATCCGCCCTTCGAGCCAACGGGAACGATGACCGCGTTCTTCACTTGCTGCGCCTTCATCAGGCCCAAGACCTCGGTTCGAAAGTCTTCCCGACGATCTGACCATCGAAGTCCTCCGCGAGCGACGTCGCCGCCGCGCAAGTGAACACCTTCCACTCTCGGGGAATAGACGAATACCTCATGCTTGGGACGCGGCTCGGGTAGTTCGGGGATCTCTTTGGGGTCGAACTTGAACGCCAGGTGTGGCTTCGGTTCGCCCGTCGAAGTCGACTGATAAAAGTTGGTGCGAACGGTAGCGCGGATGACGACGAGGAAGCTGCGGAGGATACGGTCCTGGTCCAGCACTTGAACTCGATCGAGGGCGTTTTCTATCTCGGCAATGAGCAGCTCGGCGCGGGCCGAGTCGTTCTGGTCGGGGTGAAAGCGTGTGTGGAATAGCTCGACGAGAAGGCGCGCGATCTCGGAATTCGCGACGACCGTCTTCTGCATGTACGACTGACTGAAGGTAACACCGATCTGGCGAAGATACTTCGAGTACGCCCGGAGTATGACGACCTCTTTCCAGGAGAGGCCCGCGCGAAGAACCAGGCGATTGTAACCGTCATTGCTCACGAACTTGGTCCAAACCCGCGTGAATGCCTCCTGGAAAAGGCTCTGGACCTCATCGATGTCGAGGTCGGGACCTTCTTGATGGGTCATTTCGAAGTCGTGGATCCAGACTTCCCTGGCGTCCTTGCGGTCTACGCGGCTCGGTCGCTCCTGGTCGACACGCAGGCCCATGTTCTCCAGCATGGGGAGCGCGTCCGACAAAGAGATGGGACTGCCGAAGTGAAGGAGCTTGAGCTGTACGTGATTCGGTTTGGCCTCCAGTGGGTGATAAAGCGTCATCGCCAGGGGAGCTCGGGCTGCAGCTTGGGCTTCGATTTTTTCGATGTCGCGGGCGGCGATCTGCGGGGTGTAGGTCTCCTGATACGCGGCGGAGAAACCGTCGCCATAGGTACGCAGGAGGCGCGTACCTACGGCCTCTCCGAAGTGCCCGAGAATCGCTTCGGAAACGTCGTCTCTCCAGGAACGGGTAGCCGCCTGAAGCTGGGCCTCGAGCGCCTCCACGTCGTACTGGACCTCGGCACCGGGGTCGACGCGGAGGACGAAGTGAAGTCGCGCCAGCGCCGACTCGGAAAGCCGTACCGTGAAATCGATGCGCGTCGCCTGAAAGGCGTTCTCCAAGATTTTCTGAGTCGCGTCCCGCGCATTCGTATTGTAGCGGTCGCGGGGGAAGAAGACCAAGCAGGAGTAGTATCGACCATAGCGCTCGCGATGGACGAACAGGCGAATCCGGGCCCGATCCTGCAGATGAAGAATCCGAGTAGCGGTCTCGGCCAAGTCGTCTTCCTCGATGTGAAAGAGCTCGTCGCGCGGGAAAGTCTCGAGGATGTGAGTCAAGGCCTTCGCGGCGTGGCTGCCGCGCGGAAATCTCGAGGCCGCCATGAGGCGGGAGACTTTGCCCCGGAGGATGGGTATCTCCAGAACGCTGCGAGTGTAGGCCCCTGATGTGTACAGCCCCAAGAACCGGTACTCGCCGATGACGCGCCCTTCCTCGTCGAATCGCTTGATGCTGATGCTGTCCAGGTACCCGGGGCGATGAATGGTGCTCCGGGAATTGGCCTTCGCGATCACCAGGAGTTCGCGCTTTCGGGCCAGCCTTCTTCGTTCCGGTGTCAGGTTGGCAAAGCTCAGGGAAACGTGACTCGAACCCCGATTGCGAAGCAGTCCGAGCCCCGAGTCTTGGACCGAGCGGAGGACGGTATCGCCGTTATCGTCGACGAGGTCGTACTCCCGGTAGCCGAGCAGCGTGAAATGGTTGTCGGCCAGCCATTCGAGAAAGCTGACTCCATCGTCGATCTCGGCCGCGGGAAGCGGCGGGGGGCTGCGACGCAGCTCGGCGACGATCTTGTGCAAGCGCCCCAGCATCGGCGCCCAATCCTCGACCGCGATGAGGACGTCCGAGAGGGTCTTTTGGAGCTGATTTCGGATCTCTTCCAGGACCTCCCGCTCGGCTTGCCGCGTGACTTCGAAGTGCATCCAGGCTTCGACGGTTCCGCCCGAGGCATGATCGTCGATCGTATCGATGAGATTTCCCTCGTCGTCTCGCTGGACGCGCAGGATGGGGTGGAGAACGAGGTGTCGGGGAAGTCCTCGTTCCTCGAGAGCCATGCTGAGAGAGTCGACCAAGAACGGCATGTCATCGGTCACGACGTCGATGATGGTGTGGCCGGACTGCCAGCCGTGCTGTTCGGGCTGGGGGTTGTAGACGCGGATCTTGGCCGTACCCGGCTCGCGGCGCGCACCGAAGTTCCGATGGGCGAGCGCCGCTCCGTAGAGGTCGCTGGGATTGGTTTCGGCGAGGTCGTCCTCGGGCATGTCGCGGTAGTAGCGGCGAAGAAAAGACGATATGGGCCCGACCTCGTCGGCGGGGACACGTTCGTGCACCAAGGCGAGGGTGTCTTCGATGATCGACTGGGCGGTTTGGTTCATGGGGTCAGACATGGGGCTCCGTTTGCGACGGCGCCGCGCACCCTAGACCCCGTGGCCCGTTCGGTCACGATCTGTGACCATCTCCGGGCCGGCCCGGACTAGCCCCGACCGGGCGGCCACCACCGGCCTCCGGAAACGGGTGAAAACTGCGCGATCCCACGTAACGCCGGGGGGGCAGGTGAGTACAATGGGCGGGATGTCAGCGAGGACCCAGGCGACCCATCGGACCGCCTTCGACGCAGCCCGACAATCCGAAATCGCGGTGCGTCCGGCCCGTACGGAAGACCTGGACCGGGTACGATTCATCTACCGGTCGGCGATCGCGGGGGGCATGAGCACCATGGATGCCGTGGCGCCCACCCGGGAAGAGCTGGACCGGCAGCTCCACGACCTCGGACCGCGGGAGGCTCTGTTGGTCGCGGTTCGGACGAACGACATCGTCGGCTTCGGTTGGCTGCGGCTGTACAGTCCCCGCTACGGCTACCGGCACGCCGGCGAAACTTCGGTCTACGTCGCACCGAGGGCGGAGGGGCAGGGTGTTGGGTCGAGTGTCCAGATGGAGCTTCTCGCTCGGGCTCGGTGCCACGGTTTTCGGTACATCGTGGCCAAGATCCTCAAGGTCAACGAGCGAAGCATCGAGTTCCATCGGCGGTTTGGTTTTGAGTGGGTTGGGGTTCAGGAGGGCATCGGCGAAATCGGCGGTGTCGTTCACGACGTCGCTTTGCTCGGACTGAAACTTCGGCATGACGCACTCGTAGACGGTACGAGCCCGTGAAGACGTTCAATCAGATGCGAGACCCGCTCAGCCCTCCCTTCGAGCAACTCCTCCGCGCGTTGACGGCGGAGCCACCGCAGAGCCCTCGTCAGGCTCGGCGCCTGCTGGAGTGGGCCTCGATTCCGCCGGAATCACTCGGACCCCACGCCGACTTCGAGCACTGCCCGTCGGACAGCTACGGTCGTCGTCTGATCGCCGAGGGCCCAGATTTCGAGCTGCTCGCCATGAGCTGGCGTCCCGGCGATGCTTCGGCCATCCACGATCATGGTGTCGCGGAGTGGGGCGCGGTACAGGTGTTCGGGCCTGCCGAACACGCGGTTTTCCGACTCACCGACCGCACGCTCACGACCTCCAAAGTCGAGCGATTGGTCGAAGGTCGGATTCTCGAGGTACCTCCCGAGCTCATTCACCAGATGTCCAATCCTTCGTCGCAGCCCTTCACGACCCTGCATCTCTATGGCCGGTCGGCTGGCTCCGGATCGGTCACCGGTAACGCTCGAGTATTCGACGTTGCCGGAGAGCGAATCCTTCGAACGGATGGTGGTGTCTTTTTTGCCATGCCGCCGGCGGCCATCCGCGGTGTCGAGCCGGGCCTCATCGCCGATGCCGCGACCCGGGCTCGTCACGATGACCATTTGATCAGTCGGCTCGCGCAGATTCGTCGAAGCGGCATCTCTCGTCCGGACCTCGATGAGCTCTACGATAGCTATCTTCCGACAACATTCGAGGGTGCCGCGTGAGTATTGAAGTCGCCGAGTGGATCGTGTTTGCCGCTCGCACATACCTCGCCCTCGGTGCGGCGTTCGCCGTGGTCTTCTCCTTATTCCTGGTCACGCGGATCGATCCGGCGGCCAAGGTCAGCTCGTGGGGCTTCCGGTTGGTCATCCTCCCGGGCTCTGTACTCCTGTGGCCCTGGCTGCTCGTGCGCGTTCTTCGCGGTGGCCCGCCCCGCGAGGAACGGAGCGCCCACCGAGCTTGTGCCGCAGCATGCCCCCGCAAAGAGCCGACGGGGAACGCATGATCCACGAACGCCGACGAGCCCACCGGCGAATGTTCACTGCGTTGGCGGTGGCGACCCCGCTATTGTTTGGAGCGGGCTTGGCCCTTCGGCCCGACGAGCGAGCTCGCACCGAACCCAGCGCCGACTTGGTGCAAGCTTACGGTCAAGCGCGGCCGCCCGGCCAACCCATCGGGGAGCATCGCCTGCTGGGGGATTCGCAAGGTTTCCTGCTGGAAGTCCGCGTCGACGAAAGCTCTCGAGTGCATCTGACGCTTCGGCCGGATACGCCCCTGCCGAGCCCCGAAGTGCTGGTGTACTGGGCATCGAAGAGCGCTTCCGAGCTACCCGACGATGCGCGGCTTCTCGGTCGGCTCAACGGAGTGGCCCCTCGTTCGTTCATCGTCCCCGAAGCGAACAGGGGCGAGTCGGGACACTTGATCCTGTACAGTCTCGCGCATGACGAGGTCGTCGAGACGCTCCAACTGCAGCCGGCCTGGACGAGTACCGTAGGCGCCCCGCGATCTAGATAATCATGAGTGTTGGCTACAAAGCGGTTCTGTGGAACCGGCAGAAGCTCTGGTACGACGCGCTCCTCGTCGTCGCCGTCGTGGGATACGTCAGCGCCTATCGGTGGCTGGCTCCGATCATCGACCCCCACGCCGAGTCATGGAACGTTCGAATGCGGGCCTACGGCTCGGCGGCCTTCATTCTCCTGCACGTGATTCTGTCCATCGGCCCACTGGCCCGCCTGGACCGCCGGTTCCTTCCCCTGCTCTACAACCGTCGCCACATGGGCGTCACCATGTGCATCCTTGCCCTGCTCCACCTGAACGTGGCGCTCACCTGGTATCACGATTTCTCGCCCTTCGTTGAACCGTGGGTAAGTCTACTGGTCAGCAATACGCGCATTACCAGCATTCCGCAGTTTCCGTTCGAGTTCCTCGGTCTCGCTGCACTGCTCATATTGCTGTTCATGGCCGTGACCAGCCACGACTTCTGGCTGACGAACCTGACGGCCCCGGTCTGGAAGCGGCTCCACATGCTCGTCTACGTGGCGTACTTCCTCTTGGTCGGGCACGTTGCCCTGGGGGCACTGCAGTCCAATCGGAGTCCTTGGGCTGCGGGCATCGTGGGTTTGGGTGTGGTTTGGATTCTTGGTTTGCACCTCGTCGCCGGACGACGGGAGAGAACCATCGACCGGCCGAGCACCGTCAGTGCCGTCGGTGAAGACCAGGCGATGATCGACGTAGGTCCGGCCCACGAAATCCCGAACTTTCGGGCGAAGATCGTATTTGCCGCCGGCGATCGAGTCGCCGTGTTTCGCTACGGCAACAAGGTCTCTGCGGTATCCAACGCTTGCCAGCATCAAAACGGGCCGCTGGGCGAAGGAAGGATCATCGACGGACTGATCACGTGTCCGTGGCACGGCTATCAGTACGAGCCAGCGTCGGGTGCGTCGCCCGCTCCCTTCACGGAAAGGATTCCGACTTTCCGAGTGGTCGTCGAGGAGGGCCGAGTCTTTCTCGACCCTCGGCCGCTTCCCGCCGGGACCCTGGTCGAGCCGGCGACGATCGAATCGGATTCGCAGGAGTCGGCATGAGCGGCGATGAGTTCTACGTGGGGTACGGCGGTTCGATGCCGCCGAAGACCTGGGTCTTCCTGGGACGTGTCGTTCTTCCGCTCGTTCTGGCCGCCCCGCTGATCGCGGCGGGCGTCATCATGGTCCACGACGCCTATCCGGCGGGGTGGACCGAGTCGGCCCTCGCCGAGTTCGACGGGATACTTCTCGCCGACCCAGCTCCCCATCTCGTGGTCCCGCGCCCCAACGACGAGTCGTCGTTTTCGAGGTACTTCCTAGTTGGGCGTGGGAAGTACGGCGTGAAGCCGGACGTCCTCGCCCACGCCGGAGGGTGGACGCGGATCCTGGGCTCGCTCAACTACCGCGACGGCGCCACCGTCATTCGCGTCAAGTCTGCGGAGAAAATCGATCCCCCGGTCGGGTCCGTTCGAGCGGAAGACCTACCGGGCGCGGAGTCGCTCGGGACGTTCACGCTGCAAGGTGAGATCGTCGACAGCAAGTGCTTCTTTGGCGTCATGAGACCGGGCAGCACCAAGGTGCATCGAGGTTGCGCCGTCCGGTGCATCGCCAGCGGAATTCCGCCGGTTCTCCTCGTGCGTGACCAGGACGGCAGCGCCATCTACTTTCTCTTGGTCTCGTCGAGTGGCGAGCCAGTGAACGAGCAGGTCTTGGACTTGGTGGCCGAGCCGATCGAGATCACGGGCCGTGTCATTCGACACGACGACCTCTTCGTCCTGCGCGCCGATCCCGGCACATACCGGAGGCTCTGATGCTGAGGCGTCTCTTCGGTCAGCCGGGGCTCTTGATCGGGGTGTCCAAGGTTTTGCAGGCTCTCGGTACGCCGCTGATCGCCTTCCTCGTCGCCAACTCGGACATGATGAGCGGGGGCATCGAGGACCCCATCTCGTTTTGCAACGTTCTGTTCGTCGGGAACTCGTGCGCGGGAGTCGTGATTCTCAGCTTGTACGGCTGGCGGCCCATCCGTGAGGATCTCGTAGGGCTGGACTGGCGGTCTCGCCTCGAGCTGTTCGTTTTCGGAGCGCTGTCGGCTCTTCTTTCGGCTCTGATCTACACCGCTTTGGAGACAGTCTCCGTGACCAATGCGGTTCTCCTCGCGCGGCTCGGGCCCCTGCTCTACGCCATCCTGACGGCCGCGCTTTTCGGACAGGCGCTCCGCGGCTCGGAGTGGGCCGGCTTTGGGTTCATCATCTTGGGACTGGGCGCGACCGTACTGGGAACCAGCGGCACGATGCTGACCATGGGCGACATGTTCATCCTCCTGTCGACCCTGGTCTACGCGGTCGTAACGCTGTTGAGTAAGCGTCTGCTCGGCAAATGCAAGCTGCCGACGGTCGTATTCGCTCGCAACGCCATCTCGGCCGTCGTCTTCTTCATCATCGCGAATGCTCTATTTGGTCCGCATCACTTCGCGGACGCGTTTGCCGGGAGGCTGTGGGTGATAATGCTGGTGTACTCAGTTGTCGTGATCGTCGTGGCCCAGCTTCTCTGGTACTCCGCGGTCCGTCAGGTCGAGGCGTCGACGGTCGCCAAGTGGACGGTTCTGACGCCCATCATTGCCATCATCTATGCATTCTTTTTGAACGGAGAGCGCCCGTCCTTCGCCCAGCTCGCGGCCCTGAGTCTCGTCACGGTTGGTGTCCTGATCGCCAACCTGGGGCGGCTCGTGCCGAAGCCCGTATCCGACGCCCCCGAGTCGGCCATCTCAGCGTCATGAAGCTCCTGATCGTCGCCGACCCGGCAACTTACGAAGGCGGTTCGACGGATGTCCCGGAGACGATCGCCCGCAGTGCGTCGGAGCTGGAGGTCCATGTTGCCATGCCCACCGACGTGGTCGCCGCGGCCGGCGGCTTGCGGATTCCGGTGCGAAGGCTTCCGCCGGACGCCTCCGAAACCGACTTCTTCTCCGTCCGGCACGCGCCGGCGCGGGAGGAGCCGTGGAGGTCGTTCGACCTCGTGTTCGACCGGTCGATGAAGCCCTTTCCTGACGGCTTTTTGGAAGCCCTGACTTCGGCCTCACGACAGGTTCCTTTCGTCAATGATCCTTCGGCCATCCAGAAGCAGTTCGCCTCGGCCCGTTTTCTGATCGAAAGGGCCAAGGACTATCTCCCGGATGCGCAGGTTGCTTCGGGACCGGCTGACCTCGCTTCGTTTCTTCGCAGGTTCGGTGCGGGCGTCCTCAAGCGGGGCAACAGCTCTGGCGGCCGCGGCGTTTTCAAGGTCGTGGATGCTGGCTCGTACATTCGGGTCGAAGGGCTGCACCGCGAAGCGAAGGTGTTCAGCACACCCGCCGAAGCCTTCGCCTTTGCGGCTCACGGTGACCCAGAGCTGATCCTCATGCGGTACCTCCCGCGGGTCACCGAAGGGGACAAGCGGGTGGTCGTCGTCGGCGGTGAGATCTACGGGGCGTATCTCCGTCGATGCGACAGCTCTTGGCTGCAGAACGTCAGTGCTGGAGCTCGGACCACCGTAGCGGCGGTCGCAGAGCTCGAGCGGGAGGCGGTGGCCCACACGTCGGCGGCGTACGCCGAGGCTGGCATTCGGACGCTCGGCTATGACTTCCTGACCGATGACGACGGCACGCCGCGTATCAGCGAGATCAACGCCGGCAATATCGGCGGCATCGCCCGGTTGGGTCGGCTGGGCAATGCCGACCCGATGCCGCGCTTCATCGACTGGCTCCGTAGCCTTGCCCGCGCCTCGGCGCCCCGAAGCGACCGAACAGGCTCCTTAGGGTAAACAGCTTATGACCGACGGGTCGTTCGTCTTGACCACCGGCGCCTCGCTTGTGAACCGGATAGAGAAGAATGCCGCGGTGCGCCGCGGCGCTGGAGACAACCGAAATGACCAAAGAGCTTCCCGACCTACCGACGGTAGAGGCCGTCCCCGACGAAAAGGCCACCCTCACGATGGCCGACGGGTCGACCTACGACCTCCCTGTGCTTGCCCCCACGCACGGTCCGAAGGTCCTGGACGCGACCAAGCTGTACAAGGAATCGGGGTACTTCGTGTACGACCCTGGCTTCCTTTCGACGGCCAGCTGCGATTCTTCGATCACCTTCATCGATGGCCACCGCGGAATCCTGCTCCACCGGGGGTACATGATCGAGGACATCGCTGCGAACGCTTCCTACATGGAGCTGGCTTACCTACTCCTGTACGGAAAGCTTCCCAATCGGGCCGAGTACGAAGAGTTCGACCACACCATCACGTACCACACGATGGTGCACGAGCAGTTCAAGACGTTTTTCCAAGGCTACCGCCGCGACGCCCACCCGATGGCGCTGATGGTCGGAACCGTCGGTGCGCTCAGCGCGTTCTATCACGAGGATACGGACGTGGCCGATGAGGAGGCGCGCAAGATCGCGACCCATCGCCTGATCGCCAAAATGCCCACGATCTGTGCGATGGCATACAAGTACTCGATCGGACAGCCGTTCGTGTATCCGCGTAACGACCTCGATTACGCCTCCAACTTCCTCCACATGTGCTTTTCGCTTCCGGCCGAGGAGTACAAGGTCAGCCCCACGCTCGCGCGGGCGATGAACCGCTTCTTGGTCCTCCATGCCGACCACGAGCTAAACGCGTCGACGTCGACCGTGCGTATCGCCGGCTCCAGCCAGGCCAATCCTTATGCCTGCATCGCCGCCGGAGTCGCGTGCCTGTGGGGGCCGGCTCACGGTGGCGCAAACGAAGCAGCGCTGCGGATGCTCATGGAGATCGGCTCCAAGGACCGCATTCCCGAATACTTGGCTCGGGCCAAGGACAAAAACGATCCTTTCCGACTCATGGGATTCGGTCACCGCGTGTACAAGAACTATGACCCCCGGGCTCGAGTGTTGCGGGAGTCGTTCCACGAAGTACTGGAGGAGTCCGGTCGGAAGGGCGACCCGCTGTTCGAACTGGCCGTCGAGCTGGAGAAGATCGCCCTCGAGGACGACTACTTCCAGGATCGGAAGCTCTTCCCCAATGTCGACTTCTACTCGGGCATAACGCTCCATCTGATGGGCTTTCCCACGTCGATGTTCCCGGCGTTGTTCGCGTTGGGGCGAACCGTAGGCTGGGTCTCCCAGTGGAAAGAGATGATCCAGAGGCCCGATCAGCGCATCGACCGCCCGCGTCAGCGTTACGTGGGAGAGGCCATTCGTCAGTACGTGCCGCTCAGCGATCGAAAGTAGGCGCCGCGGCTTACGCCCGCAGTGGTGTGGCCCGGGACGGGGCTGCTAGCGTTCGGCCGTGCGCATCGAAAAGGGCCGAGCGGCGCCGCTAGGCGCCACGCTTTGCGGCGACGGCGTCAACTTCAGCGTGTATGCGTGGCAGGCCGACCGGGTCGAGCTGCTTCTCTTCGACGGGGTCGATGCTCGGGACCCGTCGGAGATCATTCAGCTGACCCCTGAGCAGCACCGGAGCTTCTACTACTGGCACGCCTTCATCCATGGTGTCAGGGCTGGCCAGGTCTACGCTTACCGAGTTCATGGCCCCCGGTCCAAAGACCTCCACTTCGACGGCGAAAAGGTTCTCATCGATCCGTACGGGCAAAGGGTGATCACACCGCCGACCTACGATCGGATGCTGGCTTCCCGACCCGGCTCCACTCTGGAGTCGGCGATGCGTAGCGCCGTGGTCGACCTTTCGACATACGACTGGGAAGGCGACGAATCGCCGCAAATCGCCTTTCCCGACACGGTGATATATGAGCTGCACGTCGCCGGTTTCACGAAAAGCCCGACGTCGGGTATCGAGCCCGACCGTCGCGGCACCTATGCTGGCCTGATCGAAAAGATTCCCTACCTGAAGTCGTTGGGCATAACGGCGGTCGAACTCCTGCCCGTGTTCGCCTTCGATCCCTACGATGCTCCGCCGGGTCGTCACAACTACTGGGGCTACAGCCCGGTTTCGTTCTTCGCCCCGCACGCGGCCTATAGCTCACGTCAGGATTTGATGGGGCCGCTCGATGAGTTTCGCGACATGGTGAAGGCACTCCATCGTGCGGGTCTCGAAGTGATTCTCGACGTCGTCTTCAACCACACCGCCGAGGGCGCTGCCGACGGACCGACGTTCGGTCTTCGCGGGTTCGAGAGCTCCACCTACTACATCCTCGAGGACGGAGCGTACGCGAACTACAGCGGCACGGGTAATACCGTGAACGCAAATCAGTCGGTGACCAGGCGGATGATTCTTCAGTCGCTGCGGTTCTGGGTCGAGCAAATGCACGTCGACGGCTTTCGCTTCGACTTGGCATCGATCCTGGCGCGCGACGAGTCCGGCACGCCTCAAGATGCTCCTCAGACCCTGCTCGCCATCGAAACGGATCCCATTCTCGCCACGACAAAGCTGATCGCCGAGCCATGGGATGCGGCCGGCCTCTACCAGGTCGGAACATTCATCGGTGACAGGTGGTCCGAGTGGAACGGGCGTTTTCGGGACGACGTTCGCGCGTTCGTTCGCGGCGACCCTGGTCAGGTGCCGGCTCTGGCCAACCGCTTGATGGCCAGCCCCGACATCTACGAGAAAGACGATCGCGACCCCGAACAGACGGTGAACTTCATCACGTGTCACGACGGATTCACGCTGAACGACCTCGTCAGCTACGACCGGAAGCACAACGAAGCGAACGGGGAAGACAATCGCGATGGGCACGACCATAACGTGTCTTGGAATCATGGCGTCGAGGGGCCGACCGACGATCCCGAGGTCGAGGCCCTCCGTCTGAGGCAGATCAAGAACTTCATGACCCTCAACCTGATTTCGGTCGGCGTGCCGATGGTGCTCATGGGCGATGAGATCCGGCGAACGCAGCTGGGAAACAACAACGCCTACTCCCAGGACAACGAAGTCTCCTGGTTCGACTGGCGCCTGGTCGAGCGGCACGCGGACCTCTTGCGCTTCTTTCGCGAGCTCACGACCTGGCGCCGCGAGTGGCGCCCTCCTCGCAACCACGGGACGACGCTCGGCGAGCTGCTGCAGCAGGCGAGGATCCGCTGGCATGGCGTGCGTTTGGGCGAGCCCGATTGGAGTGAATCGTCTCGCAGTCTAGCCCTCACCGTGGGAAACGAGCGGATCCACGCGATCTTCAATGCCTATTGGGAGCCTCTCGACTTCGAGCTTCCGCCGGCATCCCACCCCTGGCGAAGATTCGTGGATACGGCTCTATCCGCCCCCGAAGACGTCGTTCACTTCAGCGATGCCCCGGCCGTGGTCGAGCAACGGACATATCACGCAGCTCCGCGGAGCACGGTCTTGCTTCTGACCTGACGCCGCAGTCCGAATCGCGCGCTGCGAGCCGCCTTTTCCAGCGGATCCGCCCGGCGATTCGACCGGTTCATGGCCAAAGGATACGAAACGGCTTCGTGCATTTTCGCGGCTGGTCCCGTCGGCTAGCCTACCGGCCCATGAGCCCGCGATGGCTAACCCTGGTCGCAGCGCTACTGGCTTCGATGTCGATGGTCGCGCTCGCCGCCGACGAAGTCCCGACTCCCCCCGAGGCTCGCGAACCACCGATACTCCTCGGAGCCATTCTCGGTCTCACCGTGGTGCTCTTCATGATCGTGGGGTGGGTCTTGGGCATCAATCGGGTCTCTCAGTTTCAGTCGCAGAAGAAAAAGCGCAAGTAGGCTTTCAGCGGTCGGCCGATGGGTCGACGATCTCCGTGCTTCCGAATCGGTAGCTGTTCGCTCCGTGATTGTGAACATGCAGGTACACCGGCGTGCCTCGCGGGACGTCTTCCGGGGCAACCCAGTCGAAAACGTAGCTCTCGGGCGGAAAAGGAATCGGTATCCGTTCTTCCCACACGAGGTGGGGGCCGATTCGAAAGGCAACGTGGGCTTCGGCGTCGCTTTCGGCGTCGAGGGTCTGATGCCACATGAGTGAGCTCACCCGTTGCCCTGCTCCGACGGCATCGAGACTGGGTTGTACGGCGGTGACGTACTGGCACTTGTCGGTCTCGACTTCGTAGACGTCGCCTTCGGGGCCATGACCTCCGGTGCTGCAGCGAAACGCCTCGGGTCGGTCGGAAAACGGGTCCTCGTCGGCACCGACCACTCGCCAGCTCTCGACGGTCACCAGGGGACCGAAGCCCATCAGTTCCGCTTCCGAACCGCAGCTCGCGGTCGCGATGCTCACGCCGACGGCTGCAAAAACCACTCGCTCATGCCGAGCCCGTCGTCGCGTCGACGCCCCCACGAGTCCGGCCTTTCGTTCCCACACGACAACAGACTACAGTGCGCTCCGATGAGAACAAAGGGAAGCCTGGGCCTGGCGGTGGTCCTCACCGCCTGCAGCTCCTCGGAGTCCAGCGACCTGGAGGCGGGGGGTACGGACGCCGGCCGACCCGACCAGGGCGCCGTCGTGGTGCCCGAAGACCTCACGTTCTACCGAGACATCAAGCCGATCATCGACGGTAAGTGCGTCGCCTGCCACCAACCGGGGTCGGTCGGTCCTTTCGATCTCACAAAAGCCGACGGGGTCGTGAGCTTGGCTCCGGCGATCGGGAACCAGGTACGCAACCATCTCATGCCTCCGTGGCCTCCCGACGACGCCTGCCGGTCGTATCGGTACGATCGGAGTTTGACCGAGACGCAGGTGGCCATGGTCGATGCGTGGGTGGCCGAAGGCGCGCCGTTGGGCGACCCGGACGAAGCTGGCGAGCCGGTCCCCGGTGAATTCGGCGGTCTCAGCCGTATCGACATGACGCTGCAGGTTCCGGAGCCGTACACGCCGGAAGGGCGAGACGACTATCACTGCTTTGTCATCGATTGGCCCGCGGAGCAGGCCTTGTTCGTCACGGGCTTCGGCCTCGAGCCCGGCAATGCTTCGATCGTGCACCACGCGAACACCTACCTGGTGAACGCCGACGCTGCCGATGGCTTCCGGCGGCTCGACGATCGATCCGCAGGACCGGGATTCCCGTGCTTCGGCGGCGTGTTCGCCAGCGGGGTCGAGCTGATGGGAGCGTGGGCACCCGGAAGCGTCGGCATCGAGTTTCCAGAGGGAACGGGCCTTCTCGTCGAGCCGGGAAGTGCCGTGATCCTCGAGATGCACTTCAATACGGGGATCGGCCGAGAGGGTTCCGACCAGTCCTCGGTCCTGCTGCAGACGGCGGCGACGGTGGAGCGGCGAGCCGCCATCTTGCCGGTCGCAAATCCCGACTGGAGCACCGAACGAACGATGGACATACCGGCGGGACGAGCCGACGTCGCTCACGAGGTCGTGTTCAATCCTCTCGTCGCGACGTTATTCTTGCGGGAACTCGCCCCCTGGTTGGCGAGTCAGCCTCTCGAGATTCATGGCGCGGGGCTCCATATGCACTACCTGGGGACCCGAGCCCAGATGGAGATCATCCGTGATGACGACGAACGCGATTGCGTCATCGAGATTCCGGAATGGGACTTCGACTGGCAGTCCGGCTACATCATGCGCGAACCGGTACCCTTCGATACGACCAAGGATTCCCTCCGTCTCGAGTGTCGATGGGACAACACCGACGCGAATCAGCCGGTCATCGACGGCGTTCAGCGACCCGCCGCCGACGTGAACTGGGGCAACAACTCCGACGACGAGATGTGTATCGGCTACCTGTACCTCGTGGCCGCCCCCTCTTAGGCTCGAGTGCACCATGAAGAAGCGGATCAGCCTGGAGGTCGGGGGGCGTGAGGTGTCCGTTTCGAGTCCGGACAAAGTCTACTTTCCCGAGGCCGGCTATACGAAGCTGGACGTGGTCCGCTACTACCGGTCGGTGGCTGAGGGCGCTTTGGCTACCGCGGCCGGCCGGCCGTTGGTCTTGAAGCGGTACGTGAACGGGATTTCCGAGGAGGCGTTCTATCAAAAGCGTGCGCCCAAGAGTCGTCCCGACTGGATCGAGACGACCACGCTCCGCTTTCCTTCGGGCCGGACCGCGGAGGAGGTCGTCCTCCGAGATGCAGCGTCCCTCGTCTGGGTCGTCAACCTAGGCTGCATCGAGCTTCATACCCATCCCATCAAGACCGACGACCTGGATCATCCCGACGAGCTGCGAATCGACCTGGACCCGGTCCCCGGCGTCGAATGGTCCCAGGTGCTCGACGTGGCGATGGTGGTCCGGGAGGTTCTCGGCGACCTCGGCCTGGTCGGGTGGCCCAAGACGTCGGGCTCTCGGGGCCTACACATCAACGCGCGCATCCGTCCGCGGTGGACCTTTCCCGAAGTTCGGCAGTCGGCGCTGGCCATCGCTCGGGAGGTGGAGCGCCGGGCCCCGTCGATCGCGACCAGTCGCTGGTGGAAGGAGGAGCGCGAAGGCGTCTTCCTGGACTACAACCAAAACGCCAAGGACCGCACGACGGCGGCGGCGTTCTCGGTGCGACCCACGGCCGATGCTCGGGTGTCCATGCCCCTGACCTGGGATGAAGTACCCACGGTCGATCCCAGCCACTACACCCTCCTGACGGCGCCCGCGCGCTTCCATGAGGTTGGGATCCTTCACGCGGGCATGGACGACGCGGCGGGCAGCTTGGAGGCGGCGCTGGAGCTAGCGGCCAAGCAAGCGGCCGAAGGTGCGGTCGACGCCCCGTGGCCGCCTCACCATCCGAAGACCGCGGACGAGCCGCCGAGAGCTCAACCGTCGCGGCGAAGGTCCAGCATGCCGTTGATCGAGATCGCCCGCGCGAAGAAGAAGGACGACGCGCTCGCTGGCCTCGAGCGCTGGAAGGAGCGTCATCCCAGCGTCGTTCCTCATCTCCAGCCGCCGGACGTGCTGGTCGACGGCATGCGGGGACGCCACTCACTGTGGTATCGGATCCGCATCAACCTTCAACACGTGCCCGAGGAGCTTCGCCCTGCCCAAGAAGCGCTCGACCCCGACTATGACCCCTGGTCGGAATGGGGCGGGGGCTCGCCGCCGGCGCCGAAGATCCGCGATAGCTCATAGGGTGGCGACACCTCGAGCTGCGCCAAGCGACAAGCAGCGGGACTCTTGTCGGGCCGCCAGCGCACGAACGTCGTCCCGTGACGGAAGCGTCCGTCCTGAAGATGATCGTAGGCCACTTCGCAGACCCGCTCGATGCGGACTGGCTCCCAGCTGAGGTTCTTGCCCTGACTCCATCGGCTCGTCATACCCGGTTTACGGCTGACATCGTCCTGGCTCGCGTTCGCCCATGATGCCCAAGGATGGTCTTCGAGGGCGTCCGGGCGAAGGGGCTCGAGCTCGTCGAGGAGCTTCTTCCGCTCGGCCATCTTGAAGGACGAAGTCACCCCCATGTGGTGGAGCACTCCTTCCCCGTCGTAGATCCCGAGCAGGAGAGAGCCGACGAGGGTTCCCGGCCCATTCTTGTGCCAGCGAAAGCCGGCGACCACGCAATCGGCGGTGCGCCGGTGCTTCACCTTGAGCATCGACCGCTTACCCGGTTCATAGGTGAGGTCGGCGGGCTTGACCATGACGCCGTCGAGGCCTGCGCCTTCGAAGCGATGAAACCAGTCGGTCGCCAGCTCGCGGTGGGTCGTCATCGGTGTAACGTAGATCGGCGGTTTGGCCCCGACGAGCGCCGCTTCCAGGGCTCGTCGACGCTCCAACGTCGAGCGTCCCCGGAGGTCGTCATCGCCGAGCGCCAAGAGGTCGAAGGCTACGAAGCTGGCCGGGGTTTCGGCCGCCAGTTTCGCTACGCGGCTGGCTGCGGGATGGAGCCGCAGCTGGAGAGCGCTGAAGTCGAGTCCCGAGGCCGTGGCGATCACGATTTCCCCGTCGACGATCGCGGTCTCGGGAAACGAGGTCGCAATCGCTTCGACGAGCTCGGGAAAGTAGCGCTCGAGCGGCCGCTTCTCGCGACTCTGGATGTGAACCGAGTCGCCGTCGCGAAAGACGATAGCGCGAAACCCATCCCACTTTGGCTCGAACAGGAGACCGTCAGCGTCGGGCATGTCCCGTACGAGCTTGGCGAGCATCGGCTCGACGGGCGGAGAGAAGGGAAGCGTCATCGGCTCGAGCCTGGCACGGCCGGTACGAACATCGGTAGGGTCGTCCGGCCTCGGAGCTGGGCTCAGGTCGAGATGGGCCGGCGCAGGATCGTGATGATCTCGGTGGAGCCGTTGCGGTTCGCCGTCGCTTGCACGGTCGTACCTTCCTTACCGCGCAGCTGCTGGACTGAGCCGTCGAACCCCAGCGTATCGACGCTCTGTCCGTCCACCGCCATGATGAGGTCGCCGGGCGCGAGACCGGACTCGCTGGCTCCGCCCCCCTCGATCAATCGCCGAATGGCCAGCCCTCCGCCGTCATCGCTTTCGAGGATTGCCCCGATACCGACGAAGTCGAGGCCCGAATCCTCTTCCGTCGGACGCGGAGTCAAAAGGATCTCGATCGGGCCGGTCGTGTCGCCGGCGATCACGTCGATCGCCGAGATGATCCGGTCGCGATGACCCTCGGCGCGGGTGAAGACAGATCGCCGGCCAGGCGCGAGGCCTTTCAAGTAGAAGCTGCCGTCGCCCCCCGTCTGGACCGAGGCGCTCCCGCCGAAACCCTCGAGACGAACGCGGGCGTCGGCGATGGGTTCTCGGCTTTCCGCTGACAGCACGATGCCGCTGACCGAGCCGGGTTCTTCGAGCTGGACCGTGACCCGAGCGACTCCTCGCTCCGGAACGTCGATGCCTCCGACCCGCGTGGGCGCTTCGTCGTCGGTGGTGACCTCGATCGAGTAGGTTCCCGGGAGCAGGTCTTTGACCGAGAACAGGCCTTCCGCGTCGACCACGGTCTTGTTGCCGATCCAGTCGATGAGGGCACCGCCGCGCAGTCGGCCCCATCGCACTTTGAACATGGTCGCTGGTGCTCCCTGCGATGAAAGGACGTGACCCTCGATCGCGCCCGCTGCCTCGAGCTCCAGCACGACCGTCACTTTCTTTCGTTTCTTGGGGTCGACGGTTACCTGAGCGACTCCCAGGGTGTCGTGCTGGGCCTCCACCCGATACGGCATCCCCCGGTTCTTGGCGAAGATCCGAAAGCGTCCGTCCTCGCTGGTCCGGGAGAGGATCGGCGGGTCGCGGTACGTGCGCCGGGCAACGATCCGGGCGTCGGCCACCGGCTCTTCGGTGTCCAGGCGTATCACCCGTCCTTCGATCTCGAAGGCATAGCCGGTCTCGGGGTCGAGCGACCCGGAGCCAGCCTCGACGAGCTGAGCCCGAATTCGAAGCACGCCCGCGAGAAGATCGCCCAGCTCGACGACCCCCTCTCCGCGCACCTGTTCTCCCCGCACACGCAGACGGTCACCGAGACGCGCGGCGTAGGACACGCGGCCGCGAGCGTTGGCCTCGAGCGGCTCGTCCCTTCGGCGGTCGAGCTCGATGGTAGCGCCCGGAACGACCTGATCGTCGATGCCCACCACGATGCCCTGCAGGTCCGACTCTCGAAGCGGGCGGAAGTGTACGGAAGCGACGCCCCCGTCGACGACCGTGACCTCCCGCGTGCGTTCGGACCGACGACGAAAGTAGACCGCCGAATCGGCGATGAGGCGCACGAGAGCGGGACCCGCCGGAACGCCCTCAATGCGAAATCCACCCCGCTGGGGCGTCCCGACGAAACGCTCGGCG
>CAYYOT010000003.1:0-156035 GCA_964473255.1 uncultured Myxococcales bacterium | reverse complement strand
GGCGGCGCGGCCGCCGGTGGAGCAGCAGCGGGCGGCGCCAGCGAGGGCGGCGCGGCCGCCGGTGGCGCTGCTGCCGGTGGCGCTGCTGCTGGTGGCGCGGCCGGCGACGGCGACGGAGCCGGCGAGGCGAGCGCCGCGGCCCTGGGCGCGGCCTCCCCCGTGGTGACCAGCGGCGGCAAGCCGTGGCTCATCTCCGCCACCCTGAGCACGACCCTCGGTTCCTCGGTGTTCGCCGAGCAGAACAACGACCCGCTCTTCGGTTACTCCTTCGTCGCGAACGCGTTCTACAAGCTCACGAACCTCTGGCAGGGCCGCCTCGACGCCTTCGGTCTGATCACCTTCGACCAGACGCTGACCAATGCGGCCCTCGACCCGAACGGCGGGACGGGCCAGCGGCAGTTCTACTTCCGCGATGTCCAGCTCGGACTCCTCGGCCGAAGCCTCTACAGAGAAAAGGTCACGGGCATCATCTTCGGTGCGCGCTCCATCGCTCGCCTTCCCACCTCCGACGCTGCGCAGTCCTTCGACCGCGTTCTCCGCTGGGACAACGGCATCTCGATGACCAAGCTGTTCAAGAACGTCGGGCCGGGCACGATCGTGACGTCACTGGCGGGTACGTTCCGATACGACTTCGGCCCCTCGACGCCCTCCTTCGATGAAGGCGAGAGCGCCTCCCGGGTCGCCGCTTGCGGTGCCACCGCATCGACGGCCTCCGGCGAGTGCGCGAGCGATCGGTTCAACCTGGAGTACTCGATCATCCCCAGCGCCGCGGTTCAGTACCTCCTGAACAATGGCCTGGGCTTCGCACTGTCGCTCACGGCCTTCTACAACCGTCTCCACCAGGCGCAGCCGACGACGGATTTCGTCGACGCCAACGGTAACGAAATCGCGACGGGCGGTCCGATCGGGTCGGACATCGACAGCCAGTTCTCCGACCCCAACGCCCCGAATTCCCAGTGGCTCTTCTTCGGAGCCATGTCGGTGTTCTACACGTTCAACGCCAATTGGCGGGTGTCGACCGGCTTCCAGGTGTTCCAGGAGGCGCTCGTGCAGAACGGCAGCAACTCGTCGAACGCCGTGTTCCCGTTCGCCCCCGCCGAGCCGGAGACCAACTCGGGAACGCTCTTCCTGTCGGGAACCTTCATCTACTGACGCCCCCCGGCTGCCCTCTCCGCCGCCCCTACCCGAAGAGCAACGCAAGGGCGGCGGCCACGAGAGGCGCGAGCTTCGCTCGCGCTCCGCCTTGGACCTTCCGCCGCCGAGAGGTCTCTCGAATGGTCGGACGCTCCGGCGGCGCACCGAGGGCCTGGTGAGCGACGGCCAGCACCGGGTCGAGAAGAGCTGATGAATCGGCGTTCGGGGCAACGAGATCCTGACTGAAGGACTCGGGCTCGAGCGGCGCGGCCGCGCGCGGCGTGACGATCATCGGGCGAGCCTCGGACAAGGGAGCGGCAGTCGACCGTCCGTTCGAAGACAGCGACATCCGTTGAACGAACTCCACGACTTCATCGTCATCGGGCAGGCTTGCAAGCTGGGCCAGCGAGCGCTCGAGGGCGCTGCGCAGCTCCACGGCAGTTTGGGTCCGCCGGAGCGGGTCTGGGTTGAGCGCCGCCTCCAGGGTTGTCTCCAGTTCCGTGGCGCGAAAGGTCAGGTATCGCTCGATCGGCGGTCGGTTGCCCCGAACGACGGCGTGGACCAGGGCTTTTACGTCCCTGCCTTGGTACAGGGGCCGTCCGCCCAGGGTTTCGGCGACCACCACCGCCAGCGAGTACACGTCGCTGGTTGGCGTGGGGTTGCTGCCGAGCAACTGCTCGGGAGCCCGAAAACGGAGCGCGCTCACCGGAACCGGGGCATGCTCCCGACCGAAGTCCGCTACCCGAACCTGGCCCCGAGCGGACACGCGAATGGCGCTGGGGCGCAGCGACCCGTGGACGATGACCCGCTCGCTGGTCTGTCGCCCGTGAGCGTGGATGAGGCCTTCGGCCGCACGGATCGCCACGGTGAGGGTCACGCTCGGTGGAACCAGGCAACCACCCTCGTGCGCTCGCTCCAACACGGTCGACCAGTGCGGCCCTACGTCGAAAGCGAAAACCATGGCCGGGCGCCCCTCGATCTCCACGATGTCGATCGGAGCCATGACGTTGGCGTGCTCGCTCAGGTCCAGACCGATCCGTACCTCTCGCTCGAATCGTTGGCGAAGGCTCGCTCGCGACCACGTCTCGGGTAGCGCCGCCAAGATCCGCACTTTGCGGACCGCTCGTCCCTTCGACTCTTCGGCGCCGAAGGTCACGGTCGCGTCGTCGTGGGCCACGATGGAAGTGAGTCGATAGCGACCATGCGTGCTCCCGATCCACGTGCGGACGGAGCGGACGATGTCGCCGGTGGGAACGTCTCGCCTCATCGGTACCGGTCGACCTGAGCCGACCCTGGGAGTCTAGCGACAAGGGGACCCTGAGATCACTTGTCGACTCCCCGCTGAAGGCCGAAGTGCGAAGGCCCGAGGGCACCTCACACCCCACGCGGTCGACGCCTACATGCTCTCGGCGGATCGGCCGGTGAGAGCTTCCGCGATCGATCGATTCATCCGCCGGACTGCAAACTCAGCGCTGGTTTCGTCGAGACGCTCCACGGTGTTGCGAATACGAACGGTGTCGGTTCCCGCGACGGCGGTCTTCACCGCCTCCACGGCTCGGTCGATCTCGACGCGCTCCGCCGCGGTCAGCAGGCCGCCATCGTCGGCCAAGGCTTTGGTGATCGCGTGCAGGATCTGTTCGGCCTCGACGCGTGCCTCCGACAAGACCTTCGCGTGCACGTCGTCTTCGGCGTGCTCCAGGCTGTCTAAGATCATGCGCTCGACCGTGTCGTCATCCAGGCCGTAGGAAGGCTTCACTTCGATGGACGCCCGGGTGCCCGACGCCGCTTCTTCCGCGGAAACGTGGAGAATGCCGTCGGCATCGACGTCGTAGGTTACGACGATCCGCGCCATGCCCGCGCTCATCGGCGGTAGGTCGGTCAGCCGAAATCGCGCGAGCGAGCGACAATCCGAAACCATCTCCCGCTCACCCTGCACAACGTGGATGTCCATCGCCGTCTGACCGTCAGCATAGGTCGTGAACTCCTGGGCAGCCGTGGCGGGTATCGTCTGATTTCGGTGAAGAAGCTTCTCGGCCACGCCCCCCATCGTCTCCACGCCCAGCGAGAGCGGCAGCACGTCGAGAAGGAGGACGTCGTCCCGCGGTCCGGCGCCGCCGAGAACGTCGGCCTGGACCGCGGCTCCCAAGGCTACGACCTTGTCGGGGTCGAGGTCATCGAGCGGTACCTGGCCGAACACGTCCGCCACGAACCGTTTGACCGCGGGGACCCGGGTGGCCCCTCCGACCAAAACGACGCCGTCGAGCTCCGAGCCAGCGACCCCCGCATCCCCGAGGACCTGGTCGACGGGCTGCCGGCACCGCATCAGCACCGGGCGGATGCGCTCCTCCATCTCGGGGCGCGTCAAAGTCCACGTGCGCCCGTCGATGTCGACCGAAGCGAAGTCGCGGGTCGTCAGCTCCTCCCGCGCTCGACGCGCCGCGGCCAGGGCCGCCGCGGCCAGCGTTACGGGCGCGTCGTGCGGCTCATAACCCAGCTCTCTCACGTACGGCTCGGCGATCGCCCGATCGAAGTCGTCGCCACCGAGCCTTGAGTCACCTCCGGTCGTCAACACTTGGAAGACTCCCCCTTCCAGCCGGAGCAGTGAGATATCGAACGTGCCGCCACCCATGTCGAAGACGGCGAAAAGACCCTCTTTCTTCTTGTCGAGGCCGTAGGCCAACGCCGCCGCCGTAGGCTCGTTGAGCAAACGCAGAACGTTCAGGCCGGCGATGCGGGCCGCGTCCTTCGTGGCTTGGCGCTGAGCATCATCGAAGTAGGCGGGCACCGTGATGACGACACCGTCGAGACCGGAGCTCAACTCGGTTTCGGCCCGAGTCTTCAAGACCCTCAGGATTTGGGCCGAAACCTCGACCGGCGTGACCCGCGCGTCGGGCCCCAGATCGAAGTGGACGACGGGTCCGTCCGCTTCGCTTGCGAATCGATAGGGGCTCAGCTCATCGCGGCTTTGGGATTCGGCTTGTCCCCGGCCCATGAACCGCTTGGCCGAGGCGATCGTGCGGCCGGCACGGTCGGCGGCGCGGTCGCGCGCGGCTCGACCCACCTCGACCTGGCCGTCTTCGCCATACCAAACCACGGAGGGCACGCTCGAAGTCCCATCCTCTTGCTCGAGCACCACCGGCGAGCCATCGCGGACGATGGCGACCAGCGAATACGTCGTTCCGAGATCGATTCCCGCAACCTGCCCTGCGCACTCCTTCTTCGATTGTCCGATCTGCAGCAAACTCATGATTGAAGCTCCGCTCGACGACCCTCCACGCGCTCCCCGAGCCTCTCCAGATACCGCAATCGCTCGAGATCACGAGCGACCGACTCGCGTGTTCCGACCGCGTCGTCGAAGAAGGCGGTCGCTCGACGCAAGATCTCGGCCTTCTGGTGTTCGAGCCGCTCACGCTGACGGTCGAGGTCGGTCGGCGACCCCACGGTATCGATGGATTCGGTGAGGGTCATCATCTCCATGAGAAGCTCCGGATCGGACGTCCGGTGCTCCTCCGAGCCGATGTCGATGCCCTGCTGGCGGAGAAGGTACTCGGCGCGCCGACGGTCGTCTTTGAGCGTTTGGAAGGCCTGATTCACCGCCGTCGTATGCTCCAGAGCCAAGCGCCGCTCCACGGCCGGTCCGGCGCGAAAACGGTCGGGATGAACGTCACGGGAAACGTCTCGGAACGCTCGTTCGAGAGTCACTCGGTCCAGCGCCATGCGAGTGGGCAGCCCCAGGACGTCGAAGGATGTTGCCCGAGGGTCGATCGGCTGGAGAGCTCCGCACGAGGCGCAGCGCCGCCCGTCACCGGGCGGCGAACCGCAGGACCAACAATTCATGGGCTCTCGAGACTCAAACGGGGGTGAAGGACTCGCCGCAACCACAGCCTTTACCCGCCTGCGGGTTGATGAATTTGAAACCGGACTCCATGAGACCCGTGACGTAGTCGAGCGTCGACCCCTGAAGAAAGATCAAACTCTTGGGATCCACGAGGACGGTCGCGCCGTCCTTCGTGATGATCTTGTCCGTCGGACGCGTATCGGTCTCGACGTCCAGGAAATACTGGAGGCCGCTACATCCACCCCCCCGAACGCCCACTCGGAGGACGGCGTTCTCCGGTGCGCCATTGTCCCGGAGGTACTTGAGGATCGCACCGGCAGCCGCCGTGGTCACTCCGAGAGTGCCGGTGGCCTCACGTCGCTTTTGCAGTATGGGCAGGCCTGCCATTCGAACCGTCTCTTTCTCAGTCCTCGGTCGCCGTCGCCGTTGCCGTCGCCGTCGCCGTCGCCGTCGCCGCGGGCTGCTTCTTCTTACGCCAGTCGGCCACCGCTGCCTTGATGGCATCTTCGGCCAGGACCGAACAGTGAACCTTGACCGGCGGCAACGAAAGCTCCTGCACGATCTCGGTGTTCCTCAGCTGCTCGGCGTACTCGAGCGGCTTGCCCTTTACCCATTCGGTCACGAGGGATGACGAAGCGATGGCCGAGCCACAACCGAAGGTCTTGAAGCGCGCATCTTCGATGATGCCTTCGTCGTTGACCCTGATCTGAAGTCGCATCACGTCGCCGCACGCGGGAGCACCGACGAGGCCGGTTCCCACGTTTGGGTCTTCACCGTCCAACGTGCCTACGTTGCGGGGGTTTTCGTAGTGATCGATAACTTTGTCGTTGTAAGCCATGTTCTTTCTCCGCGTCGCTCAGTGCGCCGCCCATTCGATGCTGTTGAGATCGACACCTTGCTGGTGCATTTCGTAAAGCGGGGACATCGCTCGAAGCTTGTTGACCTTCTCCACCACCAGGTCGGCGACGTAGTCGACCTCCTCTTCCGTGGTGAAACGGCCGATGCCAAATCGGATCGAGCTGTGGGCCAGATCGTCGCCGACCCCGAGCGCCCGAAGGACGTAGGACGGCTCGAGGGATGCGGACGTGCAGGCCGAGCCGGATGAGACGGCGACGTCTTTGATGGCCATCATCATCGCTTCACCCTCCACGAAGGCGAAAGAGATGTTGAGGTTCCCCGGCAGCCGGGCCGCCTCGTCACCGTTGAGGTAGACCTCGTCCAGCGAGCCCGAGATGCGGTCCCAGAGCCGCTTCCGCAGCCGGTCGAGCCGAGCCGACTCTTCCTGCATGTCTCTGGCGGCGAACTCGGCTGCAGCCCCGAGCCCCACGATACCGGCGACGTTTAGCGTGCCGCTCCGCATCCCTCGCTCGTGCCCACCGCCATCGATGACGGCTTCCACCCGGACTCGCGGCCGACGACGCCGGACGTAGAGCGCTCCGACGCCCTTCGGCCCGTACATCTTGTGCGCCGAGATGGACAGCAGGTCGATGTTCATCTCATTGACGTCGATCGGCACTTTGCCGACCGCCTGAACCGCGTCGGTGTGGAACAGCACCTTGTGCTCGCGGCAGATGGCGCCGATCTCGGAGACGGGCTGGATGACCCCGATCTCGTTGTTGGCGAACATCACCGAGACCAAGATGGTCTTCTTGGTGATCGCCGCCTTCAGGTCTTCCAGCCGAATGAGCCCGTTTTCCTGCACCGGCAGGTAGGTCACCCGAAAGCCCTCTTTCTCCAGCCGCTTTGCGCTGTCCAGGATGGCTTTGTGCTCGGTCTCGACGGTGATGATGTGGTCACCGCGGCCCGCGAAGTACGCAGCGCCGCCTTCGGCGGCGATCGCCTCGAAGTCCAGGGACCCAAATCGGGATGGAACGAGAGACTCTGCGTTGGCGAGTGTGCCGTCCACATGACCGCGAGCGATGGTCTCGAGCATGATCTTTTCGGCATCGGTCATGCCATACATGTGAGCCACGCCTTTGAGAGCGAGGTTATCGGACTCGGTCGCGCCGCTGGTGAAGATGATCTCGGGGCTCGCGGCACCGATCAGGTCGGCGACCTGCTCCCGCGCCTTTTCCACGGCCTCTTCGGCGATCCACCCGAACGCGTGCGAGCGCGACGCTGCGTTGCCGAAGCGGTCGTCTTCATAGGGCGCCATCGCCTCGCGAACCCGCGGGTCCAAAGGCGTGGTCGAGTTGTTGTCCATGTAGATGGGAAATTTGATGGTCATGGGTTTCGTCGTCCTTCGCCGTCACTATGAATTCCCCGGATCAGTAGGGGCTCTTGGACGGGATGGCTTTGGTCGCAGCCCCGGCACAGCTCCAGGCCGCTATCCGAGGAGCAGTCGTGGCAGGTCTCGAGGTAGGCCAGGCTGTCGAGGATGTCGCGTTCGACGGCACGCAGCGCAGCGAGCTGGCTCCGGACGTCGACCAGCTTTTCCTCGAACGCCAGCTTGACCTCGTACATTGCGGTGGGGCCCGACGAAGCATCGTCGAGCCGGTCGAGAAAGGATTTGATCTCCGGCAGCGAGGAGCCGAGGAGCTGCATGCGGTCGATCCACTGCAGTCGAGTGAGGGCGTCTGCCGAGTAGAGCCGATGCCCACCCTCGGTGCGGACCGCCGGCCCCAAGAGCCCCAGTTCCTCGTATAGCCGGAGCGCCCGAGCGCTCTTGTTGGCCCGCTTGGCAAGGTCGCCAATCTTCAGGGTCGCCGGCAGGGGCGCGGCGCCGTTGGGAATCTCTGTGCGCTGGACCACAGTCAATCTCTGAACCTCACCTTTACGTAAGGTTCATCCTTGGTCCCCGTTGTCGTCAGACCTACCGCGAGGGTCAAGTTCCGAACGCCCAATCGCGTCGACCCGATTCCTTTCGGGTCCTCGGATGACTCAATCGGCCTTCTTCGTCCCCAGCCGCTCCCCTTTGTACCGGGTTTTCCCGATCTCCTCCCACCACGCTCGATGCTCGACGTACCAGCGGACCGTGCGCTCCATCCCGGACTCAAAGGTCTCGTTTGGACGCCATCCCAGCTCTCGTTCGATCTTCGACGCGTCGATCGCGTAGCGCTTGTCGTGGCCGGGACGGTCCTCGACGAAAGTGATCAGCTCCCGGCGGGGCGGCTCACCCGGGCGCGGCTCGACCCGATCGAGCAGGTCACACAGCGTTTCGACGACCTCGAGGTTGGTCTTCTCGTTATGTCCCCCGACGTTGTAGGTCTCACCCACGTCGCCTCGCTTGAGGACCGTCAGCAGCGCTCGAGCGTGGTCTTCGACGTACAGCCAGTCCCGGACGTTATCGCCGCGGCCGTAGACGGGCAGCGGTCGACCCACGAGCCCGTTGATCGTCATGAGGGGAATCAGCTTCTCGGGAAACTGAAAGGGCCCGTAGTTGTTCGAACAGTTGCTGGTGATGGTCGGTAGCCCGAACGTTTTGTTCCAGGCGCGGACCAGGTGGTCGGAGGACGCCTTCGAAGCCGAATACGGCGAGTTCGGGGCGTACGGCGTCACTTCCGTGAACAGACCCGATGGGCCGAGTGAACCGAAGACCTCGTCGGTCGAGATATGGTGAAACCGGAAGGCCCGCTGACGATCCGCGGGCAGCCCTTTCCAATAGGTATGAGCGGTCTCCAGGAGGACGTAGGTTCCGACGATGTTCGTTTGAATGAAATCGGCCGGGCTATCGATGCTGCGGTCGACGTGCGATTCCGCGGCCAAGTGCATGACCGCGTCGGGTTCGTAGCGAGCGAAGAGCTCGGCCACCACCGCTCCGTCGCACACGTCGACGTGCTCGAATCGATACCGTCCATCGGTCTCCACTGCGGCGAGAGCACCCGGGGGGGCCGCATAGGTGAGCTTGTCGACGTTGACGACCTCGTCGTCGGTCTGCTGGATGACGTACCGGATGACGGCCGAGCCGATGAACCCGCTACCGCCGGTCACGATGATGCGCATGGCGAGGTTTGGCCACTACTTTATGCCGTCGACCATGTACAGAGGTCGGACCGATGAACCATGAGGAACTCCGAACGCACGTCGTCGAGCTGGCCCGCACCGCGGGAGATCGCGTGCGGGAACTGTACGAGCGCGGCGGCTCGGCCCCCACCCAAAAAGAAGACGGTACGCCCATAACGGAAGCGGACCTCGCCTCCGAAGCCGTGCTCATGGCCGGGCTGGCCGAGATCCACGCCGTTCCCATCCTCAGCGAAGAGACCAAGGCAGCACCGTTCGCCGAGCGGTGCCGCTGGTCCGAATTCTGGCTCGTGGACCCGCTCGACGGGACCAAGGAATTCGTCAATCGCACCGATGAGTTCGCCGTGATCGTGGCTCTGGTCTCCGGCGGGGTGCCCAGTCTCGGAGTGATACACGCACCCATGCTGGAAACGACATGGTCGGCGGTCCGCGGGGGCGGTGCCTACGTTTCTTCCACGGGCAGTGAGCGCCGCCTCGGGCCGCGAACGCCGCCTCGGGACCGAACGGCGCTGGTGTCGCGATCGCACCGAAGTGGAGGCTCGACGGACCGGTACCTGGAGCGACTGGGCGTCGAGCGCTGCGAAGGGGTCGGCTCGGCCATCAAGTTCGGTCGCATGGCTGAGGGCGAAGCCCACCTGTATCTGCGTCTCGGCCCGACAATGGAGTGGGACGTCGCCGCCGGGGACTGCTTGTGCCGCGAGCAAGGGCTCGAAGTGGTCTCCGTCCCGTCCGGTGTCGCTCTCCCGTACAACACGGAGACGCTCGTCAACCCGCCATTCGTGGTCCGCGACCCGAAGGACGCTAGCGCAAAGACGCTCCCGGGACTCGACTGAGACGCTCTTCGAGCGCCGAGAGCTCGTGCTCGACCACCTCGAGAGGTGCGACTTCGGAGCGCGCGCGCAAGACCGTGACGTCCGCGCGAGCGCTTTCGACGTCACCCAGCTGGTAGGCGCAGGCGGCGCCGTACAGAAGAGCGCGGGTGCCGTAGAGACTGTCGGCCGGGAAGTTCCGGGCTTCACGGTAGTGCGGGATGGCGGCGGCGCAGTCTCCGAGATGCAGGCGATACAGATTTCCCAGCGTGAAGTGCATGATCCGTGCTCGCTCGAGATTCGGATCGTCGAGGAGAAGCGCGCAGGTGACGACCGCCTGCTCGTAAGCGCCACTCGCGATGAGCGCATCGCACCACACGCGCTCGGCGCGCCGTGCCTGAGCTCGGACGTTCGCGAGTTCGTGGGCCTTCGCGGCGAGGTGCGCGGCCTGTTCGGGGTCGCTTTGCTCGTAGAATGCGCGCTGGGCCGAACTGAGGGTCGCTTCGAAAGCCGGAGGCGCGTCGATGACCGTGATCGACGTATCTCCCGGGCTGCTCACGGTCTCGACCGGACTCGACCACTCGGTCCCGGACTCGACTTCGGTGCGTCCGGACGGAGTTTCGACCGTCACCCGACCCTCGCGTGGCTCCACACGAGCCTGTCCTGCCTTGAAGGCCACCGAGTAGTCGCGGCTGTCGGCCTCGACCCGGAAACCGGGCCCTTGAACCTTCGACGGCGGTTGCGGAGCGGAAGCCTCCGTCGTCCGGACCTCAACCTCACCCTGGCGTAGCGTGACGGCCCCCGACTCGTCGTGAATGTCGACCTCGGTGTTGGGTCCGAGCTGGATGCGGACTCCGGATGGAAGCTGAACTTCGGCCGGAGCCCCGGCGATCGGTTCGCGCACCCGCATGATGAGGCCGCCGGCGACGGCAACGCCGACCAGCCCCACCACGGCCACGGCCGCAACGGCCGTGGCTCGCACCACTCGCTCCCGCCCACCGAGTCGCTCCCGATGATCGCGAACGACGGACATCGGCATCGTGGTGCTCGTGTCTTCGACGGAGGTCGGCGGCAATGCGCGCCCCTCGGGTCCCAGAGCGGCCCGCACGTCCGCTTCCAGGCGTCGCGCCGACAGCTCGTCCTGGTCGCGCTCGCGTAGCCGGGCCAACGCCTCGACGGCGGCGCGCACGGCGCGCAGCTGCTCCGTGCAGCTCGGGCACGACGCTACATGGGCGCGGACCTCGACCATCTCCGGAGACAAGGCCTCGGGACCTCGGTCCACGAGCTCCGCGAGCAGCCATGCTTCGGGATGTTCGCGCCCGCCCACGCTCTACCTTCGTGCCGCGGCTCTACGACCGCATTCACGGAATTGCCACATGCGCGCCCCCGGCCGCGAGCCGAATCCGTAAGAGGCAAAACCCCGCATCAGCCACCCGGGGCGGCGGCAGGCGGAGCCCACAAGCGGCGAGGCGGGGGGCGCACGAGCATGCGGAACGTGACGTTGATCCGCTCCTCTTGCAACCTATCCTGACGAGGCACGCCGTGACGGAAGCGATGCTGCGTTCGGCCGCACATCACCATCAGGCTTCCCGGCTCGAGCCAGATGGAGACCCGCTGTCGCTTTCGCTTCTTCGACGCGAGGACGAAGCGGCGCCGAACGCCGAGCGATACCGCGGCGATCGTCGGCTCCCAGCCGAGCTCTCTTTCATCGTCGGCGTGCATGCCCATGTTGTCGCGGCCGTTGCGGTACCGGTTGAGGAGGGCATGATTGAAGACCAGGCCCGTGTCGCGGCAGACGCGGTCCAGAAGGGCCGATAGGTTCGGCCCCCATACCCGAGGTTCTAGAGTCTGCCCGGAATACCGGTAGTGAACCGAGCCCGCCCAGCCGATGAGCCGCGGCTGCATCACCGACTTACCAAAGATGTTGATGGCCCGGGCTTCCCACGCGGTCTCCCCGACCAGCAGTTGGTGAAAGCGAGCCTGCTCTTCGGACGGCAGCCACGTGGGGTGGTAGTCCACCCAGGACTCTTCGCCGAGGTCGATGCGCTCGAATTCCGAGTTCAGAGCTTGGTCAGCGCGATTTTCCACTTCTCGATGAGCGCTTCGACGACATCGCTCGGGCCGGGGTCGAAGGTGCGCTCTTCTCGCCAGCTGTCGGCGATCATGTCCACCGAATCGAAGACTCCGGCACACAAACCCGCCAAAAAGGCCGCCCCCGCGGCGGTGGTTTCGAGCATCTGCGGGCGAACCACCTGCTGCCGAGCCAGGTCGGCCTGGAGCTGCATGAGCAGGTCGTTGGCGCTCGCCCCCCCATCGACCCGGATCGGGTTCAGGTGGCCAACGTCTTCCTCCATGGCCTTCACGACCTCGTAGACCTGGAGCGCGATCCCTTCGAGGGTCGCTCTCGCCAGGTGGGCCGCGGTCGTGTCACGCCCGATGCCCACGATGGCTCCCCGCGCCTCGGGCCTCCAGTGAGGCGCTCCCAGACCGGTCAAGGCGGGAACGAACACGAGCTCTTCGGAGTTGGGAACGCTGGCCGCGAGTGCCTCGATGGCCGGGGCCTCCGGGATCAGGCCGAGGCCGTCCCGCAACCACTGAACGGCGGCCCCGGCGACGAACACCGATCCCTCGAGCGCGAAGGTCGGCGGTTGGTCGCCGAACTTCCAGGCCACGGACGAGACCAGGCCATGCCGCGAGCGGGCGATCGAAGTACCCGTGTTCATCAAGATGAAGGCTCCCGTCCCGTAGGTGCACTTGACGTCCCCTTTGGCGAAACACGCCTGACCGAACAGCGCTGCCTGCTGGTCCCCGGCCATCCCGGCGATGGGAAGACCGTCCGGTAGGCCAGGAACTCCCCGAGTGGCCCCGTAGACCTCCGAACAGGACCGGATTTCGGCGAGAGCCGCGCTCGGGATGGAGAAAGCCTCCAACAGCTCGTCCGACCAGCTCTGCGTCGCCAGCTCCATCAACATCGTCCGGCTGGCGTTCGACACGTCGGTGACGAGGGCTTGGCCGCCCGTCAGACGGTGGACCAAAAAGGAATCGATGGTCCCGATCATGACCTCACCCGCCTCGGCGCGCCGCTGCGCGTCGTCGACGTTGTCCAGCAGCCACCGAATCTTGGTGGACGAGAAATAAGGGTCGATGACCAGGCCGGTCAGTTCCTGGATGCGAGGACCCATGCCGTCGGTTTCGAGCCTCCGGCACAGGTCGGCGGTGCGCCGATCCTGCCAGACGATCGCGTGATGGAGCGGTCGGCCATCCTCGCGACCCCACAGACCGACGGTCTCGCGCTGATTGGTGATTCCGATCGCCGCCACTCGACTCGGGTCGACCGTCTTCAGAACGGCCCGAAGCCCCTGAAGCACCGACGCCCAAATGTCGTCGAGGTCGTGCTCGACCCAACCCGGTCGGGGGAAGATCTGCCGAAACTCGTGGGTGGACCGTGCAACAACGCGCAGCTCGGCGTCCACCGCGAGAACCGTGGTTCCGGTCGTGCCTTGGTCGATCGATAGAACGATGTCGCGGGTCATCGGCCGTCGAGCTTATCAGCTACCGGGGTGCTCCGCGGGAATTGATTGAGGTAGGTTTTGACCCGCTCCGCGCTGCATGCAGCCGGGGTTGCCGCCGGCCTCGGCGGCGACGGGACGCACGCGCATGGGCTCCAATGGCGACGGATTTCCTCGGCCTTTCGGACGCTACCTCCTCGAACGGGCCCTCTCCAGCGGAGGAATGGGTGATGTCTACGTCGCGATCGCCCGCGGTGTGCACCGGCGGTGCGTAGTGAAGACCATTCGCACCGAGCTGCATGGTGAAGAGGAGTTCGTGGGCCGATTCGCCGACGAAGCGAAGATCATGGTCCGTATCGACCACCCGAACATCATTCGCGTCTTCGACGCGGGAAAGGTCCGGAACGACTACTACATCGCGATGGAGTACGTGCACGGCAAGGACCTCGGCGACGTGCTCGACCGAGCCTACGAGCGCTACGAGGTGCTTCCCGTCCAGGTGGGTCTGTACATCGCCTCCGAGATTCTCGCGGGCCTGGGCTACGTGCACGAACTCGTCGACGAGACCGGCCGGCACATGGAGCTGGTTCATCGGGATGTCTCTCCTCAGAACGTTCTGATCGGCTTCGACGGCAGCGTGAAGCTCATCGACTTCGGTCTCGCGCGTTCGCGACTGCTGCCCAGCCGCACGCTCGGCTCCCTGGCCATCGGCAAGTACGGCTACATGAGCCCCGAGCAGGCCCGTCACCTTCCGCTGGACGGCCGCGCCGACCTGTACTCGGCCGCGGTCATGCTGTTCGAGGTGTTCACGGGAGAGCGCCTGGTCGACGAGCAAGACCAGTCCACCCTCTGGGAGCGCGTGCTCAATCCCGACCACCGCCGACCGAAAAGCGTGCTGCCGTCGCTCCCCAGCGAGGTCGACGAGCTGATCGTCAGGGCGTTCGCCGCCGACCGTGAGGACCGTTTCGCCGACGCGCGTGAGATGAAGGCGGCGGTGGATGGGCTTCGAACCAAGAACAGTTCGCCGCACAGCTTGGCCAACTACCTGCGGGACCTCTACCCGACTGACCCGCACGCTCCCGACGACATCCCCGACCTGTCGGAGTTCGACGGCGAGGTTCAAGACTCGCTGATCATCGTCACCAGTCGGCAGAAACAGCGCTCCATGTTTGGGCGCGGCGAGCTGCCGATCGAAGGGACCCTGGAGCTCGACCCCAAGCAGCTCCAAGAGCTCGTCGCCTCGGCCAGCCGAGACGCACTCCCTCCCCCGGCTTCGACCGACGACGACAGCGAGACGTCTTCGTCGATCCTCACGCTCACCATCACGGGAGCCCCGGTTCCGGAATCCCCGACCGTCGAGATCTCGGGGCCCATTCCTCCGTCCAACGACGAGGAGACCACCCATCGCGACGAGGACGAAGCCACCGGTCCTCGGTCGACCGAGCAGGACGAGGAAACCACGGTCGTGGACGGGACTCCCCCGCGGGCGGCACCGGCTCGACCAAGGAGCGGCTCGGCCCGGCTTCGGCGTCCCCGGGGAGCGACCTTTCGGCTGCGCGAGGCGAAGCGCGAGCCACCGGACCGCCGCTGGGAGCGGTCCTTGCTTGTCGGAGTGGCCGTCGCCACCGGGACGTTCGCGGCGGTGGTCTTCGTGCTGTGGGCCCTGGGGCTGCCGTAAGCGTGGTCAGCGACCGAACAAGGGCAGCTGCTCCGGTGGCACGACCGGATACAGCCGCAGGCCGGTTCGTCGCAGCTCATCCGAGAGTTCCTCGGCGTACCCGGACGTCACATAGACCTCCCGAGCACCCGTGGCGCGTACGTAGTCGACGAGCTCTCGGTAGTCTGCGGCTTCGCCGAGGGCGAATGCTTCGTCCACCCGCATGTGAAGAACGTGGTCGGGTTCGACCGCTCGACCGCTGATCAGCGCCGTCCGAAACCGCTTGATGCGTCGAACCTGCATGTCGTGGCGCAGGATCGGAGGCACGACCACGATCTCGTCTCGCGCCGGCTGCCCCTGGAGTCGCCGGGCGGCCAGGACGTCGACGCCCAACGTGGCGTAGACCTTCGCGACGTCGTGGATGGAGCGGTGGGCGCGAATGCGCAGCCCGCGCTTGGACAGGAGATAGATCAGCTCCTGAGCGGTCCCGAGCTTGGGCGCGAGAAGAACCGGCGTCGACTTGTCATCGAAGGTCCGCTCGACGAAGTCGACGATCTGCTCGATGGCTTCCTCGCGCGGCGGGAAGCGATAAGCTGGGCGCCCGTACGTCGCGGGCAGGGCGAGCACGTCACAGTCGATCGGTCGGGCCCGTTCACAGGTCGAAAGGCGCTGCGTGATGAAGTCGTTGGTGTAGAGGATCCGCCGACCGTCACGTTGAACGAGCAGCTGCGCCGAGCCGAGCATGCGGCCCGCGGGGTGCATCTCGAGCTGCAGAGGTCCCAGCATGAAGCTGCGTCGATACGGCGAGGTCAGAGCGTCGATCCGGCCGGTGCCCTTGGTCAGGATCTTCACCGTTTGGTCGGTGGCCAAAATCCGGCGGTTCTTTCCGATGAAGTCGGAGTGTGCGCTCGAGATGAAGGAGAGCTCCCGCTTTCGGTCGGCGTCGAACCAGAGGACGGAGTCCGCCAAGTGGACTCCCCCCCCGCGGTGCTCGAACTCGCGAAAGGGCTGGTCGAAGAAGCTCTCGGTTGCAGGCAGCGGTGGGGGGTCAGACTCCTCGGTCGGTTCCGGAGGGGGAACCGGGGGAGCAGAGCGCGGCGCCGACGCCTCGAAGAGGTCCGGTGTAAAGGCCGGACGGTCGCGTTTCGGGCGGACCACCACCACCCCTGGTAGGTCCCCCGAGCCAGGAGATCAAGTTATGGGATTGCGGGGCGCGGTCAGCGGGAGGTAAGAGCGAGCCGAATGACGACGGAAGAGGTTCGAAAGCTCATCGAGGCCGGCATCCCAGGTGCTTCGGCAACCGTGACGGACCTCACAGGCACTGGAGACCATTTCAGCGCCGAGGTCGTCGCCGAGGCCTTCGGAGACAAGACCATGATTCAGCAGCACCAGATGGTCTACGCGGCTCTCGGCGATGCCATGAAGGGGCCGATCCACGCCCTGCAGCTCGACACGCGAACGCCCTCCGCCGGGCGCGTCTAGGCTGGGGGCCGTCCGGGCGCGTCGCGACCCTCGTCGACGCGCTGGGCCGCCGCTCGCGGCGCGACGGGGTCAAAGGCCGCGCCTCATCCCGAGAGCGTCGAGCAGCTGTTCCCGCTCCAAGAGGACGATTTCCCGTTCGCGCGCGAGGTGGCGGCGGACCACGTCGTCGACCCGGGGATCCCGAAGATGGTGAGCACTGTACATGACCGTAGGCTCGAAGCCGCGCACGAGCTTGTGCTCGCCCCCCGCGCCCGGCTCGAATACGTCGAGCCCCCGTACCAGGCACTCGTCGATCCCATGGTAGTAGCAAACGTTGAAGTGCAGGTGCCGTAGCTCGCGAAAACACCCCCAATAGCGACCATAGAGGCGCCGGTCCTTCTCGAAGTTGACGGCGCCCGCGACCACCTCCCCGTCCGGATCCCGGGCCACGACCAGCCGCAATCGGTCCTGCAGGTGCTCGGCCCAGTACTCGAACGCCTTGAGGGTCAGGTATTGGCGGCCCCAATACAGCTTGTCGATGGTCGACTTGTACAAGCGGAAAGCGGTGGGGCCCATGCCAGCCAGCCGAGGTCCTTCGAGCGTCTCGATCTCGATGCCCTGGTGTTCGAGCTCCCGACGCTCCCGCTTGAGCTGATTGCGGCGTTTGCTGTTGAACCGGGCCAGATACTGGTCCCAGGAGCGATCTTCGTAGCGGTGCCAGTGGTACTGCAGCCCGAACCGCTGATGGAAGCCGACATCGGACAGCGCATCCGCTTCCTCCCGGCTGGTGAAGTTGACGTGCGCGCTCGAGAGCTCCATCGATCGGCACATTTCCACCAACACTTGCCCCAAGGCTCGCCTGAGCACGGCGCGGTCCTCACCGGGAGCCACCAAGAGGCGCGGCCCGGTGACCGGGGTGAAAGGCACGCCGACCAAGAGCTTGGGGTAGTAGTCGACCCCCAAGCGATGCGCGAGTTCGGCCCACGAGTGGTCGAAGACGAACTCGCCCGCGCTATGGAACTTGACGTAGGCGGGGGCCGCAGCGACCAGCTCCGACCCGCGGAAGATCAGAGGAAACCGCGGCACCCAGCCGGTGTCGGGCTGGAGGGTGCCGGCGACTTCGAGACTCTGAAGAAATCGCCATTCGACGAAGGGCGAACTGTCCGGAGCGCTGGCCAGCCGGTCCCAGGCGGCCTGTTCGACGTCGTCCAGGCCCGTGACGATCTCGACGCGGAACGAATCCACCGGCCAGAACCTAGTCAGGCCCGAAGCGATCTCCCATCAAATCACGGCGAAGAAGGTCAAAAGCGAAAAGCGGGCCCAGCGAAGACCTGCGCATCTTGGATGTTCGTCGAGTCGGCCAAGATGACCCGGTAGTTGAACTGAGCGAACAGGTCGAGGTTGTCGAGGAGCTGAAACGACGCCCCGGCCAGACCACCGAAGTGAACGTCCACCTGATCGGCGCTCGTCAGACCCGTGGTCACGCCCGCGAACAGTTCGACCATGTCGATGGGAAAACCAAACTTGAAGGACAGGGACACGTCGACCGCCCCAACGCCGGACTGCTCCTCGGGCGCGAGCGTGTACAGGACCGCACTCGGCGAGACGTAGAAGTGAGAAACCAACGGGAGGTCCACGAAAAACCCCCAGGAGAATGCCGGATCCCAGTCCAGAGCGCCGTGAGGAAAGGAGGCTCCCACGGCCGCGCTGAGGCGCGTCGGGCCTTTTTCTGCGGGTTCCGCCCAGGCCGTCCCCGCGATCGCTCCGCTCAGCACGAGTCCGCTCATGAAGGCTGATCTGCGCATAAGTCCTACATGTGTTCTGCCGGAGGCCCGCGGGCCTGGCAATTTTTCGGCCGCGGGCTCCCTGCGCGCGAGATCGGCGCCGCTGCCCGCTCTCGGATTGTCTGCGGCCGGGCGGGGGTGCTAGCGCCCGTCCCTCGTGGAGCAGGCCAAAGTCATCATCATCGGCAGTGGGCCGGCGGGGTACACCGCGGCCCTCTACACCTCACGCGCCAATCTTGAGCCGGTCCTGGTCGAAGGCGGGTTCGTGCCGGGAAACGCGTCGGTCATTCCGGGCGGGCAACTGATGATCACCACCGACGTCGAGAACTATCCGGGATTTCCAGAAGGCATCCTCGGACCCGAGATGATGCAGCGGTTCCGGGCCCAGGCCGAGCGCTTCGGCACCAAGATCGTCCACGGGTTCGTCAGTGGAGTCGACTTGTCGAAACGCCCGTTTCGCGTCGAGGTCGAGAATGCACCGGCCTACGAGGCCCAGGCGATCATCATCGCGACCGGGGCCGTGGCTCGCCTCCTCGAGATCCCTGGCGAACGCGACCTCATGGGCTACGGCGTTTCTGCCTGCGCAACCTGCGATGGTGCGTTTTTCCGCGGCAAGGACGTCGTCGTTGTGGGCGGTGGAGACACGGCCATGGAGGAGGCCATCTTTCTCACCCGCTTCGCCTCGAAGGTGACGGTCGTCCACCGCCGTGATCAGCTCCGTGCATCCAAGGTCATGGCCGAGCGAGCGGAGAAGAACCCCAAAATCGAATTCCTGTGGAACACGGTCGTGGAAGAAGTCCTGGGCACCCGGCCGAAAAAACCGGGCGACCCGGGGGGGCTCGACGGTATCCGTATCAAGAACGTGCAGACCGGCGAAGGAGACACCATGAAATGCGACGGCTTCTTCGTCGCGATCGGCCACCAACCGACGACGAAGCTGTTCGAAGGGCAGCTGGACACCGACGAGGACGGCTACCTCCTCGTCCAGCCGGGGACGTCCCGCACAAAGATCCCCGGCGTCTTCGCCTGCGGCGATGTCCAGGACAAGGTCTACCGCCAGGCGGTTACCGCCGCCGGTTCCGGCTGCATGGCCGCCATCGACGCCGAGCGCTGGTTGGAGGCGCAGGAATGAAGCGCTCGCTCGCCGCCCTCGCGCTCGCCGGCAGCGTTGCCTGCGACGATCCGGCCTCGGTCGTTCCCAACATTCCGCCGCCGACCGTGGAGCGATGCACCCAGAGCATTCCGAGGACGTTTCAGGTGTACTTCGTCGTCAACGTCTCCCGTTCGATGTCGGAGTACTTGGAAGCCTTAGCCCTCGAGCTCGAGTCGTTCGCCGACGGCTTTCCCGACGTCGACGTGAACGGGGACCTCATTTTGGTGAACTACTACGTCGTCGCGTTCGTCAACGACGTCGGTTTCTTCCCGGAAGGGGCACCCCGGATGACGTCATCGATCGCCGTCGCTCAAGCCATCGAGGATGCCGTCGACCGCGGCCGAGACAACCGAAACCTCGACGGTAGCGACAACGGGGAGATCAACGGTGACGAGAACCTGCTGGATGCGCTGGGCGCTGCTCTCGACAACGGCACCGAAGCCGACCGGGTCCTGTTTCTGATCGCCACCGAGGACAACTTCCGAAACCAGGGGGAACGGCTGTCTCCGAACTTCATCGTCGAAAATGACTATCTCGACATCCGCGAGCGCCTCTTGACCGCTCAAGAAAAGGGCCTGGTCTACGCCTTCACCGACGGCACGGTCGAGGGCATCGACCGCAACTTCGACGGCAATCCCCCGCTCTTTACCGATGGCCGGATCGATCTCAACGCACTGCTCGACAGCTCGGCCGTCAGCGCCATCCTGGGCGACATCGCCCAGGAGGTCGCCTGCGGCGACGACGAAACCACCGAACCCTAGTCCCGGTACCCCGACGGCCGACATCTCCGGTATACCGTGGTCATGAACCCGCGGGGTTTGGCGGCGCTGGCGGTGGCGGGGGCGCTCGGGTGCGGAGACAGCGACCCGTCCGCGTCAGGCCTCGATCGGGAGCCTCCCGAGGTCTTCCCCGGGATCCCGTTCGAGCGACCTACCAAACCGGTCCCCCCTTCGCGAATCGTTCGGCTGGAGGCGGAGGATCTCGGCGGGCCATGGGACGAGCAGGCCAACCTCCTCGGCTACAGCGGCTACGGTTTTCGCGTCTCCAACGCCGACGGCGTCGCCCGCAGCAAGCTTTCGGGGGAGGTCGAGCTACCTCCGGGAACCTATGACGTGTTCACGCGCGCCTACGTCGATGCGACCGATCGCAGCTTCGAAGTCGTCGTTCAGGGCCAGACGTTCGGTCCGAGCCACGGCCCGGGTTCCGAACCCGGCAGGTTCCGTTGGCAGCGGGTGGGGACGCTCGACTCATCGGGAGGCCTCCATACGATAGCGCTCCGCGACCATGGAGCCGGCTACGAAACGCCAGACGCGATCCTCTTCGCCGAGCCAGGCCTGGATCCGAACGCACAGTCAGCCGCAATGTTCCCCGTCGACCCGCGAGAGGCCGGCCTCGAGCTTCAGCTCGGCGTGGACGAGCGCACCGCGGCCCTGCTCGAGACGCGAACCCGGCCCGCGACTCTCTCTGCGTGGCAGACCTCGGGCGACGCGCTGCATGCCGCGATCTGGGACCGCATGGCCTTCGATCGCTTCGACCGGAGCTGGCCGCTCCGCGCACGACGGACCGGCGTCACGTCCTTCGACGGCTACCGGGTCGAAAAGCTGCTCTTCGAGTCGATCCCGGGCCTGGAGGTATCGACTCTCCTCTTCGTGCCCGACGGGGAAGGGCCGTTTCCCGGCGTGGTCTCCGTGCTCGGTCATTTCGGCGGCAAGTCCTCACCGGCGAGCACGATGCGCGCCCACGCGCTGGCCAAGCTGGGCTTCATCGTCGTTACGTTCGATCCCTTCGGCATGGAAGAGCGATGGCACAGCGGGAACTCCCACTGGCTCCAACCGCTGTGGCAGCTCACGGGCCCGAGCAACGTAACCATCCATGTATGGGAGGCGATCCGGGCGCTGGATCTCTTGCGCACGCGGCCCGAGTTGGCCCCCGAGCTTCCGATCGCACTGACCGGCTTTTCGTTGGGCGGGTTGACGTCGCTGTACGCCGGCGCGCTCGAGTCGAACTTCGGAATCGTCGTGCCTGGCGGATACGCGAGTGGCTTCGAAGCCCTCCTCGAAGCGCGCTTTGGGCACGACCCCTGCACTTACGTGTTCGGAATCGTTGAGGAAGGCGGCATGATGGGGCTGTCGTCTCTGATCGCCCCCGCACCGCAGCTCTTGGTCGGAGGCGTGGACGATCCGCTGTTCCCTTGGGAGGGCATGAAGGCCGTCGAGGCTCACGCCCGCGGTATCTACGAGCTGTACGGAGCCGCGGAAGCCCTGGATGCCGCCTCCGGCGACCACGGCCACGAGTACAGCCAGAGTCTCCGAGAACGCATGTACGGCTTCGTTCGCGGCCACCTGCTCGAGGGACGTGACATCGGTCCGGTGAACGAGCCGCCGATCGAGTTTCCCGAGCGCATGCGCGTGACGGCGACCGGGCGCGTGTCCGGAGCCACGACGCTCGAAGACCTGGCCCAGGATTGGGCCATCGAGGCCCTGGATCTTCTGGGGCCGGCCGACGAGCAGCCCGACGAGTTTTGGGCAGGGCGCGCGCGAGTTCTGGGAGGAATGGCCGACTTCGGTGCGACGCTCGACCCGCCCACCCCGATCTTCACGGCCGCGGGCCTGATCGTCGACCGCCGGATCGCTCACGTCGAGCGCAGCCGCCTGACGACCTTCGTCCACGACGCCGGACCCGCGGCTCCAGTGGTCGTGCTCGTCCTCGACGGCACGCACGACCTCGGGCAATCGATGGATGCGGCGGCCAACGCCGGCTTTTCTGTCGTGGCTCTGCGGGTACGGATGGGCGGTGATGCCCAGCTGGCCTATCCCGACTGGTACGCCCCGAGTCTGGAGCTGACAGGCCTGGCCTTACCCAAAGCCCAAGCGCTCGAGATCCGTGCTGTGTGGCAGGCGATCGCTTCGACGCTTCCGGACCTCTCACCGCAGGCCTATCTCCTGCCGCAGTCTCGCCGCGTGGCTCTGGCCGCTCTCTTGGCCCAAGCTTCGGACACGCCTTTCGCCGGTCTGGCCCTGGCCGGATTACGCTCGAGCTTCACCGATGTCTTCGACGGTGTCGGCCGGCGCGAGGCTTTCGTGCCGCATGCCTTACGCCACGCCGACATCGCGCACCTGCTGTGGGCGGCGAGCCGACGCCCGCTGCGCTTCACGCCGCTCACCGACACCTGGCAGGACCTGCCGACGTCGGCCTCCGCCCTCGAGAGCCGGATGCTCATCACCGAAGACGACAGCTTCGAGACGCGCCTTTCGTGGCTCGAGAAGCTCGCCTTCGACCCGCCGGACGACTGAGGAGGGCCCGCCCTAGCTCGCGCGGGCGCGGGCGAAGGCGGCTTCGAGGTCGGCCCGAAGATCTTCGAGGGCTTCGATGCCGGTGGAGATTCGGATGAGACCATCGCCGATCCCGCGGGCCCGGCGGTCGGCCGCGGGAATCGAAGCGTGGGTCATGATCGCGGGGTGCTCGATGAGACTCTCTACGCCGCCGAGCGACTCGGCCAAAGTGAAGACCTCGAAGCCGGCCAGGAACCGCCGGCTCGCGTCGAGACCACCGACCAGATCGAACGTGATCATGCCGCCGAATCGGCGCATCTGCCGCCGGGCGACCGCCGCCTGCGGGTGCGAGTCGCGGCCGGGGTAGCGAAGCCCCTCGACCTGCGGATGGGATGCGAGCCAGTCGACGAGAGCTTCGGCGTTGTCGCAGTGTCGGTCCATGCGGACGGCCAGCGTCTTGGTCCCGCGCAGTGTCAAGAAGCAGTCGAGCGGCCCCGGAACCGCCCCGGCTGAGTTCTGCACGAATGCCAGGCGTTCTCGCCAGTCGTCGTCGCTGGTTACCAGCGCACCGCCGACCACGTCGGAATGCCCGGCCAGGTACTTGGTCACCGAGTGCAAGACCATGGTGGCGCCCAACTCCAAGGGTCGCTGCAGATAGGGCGTGGCAAAGGTATTGTCGACGAGGACCGGTATGCCCCGAGGCCGAGCGGCGCGGACCGCCGCCTCAACGTCACAGATTCCCAGGAGCGGGTTGGTAGGCGTCTCGATCCACACGAGCTGGGTCTTGTCCGTGAGCGCTGCGGCCAGCGCCTCCGGGTCGCCGGCCGGCACGTACGTGAATTCCAATCCGTGACGCCGATAGACCTTCTCGAACAAACGAAAGGTGCCGCCGTAGACATCGTCGACGCTGACCACGTGGTCCCCCGGGCTGAGGCAGTGAAGGACGGTGTCGGAGGCAGCACAGCCCGAGGCAAAGCACAGGCCGTGGCGGCCCCCTTCCAAGGCGGCCAGATTGGACTCGAGGGCATCCCGGGTCGGATTGCGGGTGCGGGAGTACTCGAACCCTGTGTGCTCGCCCGGGGCGCGCTGCGCGTAGGTGGACGTCAAGAAGACGGGGACGTTCACCGCACCGGTGACGGCCTCTGGCTCACATCCGGCATGAATGGCGACGGTCTCGATGCGGTGGCGTTTCACGCCCCGCACTGAGCGGCCTCGACCTCTTTCGGTCAACCCTGAGCTTCAGATGAGCTGAACGACGGTCACACCATCGCCGCCCTCTTCCTTTTCCCCGGGGCGCAGACCACGGACGTAACCCGAGCGGCGAAGGTGCTCGCGGAGCGCTTCACGCAGTGCCCCCGTTCCGTGCCCATGAATGACGCGGACGGCGGTCGTGGGCCTTCCGTAGTGGTAGTCCAGGAACGCATCGAGCCGGTCGACCGACTCTTCGATGGAGTGTCCGCGGACGTCGAGCTCCTCCACCACCGCGTCATCGGTCTCCGCAACCCGCTGGGATGCCGCGCGCCGAGCGGCAATCTTGGGCGTCATCCGCTTGGGACGGGGACCAGAAGGAGGACGCAGCGATTTCTGAGGCACGCGAAGACGGATGCTTCCAACGGCTACCTGCGCTTCTCGTCCGTCGACGGCCACGACCTCGCCATCGCGGCCCAACTTCGGTACGTGAACCCACTGGCCGACGTCGACTTCGCCGAGGGCGCGTGCCGGCCGGTCCTTGTTGGGTCGGACCTCATCGAGCTTGGCCTGCTCCCGATCTTGAAGCTCGCGGATCTCCTCCGCCGCTTTCGTCAGCTTGCGCATCGCGTCCGGCGATGCACCTTCCTGCTGCGCCTTTTGCAGTTCGGCAACCAATCGACGGGCTTTCTCGCGCGCCGCTTCGATCTCCTCCAAGAGCTCTCGACGAGCACGGACGCGGACTTCCTCGACCTCCTTCTCCAGCCGCTGCCGAGTCCGTTCCGACTCCGCCCGGGCTCGCTCCGCTTCTCGACGCGCCTCGTCGGCCCGAATCTCCGCTTGCTCCAAGGAGCGCGCCCGCTCTTCGACCGAACGCAAGAGCCCCTCGAGTCCTCCGCTGGCGGAACCGAGGAGCGACCGAGCGCGATCGACGACGTCCCGCCCCAAACCCAGGCCGGCCGCGATGTCGAACGCGCTCGAGTTCTGAGGAACGTCCAGCGTAACGCGATACGTCGGTCGCAGCCTCTTCTCGTCGAAGCCCACGCCGGCGTTCCGAAAGCGCGGGTCCTGAAACGGGAGAGCCTTGAGCGCCTCGAAGTGCGTAGTCACCACGCAGTGAGCTCCCAGCTCCGCGATGCGCTCGAGCACGGCCTGCGCCAACGCCTGGCCCTGGGTCGGGTCGGTATCCGCGGCGATCTCGTCGACCAGGACCAGACTGTCGGCGCGAGCCGTCTGCAGCGTGGACAACAGGTCGCGCACGTGGGCGGCGAACGTCGAAAGCTTCTCTTCGATCGACTGCTGGTCTCCGATGATGGCGGCGACCCGCGGAAACCAGCCCATCCGGGAAGGTTCCTCGCAGGGAAGGTGCAGCCCGCAGCGTACCATCAGGGCGAAGAGCCCCACGGTTTTGAGGGCCACCGTCTTGCCGCCGGTGTTCGGGCCGGTAAGGACCAACACCCGCTGCTGAGGCTCCAGAGCGAGGTCGTTGGCCACGACTTCGAAGCGCGGATTGTCCTTGGAGTAAGCCACCGGCGGAGGGCCGTCGTCGACGTCGGCGTCCACCGAGTCCGGCGTTATGGACTGCAGTACCAGCAGCGGATGCCGTGCCTCGTGCAGCGCAAAGCCGGGCTCGGGGTGCGGCGTGACGGGAATGGCGTCCAGGTCGGAAGCCAGGCGGGCCCCCGCGTTCCACAGGTCGATCACCTCCAGGACGCCACAGGTGGCCCGAAGCCCGTCGCCGTTGCGGGCGACCATGCGAGAGAGTCGGGATAGGATCCGAAACTCCTCCTCCTGAAGCTCCGACTGAGCGATCTTGAGGCGGTTTCCGGCATCGATCACCGCCTGAGGTTCGATGAAGACCGTCTGTCCCGACCCGGAAGCGTCGTGCACGATACCCTTCACGTGGGTCTTGTACGAGGCCTTGACCGGAAGCACATGTCGCTCGGCGCGGACCGTGAAGTACGACTCCTGTAGATACGGTTCGATGGCGGCGTCGGTCAGGAGCGTTTTGAGCTGGTCATGGATGGCGTCCCGGACCTTCCGCACGCGGCTGCGTAGAGCCCCGAGATTCGGCGAGGCGTCGTCGGACAGTTGACCGTCCGGATCGAAGCACATGGTGATCTGTCGCGCCGGGCGTCCGAGATCGGGTAGACCGGCCGCCTGTCCGTATAGGAGGGGAGCGTCTTCTTCGTGACGAAACAAGTGGTGTCGAAGCTCGGTCCCGGCGACCATGGTAGTGGCCGCAGCTCGCAGCTGCACGCCATCGAGCATGACGCCCTTTTCCGCCATGTCGACGATCATCTCCACCTCTTCGCCCCCGAAGACCGGCGCGGTCTCACCGGCGTCGATCAGCGTTCGCGCCTGGCGGATCGCTTCCACCCGCTCGGCCGCACGGTCGATCTCGTCGAACGGCGCCAGCTCGGATGCCGCCCGTCGACCGAGCGGAGTCCGCACGCGATCTCGGAGTGCGGCGCGTACCGCATCGAGCTCGAGCCGAAGCATGGCCTGTTCCACGGCATTTCTGTACTCTCCCCGGGGCGTGGGGGAAAAGGGTTGATCGCGCGGTTGGTCCGAACCTCGCGCCTGATCGTCGTTTTCGTCGTCGGGCACAGCTTCGGCTGCGGGCATGCGCCCCCGAGCACGAAGCCATCGCCCCCGGTCGTTCGTTCCGACCCTTGCCTCGACGTGCCTCGCCAGCTCGGCCGCGGCGACCCTGAAGCGCCCCGCGATTTCACCGCCGCTCAAGACGCGTTTCGTCGGGCCCAGTCCGAGATGAGCGCGGGAAGGAGCGGGCGGCGGGACCTCGAGGAAGCCGTACGACGGGACGATACCTTCGGTCTCGCGCATCTGGCGCTGGCCGAGACCCTGCGCGCGTCCATCTCCTCGTCGCCCAGGGAGATCGACCGACACCTGGCTCGCGCCATCGTCTTGCTGCCCAACAATCCACGAGCTCAGGAGCTATTCGCGATGCAGGCCGAAGCCTCCGGGAACGTCGAGCTGGCCATCGTGCACTACAGGTGTGCGCTTCAGCGACGGTCCACGCTGGACGAGGCTCGCTACCGTCTCGCCGCAACGCTCTACGACGCCGGCCTCTATGCCGAGGCCCGAGAGCACCTTCGCACGGTTCTTCACCGGGACCCTCGACACCTGCAGGCGCGGGTCTTGCTCGCCCAGGTTCTCACCGCTGAATCGGAGGACGTCGAGGCCGGGCGCATGCTGGAGTCGGCGGCGCGGCTGACCGACGACAACCCGGTCCTGCTGCGACGGGCGGCTCGAGCGTACGAGCGCGGCGGTGACGAGGCGGCAGCCTTACGACTGCAGCGGGAGGCCGACCGTGGCGATCCGCCGAGGGACCGGCGTGACCTGCGTCCGTTGCGCCCGTCGCGCCGTTAGACGGCAGTTCACGTGCCGGTCGGCTGCAGGACGTCTTCCGCGTTCGAGTGTCGATCCCGAAGACGTTCGTACTCTTTGCGAATGGGAAACGGAAGCGCCCCGGCGTCGGCCCGCTGATGGCGCAGATCGTCCCGGACGGTTTTTCCACCGACCCGTCTGGCTTCCGCGGGATCGAAGGGGCGGCCGGCAAAGCCGAAGAGGCGTCGCATCTCCGCTTCGTTGTGGTCGGGATGGACCAGTCGATTGTAGTCGACCACGGCTACGGGATACGGGTGCGGCTGTCGCCAGAACCAGGAGACCCAGCGATGCCACGCATAGTAGCCGACGATCGGCGGAAAACCGGATTGCGCCGACATCGATTCGGCAACCTCTCGCGGATGGCGCAGGCAAAAGAGCACCCGTCGTACCCGCGGTCTCCAGGCGGGCAGGGTGAAGCAGAAACGGGGATCCTTGACGGTACACGCCGCGTATTTGCTCATCAGCGACTCGAGCTCGGCGCGATACTGACTAGCCCGACGCATGACCCGGGTCGGTGACAGCATGAACCGACCCACCACCAGGCCGAAGAGGCGACGGACGCGTTCAATGTTGCCCTCCGGCCAAACCGACTCGGTCCAGGGCTTGTCGTTGACCAACGACCCGAGGATCAGCCGATGATTCATGGCGATGATCTCGGTATTCTCGAAGTAGCCGAGCTCGTTCCAGCGATTCCCGGGAATCAAGAGTTCCTGGTCACCGAATTCACATCCGAGTCCTTGGAGCAGGTTGCAGACGAGTGATGTCCCACTCCGGGGGGGCCCCGTTACGATCAGCACGGTCGTCCGGGCCTAGCTCACGCGCCCGCCGGTCACAAGACATGGATCGTTCTTTCAATCCTCGAGATAGCGATCCGCCTCCACCTCCATGACCAGCACCCACGGCAGAGCTTCCATGCGGTCGTATACGAATAGGCTCTCCCCTGACACGACATACCCGCTGTCGTTCGCGTCCTCCTTCTCCAGCGCTCCGATCGCGCTCTGCACCGCGGGCTCGTCAAGTCGACGCGGAGCGGGCGGCGGTCGCCCGATCGTCGATGCGGATACGTCGCTACCCAACACGATCGTGCCGTCCGCACGCAGGAACCACGTATTCCGCCAGCCACCCTGCGGGAGGCGCTCACCGTGCCTTTGCTCGAGTCCCTGGCGGACCCGGTCGAGGTCGAGAGTCAGCACGGCCAAACCGAGTCGCTTCCCCGTCACATCGTAGATGGGCCGGTAGCAGGGCAATAGGGCCGGGCCCCCCGCCGGATCGGCGAAGGCGGTGCCCCAATGCGTACCTCGAGTGGCCACGCCTTCCCGATACCAGTCGGTGCTTCGATGATCGTCGTCCTCCCCCCAGGCGCCCGTTCCGGGAAACGCGACGAGCACGCCGGACTCCAAGGCGACGATCGCAGAGTGCGCCATCGCTGAATCGCCGCGCACCAGAGCCTCGCGCTGCTCGGTCGGCTCGAGAAGAAGCAGATGATCCGCATCGATGGCCCCCGGAAGCGGCTGCATCGATCTCAGCAAGATCTCCTTCATTCGCCGAGTGAGCGCCGATCCGATGGGGGCCACCGAGGGCCGCGTCGTATCGAGCGCATCGCTCGGCATCACGGTCACGGCATGATCGAAGCTGACAGGGGTGGCCCCGTAGCGGGGAACGACCACGGCATTGGCTCCCTCGTCCGTTCGAAAGAAGGACGGACTGCGAAGGACGCCCTCATTCGGAGACCGACGAAGCGCGTCCCGAGTCGTGATCGCGAGTTCTCCGACCAAGGCCTCGAGCGAGCGGACGTTCGTATCGGTCCGGCGTCCGATCCGGCTGACTTGCCCGGTCAGAGCCGTCAGGGTTCGGTTCCGGCGAGCCGAAGCCTGCTGTTCGTCGATCAGCTCGTACAGCGACGAAACGACGAGCGCCAGAAGACCGATCACCACGACCGCCAGCACCATGAAGACGCGGCCCGGATTGCGACTCAGCCATCGCCAGGCTCTTTGCACCGGTGAATCCGGTCGCGCCGCGAGCTCTTCTCGACGGAGCCATCGGCGCAGATCATCCGCGAAGTCGGAAACCGACGGATAGCGCCGTTCGGGGTCGGGATCGGTCGAACGATCGATGATGGCGACCAGCCCCCCGTCCACGGGGCGGCCACCGACGGGCTCGGCCGTCTCGCGCTCTCCCTCCTTCGCCAACGACATCACTTCCGCGACGGTCCGGCCGGTGCGCGGGCGTTTCAGCGTGGCCAGTTCGAAGAGGACCATGCCCAGGGCGTACTGGTCAGCCGCGGCGTCCGCAGACTCGCCTTGCGCCTGTTCGGGAGGCATGTAGGCCGGCGTCCCGACAACCTGTCCGACCCGGGTCATGGCGGGCTTGCCGTCGCCGAGATCGAGGATGCGCGACGCACGCACATCATCGTCTTCCGTGGGATTGGTCATCACCCGCGCCAAGCCCCAGTCCATGACGTAGACTTCGTTGTACGGCCCGAGCATCAGGTTCGATGGCTTCAGGTCGCGATGGATGACGCCGCGCCCATGAGCGTAGGCGATGGCATCGCACGCGCGAAGCAGATACTCGATCCGGGTGGCGAGGTCGTAGGGCGGTGCTCGTTCGCCCTCCTTCTCCATGGCGCGGCAGGCCTTGATGTACTTGGCGAAGTCGAGTCCCTCCACCAGCTTCATGGTGAGCGCCGGGGAACCTTCCTCCGTCCTTTCCAGGGAGTAGAAGGGACAGATGTTGGGGTGTTCGAGCTGGGCAGCGACCTGGGCTTCGATGATGAATCGACGAAGCGAGGTGGCGTTTTCGCGATGCTTGCTCGCCAGCATCTTGATGGCCACATTGCGGCGCAGCCGACGATCGAACCCCACGACGACGCGTCCCATACCGCCTCGCCCGAGCTCCTCTTGGAGCTCGAACTTGGCCGCGAGATCGTCCGCGGCGTACGCTTCCGTACCTTCGACGACCATCGCGGGCTCGACGGAAATGTGGGTTTCGTCGCGCGCGAGCGACTCCCGACGAAATCTGATGGTCGGCGCCAGGCCCGGATCGTCTTCCGACAACGCCACTCCCACCGAGCCGAGGTCTCGGTCGCAAGACGGAACCATGGGGCAGCCACCGAGTAAAGTACCGCCCGCTCACCGCCGTACGAGGTGTGCGAATTCGCCACCGATCCGGTTAGCTTTTTGGCCGCCGTCGATTCTGACTTCGAGCTTCATAGGGGAGCCGGGTAAGAACACTCGACCTGGGGACGACAACCGGAGTGAATCAAGACCGATGATGAATATGACGATGTCTCGAGCGCTGGGCCTGGGGGTGGTCCTCCTTGTCGCCGCTCAGCCGGCGGAGGCTCGCCCCTTCCGCCTGAACCAGGTCCCCAATGCCCCATCGAGCCAGCCGGACAGCTGCAACTGGTGCCATACGAACGGCGGGGGCACCCCACGCAACCCCTTCGGACTCGACGTCGAGGCCACCCTCGACGCCGGCAACGTCGACTGGGAGGCGATCTTCGAGCTCGACTCGGACAACGATGGCTTCACGAATGGGCAAGAGCTCGGCGACCCGGACGGGACGTGGAGGACGGGACGGCCGAAGCCTGAGACTCCCTTCTACTCCCCGGCCAACGCCGACTCTCTGCCGGAGTGCGGAAACGGCGCGCTCGACGCCGTGAACGACGAGGACTGCGACGGCGCCGACTTCGGCGACGAGTCATGCGAGAGTCGCGGCTTTTCCTCTGGCAATCTGTCCTGCACGGGGGACTGTCGAATCGACGATAGCGCGTGCGTCGCCGACCTTCCGGACGCCGGTATGCCCGACGTCTTCGAGAGTCCGGATACCGTAGACCTTCCGGACGCGGGAACCGGCCTCCCCGACGCCGCCACCGGCCAGCCCGATGCGTCGGGCTCGGCGCCCTCGAGCGGGGACGACGGCGGGTGCCGGTGCCTGCGCCCGACGCACGGTTCGGTCGCCGCACCGCTCCTGCTCTTTGGACTCGTCGGCCTCGGTCGCCGTCGCAGAGCTAGACGCGCTCGAGCTCGAAGCTGAGGTCCTGCGCCGCCAGACGCTCGCGCAGACGGGTACCCATCGCCGCGGCGGGCGTCGTCACCCCGCAAACGCCGTTCAGGTCGTCGCGGGCGAGACAGACGGCCGACTCGGCGATCATGCAAGACGTTGCGCCATAGCCGGGGTCGCCTTTGCCTTTCACGATTGCGCGCAGGACTTCACTGCCGTCGCGACGCGCGGACAGAATCATCTTGAAAAAGCCGGAGCGGATCGACTCTTCCGACGGCCCCTGGCCGGGCTTGGGGAGGACGAAGGTCTGAAGGAGCCGGCGGGTCGGCGACCACATGGCGCCGCCGAGGAAAGCACCGAGGCCACCGGAGAGCGCGTAGGCCGACGCTCGACCCTTCCACCCGGGCCCCAGCTTCATGACCTCCGAGTAGCGAAAGTCGCGACCGTAGCGAAAGCCGGTCAGCGCATTGGTGCGCCGCACCACTCGGGCGTTGATGGCTGCCATGACGAATGGACCGATCCACGCCTGCATTACCTCGTCCCACTGGGGCGGAAGCATGTCGTTGCCGTCGGGTCCCGAGGAGGCCGACGGCGGATTGAGCGCGTACGGGTCGCGCAGGATCCGTTGGACCGACGGGTCCTTCGCCTCGTTCAGCACGTGGAGAAAGCTCGCCAGCGTGCCTCCACTGAACCCGCCGCGCGAGCCCGCGACGTAGAGGCGGACTTCGTCGGCCGGGGAGCCGAACTCGCGCTCGCAGGCCTCTTGCAGAAAGAGCACGCCGAGGTCGCTGGGGATGGAATCGAAACCGCAGCAGTGCACGATCCGCAGCCCTTTGACCTGGGCGGCCTCATGGTGGGCGTCGATCATCCGTCGGATGAACGGAACTTCCCCGGACAAGTCGCAGTAGGAAGCACCAGCGTCGACACACGCTTCGACGACCGGTGCTCCGTGCTGTCCGTAGGGGCCGACCGTCGTGCACAGGACCGCGGTCTGCTCGGCGAGGGCGCGCAGCGAGGATGGGTTCGAGCTGTCGGCAACGATGACGGTCGACGGATCCATCCCGACGTCCCGAGCCACCGACTCGAGCCTGTCCTTCGACCGTCCGGCGATGGTCCATCGGAGGTCGGAGTGTCGGCGAGCGAGATAGCCAGCCACCAGTCGCCCGGTGAAACCGGTCGCACCGAAGACGACGACCTCGAACGGTCGTGCAGAAGAGTCGGAATCACTCATCACAGCCCCGCTTTACGCGGGATGAGGCTCCCCGTGCGACCCTTTTGCCGGAGACAGGCGCTCCGCCTCTTCCGCCGGGAGTTTTTGGCCCATCCCCACATAGTGGTCCACGCGATAGAGCGGACTGAGGAAATACCGAACAATCAGCCGCGTCCATGACGTGAAAAAGAACAGTGAGTCGTATTCATCGCGGGCGAGCTTTCGAACGCGGGGGAGTCGGCGCCACGCAACGCCCGGGAAGTCGTGGTGCTCGACGTGGTGCCCGACGTTGAAGGAGAGCGCGTTGAGGGGCCCGTAGTAGCTGTTCGTCGGCTGCCCGACTCGAACCGGAAGATGCTCCGATAGGCGACGGGCCCCCACGACGCTGGGTCCGAAGGCCAGAAGGCCACTGAAGGCCAGGTACCAGAAGCTGCTCCAGCTCATGCACCCGACCACCGCGATACCGGTACCGATGCAGGCAACCCAGTTGAGAACCAGCCAGCCATCCCAAGGAGGACGCGGCGCTTCCGGATTCGAAAAGACGAATCGACCGAAGGTGAAGGACAGAAGCTTCTTCCCCGACGAGTTGCCGACGACTTCGGCTTCTCGGAAGGAAGGCGCCTGCGTATCGCGGCGACCCGCCTCACCGAGGTATCGGTGATGCAGCAAGTGCTGGTGCCGGAATTCGATGCCCGCGGGCCCGATCAACGTGAGGTTGGCGAGGATGGCCCAAATCTTGTTGCTGCGAGGCCCGCGGGTGATCAGGTTGTGGCTCGCTTCGTGAATGAGGACGCCGAGGGCGTGGGCCGGAAGGGTGCCGACGAACAGAGCGACGACGAACACGAGCCCCAGCGGCTGGTCGACCACGACCATTGCGATCAGCAGCTGGATGACGCCGAGCGCGACGATGTAGAAGCCGGAGCTCGGGTCGCGTCCGTTCAGTCGAGTGACTTCGGGATGCGCTCGTCGGATCCGCTCTCGACGCTCACGATGCCAGGCGTACTCGCTGGTACTCATTTTCGAAGTCGCTCCCCTCCCCGGCGGGATCGCCGGACGTGTCGTTCGGCCCGATAACAAGTCGGCCCGGGAGAGCATTCGGACGAAAGTAAGTAAATTGAAGAGATGCGGTCGTCGCGACTCTTTCAGAGTCGCAACACGTGAACTGCAACCTCTGCCGACTCCTGCAGCTCTCGACGGATCGTGCTGACGGCGAGCTGTCGAATCTCTTCGACGGAAACCGGCGTCGCTCGCCGGAGCTCATCGCGAACACGGTGCGCGAACACGCGGGCATCGATGTCGATGCCTCGGCCTTCGATCATCGGGTCCACGACCAGGGCACCCTGATCGCTCACTGCCAAGACGCAGCTCACCAGGCCACCTCGACCCAAACGCTGGCGCGTCTTAACCTCGGCCCACGAAAGCGCCCGCCCCGAAGACCCGAGGGGCACGCGCGCGACCTCCTCCAGCGGTCCCATCCGGACTCGTCCTTCGGTCAGCTCCAGGCTTTCGCCGTCCGAGAGAACGAAGATGCGGTCCCCGGAAACGCCGGCCGTCCGCGCGGTTTGCGCATGAGCCCGCAGCATGAGGTGCTCGCCGTGAATGGGGGCAAAGTAGTCCGGCCGCACGCGCTCGATCAGCTCTCGCTGCTCCTGCTGTTGGGCGTGACCGGAAGCGTGCAGGTTGGGCTTCGAGCCGGCGGTCACCACCTCGACGCCGAGCTTGGCCAGCTGGTTTTGCAGCCGACGAATGGCGGGCAGACGACCCGGGATCACGCGGGCGCTGAAGACGACTCGGTCGCCCGCCTCGAGGCGAATCGGTCCTTCCCCGCGGGCGAGACGAGCCAGGCCGCCGCTCGGCTCGCCTTGACTACCGGTCGCCACGATGACCAGCCGGTTCCGAGGCACCGTCGCGGCCTCGTCGGGTCCCACGAGGACCGACGGTGCCGGCTCGGACAGGCCGAGCCTCGTCCCCAGCTCTCGTAGTCGCGCGAAGGCCGCGCCGACCAGGAGTACGCGACGACCGAGGTCCCGAGCCGCAGCCAAGAGCCCATTCAAACGATCGAGATGCGAAGCGACGAAGGTCACGACCACGCGGCCCGCGCTTTCGTCGATCACGCTCCGCAGCGCCGACTGCACGTCGGATTCCGTCGGGCTGCGGCCGGCGCGCTCCGCGTTGGTGGAATCGGAAAGGAGGAGATGCAGCCCGTCGTTCGCCAGGCGGTCCAGTCGGTCGTAGTCCGTCGCCGGACCCCAAGGGTCGGCGTCGAGCTTGAAGTCGCCGGTGTGGAGAATGTTCCCGGCCGCCGACCTCAAGGCGATCATCGTCGACTCGGGAATGGAATGCGTCACGCGGATCGCCTCGACGGTGAACGGTCCCAAAGACAGGGACTGGCCAGGCGAAAGCGGCCGTAGATCGGCCGTCTTCCCCAAGCCACGCTGCTCCAGCCGATGCCGAGCCAAGGCGAGTGCGAGGGGGGAACCGTAGATCGGGACCGCGAACCGCTCCAGGAGATATGGAAGACCCCCGATGTGATCTTCGTGGCCGTGGGTGAGCACCACTCCGTGGACCCGGCGGCCATCCCGCATGAGCGGTTCCAGCCCCAAAACCACCTTCTGAACCGGGCTCGAGCCCTCGTTGAGGAGAAGAGCCCCGAAGTCCACCAGCAGGCAGTCCGTCCCCGCACGGTAGAGCGTGGCGTTGAGGCCGACTTCGTCGGAGCCGCCCAGGGGGGTCACGAAGACCGAAGACGCCGTCATGCGCCCCGCCGGTCCCGCAGCCATTCCACGAACCGGGGGATCCCTCTCGCAATGGGCGTTGACGGCCGATACCCGAGCTCGTCGCGCGCTCGGGTGATGTCGGCAAAAGTCCGCGGCACATCCCCCGGCTGGTCGGGGAGGCGCTCGATCGTTGCGCGCCGTCCCAGAGCATCTTCGAGGTGGCTCACGAGCTCGCTGAGCCGAGTGGTCTCGGAACCGCCCAGGTTGTAGATACGGTAGCCCTCGGTGGAAGCCGCGCGGTCGAGCGCTCCCAGGACGCCCCCGACGATATCGTCGATGTAGGTGTAGTCGCGACTCGACGAGCCGTCCCCGAACAGCTGAATCGGGCGGCCGTCCAGAATCTTGGCCGCGAAGTTGTGAATCGCCATCTCGGGCCGCTGCCGCGGTCCGTACACCGTGAAGAATCGGAGACCCACGAACCGTAGACCGTGAAGGTGATGCCAGGTGTAGCCCAGCAGCTCGCCCGCCTTCTTGGTGGCCGCGTAGGGGCTGATCGGATCGTCGACCGAATCCGTTTCCCGAAAGGGCACGTCTTTACGAGCGCCGTACACCGAGCTGCTCGAGGCGAAGACGAAGGGCTTGACGTCGAACTCCTTGGCCAGCTCGAGCAAGCGTACCGTGCCTTCGAGGTTGACCGACTGGTAGATCAGCGGCCGCTGAATCGACGGCCGCACGCCGGCCCAGGCCGCGAGGTGGCAGACGACCTCCGGACGAGTCGAGGGGTTCGCGAACAGCCCGCGCATCGCCTCGGGCTCGGCGACGATGTCCGCGCGAACGGGTGAAAAGCGACCCGGAGACCGAGCGGCGACCGCCTCGACGTCGGCTACGTTTCGTTTCTTGATCGCCGGGTCGTAGAAGTCGTTGTAATTGTCGACACCGACGACGTCGTCGCCCCGCCGGACCAGCGCTTCACTGACCGAGGATCCGATGAAGCCGGCGGAGCCAGTAACCAGGACGCGCATGCGACGGACGCTGACCAAGGTCGGAGCCGCTGGTCAACGGGACGTCAACTTGACAGGGTCAACGGTCCAGGACACCGATGAAACGTGCGCGCTGGCCTCATCATAGCGTGCGGGTTGGCCGCCTCGGGACCGGCCTGGGCCGGAGGGAACGACTTTCGCCTCAACGGGACGCGAAACGGTGAAGGCATCCTCTTCAGCTGCGCGCAGCAGCCGTGTGTCGCCGACGACCGCGAGTTTCGCAATTTCGCGACGGAGCTCGCCTTCGTCCTCTCGCCCCGGCTGACGTCCCCCGCCGATACGCTGGGCATGGCCGGGTTCAACGTTGGCATCGGTTGGACGGGCAACTTCGTATCCGGAGAGGACTACTGGCTGCTCACGGAGGACGGCCAACAGACCCAAGAGGCTACGACCTTCCTGAACACGCTTCAGGTCGATATACGCAAAGGGCTGCCCTGGTCCTTCGAGCTGGCCGCGACGTTCACGTGGCTGACCGATAGTCAGATCTTCGCTCCCGGAGCCGAACTCCGCTGGGCATTCCAGGAAGGCTATTCCTTTCTGCCCGATTTCGGCTTGCGGGGCGCCGTGTCGACGATGGTCGGCAACCCGGACATGGATCTCACGACGCTCAGCGCCGACGTCGTCATTTCCAAGCCGATTCCCGCCGGGGCGATCGCCCGCATCACGCCGTACGTCAGCTTCGCGGCCCTCTTCGTGACGGCCTCCACCGGGGTCGTCGATCCGACACCAGTGACGTTCGTTCAAGACGGGGCCGATGACCCGCTGCGCCCGGACGTCGAAAATGACATCGCCTTCCAGAGCATCCAGCTCGGCGACGAAATCCAGGGCAAGCTGACGATCGGCATCCGGTCTCGATTTTCACTGATCGATTTCTTGGTCCAGGGTGAGCTGCAGGCCCTGCGCAATGATGACTTCGTGGGCCCGGCTGGAGCGCTGACCGTACGACTGGCCCTGAACTACTGAACCGGCCGGAGGACGGCGCGGTCACTTCTCGTCGCGACCATCGGACTTACCGTCCTCGCCGGCATCGAGCTCGTCCTTGGGCGTCACATCGATCTCCGCGTCCTCCGATACGCTCTTCTTGAAGTTGCGGATCGACCGGCCGAGCGCCTCTCCGATCATCGGCAGTCGGCCCGCGCCGAAAATGACGGCGAGCACGAAGATGATGAGGATGCTTTCCTGAAGCCCAGGACAACCCACGGGCGGAGGCTATCACGGGGTCGGGTCGGGACGGTCAACCTTCGACGGACGGATGTAGCTCACGTCGAACTTCAGTTCGGAGGTTGACGATCCCAGGGACGATACAACCACCAGAAACTGATTCCGGGATGCCGGAGCGAGGGGAGGCCTCGGCTGGGCACCGACGTGCTGGCGCACGGCTTCGACTCCGCTCGCGATGACGTCCACCGGCGGGATCACGCCGACGGGAACTTGCGCGTCGGCGACGGTCGTCTGTCCGGAACGCACCCGCACGCGAACGTCGAGGCCCATCGGGTACGGCTCGCCCCCGACTTCCGCGTAGCCTCGGATCAGCCAAACGGGATCATCGATGTCGAGCGCGTAAGGCCAGGCGTGGAGGTTGACCGTGCGAACGTCGGACGAGCCGAGGAACGGTTCGGGGGACAGCGGGTTGGACCACGGTCCGGGAACAAAGAGCCAGACGGCGAGGAGTGTACCCACGAGCAGGCCGACCCGGGGCGGCCACTTCAAATGGGGAACGCTGACCCGCTCCTGCGGCCCCGAGTCAGGCCTCGCTCCAATATCCAGGCTCGCAGCCGGCACGTGTAGGGCGGCCACCTGACCCATCGAGACGCGGGGGGCTCGCACCTCACTTCCATCACGGGTCGGCTCTGGAGCGGCATCCTCGAAGGCGGCGAAGGGCGCGTCTTCCGCGGGAAGATCAGGGCCATCACCGAAGCCCGGCCCGATGAAAGGGTCGGGGTCGTTCCCGAACTCCGATTCGAAATCGTTGCCCGGGTCGGCTTCGGCGAGCGTTGGCGGGGGCGGAAACCGGACGGACGGGTCGTCGGACTCTCCGCCGACGTCCGGGTCGGGGAATCGAGCCTCGCCCCCAAAGCTCCCCGTGAATGGAGAAAAGCGCGGAGCGTCGCCGGCCTCGAACGCGTCCTCGCCCGCTAGGCCAGCGTCGATGGCCAGGTCAGCGGCCGGCCCTTCCGCTCCGAAGGGGTCCGGCTCCGTCGCGCTCGGTGTTTCGGCGACCGCGTTCCAGTCTGGCTCGGCCGGCGCCTCGGGCAGAGGCGGCGGGGAGAAGGCGAACGGATCTTTGGCTCCTTCGAGGCGCGCGCTGGGCGGCGCGGGGGGGTCGAGAGCCAGCGAAGCGAACAGGTCGGTCGTCGATCGGGACGGGGGCGAGGACATCGACGGGGCCAGGTCGCCGTTGTCCGAGCCGGCCAGTGGGGCGGGCGCCGCGTCGCTGAACGCCGGATCGGCCGGCTCCGCGGGCGCCGCGTCGCTGAACGCCGGATCGGCCGGCTCCGCGGACGCCGACTTGCGGACGACGAAGACTTGGGCGCATTTGCTGCACCTCACCTTGACGCCGGCAGGGGAAATTTTCGCGTCTGCGATCCGAAACTTGGTCTCGCAGCTAGGGCACTGGACGATCATGAGCCGGGCGGGTGCGGCGCGAGTCTACGGCGCCCCCTGAGAGCGAGCAAGAAGCGGGTCGGTCGTCGGCAAGATGGATTCTTTCGCTCCCGCCTGGAATGATGCGTCAAGAATGAGCAACGAGGTCACGACCGCGGCCCCTAGCGACGCGCCCACCCCACGACCGGCCAAGGTCATCAAGCGATACTCGAACCGGAAACTCTACGATACCGACCGGTCTCGCTACGTCACCCTGGAAGAGATCGCCCGCATGATCAAAGCGGGGGAAGAGGTCACCATCATCGACAACGAGTCGAAAGAGGACCTGACGAGCGTCACGCTGACCCAGATCATCTATGAAGAAGAGAAGCGCGAGAGCCGCATGCCGCTTCCGATGCTTCGGAACCTCATTCAGATGAGCGGAACGACGCTTCAGGAATTCTTCGACCGTTCGGTCAAGACTCCGGTCGAGCAGATGCGGGATTCCGCGCAGAAAGGCGTGGAGGGCCTCAAGCAGAGCGCGGTTCAGTTCCGCGAGGCTGCGTCTCATCGCGTAACGGAATTGACGGATACCGCGCGGCGGGTCTTCTCGCGGGAAGAGCGCGAAGCCGAGGAGTTTCGGCGGGCCTTCATCCAGCTGTTCGATGCGCTGGAGGAACGGCTGGAAGAGCGCATGCAGCAGGTCCGAGAGACCTATCAGGTCGTGCTGAAGGCCGCCGACGACGAGGGTGCCCCCACGACGCAGGAGACCCGACAGGTCATGACGGCGAGCGCTCATGTTTCATCCCTGCGCGATCGCCTCGCGGCTCTGGGCGAGATGGTCGATCGACTCGAGCAGACGCTGCAGCATCCGCCGACCTCCGCCGACGACGGTTCGACGACCGAGTCCTGATCACGTTCGCGCGGGAGGGGCCGGGTAAGGCAGGCGGCACGCGGCTCACATCATGACGCGTCGACCCGGAGACCGGTCGGCAGTCCGACGAGTCCTGGACCTCCTCGAGCGGCTCGGGAACCGACTGCCTGAACCCGCCCTGCTGTTCGTCTTTGCCACCGCCATCGCGGCTGGAGCGTCGTGGCTCCTCGACGGGCATCGATTCGAGGTGCCGAGCGCCGACGGTCCTCGTGATTTGGTCGTGGTCTCCCAAGTCTCGGGCAGGGCGCTCGCGGCGCTCCTGGCCGACCTCGTCGACATATTCACCGGCTTTCGGCCCTTGGGCGTGGTGCTGGTCGCACTTCTCGGAGTGGGGGTGGCACAAGGGTCGGGCCTGATTCAGGCCATGCTGCGGATGGCGCTCAGCCGCACCCCGAAGCGCTTTCTGACGCCGCTCGTCTTGGCCGCCGGCTTGATGAGCCACGTCGGAGCCGACGCCGGCTACGTGGTCGTCATCCCGCTGGCCGCCATTCTCTTTCAGGCCGCCGGACGGCATCCGTTGGCCGGCCTGGCCGCGGGGTTCGCGGGCGTTGGAGGAGGATTTTCCGCCAATCCGCTTCCGTCGGCCCTCGACCCGCTCCTTCAGGGTCTCACTCAGGAAGCGGCCCAGCTCGTGGCGCCGGACCGCATGGTGAACCCCCTGTGCAACTGGACCTTCATGGCGACCAGCTGCCTCGTGATCATCGCCGCCGGCTGGTGGGTCACGGACCGGATCATCGAACCCAGGCTCGCTTCGTGGGAACCCTCGGCCGCGACCGAGACAGCCCCTCGGCTGAGCCTGCGCGAAGCGCGCGGGGTTGGGGCCGCCGTCGCCGTCGCAGTGCTGAGTACGGTCGTGGTCGTAGCCTGGGCCACTCCCGCCGCGTCGCCGCTGCGGAGCGCGGCCGGGGAGCTGACCGCCTTCAGCGCCCCGCTGATGCGGGGCGTGGTCGGCCTCATCTTCTTCGCCTTCCTCCTTCCGGGTCTCGCGTACGGATACGTCGCAGGAACCTTCCGCAGCCACCGCGACGTGGTGAAGAGCATGGCCGAGGCCATGGAGACGATGGGCGCCTACATCGTGATGGCGTTCTTCGCCGCGGTCTTCATCGAGGTGTTCGCGCGGTCCAGCCTCGGGGCTCTCGCGGCGGTGGAAGGCGCACGAACGCTGCGCGCGCTCGCTCTGCCGCCCGCGCTCACGCTGTCCGGCCTGATCGGGCTGTGCACCATCGCAAACCTCTTAATCGGCAGCGCTTCAGCGAAATGGGCCCTCTTGGCTCCGATCCTCGTCCCGTTGTTCATGCAGCTTCGGCTCGCTCCGGAACTCGTACAGGGGGCGTACCGCATCGGCGACAGCGCCTCCAACGTCGTCACTCCGCTGAACCCATACTTCCCGCTGGTCGTCAGCTTTGCGAAAAAGCACGCCGGCGTCGACGGAATGGGGACGCTGCTCGTGACGATGGTTCCCTACTTCGCCGTCTTCCTCGTGAGCTGGACCGCCCTCTTGGGCTTGTTTTGGTCCTTCGACATCCCGCTGGGCATCGCCGCCCGCTATACCTATCCCTGAGCCTCCAGCTTGATGGGCGGGCTTTCTTTGGCGGGAGCCTGAACCAAGCCCTGGAGCACCAACGTGAGGCCGGTGCTCAGAAATCGGGAGACCTCCATCGGGTACTTCAAGGCGTTCAAGCCTTCGAGACCATCGAGCAAAGCCTTCAGGATGGCGCCGACCGCCTTGGTATCGACCGGACGAAGGAAACCCTCCGCGACCCCGGCTTCGATGATGGCCGCGATCTTCTCGATGAAAGCGGTCTGCATCTCGAGGAGTCGCTGAGCGAGCCGTTCGTCACGCAGAGCCATCTCGCCCATCACGATGAAGAAGCGCGGCGCTTCCGGCGCTTGATTGAAATACTCGAGGTAATGCGCCCCGATCATCTGCATCTTCTCGCCGATGGGCGCATCGCCCTCTTCGACCCGCTCGAGGAACTGTATCGACCGCTCGTATTCCTCTTCGACGAGCCGCTCGAACACTTCCTGCTTCGACTTGAAATGGAAGTAGACCCCCCCTTTGGACAACTCGGCCGCCCGCGCGATGTCGTCCATCCTCGTCGGGTGAAAGCCGTTCTCGACGAAGCAGCGTCGGGCGGCCCGGAGGATCTGCTCCCGCCGGGCCTGTTCCGGCAGGTGGCGGGTCATGTTTGGGTTCATCCCACGAGGTCGGCCCGCGCGTCCAGGGGGGCTAGTGGGGTGCGGCCTACTCACGCTCGGCGAGAGCGCCGGCGGAGGGCGATTTGCGCTTTTTCCCGACGACCCGGGCCACGATGATGCCGACCTCGTAGAACACGACCAGCGGTATGGCCATCAGGAGCTGAGACATCGGGTCGGCCGGCGTCAGGAACGCGCCCAACACGAACGCAAAGATGACCGCGTACTTTCGCATGCGGGAGAGCATCGGCACATCGACGATCCCCACATAGGCCAACAGAGCAATGACGAGCGGAAGCTCGAACACGACTCCGAACGCAACCGTCAGCCGCAGGAGCAGGCCGATGTAGTTCTCCACCGTAAACGATGCGGTCAGCGTCTGCGGAAGCATCTGGTTCACGAGGAAATCGAACATGACCGGGAACATCACGTAGTAGGCGAAGAGACCGCCGCTGACGAAGAGGAGCGATGCACTCAGAACGACCGGCAGCACTAGGCGCTTTTCGTGGGCGTATAGTCCGGGAGCCACGAAGGCCCACGCCTGGTAGAGCCAGATCGGACACGCCAAGAAGAGGCCGAAGACGATCGCGATCTTGAGGTAAGCGAAGAAGACTTCCAGCGGTGAAAGCACCACGAGCCGATCGGGATTGCTCGCCTTACCCGCAGCCCCTGCGGCCCGGCGGACCAGACGCCTCATGACCGGCACGCGGACCGGTTCGAGCACGACGGTGGCCCCGTCGAGCTGAAGCTCGCGCACGGCGGGGGCTTCGGGATCGGCCACCAGGTACACAACGTATGGGGCCGGTTCGACGCCCTCCAGGAGGTCCGAGACATAGGCCCCGTCGGCACCGATCGATTCGGCGGTGACCAGGAGGAGGTCGATCGGGTAGCGCGAGGACGCCGCGCTCCGGACCAAAGAGACGGCCTCCTTCAAAGTTGCGTCCGCGCCTCGGATGCGGGCGCGGTCGAGCCCGGCCAACGTACGCTCGAGTGCAGCTCGCCCTTCGGGCTGCTGATGGACGATCAAGGTCTCGACCCGGTTGCCGTCCCGCAGCGTCGCGCGGAGCGGCTCGGTCGCGTAGTCGAGGATCGTCGGCGCGAAGGCGAGACAAGCGCCGCTCGTGACCAAGACCGCGAGCAACCCCTTGAAGAGTCGACCCCGAAGCTCTCCCAGGTGCTCGGTCAGGGTGTAGGCGGTATCGTCGAGATCCTTGAGCATGGCCGAGTGACCCGGTCCGAGCCGGATTCAGGAGGCCTTGGACTCGGTCGACTCCGCCTCGCCCACGGCCGGCGGACTCTCGACCGGTTTCGGGGCGGCCGGAGGCGCCTCGGGCCCGGACTTCCGTTCGATGACCGGCTGCGAGGGCGCGCTGGCGACCGGCTCGCGAGGAGGCTCTTCGACCGTCTCGGCGGAGGCACCGACCGCCGGCTCTTCGAGTGGCTCGGACTCGGCCTTCGACTCGGAACTGGGGCCGGATTCTTGCGTCGGCTCCTGCGGCGGTTCGGGCATCGGAACCGCCTCCCGAGGCTGCTCGATCCGAGGGGCCGCCGGTTCGGGACGGTGAAGCTCGTCGTCGACGGTGGACTTGAACTCCTCCGTTGCTTTGCGAAACTCTCGGAGCCCCTTGCCGAGGCTCTTCGCGAGCTCCGGGAGCTTGGTGGGCCCCAAGACGAGCAACGCCACCGCGAAGAGCATCGCGATCTCCCAAAAGCCGAGGCCGAACACGGGTAAAGCATCGGCCGCGTCGCCCCGAATGTCGAGACCAAGTCGCGCTTGAGTGAACCGCGCGGGTTCACCTTGTCGCCAAGGGTCAGCCCGTGGTTTCCGTCGGTGGCCCCGTGAAGCTCGCATTGTGTCAGATCAACACGACGGTGGCGGACTTCGAGGGGAACCGCCGTCGCATCCTGGACTTCGCCGCCGACGCCCGGGCGCGAGGCGCCCGGCTTGCCGTGTTTCCCGAGCTTGCGGTTCCCGGCTACCCGCCCCTCGACCTGCTGGAGCGGCCCACCTTCGTCGAGGAAGCCGCCCGTTCGGAGGCGGCCATCGTCGAGCAGCTTCCCGAGGGCTTGACCGCCGTCTTCGGTAACGTCCGTCGGCGTCCGACCCCCCCGCTCAAGGGTCGAGCGCTGCAGAACATCGCCGTCGTCGCCGAGCGAGGACGCCGCATCCTCCAAGTGGTGAAGACGCTCATCCCGACCTACGACGTCTTCGACGAAGCCCGGTACTTCGAGCCCCGACGCGACGATCACTCGGTCGCGTTCGACGTTGATGGAAGACGGGTCGCGGTCACGATCTGCGAAGACATCTGGAACGACAAAGACTTGTGGCAGAACCACGACTTGTGGCGCGACAAAGCCCCCGGTTCGTACCGTCTCTACTCGCGCGACCCGGTACTCGAAGTCATGCGTTCGGACAACCCGGACGTCATCGTCAACCTCTCCGCATCCCCGTGGGCCTCAGGCAAAGAACAGGTCCGACGGCGCATCCTTCAGCACCTCGCCCGCAGGCACCAGGTGCTGATGGCGTACTGCAATCTCGTGGGGGGAAACGACGGACTCCTCTTCGATGGACATAGCTGTGCCTTTTCGCCGGACGGCCATCTGGCCACCGGCCCCGGCTGGGCTGAAGCCATAGAGATCGTCGACACCGAGGCCCGCCCGACCCCGCCTCCGGACCGGCCCGGCCCGGGCGAGATCCAGGCCGCGCTGGAGGTCGGGATCCGGGACTACTTAGGCAAGACGCAGATAGAACGCGCAGTGGTGGGCTTGTCCGGCGGGATCGACTCGGCCGTCACTGCTCACCTGGCCGTTCGGGCCCTCGGCCCCGAACGGGTGACCGGAGTGGCGCTCCCCAGCCGCTATTCGAGCGAAGGCTCGGTCGTCGATGCCCGAGAGCTCGCCCATAGGCTCGGTATCGAGTTCTGGACCCTTCCCATCGAAGGCATGTTCGCCTCTTTCTTGGAGGCTCTGTCCCCGGTCTTCGCCGGCCTCGAACCCGACGTCACGGAGGAGAATCTGCAAAGCCGTATTCGGGGGACGATGCTGATGGCGATCGCCAACAAGCGTAAGGCGATCGTGCTCAACACCGGTAACAAGAGCGAGGCCGCCATGGGCTACGCCACCTTGTACGGTGACGCGATCGGGGCGCTATCGGTCTTGGGCGACCTCTACAAGCACCAGGTGTACGAGCTCGCGGAGGAGGCGAATCGGGATGGGGAGATCATTCCCCGAGCCATCATCGACAAGGCGCCATCCGCGGAGCTGAAGCCAAACCAGAAAGACGAAGACAGTCTGCCCCCCTACGATCAGCTCGACGAGATGCTGCGACTTCTGATCGAGCATCGGGCTACCATCGCCGAGGTCGCCGAGCGAGTCGGCGTTTCCGAAAGTCTCGTTCGCAGCGTGAACCAGGCGATCTTTCGGGCCGAGTTCAAGCGCAAGCAGCTGCCCCCCACGCTGCGCGTCAGCCGCAAGTCATGGACCGGGCGCATCTTCCCCATCGTCCAACGCTTCCGGGAATGACTCGACACACGCATCGGCCGGGTCGAGATCGGCGACCTCGTCGTTATAGGCATTCAGGGCGTCGACCAGACGGGCCTCTGACATCCCGGTCTGAAAGCCACTGAAACCGGCGACGACCAAGGCCGCGGTGACGAAGCCGACTCCCGCCCAGAAGGTTGCCGGCACATCGTCTTGGTCACTTGCAGTCGAAATGCCGATACCGCCCAGGACGCCCCCCGAAACCGCAAGTCCCATGCTGAGCCAAGCGAGTCCGGCGCCGGCTTTGGCTCGGCGGACCGCCTCGGCGGCGTACGGCTGCGCGCTGGAAGCCGGCGGAAAGGCATCGGGTACGCGACTGAGGCGAAAGCGCCCGCCCACGGGAACCGCGCGTCCGCACCGAACCACGACGTAGCCCGAGGATCGCTGCTCCAGGGTGGCCAGGCGCTCGACCCGGCCCGACTCGTAGGCCGTGGTGACGGCGCAGCTGAACTGAGCCAGCGCCGCCACAAGCACCAGCCCGGTTCGATGCAGCATGGGTCTGCCCTGCCACAGTTTTCGAGACCACGTCCAACGACGTACAGTCGCCCGGTGACGGTTTCCATCGCCCACGAGACGATCTTCACCCTGCACGACCCCGGCCCCGGCCATCCGGAGCGACCCGGTCGGCAAGCTGCGGCCGTCGCCGGCGCCGAGGGTCTGGACGTGGTCAGGATCTCGGCCCGCGAAGCAAACGACGAGGAGGTCCTACGAGTGCACACGGACCGTCATCTCGCCGCGCTGGAGCGCGCCCGCGGCCGCAGCGTGCACATCGACCCCGACACGGCCACCAGTCCGGACAGCGTTTCGGCGGCTCGCGTCGCCGCCGGGGCGACCATCGAGATGGCGCTGGCGGTCGCCAAGCGCGAAGTTCCGCCCGGCTTGGCGCTCGTTCGCCCACCCGGTCATCACGCGACGCCCGACCGGTCGATGGGCTTTTGTTTGCTGAACTCGATCGCGATCGCCGCCCGCGCTCTGCAGGCGGCCGGCTTGGCGGAGCGTGTCGCCATCTATGACTGGGACGTTCATCACGGCAACGGCACCGAGGCGATCTTCTGGGAGGACCCATCGGTGCTTTACCTGTCGACCCACCAATCGCCCCTGTACCCGGGCACCGGAGCAGCGACCGACGTCGGAGCCGGAGAAGGTCACGGGACCACGGTCAACGTTCCGCTTCCCGCCGGCACCGACGACGCTGCGCTCATCGCGGTGAGCCGAGACACATTGGAGCCCCGAGTTCGACGATTCGATCCGGACGTCATACTGATCTCGGCCGGCTACGATGGCTTCATCGACGACCCACTCGGGGGCCTTCGATTGACCGCTGCAGGTTTCGAAGCGCTGGCCGGACGCTGGAAGAACCTGGCCGACGAGGTCTGCCAGGGCCGCATCGCGGGCATGCTCGAAGGAGGCTATGACCTGCCCGGGCTGACCGCATGCGTGCGGGCCACGCTGACCGCCTGGCAGGCGTAGGCGAAGCCACCGCGACTTTTCGTCGCGGCGCAGACCTTCTGGCGCCGTCGACCGTCCATAGCGAACATGACGGCTCTCGCCGCCGAGGCTCAAGTCCAGCGCGCGGCCCGGCAAGTCCGGGCGCCCGGAGACCCCCGAACCGCGCAGATCGTGATCCTCTCTGCGCTGTTCGTCTTCGGCGCCGTCACCCGAGGTTTCATCCTCCACCCGTTCAGCATCTTCGCCGCTCCGGCCGGAGCGTGGCTCGCCGCGTCCCTCGCCGGGCGTCGACTCTGGACCCCGCGACATCCGAGCGCGGTCATATCGGCCGTCTCGACCTTGCTGCTCTTCCGGTCGACCGAACCGTGGACCTACGCGGTGGTCGCGGGGATCGCCGTTTTGTCGAAGCACTGGGTCCGCGTACGAGGGCGACACTTCATCAATCCCACCAATGGCGCCATCTTGGCCGGCAGTCTCCTCCTCCCCGGCTGGATCGCGTCCGGTCAGTGGGGCCACGACGTCGTCATCGTCTTCGTGATCGCGTCCGGCGCCTTCGTCGTGCTGAGTCGAGCGGCTCGCTGGGACACCGCGTTGGCCTTCATCGGCGGGTGGCTGGCCTTCTCGACGCTGAGGATCATCGTCTTCGGCTACCCATGGCCCATCCTCGCACACGGACTCAGGAGCGGAACCCTCTGGCTCTTTGCGCTCTACATGATCACCGACCCCAAGACCACGCCTCGGCTCCGTGCCCATCGGCTCACCCACGGTCTGCTGGTCGCGCTGCTCGCCATCACCTTGCAGCAAACTCTCTATCTCCGAGACTCGTTTCTATGGGCGCTCCTGGTGTGCGCTCCGCTGGTACCGATGCTCGACAGCCGGCTCGACGCCTCGGTCGTGCCCAACAAGGATCGACGATGAATACTCAATCTTTTCTGGTCAGCGCCGTCCTCGTCACGGCCAACCCGATTGCGGCGGAGGCCTTCTGCGGATTCTTCGTGGGACGAGCCGATGCCCAGCTCTTCAACTCCGCTTCTCAGGTCGTGATCGTGCACGATGACGGCAAGACCGTGCTCACGATGGTCAACGACTATCGCGGGCCGCCGGAGAACTTCGCCCTCGTCGTGCCCGTCCCCGTCGTCCTTCGCGAGGACGTGGTGCGCGTGGTCGACATGGCGGCGAGCGACCACCTCGATGCGTACACGGCACCGCGGCTGGCCGAGTACCACGACCCCGATCCGTGCCACGCGCCGCCGCCGCGCCGATTCGACCGAATGCTGATGATGTCGGCCGCGCCTCCGGCGGAGGCCGCGGCCGACACCGACGACGGCAAGGTATTGGTCGAAGCAAGCTACACGGTTGGGGAGTACGACATCGTCATACTATCAGCGAGCCAATCGGACAGCTTGGAGTCATGGCTTCGGAAAAACGATTACCGAATTCCGACCGGAACATCATCGGCGCTGCGGCCGTACGTGCGCTCCGGCATGAAGTTCTTCGTGGCCAAGGTGAACCTCGAGTCCCTGAGAGGAAGACAAAGCAAACTCCGTCCGCTTCAGTTCGCCTTTCCCGACCGACGATTCATGCTTCCCGTGCGGCTGGGGATGCTGAACGCGGACGGTCCGCAGGACCTGATCGCCTACGTGATCACCCAAGACTTCCGCGTCGAGACGGCAAACTACCGCAACATCAAGATGCCGACGAACGCCGAGATCCCCACCTTCGTGAAGAGCGAGTTCGCGGACGTCTACCGGGCCGTTTTCGACCAGCAGGTCGAGCGAGCGGGTGGTCGCGCCGTTTTCACCGAGTATGGATGGAACATGTCCTGGTGCGATCCGTGTGCCGCGGATCCCTTATCGACGGAGGAACTCGAAACCCTCGGCGTCTGGTGGAATCCCCCGGAACCCGGGGGGCCGTCCCGTGGGACCAACGCCTACGTCACGCGTCTGCACGCACGGTATGACCAGCAGAGTTTTCCGGAAGACCTGGTGCTCAAAGCGACGCGCGATGCCAAAAACTACCAAGTGCGGTTCGTACTCCGTAATCCGTTCGAGCGTCCGACCGAGTGCCCGGCCGCCGCCGAGTACTTCTCGGGGGTCAAGACTCGACGGGAGAAGGAAGTCGACGCTCTCGCGTCCCTGACGGGGTGGGACCGCGCTTCGATCCGCGCTCGATTGGTCCCGCTTCCGCCCCATTTTCAAACGGAGCCGGACGGAGCGAGAAGCTATATCGACCGGGTTCGCGAGTGGTTCGCGCAGTAAGGCATTAACGCCTTTTCGATGAGGGAACCCTATGGTAGCTGACGCGCCGTGGCAAAGAAGCCCCGGAATCGACCTACGACGTCTCATCCGCGCAACGTTCCCTTCAACCCGGCCTTCGCGGGCCTCAAGACGCTCCGCGACCAGATGGCGGGTCCCGAAACCGCCGCTGCCGAGCCGGCTGAGGCTTCCGAGTCGGCCGCGACCACGATCTATGACAAACCCGAGGTCGACATGCTCGACCTCTCTCGAAGCTCGAAGCTGGTGCTCCAGCGCGAGCGGAAGGGGCACGGCGGAAAGACCGTGACCCGCGTCCGGGGCCTCGACCTCGGCATGGAAGTGCAGTCGGCGGTCACGACCCACCTCAAGGAGCGTCTGGGTCTCGGAGCTCGGACCGACGGCACCGACCTGCTCGTTCAGGGCGCACCGCTGCACCGACTGCAGGACATCTTGACGCAACTGGGTGCCAAGCAGGTCGTGCTCGGAAACTGACCGCTCGGCTTGGCGCCACGCACGGAGCTGGCTAGGGTACCGCGTCGTGACGAAGGGATGGAGGACACGGCGATCCCTGTCCCTGGTGCTCGCCTCCGCGGCCTGCTCTCCGTTCTCGACCCGCTCACCCCCGCCCCCGAAACCGGTTCCGCTCCCCGAAATCGTCAAGGGAGCGAATCTCCGCCCCGTCGGTGACGAGCGTCGGGGATACGGAACCGCGACGGCTCGACGCACGCTCGAGCGTCTATCGCGATTGGGCGTGAATACGATTGCGGTCTTGATGGAAGGACGGATGGCCGACCTGTCGGACCGAACGGTCGACGTCGCGTCCCGTGGCGAGCTCGACCCGATCCGGCGAAAGCTCCTCGACGCCAACGAACTGGGCATCGCCACCGTGGTCGTCCCCCACATCTATTTCGACGACGGGTCCTGGCGCGGAGACCTCGCCCTCGACGATGCCGCCGACGAATGGTGGACCTCGTACGAGACCTTCATGCTGACGGCGGCCGACATCGCCACCGCCAGCGGCGCGACGGCCCTGTCCGTGGGCGTCGAGCTGAAGGCACTCTCCTCGCGCCCGGAGACCCGGGTCCGGTTCGCGCGTCTCGTCGAACGGGTGCGTGCCGAATACGACGGGCTCTTGACCTACAGCGCAAACTGGGACGAAGCCGAGTCGGTCCCGTTTTGGGACCTCGTCGACATCGTCGGCGTGAACGGATACTACCCGCTGCAGCCGGAGCCAGTCCGCGGAGCCGAAGCCGTCGCCCGAAGACTTCAGGCGCTGTCGCTCCGGACCGACCGCCCCGTCCTGGTTCTCGAGGCCGGCTATCGGAGCGGGCCCCTGTCGCACGTTCGGCCATGGGAGTGGCCCGAAGACCTCCAGCCGCTGGTCGACCTGGACAGCCAGGCCCGATCCTGGGCCGCGGTGCTCGCTCAGTGGCTGGGGACCCCCGGGGTCCGCGGCGTGATGATCTGGGTCGTTCCGACGGACCCCGACGACCCGGCGTCGGAACCCCCGCACGGTTTCAATCCCCTCAACAAGCCGGCCGAAGATGTGATCGCCCGCGCTTTTGGCGGCGACGCTCCGAGAGCGGAGCGCTGAAAACGGGAGCGCTTCGCGTGCGAAACCTACCCAGACCCGCGGTTCGACTTGGCCCTGACCGTTCCTGTCGCTAGGTGTCCGGCATTCATGCAGTCCGACGGTTTGATCCGGACGATCATCGGCTTGCCCGTATTTCAAGCCGAGTGGGTGCTGTATTTATTGTTCCTCTTGGCGCTCCTCTCGGTGGCGGTGATGGTCGAGCGCGGGGGGTTCTATCGGCGCCATCGTGTCGACACGAATGAGGTCCGCCGTCGGCTCGACGCCCTGCTCGAGCAGGGCGACTACGACGGGGCCGCGGAGTATCTGGCTCAGTTCGACAGCCTCGAGACCAACGTCGTGCTGTTCGGTCTGCGGGAGCACGAACGAGGCCCGGAGGCGGTGCAGGACTTGATGGAGGGGGCAGAGAGCCAGGAGAAGCTTCGGTACACGCAGCGGCTCAGTTTCCTCGCGACCGTCGGCAGCAACGCACCCTTCATCGGGCTGTTCGGTACGGTCCTGGGAATCATCAAGGCTTTCAAAGACCTGTCGGCGGACCTGGCCAACGCCGGTGGTAGCGTCATGGTCGGTATCTCGGAAGCCTTGGTCGCCACGGCGGTGGGCCTCCTCGTGGCCATCCCTGCCGTGGTGGCCTACAACGCCTTCAACGGGACGGTGAAGCGCGTGTTGGGCCGAAGCACCCTGCTCAGCAAGACGCTGCTCAGCCAGCTCAAGTCCGCCTTGCCCTCGGCGCCGGAATCCTGACCATGGCGGCAAACATCGACGACGACGACGACGCGATCGCGTCGATCAACGTGACGCCCTTCGTGGACGTCGTGCTCGTGCTCCTCGTGATGCTCATGGTTACGTCCACCCAGATCGTTCGCGCCCAGCTGATGGTCGACCTTCCGCAGGCGGCGAGCGGGGGCGTGACGGTACCGTCGACGCTGAACATCACCTTGCTGAAGGACGGAAGCCTGCTACTCGACGGCTCCCCCGCCACCGGCGAGGACCTGATCGAGACCGTCGAGCGTCTCCGACGGACCGACCCCAAAGCTCAAGCGGTCATCGCTGCCGACCAGGGCGTTGCCTACGGGCGCGTCGTGGCCGTCATCGATGCCGTGAAGACCAACGGGATCTCCAGCTTCGCGTTGAACATCGAGAAGGTCGAGGCACCGGTCGATCTGGGTCCATGACCGATCACGACTCACAATCCTATGCCGCCCAGCGGCAGGCGGCGCGGGCCGCGCGGGCGGCCGCGGCGCGGACGCGCGTCGCCCGCAGCGTCGACGCCGATCGCTGGCCGGACCCGCTGCGGCGCCCCGAGACACCCGTCTGGAGGTGGGCCGCGTGGGTGCTGGCTGCGGTCGGCCTTCACGTCGCGACGGCCGGCGTGTTCGCGGCCGCCAACGCCGCGATGTTTCGGCCACCCCCTCCGTCGCACAACGATGGGCGGGTCGAGCTGGAGATCCGACGGCCTCCCCCCGAGCCCCAACCCGAGCCGGCGCCGGAGCTCCCGCCGGAACCCGAACCTCCCGCGCCGGCCGTCGAGCAGCCGGTCGCACCGCAGCCCAAGCCCCGGCCGAAACCCGAGCGCAGAGAGCCGACGCCCTCCGCCGACCCCATCGACACGCCCAATGACGAGCCGGAGCCGACCAAGCCCCCGCCGAGACGCATCGTGGGCCTGAGCATGGAATCAACGGTCGAAGGCAGCCAAGGTCCCGCCTTCGCCATCGGCAACACGCGGATGGGCACCACGGACCGCATCGCCGAGGATCCGACACCCGGATCACTCTCCAATGACGAGTCCCCGCAGCGAGGGCAGAATCAGGCGGCAACGCGCATTCCAGCCGCGGCGGCCGGCGGCAAGGGCCTGGTGCGGCCCAAGGTTTTGGACCGGGTCGAGCCCGAGTATCCGCAGCTGTACCGGGCCCAGAACCTGGAGGCCGACGTGGTGGTCAAGGTCCGGATCGACGAGACCGGTGAAGTCATCGAAGCTCGACTCGTCGTGCCTTCGAAGTACGAAGCATTCAATGCCCCGGCCCTCGCCGCGGCAAAAAAGACGCGCTTCAGCCCTTGCCTGAAGGACGGGCAGCCGATCCCATGGACCGTCACCTACACCGTTCGTTACCGGATTCGAGAATGACCCGCAGCGCACCCGCGATACTCCTGACCTTCGGCGCCGCGCTGCAAGGGGCCTGTGGAACCGACTTCACCCCCCAGAGCGAGGTCGACCGCCTTCGGGTCCTCACCGTCAAAGTGAGCGTCGGCGAGCAAGACTCGGCCTGGCCGCGGGTGAGCGAGACCGCGACGCTGACGGCTCTCGTAACCGACGTGACGCCATTCGATCCCCGCGCCGCGGATTATCGATGGACCTTCTGCCCCGTCGCTTTCGGCTCGGATGCCGACTTCGGGTGCATCGTCACCGCGGAGCAGTTCCAGGCGCTGATCATCGAAGTCTTCCCCGAGCTGCCCGATGGTACGCCCACCGACGAGGTCCTCGACGTCGATTTCGACCTCGGCACGAACCCCGAGGCCACGTTCAACTTTCGCGACGTCCTGCTCGAGCCGAACGCACCGGTGACCGATGAAGGGCTCGAGGCCCTTCTCGCCGCAGCGTGTGAGTTTCTCCAGACGGTCGAGTTCACGGATTTCGTGCAGCGTCCCACCTGCAACGGCACGTTCGAGGCGCGGCTGGAAGTCTTGGTCGCGCTCGAGGACAGCCGGCCCGGGGACGTCCCGCCGACCGACGTTCGGGCGCAGCGACCGCTCGAGATCATCTACGCTCAGGACGTCGTCGTTCCGAACCGCAACCCCAGCCTCGATCAGGTCTGCATCCGCTCCACGACGTCGACCGGCGCCGGGGTGCTCTTTGGTGAGCCCTGTCAGATCGCGAATCCCGACTTCGGGTGGGTCATCCTCGATCCGAGCGACCCGAACCCGCTCCCGCTCGACCAGACGCTCGGGCTGGCCACCGATGTCGTCGTCCTGCCCGGCAACTTCGACATCGACGCCGAGTTTTTTCGACCGCTCGACGATGACCTGCTGCCCGGGCCCGAAGAACAGGAGCGCTTGACGCTCAGCTGGTTCGTGGAGAGCGGGGAGATCGATCGTAATCGGACGGCTTTCGAGCAAGGCAGCGAAAGCAGCACGGCCGAGCGTGCCGCCACCAATGCGTGGACGACGCCGCGGCTGATCGACGTGGGTGACGATGTCCCCGGCACGCTTCACATCGTCATGCGCGACAACCGTGGAGGGAGGGCGTTCACCTCCCGACGGGTCATCTTCACTTCGGCGGGTACGAATTGAGACCGGTCATCGTCCTCGCCGCGGCGCTCGTCCCTGGCTTCGTGGGATTCGTCGCCGCGGCCCAAGAGCCTCCTCCGATCACCAAACTTCCGAAGCTGATCATCGAGGAAGGCGCCGTGTATCCCGAGGCGGCACTCCGGGACCGGGTCGAAGCGGAGGTCGAACTCGAGATCACCATCACCGCGACCGGCGCCGTTGCCCGGGCCGTCGTGGTCCGGACCTCGACCCGAGCCGAGGTTCAGCCCGACGGGGCCATCCTCGCCGATGGCACGGTCGCCAACTACGGCTTCGACGAAGCGGCGATGGCCGCGGTGAAGATGTTTCGGTTCGAGCCCGCAGAGGCCGGGGGAGAACCGGTAGAGGTCACCATCGGCTACCGCTATCGATTCGTCCTGCCCCCGCCGCCCCAACCCACCGCGGAGACGGCGGCGAGTCCGGGCATCGCCAATCTGGTGGGTCGGGTGCGAGAACGGGGGACCCGACGGCTCTTGAAGGGAGCGGTGGTCACGGTCTTCCGTCTCGACGCCGAGGAAGGCGACCAGGGCTTCGAGTCCATCACCGGGGACGACGGACGCTTCACATTCTTCGACCTCGCTCCCGGCACCTGGAAGGTCCTGGTGGAGGCCGACGGTTACTTTCCGGTTCGGACATCGGAGCGAGTCGTGGCCGGACAGATCACCGAGGTCACCTACTTCGCGGAGAAAGGGGCCTACAGCGAGTACGACGTTCTCGTAGAGACGGATCGTGTGGTCAAAGAGGTCAATCGCAGAGTCATCACCGCGCAGGAAGCGTACCGCGTGCCTGGAGCGTTCGGCGACCCGGTCTCCGTCGTCCAAAACCTTCCGGGCGCGGCGCGGCCGGCGGTCGGAGCCGGTCAGTTTCCGGTCCGTGGTTCGGCCCCGGCCGACACCGGCTATCTGTTCGAAGGGATCGAGACGCCGTTCGTCTTCCACTTCGGGTCAGTCAAGAGCGTCGTTCCCGCCGAACTGATCGACAGCGTGGCCTTCATTCCCGGGAACTTCTCCGTGTTCTATGGGCGACGGACCGGCGGCATCCTCGACGTCAAGCTGAAGCGCATCGACCCCGATCAAGTTCACGGAAGCGCGCAGCTGACGTTGCTCGACGCCAACGGCTACCTGGAGGCTCCCCTGGGGGATACGTTCAGCGTCGCCGGTGGATTCCGTGGAAGCTACGTGGACGCCATCATCGAAGGCGTCGTCGGCGACAACGTCAACTCGGTGGACGTGATCTCGGCGCCGGCGTACATCGACTACCAGACCTTGGCGCGATGGCGACCCAAAGCCGGACACGAAGTTCGGCTTTTCTTCTTCGGGTCGCGCGACGAACTACGCCTGTTGTTTCAAGATGCGCAGCAGCTCTCTCTCCAGCTAACCTCGGGTGCCGTCCAAAGCCGGAATACGTTCAACCGCGTGATCGCACAGTACGACTACCGGCCGAACCAGAAGATCTCGAACGAGCTGCAGATCGCATTTGGCGTCGACGACGTCTCGACCCAGTTCTTCGACGTCTTCGAGTTCGACTTCCTGAACTACCAGTGGCAAGTCCGCGACCGTCTGCGGGTACGCTTTTCGGAGAACCTGCTGGTCGACTTCGGGGTCGACGGCCTGTTCCGGCTTTCCGACGTCGACGTGGTGGCGCCGAATCCGAATCAGGATCCGGCCAATCCGGACGCGAGTGACCTCCTCGCGACCTCGATCCGCGGGTTCTTCGATCCGCAGATCGCACCCTACGTCGAGGCCAACTGGGACGTGACCGATCGACTGACCCTCATTCCCGGAGTTCGCGTCGATACTTGGGGCCAGGCAGAAGACGTCACCGTCGACCCGCGGATCAACGCACGCTACATCGTCGCCGAAGGCTGGACGGTGAAGGGGGGCGTTGGACTCTTCAGCCAGTCGCCGACGCCGCCCGAGCTTTCCGAGGAGTTCGGCAACCCCGACTTGGCCATCGAAAAGTCGGTCCAGGTGTCGGCAGGCTTCGAGTGGAACCCCGTCGACTATTTCAAGGCCGACATCACCCTCTTCTACAAGTATCTGTACGACCTCGCCGGCACGTCGAACGCCTTCCGTACCGACGAAGACGGCAACGAGGTCCCCGCCATCTTCGACAACGAAACGACCGGAAACGTCGTTGGCCTGGAAGTCTATCTGAAGCACGACTTCAACAAGAACTTCCGAGGCTGGCTGGCGTACACGCTCAGTCGCTCGACCCGTATCGACTCCGGTGAAACCGAGACCCGGCTCTTCGATTTCGACCAGACGCACATCCTCGCCCTGGTCGCGAGCTATCTGTTTCCGGAGAACTGGGAGCTCAGCGCTCGCTTTCGTCTGACGTCCGGTAATCCCTTCACGCCGGTGACGGGCTCCGTGTACCTCGACGATCAAGATGCGTACGCGGCGATCAACGGCGACCGAAACTCGGACCGCCTGCCGGTGTTTCACTCCTTGGACATCCGGCTCGACAAGCGCTGGGTCTTCAAGGCTCTGACGGTCGCGGCGTTCCTCGAGGTCCTGAACGCCTACAACCGCCAGAACGCCGAGGGCGTGACCTACAACTTCGACTTTTCGGAGCAGGGGCAGGTGTCCGGCTTGCCCGTGTTTCCCAACCTCGGCGTGAGGATCGACTTCTGATGACGCGAATGGCCCTCGCCGCCGTGGTCGTCGCCGCCGTCGTGACCGGCGCCCCTCCGCCGGCCGCCGCCCAGAAGCTTCGGCCCCCCGGACCTCGTCAGGGCTATTTCTTCGGCGGGGGCTTCCGCGGCGGCGGACAGTTCTTGGATGCCGGCCAGCTCGGAAGGCTGGACCCATTCGTCGTCTTCGGCGGAGTCCTCCGCGGCGGTGAGATGGTGAACGAATGGCTGGGCTTCGGCGGGCAGGTCCGCTTCGCCGGGGGCAGCAATGAAGACTTCAGCACGTTCTATGGAGCGGGCATGATGGAAGGACAGGTGCAACCGTGGAAGAAGCTCGACCTGGCCTTTCGGTTGGCGCTGGGTGCGTACGGCCAAAACCTGACTCGGGCCGACGCAGCTCTCGTTCTGGAAGACGATCCCGGGGGCGCTTTCGGCCCCATCGTCGCCGGCGGGGCCAGCTATGACTTCTTTCCCTTCCGCAAAGACCCGCTCGCTTCGGGAGGCCTGGCCTTGGCCGTCGTCCTGGACGCGGAGTACTTGGCCGGATCCGACATCCAGTCGTGGGGGATCGTTCTCGGGCTCGAAGTGCTCTACTACGCGGGCCTGAAGAGGTACAAACTCGAGCTTCCGGTCGAGGAAGCGTTCGAGGCCGAGTGAGGCGGTCGCGCTCGATCAGAGCGCGTCTTCACTGACCGCGACGACGGCTTCGGGTCCGCGCAAGAGCGCCTGCAAGAAGCCCTTCGCCTGAGTCAGCCGGAAGTCGGCGAAATAGCGGGCGGCCGCGACCTTGCCCTCGATGAAGGCCGGGCGCAGGTCGTCGGACGACACCGCGGCCAAAGCGGCGCGGGAGGTCGCCCAGCCTCCCGCGACCGCGGCAAAGAGATCGAGATACCCGTACGCCGCCGCCGCCACCGACCGCGGTTCCCCGTCGTGACCGACGACCCACGCCGTTGCGTCGGCCAGGGCGTCGGCCGCCTCCGAAAGCAGCGGCTGGATCGACCGCAGCCTCTCATCGTTCGACGCCTCGAGTCGCACGGCGACGGCGCGTACGTCTTCCACGAAGGCCGCGGCCGCAGCGCCGCCGTCGCGCTGCACCTTGCGGAACACGAGGTCGTTCGCCTGGATCCCGTTCGTTCCCTCGTAGATGGGCGCGATCCGCGCATCGCGGTACAGCTGCGACGCGCCCGATTCTTCGACGTAGCCCATGCCCCCGTGCACCTGCACACCGAGTGAAGCGACCTCGCATCCGAGATCGGTTCCCCAGGCCTTCACCACCGGCGTGAAGAGATCGACGTAGGCCTGCGCCTTCGCCCGCTCGTTGGGGTCGGGGTGCCGTTTGGCCACGTCCAGACAGTAGGCCGCGTGGTAGGTGAGCGCCCGGCCCGCCTCGGTCTCGGCTTTCATGGCGAGCAGCATGCGCCGAACATCGGGGTGGTCGATGATCCGGACTGAACCCGCAGCTGTCCCGTCGAGGCTCCGCCCCTGAACGCGATCCCGAGCGTATGCCAGAGCCTGACCGAACGCGCGCGAGGCCACGGCGATGCCCTGAAGGCCCACAGCGAGCCGAGCATTGTTCATCATCGTGAACATGAGCTTGAGGCCTTCGCGCTCGTTGCCGATGAGGTAGCCGACCGCTCCCTCGGTCGCCTCTCCGTACGCCATGGTGCAGGTGGGGCTGGCGTTGATGCCCATCTTGGACTCCAGCGACACGCAGGTGACGTCGTTGCGCTCGCCGGGGGTGCCGTCCTCGTTCACCATGAACTTCGGAACCAGGAAGAGACTGATGCCCCGCGTCCCTTCCGGGGCGTCCGGCGTGCGGGCGAGGACCAGATGGATGATGTTGTCCGCCAGGTCGTGCTCACCGAAGGTGATGTAGATCTTCTGTCCCTTGATCCGATACGTACCGTCTTCGGCCGACGTTGCCAGCGTGCGGACCGTCGAAAGGTCGGAGCCCGACTGCGGCTCGGTCAGGTTCATGGTCCCCGTCCACACCCCGGAAATCAGGTTCGGCAGGAAGGTTCGCTTTTGATGCTCGGAGCCGTGCTCCTGAAGCAGCTCCACCGCGCCCTGGTTCAGCATCGGGCAGAGACCGAACGACATGTTGGACGCCTGCCACATCTCCTGAATGGCGAAGGCGATCGACCAGGGCAGTCCCTGCCCGCCGTACTCCGGGTCGAACGGCACGGCGTTCCAGCCGCCGTCGCGATAGGCGTCGTAGGCCTCCTTGAAGCCATCGGGCATCCGTACGACCCCCTCGGACACGAGCTGCGCGTGCTGCCGGTCGCCCACTGCGTTGATCGGGTCGAGCGTCGCCGTCGCAAGCTTCGACGCCTCTTCCAGAATGGCCTCCACCATGTCGGGAGTGGCTTCCTCGCATCCGGGCAAGCGCTGGAGCGCGTCGAGACCGATCAGGTGTTCGAGAACGAATCGCATGTCCTCGAGGGGCGCGGCGTACGGCGTCATGAACCCAACTTGGCTCTATCGCACTGCGTTATGCAAGGCGTTGGGGGGCTCCATCGGCCCCGAAGGACCAAACCGCGCGAATCAGTCGCAGATGCCGCCGCTGAGATCCTGAAAAGGCCGACACCGACGTCCGATTCCGCAGGGATCCTCCGGCAGGTCGGGATCGCATACGGGTTTGCAATTGGGGCGGAGGTCCAGGCGGCCTCGCCAGCAAACGAGGTCTCGCTGACAGCGAGCGTCGAGGCTGCAGTCCTCGCCCTCCGCTTGGTTCCCGACGTCGACGCACGCGCTCTGCAGGCCGGTCACGGTGCACGTCTGCGACGGCGGACAGTCATTGATGAGAAGGTCACAGGCCTCACCGACGAAGAAGCAGATGCCATGGGTCGCGGCCATCCCGGTTCCATCGTCGAGCCCGCCGCACTCGTAGGCTTCGATGCCGGTTTCATCGACTTCCTCGCAGCCTCTCCCACTCTCGAAATCGCAGATCTTCTGGCAGGTCGGGCCGCCCTGCCCGACGAGACCGAAGCAGGCAAAGCCGGGTTGGCACTCGGGCTCGCCGTCGGCGCAGGACTCGCGAAAGCCCTTGCTCCCCTCCAGGCAGACACATCGCCCCTCATCGAGCTGGGGCTCCAGCACACAGCGCGTGCCGGTCGAGACTTCGCACCGCGTCCCATCGACGGGGTTACAGGGGAAGGGGGCTGGCTCGTCGGACGGCAGGCACGCGGCGGCATCGGGGAAAACGGCGGCGTCCGGGGCACCACCGTCGAAGTCTGCTCCGGAATCCGGACGGCCTCCTGTTCCCGTACCATCGTCGGCGCACGCGAAGCCGACCACGAGCCATCCCACGACCAGCGCCCGCATCGTCTGGGTATATCGCCGACCCGGCGTCGGTCGGTCGAACTGTTCGGTCACGGGACCTCTCCGGAGGAGCGCTGCCGGGCCGCAGCCAGAGCGGCATCGAAGACGTCGCGCACGGTCGTGCCCGCTTCCGCCGCGACGCGGCGGCAGTCCTCGAATTCGGGGACCGCGAGCCGGACTCCGCCGGGCCGCACCGACACCTTCACTCGGACTTCGCCGTACTCGGTCGAGACCGGCTCGAGGCGCCGTTCGAGCAGCGTGCGCTCCACGTCGTAGCGGCGGACGCCGAGGGTGGAGCCGTAGCGGAAGAAGGCCTCGGTCACTGCCTCCGCCCCGGAGCGACGCACCAGGGCGCACACCCGATGCCCGGGACGCCCCTTCTTCATGAGCAGCGTCTCGGCCCAGGCGTCGATGGCACCGGCGTCGAAGAGGGCCTCGAGCAGGAGAGGAAGATGCGCGGGCCACAGGTCGTCCAGGTTCGCTTCGACGATGCACTCGTCGGCCCGCCGGCCGCGCTCTTCACGAAGTTCGCCGATCAGCGCCCGGACGACGTTCGGCCGGTCGGGCCATTCCTTGTGCCCGGCTCCCATGCCGACTTCGCTCAGCACGAGGCTCGGAATGGGCCCGAACGACGAAGCGGTGGCCTTGAGGAGGGCCGCCCCCGTGGGCGTCACCGTTTCCCCCTGCAGGTCCGTCTCGTCGACGGGCACGCCGCGAAGAATGTGGAGGGTCGCCGGCGCAGGGACGGGAATCGGCCCGTGGGCCGCCCGGACCATGCCTCGGCCGAGGGGCACGGGCGAGGCCAGCACGCGGTCGATACCGAGACTGGCCAGGCAGACCGCCACGCCCACGATGTCCGCGATCGCGTCGTCGGAACCCACTTCGTGAAAGTGTACCTCTTCCACGTCGATGCCGTGAGCTCGGGCCTCCGCCTCGGCGAGGAGCCGGAAGGCGGCCTGCGCGACGTCGCGGATCGCGGGGGAAAGGTCGGCCTCGTCGAGACGGGCGCGGATCGAGCGATACGGCCGATGGGCATCCCGGCCGGACATCGGCAGTCCTTCACGCCCGACGTCGGCAAGCTGTCCGTCGATCCGGACATCGACCTGGAGCGCCGAAAGTCCAGCCGACCGGACCGGATGCACCTCCATGGTCACGTGATTCAGGCCGAGCGCCCGGTGGGCGCGACGGACCGCTTCGACATCGGCGCCAGCGTCGATGAGCGACGCCATCAGCATGTCGCCGGCAGCCCCGCCGACGCAGTCCCAGTACAGGACGCGTTCGGTCACTCCCGCCGCTCCCGACGACGATTGAAGAGGTGGGCGGCGTATCCAGCGCCGAATCCGTTGTCCACACCGACGGCGGTCACCCCCGGCGCGCAGCCGTGCAGGGCGGACAGAAGCGCGGCCAGACCGTCGAATCCGCCGCCGATCCGGGTCGGAACCGCGATGACGGGACAGGGCACGAGACCCTTCAAGACGGAAAAGAGGGCGCCTTCCATCCCCGCCGCCACGACGGCGACCTCGGCCTGCGCGATGCGATCACGCACCGAGAGGACTCGCTGAAGACCGGCCACGCCGACGTCCCATACGCGGTCGACCCGATTGCCCAAGAGCTCCAGCGTCCGCGCCGCTTCCTCGGCCACCGGAATGTCGGACGTCCCGGCGGAGACCACGGCCACCACCCCCCGACCGCCATCGGGACGAGGCGAGCCCAAGTGAAGGAGGCTCGGCACCGCTTCGTAGACGAGTTCCCCGGCGACGTCCTCGGCCAACTGCCTTCGCACGGCGTCGACTCGGGACGCATCGACTCGGGTGGCGATCACGAGGCCGCCGCGCTCCGCCATGCGGCCCAGGAGTTCCGCGAGCTGCGCATCGGTCTTACCGGGAGCATAGATGACCTCCGGTGCGCCGGTTCGAAGCTCCCGGTGATGGTCGATGCGCGCGAAGTCGATCGCTTCGAAGGGCAGGTCCTTCAGCTGCACCTCCGCATCCTCGACCGTGACGCTGCCGTCTTTGAGCCGCTGAAGAAGCTGTCGGATCTCGTCGCGCTGCACCGCTAGTCAATTCCCCCGAAGTGGTCGAAACCACCGCCGATCGGTCGTTCGGACCCATCCATCAGAATCAGCCGACGAGGGCCAGCCCTTTCGACCTCGCCGATCCGGTGCACGTCGAGACCGAGGTCCCGCCCCAGGGCAGAGACCGCCTCACGAACCCCCGGCTCCGCGGCGAACAAGAGCTCGTATTCCTCGCCGCCCTCGAGGGTCCAGGTCCACGGGTCGGCCCCCACCCGTCGGGCGACCTCTTCCACCCCGGGCGCCAGCGGCAGGCTGGATGCCTGCAGACGACAGCCGAGCGCATCGACAGCCAGCAGATGGTTGAGGTCTTGCGCAAGGCCGTCCGACACGTCGCACATCGACCGCGCCAAACCCCGGACTGCGAGCTGACGACCGAAGACGCACCTCGGGGCTGGTTCGAACAGTCGACGCAAGAGAGGGCCGGGCACGGAAGCGAACTCGGAGCACGAGAGGAAGGCGAGCGCCGCCCGCGGACCACCGAGGTCGCCGGTGACCCAGAGATCGTCGCCCGGACGAGCCCCGCGGCGGGTCAGCGGCCGAGCGCCCTCGGCCTCGCCGATCATCGTCGCCGTGAGCACCGTTCGTTCCGGCGTTCGGCTCACGTTTCCGCCGAGGATCGACACGCCGTAGGCATCGCAAGCACTGTGAATGCCTTCGGCCAGAGCGCGTGCGTCGTCGCGCCGTAGACCTTCGGCCAGCACGCAGGACAGCACAGCGTAGCGCGGCACTGCGCCCATGGCGGCGAGGTCCGACAGATTGACCGCCACGAGCTTGCCTCCGACCGAAGACCACGGCGTGTAGGCGAGATCGAAATGGACGCCCTCGACCAGGACATCGGTCGTGACCACCTGCGGCGCCGACGCACGGTAGACCGCGGCATCGTCGCCGTTAGCCACGACGACCTCGGGACCCGGCGGAGGACCCCCATCGGCGAAAAGACGAATGATCGCGTCCTCGCCCCAACCGACCACGGTCGAAGCGGGGGTATCGTCGGTTTTCGTCATGGGGCCAGAGTGACCGTCGAGTCGAGGCCCGGAGGCTCGGGGCCTTCTTGGGGTGAAGCGGTGCGGGGAACCGTAGCCACTCGCACGGTCTTGGCCGCCCGGCAGAACACTCGAAGCTCGGGCGTCGTCTCCTCCATGACCAGGTGCGACAGCTTGCAGGTGCAGGGCGCGCTGGGATCGAGATGCTCGCGCCCCGGGGCGGGCGGCAGCCAGCAACCAGTATTGACGTACTGCCGACCATCGCCGAGATCGGCCATCCGCCGGACGTGGCTGTGCCCCATGACCACCACCGGCACATCCAGCCCCCGCGCGATGTCGACCGCGGCCTGCGCCTGCTTCGGTCCCGGCACCAAGAAGCGCCTAGGAGCTAAACGCTGGTTGAAGCGATAAGCGGCCAGGCCGACGAGCGCGACACCGGCGAGCTGCGTCCAAACGCGGTCGAAAACCACCAAAACCACGAACACGAGAACGAGCGACACGAGCACGAGTAGGACCCGGTCGAGGAAGAGGAGCCGAAGGAGCTCCGGAAGATTCCGGGTGATCGGCGTGACGCGCAAGGCATCGACGGCCCGAAGCCGCTCGGCGGACACGTCGAAGCGTACGGCTTCGTCCGCGAGACGCTTGGCGTGTTCCTGGCTGTATCGCCCGACCCGCCCGATGGTGAACTGGACCGCGTACCACACTGCTCGCCCCACCGCGCCGCCCGCCATGCGCATGGTGTACAGAGCGCCGGCGGGCCCTTTGGCCCGAAGCCATTCGTAGTAGTTGCGGAACGTCCAGCCCTGGATCGAGTGCGGCGAAAAGTCCGTCATCATGTTGACGAAGTACCGCATGGCGAAAACGAAGAGCGGCGTGTCGATGCGCCGCGGGTTGGATGGACTCACCGGGTACAGTTGATGGTCGAAGGAACAGTACGTGTCGTATTGGTGGCCGTGTTCCACATAGATGCGACCGGGCTCGAGGTAGCACCACGGCGCAAACTCGATCCTCTGCTGAAACGCGGAGCGCTGCTCGAGCAGCTGGTCGAGATCGAGCCCGTCCGTGCGGTTCCGATAGGCCAGCTCGCCGAGGCGTCGGCGGAAGACGCGCTGCACCTTCCGCCAGTGCATTTCCACGTCGTGATTTCCTCGAAGAAAGACCACCTCGCCCCCCGCGCGGATGAAGTCCGCCAGCGCCACGAAGAACCGGCGGTGGTAGTTCAGCGTCATCTCGAGTTTGACCACCGCTCGTTCGGCTTCGCTTCCTAGTCCGTAGGCCCGCTCTTCCTTTGATATGTCGAAGGTCAAGAGGAGGTTACCGGGTCCTCCTTCATCGGGCACCACCACCACCTCGACGAAGTCGATGAAGTCACCCGCCAAGATCAGGCGCCACTCGGACTCACGGCCCGACGTATAGTGCCCCAGGAGATCGACGAAGGCCTGGTCGAAGCTCGGGTCCGGCCGGCTCATGCTCTCGAAACCCGTGATGGCCTTGCAGTCTCGCCCGAGGTGCAGGTCGGACAAGATCAGCAGGCGGCGGGCCTCGGAACTCATTCTTCTACGACCATCAGATAAAAGTGGTTGTTCGACTGGTCCAGGATCTTCAGCTTTGTCCGCATATTGGCCGGCAGTGCGGACCGCAGCGCCGCGTAGCGCCCCTGCTCGGTGATGATGAATTCCCGGCCCGGCTGCTCGACGAGCTCTCGGATCCGCTGATTCGCGTTGTTGCGCATCACCTGAAGGACGCGATTTCGACTGTAGAAGGCCTCGCCTCTCCAGTTGAGCTGGTAGGCATAGATCGGTTCGTGGCCCCGACGCTCGGCGTAGTACGTCTTCCACAGGTGGTACTGGCTCCAGTGGGGCGACAGCATGTTGAAGTGGTGGTGCGAGACCCAAAGCCCCGTCGCCACCGCCAAGCCGAGGAAAGCGAGCTGCATGTCGCCTCGCCGGCGAAGCAGATACGCCAAGACCATCAGCGCGCCGCTGACGGCCACGAACGAAATCAGGAAGGTCTGCGCATGAAGGCCGAGTGGGTACTGGCGGTCGTATTTGTAGGTGAACAAGTTCACGAGCAGCTGGGGACGGTTGATGAGGTCCGCCGCCCCTGCCGCGAGAAGCGCGGCAACGGGAACGAACACGAACGCCCCGAATCGCCGACCGGGATCCCGGGCGACGTACGAAAACCAAGACCCAACGAGCACGGCGAGGGCCGGGACCGCCGGAAAGATGTAGTGGTGGAACTTCGTCTGGGAGGCGGAAAAGAAGACGTAGCTCCAGAGAGCCCACAGGGTGACAAAAAGGAGGGTCTTGCGCTTCCCGTCCAGCTTGCCCGACGGCTCACCGCTAACCGCGAACAGGATGGCGGAGGGGACCAGCGCAAACCACGGAAACATCCCGTAGACGAGCTGCTCGAAGTAATAGCCCACGCCTCCCCGATCGCCGTGCACGCCGGACCCGACGCGGTTCAGATTGTCGTGGAGCCAAAAGCGCTGGACGAAAGTCAGACCCTCGTCGTCGCGTCCGGGGAAGAGACTCATGGCGACGTACCACGGGGAAGCGACGAGGAGAAAGAGCGGCCCCCCCCAAAGGACTCCGGAGCGAGCGAGGAGACTCCAGTCTCGAGCGAACAGCATGTACAGCAGCACGGTCGGTCCGACCACCGCCAAAGGAGCCAGCCCCTTCGAAAGGGCGGCCAGCCCCACCAGGACGTAGAAGAGGACCAGACGGGACTCTCTCACTCGGCCTCGTTGAACGACGAGCATCGCCACGGCTCCGGCGCCGAACAGCGCGGCGGCGAGGCCCACCCAGCCGAGGGTCGACGTACTCTGCATGCCGATGAACAGCACTTGGATTCCGACGGCCGACAGGAGCCCGAGCGCACTCCCATAGCGGAGACCGGGTCCGGCCGGCGCCTCGTTCTCCTCGGTGGAGCCGAAGACGGCGTCGATGAAGAATGCCAGTCCGATCGTCATCAACCCGACGAACGGCATGTCGGCCATCGCTTGCTTGCCGATGAAGATGAACTGCGGGCAGGTGGCCACCACCAGCGCGCAGACCAGTCCGGTTATGCGGCCCGCGACCCGTCGACCCATCCGATATACGGCCCAGACGGTAAAGATCGCGATAAGCGCATTCGGTAGCCGAACGCCCCACTCGACCCAGGATCCGAGGGGGCCTTCCCCCTCGTAGGGCTCGGCCCCGAAGAAGGCCATGCCCAAGGCCATCAGCCAGAGGGGGAAAGCGGGCTTGCTGAAAAAATACGCGCTCTCCCAGTGCGGATGTACGAAATCGCGGCGGACGAGCATCTCACGTGCGACTTCGGCGTAGTGCGTCTCCCAAGGATCCCATAATCCCACCGAACCCAGCCGCGGCATAAACACGAGCGCGGCCAGCGCGAACACCGTCAAAGTGGCCGTACGATCGCTAGAAACCTGCGATTCGAGCCAGCGCCACCAGGCGGCTGCCCGGTCGGATTCCCGGGGTGGAAGGGTCGTTGACGGGCTCGTGGCGGTGATCGCTTCCATGGTGCGTTGGGGTCAGCCCAGGTGTGGAGCGGATACAACCGAGCGGCAGGCCCGAGCAAGCTGAGTGTTTCGACCCATTAATGCCGACGCTCGGCGATCCCCGGTATACTCATCGCATGAGGCGGCTCCTTCTTTTTCTCCTGCTCGTGTTGGCTGGGTGTGGGCGGGATGCGCTGAGCGGCGGCGCCCCCGACGACCGAGTCGTCCTGCGGATCGTCCCCGACAGCGAGCCGCTCTTCGTCGGCCAAACGTACGTGTTCGATGTGGAGCGCGTGACCGCCGAAGGGATCGAGGTCGTGACCGACGATCCCGGCCTCCAGCTCGCGGTGACCAACGACGGCGTCGCTACGCTGATCGGGACTTCGGTGGTCTCCGTCGGACCGGGAACGACGGAGCTGCTCGCCCGGCTCGACGGGGCGCAAGGTCAGACCCGCATCACGGTGGTCGATGCGACGCTGGAGAGCCTTTCGGTCGAGCCGGCCGACGTGACGATCGCGGTCGGTGCCCGCGTTCAGCTGGAGGTCTTCGGGCGCCTGTCCGACGGTCGGGTCATCGACCTCACGCCCGAGTCCTCGGGCACGCGCTACGGCGTGAGCCCGACCGGGGTGGCCGACATCTCGCCCGATGGCCTCCTCGAGGGACGATCGCTCGGTTCGGCGGTGGTGACGGTCAACCAAGCGGGGGCTGCGGCCGAGGTTCGGGTGACCGTGGTCGACCTGCCGGACGACATCACGTCGATCCGCATCGAACCGAATCCAGTGCAGCTGGAATCGGGCGCACAGCGCCGGGTCACCGTGATCGGTGCCGGTGAAGGCGAGGTGGTTCTTCCGGCGTCCGAGCTGACGTTTTCGACCGACGGGCCAGCCATCGCCACCGTAGACGCTGAAGGGATCGTTCGAGCGGTGAGCCCTGCCGGCGAAACTACGCTTCGCGTCGACTTTCGCGGCCTGTCCGCGACGGCCGACGTCGTGGTGGGCGACCCCGAGCGGCGCCTGGTCGACCTCCGAATCGAACCCGCCGAGTTCGAGCTCGAGGTCGGAGGCCGCCAACAACTCGAGGTTCGGGCGGTCTTCGATGACGGCCTGCAGACCGACGTCTCGTCCGATCCCCAGACCGCCTACACATCGGAGAGCGGGGCCGTCACCGTCAGCGCGGAAGGCCTGGTGGTGGGTCAAAGCGCAGGCGACGACGTCGTCCGTGCGGCCTTCGGCGGGCGGACCGCGGAGGCTTCCGTCGCCGTCTTCGGCGACTCCCCGGTCCTCGAGCTGGTCGTCGAGCCGAACCCGGTCGCCCTGGAGGTCGGCGGGTCGACCGAGGTTCTCGTCCAGGCACGTTTTCAGAGCGGCGAGCTGCGCGACGTGACCGCCGAAGCCGCCTTCACGGCTCCCCCGGGCGACGTCCTTCGCTATGACGCCGAGCGGCGAACTCTGACGGGTATCCGTGAGGGATTCGGCGACTTTGGCTTCACGTTTCGCGGGGCCCGCACCGACGTCCCCTTCGTCGTCTTCGACGATATCGACGAGGTCGAGCTCCGCATCGAGCCAAACCCGATCGTCCTGGCCGTCGACGAGCAGACCCCTTTCACTCTCATCGCCGTCTTCCCCACCGGCCTCGAGTTCGACATCACCCTCTTCCCCCTCGTCAGCTACCGGCTCACCGACCCGGTGGCCGAGGTCGAGCCAGGGCTGATCCGCGGGCGCTCGGCCGGAGCGGCCGAGCTGGTGGCGGAGGTCGACGACCTCGAAGCTCGTGCACTCGTCGAAGTGCTCGATGAACGTCCGGAGCTCGATCGGATCGTGATCAACGCGCCGAGAGAGATCCGGCTTGGACGTACGGCCAACTTCCAGGTGGTGGCCATCTTCACCGACGGGACCGGCCAAGTGATCACCGGATCACCCGACCTGAACCTCGAGGTGGAGCCTGCGGACGTCTTGGGCCTGCCCTCCCCGGGAACCCTGAGCGGCCTGCGCGAAGGCGAGGGCGTGCTCAGCGCTTCGTTCCTCGGATTCGAAGACCGGGTCGACGTACGCGTAACCCGGTTGGTGGACCCCCCGGGCGGGCTGGAGTTCGATCCCGACTCCCTTCGCCTGGAAGCCGTGGAGAGCGCTCCCTTCCGGGTTCTGCTCCAATCTCCGGATGGTACGACCGACGTGACGAACGACCCACGACTCCTCCTCGTGCGCTCGCGCGAAGTGTGGGTCAGCCGGGAAGGCGGCCAAGCGTTCGCGACGGCGCTCCGCAACGGAAGCGGGCGGGTCGAGGCCTTCTTCGAAGGTCTGCAAGCTGTCTTGCCGGTTACCGTCGTGGGGCCCAGCGTCATCGGGATCCGCATCGATGCCCCCGATGAGCTAGCGGAAGGCGCCACCGCGTTCATCTTTGTCTTCGCCGATCTGTCCGATGGATCGGACCGCGTCATTCCGTTCGATACTCCGGGATTCGATGTTTCCACCTCGGAGCCGGCGGTCGCGACCGTGACCAATGGTCTGCTCCGGGCCCTCTCCGAGGGCGAGACCGAGCTGGTCGCCGAACTCGGCGACATCGTCGGTACCAAGGGTCTGACCGTCGTCTCGACGCGGATACCGACGCTGACCCGCTTGAGTCCGGAAGCGATCGACGTGGGCGCGCCCGCGCCTTTGCTCACGGTCATCGGCTTCGACTTTCAGGCGGGCGACGAGCTGCTGATCGACGGCCAGGCCCAAGCGGTCATCGGCATTCGGCCCACCGAGATTCGACTCACGCTCCCCGCCGATCTCGTGGCCGCCCCCGCGGTGCTCGAGGTGCAGGTCCGGTCACCGGCCGGCCTTTCGAACACGCTCTTCCTCCGGGTCGGGGAACCGCCATCGATCGCTTCGCTGGTGCCGGACATCGTCGTCGTCGGCGAAACGACCCGGCTTCGCGCTCTCGGCGGAGGCCTCCAGGGGCTATCGGGTACCGGGCCGAGAGGATGGACCGTCGATAACATCGTGGAAGCTCCGGACGGCTCCTGGGCCGAGTTCGACGTGGCCGTCCCCGGGACCACGCCGGCCAACCGTTTCTTTCCCGTACAGTTGCGCAACGCTCTCGGCGCCGCCGCGACGATCGTCTTGACCCGCGACGTCGGGCCCGCCCTCGTGATTCGTCCCTCGGACGTCGACGCGCGGGAGACGGGTACCGTCGTTCTTAGCTCGCTGACCATCCAGGCTGGCGCGACCCTCGCCGCCGGCAACTCCACCGAGCCTCTGGTGTTCCTGGTTACCGGGGACATCGTCATCGACGGGATCCTCGACGCTCGCGGCATCGACGGACGCATCGCCAATGAGCCTCGGGGCGGCGAAGGCGGCCCCGGAGGCGGAGGCGGAGGCGGAGGCGGCGACGGCAACGCCGTGCCCGGCGCGCTCGGCGGTTCGGGGGCACCCTCCGGAGCCGCGGCTCCTGCCGGTACGGGGGTGGTGGGTACGCCCGGCGCCAACGGAGGCGGCACCGAGGCCGGCCAAGGCGCACCCCAGATCCCGAATGCCTGCGGCGGCGGCGGAGGAGGCGGTGCTTCGGTGGGCGCCGGCGGTGATGGCGGCGCCAACGGCGGCGACGGGGGCGATGCCCCGGGCTCCAGCGACTTCGGAGCCGGCACCGGCGGCGGCGGCGGGAACGCGTGCCTGCCCAGACGCGGCGCCGGCGGTAGCGGGGGCGGAGGCGGCGGCCTCTTGGTGCTTCGGAGCATCGGCGGAGGCGACATCTCCATCGGCGGCGAGGTCCTGGTCGATGGCGGCCGCGGGGGCAACGGAACCGTCGGCTCCGGTGGCGGCGGCGGCGGCAGCGGCGGCGTTCTGCAGGTCGTGACCGACGGCGGCACCATCACCTTCACCGCCGGCGCGCGGCTCAGCGCCCGCGGCGGACGAGGCGGAAACGCCGCGGGCGCAGGCGGCGGCGGCGGCGGCGGACGGATCGAGGTCGACGCCGGGGCGACCGGGTCCATCGTCGGTCGCTCGCTCGTCACCTTGGACGTTTCGGGCGGTTCCAGTCAGAGCAATGCCGGCGACCCGGGCACGACCCAAGTCACGCCCTGACGGGCGGCTGCTCGGATTCCCCGGGCCCCATGGCGCGTCGAGTCGTACGTTTGCAGCTAGACCCGACGCACGATCGTCCCTAACGCTGTTCCAATGCGGTCGCGCCTTTCGACCCTGCGGGACGACGTACCGGCGTCGGTCGTCGTTTTCCTGGTGGCGCTACCGCTGTGCCTCGGGATCGCGCTGGCGTCCGGCGCCCCACTGGTCGGCGGCGTGATCACCGGGATCGTCGGCGGCCTCGTCGCGGGTGCCTTGTCCGGGTCCGCACTCGCCGTGAGCGGCCCCGCGGCCGGGCTGGCGATCGTCGTCCTCGAGGCGATCGAGCATCACGGATACGAGGCGTTCGTCGTGGCCGTCGCGCTGTCGGGCATCATCCAGCTGGCCTTCGGGTACCTTCGCGCCGGCCTGCTCGGCGACTTCATTCCCGATGCCGTGATCAAGGGCATGCTCGCCGCGATCGGCATCATCCTGATCATGAAGCAGATCCCCCACGCCGTGGGCTGGGACGCCGACCCCGAGGGCGACCTGATGTTTCGGCAGCCGGACGGCGAGACCACGATCAGCGCCATGCTACGCGCAGGCGAACACGTCGCACCGGGGGCGGTGCTGATCACCGTCGTATCTTTGGCCATACTCTTGGTCTGGGACTCCAAGTGGGTCAGAGGGAAGGCCTGGTCGAAGCTCCTGCCGGGCCCCTTGGTCGTCGTGATCGTCGGTGCGGTGCTGAACGGAGTCTACGGGTCCGTCGGGGCAGGTTGGGTTCTCAGCCCCGAACAACTCGTATCCTTGCCGGTCGCCGACTCCGTCACGGACGTCGCGAGCCTCCTGACCCGACCTGATTTTTCCGTCCTGTCCTCGGGGGACATCTACGGTACGGCGGTCATCCTGGCGATCGTGGCCAGCCTGGAAACCCTCCTCAGCATCGAGGCCACCGACAAGCTTGATCCCCTGAAGCGGGTGACGCCGCCCAATCGAGAGCTCAAAGCCCAAGGTGCCGGCAACCTGATGGCTGGCCTGCTGGGCGGCCTGCCGATGACGGCGGTCATCGTCCGCAGCTCGGCCAACGTGAGCGCGGGCGCGATGAGTCAAACCTCGGCCATTCTCCATGGTCTGTGGCTGCTGTTGGCCCTGGTTTTCGCGGCACAGCTGGCCAACATGATTCCGCTGTCCTCGTTGGCCGCGATCTTGCTGATCGTCGGCTTCAAGCTGAATCGACCCCAGCTGTACCGCTCGGCCTGGGCCCGAGGTTGGAATCAATTCATTCCCTTCGTCACCACGATCGTCGCCATCTACTTCACCGACCTTTTGATAGGCATCATCATCGGACTCGCCGTCGGTCTGTTCTTCGTCGTGAAGACGAACTATCATGCGGCAATCAACGTGACCCAGGATGGCTCTCGCTATCTGGTCAAGCTGAATCGCACCGTGTCCTTTCTCAACAAGGCGGACCTCCGAAGCCTGTTCAGTCGGATCGACGAAGGCAGCTACGTCATCATCGACGGAACGAAGACGGAGTTCCTGGACGACGACGTGGTCGAGACTATCATGGACTTTTGCAACACGGCTCCGGACCGCGGTATCTCGGTCGAGCTCAAGCGCCGCCCCGGCGCGTTCAATCCATACTTCAAGCTGTCGCCGGAAGGCGAAGCTCAGACCCACGAAGGGAGAGCCGCGTGATCTCCTACGAAAAGCTCCTCCTCGAGAACAAGGCGTGGGCGGAATCGGTCAACAAAAACGACCCGCAGTACCTGCCAAACGTGGCCAAGGCCGAGCACCCCGAGTTCCTGTGGATCGGATGTGCCGATAGCCGCGTGCCCCCCAGTGAGCTCACGGGGACGCACCTGGGCGAAATCCTGATTCACCGCAACATCGCCAACATGGTCGTTCACACCGACTTCAACCTCTTGGGGGTACTTCAGTACGCAGTCCAAACGCTCAAGGTGAATCACGTTATTCTGTGCGGCCACTTCGGCTGCGACGGCGTCAAAGCGGCCTTGACCTCCTCGGATCTCGGCCTTCTCAACAAGTGGCTTCGCAACATCAAAGACGTTTATCGGCTTCACGCCGACGAACTCGACCCGCTGAGCGACGACCCCGAAGCGCTGCAAGCCAAGCTGGTCGAACTCAACGTACGCGAGCAGGTGCGGAATCTCGCCCGCACCTCGATCGTGCAGAAGGCCTGGAAGGAACGTCAAGGTCCGGTCCTGCACGGATGGGTCTACGACATGAAGACGGGTCTCATCGACGACCTCGAAAAAGTCGACCACACGCTGGAGCTGAACCCCATCGACCGCTTCGATTGACGCTGCTCAGGTGGGTATCAGAACCGCCACGTCTTCGGCGGTCTTCTTCATGACCGGCAGGTACCGCTCGATCATCGACTCCACGCTGATCCGGGTGGCGTGACCGGAGACGTTCATCGCAGCCCGGACCCGACCATGTCCATCCTGTAGAGGGACGGCCAAGGACCGCAGGCCAACCTCCAGCTCCTGATCGACGATGCAGTAGCCGTCCTCGCGGACCTGTCGAAGAATACGCGTGAGCTCGTCTCGGTCCGTCACGGTCCGGTCGGTGAACTTTTCCATGCGGATCTGGTCCAGGATGCGCTCGCGCTTGTCCTCGGCGACGTTTGCCAAGAGGACCCGACCCATGCTCGTTGCGTAGGCCGGGAGTCGTGCCCCCACGCCCAACCCGACGGCCATGATTCGATGGGTCTGGACGCGAGCGATATAGACGACCTCGGCCCCATCCAAGACCGAGGCGGAGCAGCTTTCGTCGACGGCTTCGCTCACACGTTTGAGTACCGGGGTGATCACTTCGGTCAGACCCAGCGACGACAGATAGGCAAATCCCAATTCCAGCACGCGAGCGGTCAAACGAAAGCGCCGGCCATCGCTCTCCGCGTACCCGAGCTCGGCGAGTGTCAGCAGAAAACGCCGAGCCGCGGCCCGCGAGAGACCCGTTCGTTCGGCAACCTGCGAAAGGGTAAGCGAGGGCGCCTCTGCGCTGAACGACTTGATGACGTTGAGCCCCTTGGACAGGGAAGCGACGAACTCCGAACTGCGCTCGCCCTCGGTCATACGGGGGATGCTGCCACTGCTCGAAAGAAATGGCGAGGCCCGATGGATGCGCCGTTCGTCTCGCCAGGGCAGCTCGCGGATCAGGTCATCTCGAGCATCAGTCGTTCGGGCGACTCGAGCTGCTGAATCACGTCATAAGTGAAGGCCGCACCGACATGCCCATCGACCCAGCGGTGGTCGAAAGAGAGCGAAAGATTCATGACGGACCGGATTTCGAAGGTGTCGTCATCGGTAACCACCGGGGTCCGGCGAAGTCGATGAACCCCGAGGATCGCCACCTCCGGATGGTTGATGACGGGGGTCGCGAACAGCCCTCCGTCGCGGCCGAGACTCGTGATCGTGAACGTCGATCCACCGAGATCGTCGGGTCCCAAGGTATGGTCTCTGACCGCATCGGCCAGCCGTCGGATCTCCCCGGCGATATCGACGAGCGATCTGCGGTCAGGATGGCGAAGCACGGGGACGGAGAGTCCGCGGTCTGACGAGACGGCCACGCCCAAATGAACCTCCGCGCGCTGATGGAAGAGCATGCGCTCTTCGTCGACCTGTCCATTGAGGTGGGGTGCGCGCCGGAGGGCCGAGACCACGGCCTTCACGATGAAAGGGAGGAACGAGAGCTTCGGATCGTCTTCGGCCAAATGCGTGTTCAGACGGCTTCGCAAGGCGACAAGCTCGGTGCAGTCGCATTCTTCCACGAAAGTGAAATGGGCGGCCGAAGCCGTGGAACGGGCCATGTTCTCCCAAATGCGACGACGGAGCCCCCGCACCGGCAGTTCGCGATCCTCGGCCGCCGACGACGCCAGTCGAAGCTTCGGTCCCTCGGCGGGGGCAGACGCAGCGCGGCGCACGTCTTCGGCCATGACCCGACCCTTGGGCCCAGTCCCCTCGATCTGGCCGAGCACGACCCCGAGCTCGCGAGCGAGCCGCCGCGTGGCCGGTGCGGCCGCGACGGCCAGAGCCGGACCGCCGCCCGACGCTGAGGGGGGGGGTTGCGGCGCCGTGCGAGGTGCGGAGGACGCGGCGACCGCCGCTGCCGCCATCGGAGCCCGGGTCTGAGCGGAGGCCGGGGGTGCCGGAGTCGCGTCGCCGCCGGACCCATCGTCGATCAGCGCAACGACGGAGTGGACCTGGACGATGTCGCCCTCGGCCCCCCGCACTTCGCGGATCGTGCCCGCACGAGGCGCCGCGATGACGACGGTGGCTTTGTCGGTCATCACCTCGAGCATCGGCTGGTCGGCTTCCACGACGTCTCCGGGCTTGACCAGCCACTGGACGATCTCGCCCTCCTGCACCCCCTCGCCGATGTCGGGAAGCTTGAATTCGAACGCCATGTGGTCGGGGAACCTAGGTCTACGGCGGCGGGTCACGCAACACCTGGGGACGACTTCTTTCCTTTCGTCGCGGTCGATGGGATTAGTTCGGCGGTGACCTCCCAGGGCCACGGCAGCCCGGGCCCGGACATCGGCGAAGAAGGGCTCGAACCCGGCACTCGCGTCGGGGACTTCGTGCTCGAACACGAGCTCGGAGGGGGCACTTTTGGTCGCGTTTACCGCGCTACGCACCACATGATCGGTAAGACCGCGGCCGTGAAGGTCCTGGCCCGACGCTACTCGGGCGACCCGCAGGTCGTGAGCCGCTTTCTCTCCGAGGCGCGAGCCGTCAACGAGATCCGCCACCGAAACGTGGTCGACATCTTCGACTTCGGCGCGCTCCCCGACGGGCGACCGTACTTCATCATGGAGTACCTCGATGGGGAGCCGCTGGACGAGTGCATCCTGAGGCAGAGCCTGCTGCCCTACGAAGACATCGTTGCGATCGTCCATGGTCTCGGACGCGCGCTGGACGCCGCCCACGCCAAGGGAATCATCCACCGCGACCTCAAGCCGGCCAACGTCTTCGTCCTCCGCGAAGAGGGCACGACCACGCCCAAGCTCTTGGATTTTGGCGTGGCCAAGATCGTGGAACCGCCGAGCTGGACCGAGCATCAGACCCAAACCGGGGCGGCGATCGGGACTCCCGCATACATGTCTCCCGAGCAGTGCCTCGGTCGCGACGTGGACGGACGCACGGACGTGTACGCCTTCGGCGTCCTGAGCTTTCGCCTATTGACGGGACAGCTGCCCTTCACCGCCGACAGCGCGGTGGAACTCCTCATGAAACACGTCGGCGCACCAGCACCGTTGGCCTCTTCGCTGCGAGCCGAACTGCCCCCGGAGATCGACCAAGCTCTCGCCGCCATGTTGGACAAAGACCCGGACAAGCGTCCGCCGTCGGCCGGTCTGGCGGCGGAGTCCATCGAGACCGCCCTCGTGCAAGCGGAGCTCGTCCATCCGCTGGCGCGCAGCTCTTCCGGCCTGTCTCCGCTTTCGGGATCGCTTCCGCCCCCCGACGTCCAGGCCAGCGCGTTGGAGGCGACGGCCCTTTCGGAGTCATCGGTTCCACAGAGCGCGGCGCCGGTCGCGAGGCCCCGGCGCTGGGTGGTTCCCGCCGTCGTCGGCGTCGCCTTCGGCGCGGGACTCGGCGCGTGGGTCTGGACTTCGAACGCCGTCGACGACCCAGGTCCCGACGAACTCGAACGATCGGCCCCCCCAGCCGAGACCGTGATGGAGCCCGCACCCACCTCCCCCACCGTCGCACCCGAGCCGACCTCGATCACGATCCAGGTCACAGGATCACCGGTAGGAGCATCGGTTATTGCTGAAGACGGTCAGGTTTTGGGCAACCTTCCTGCAACGATTCGCGTAGCCTACTCGAACCGTGAGGTGACATGGCGCGTTCAGGCTCGGGGTTACGTGACGGTCGAGAAATCGATCATTCCGGATCGCGAGCAAGAGCTTGCCGTCGAGCTCGCTCCGGTTCCGAAGGCGCCCAAGGTGAAAAAGACACCAAAGCGTCGTCGGCCGGGCCGCAACGATCTGGAGGATCCGTTCCAATGAAGCGAATACAGACCGGGCTGTTCGCCGCGTTCGCCGCCACGGCGTGCACGGAGCTCGTGACCATCGAACCGAACGCCTGCGGCAACGGCGTGCTCGAGGAAGGTGAGGACTGTGATGGGTTCGTCGAGGATCCAGCGACGGCGTGCGGCGATCCCAACTCCGTGAACGCATGCCGGTTCGTCTGTGGAGTTCAAGGCGGCGGAGCGGCATGTCCGACCGGCCTGGGCTGTGGGCAGGACGGAGCCTGTCGAGCGGCGACCGGGTCCTTCACGCCCGCCGTGTCGAGCGGAGACTTCCTCGGACCGTCCACTCAGCTCAAGATCGGCGACGTTGACGGCGATGGTCATCCCGACCTCGTCGCGTTCACGCTTCGCGGACTCTCCGTTCGGTTCGGACAAGGTGACGGACGCTTCGTCGACGAGTTCGAGTTTCCGGTCCAGCTGACCGGGGGCCAGGCGGACCTGGCCGACGTCGACCTCGACGGTCGCGACGATGCCGTCCTGCCTTTGGAATCGGGGGCGCTCGTTCTGCTCGGGCAGCCGGACCGGGTATTGGTGCCGGCGCCGTTCCTCACGACCCTCAGCGATACCCCGGCCAGCCGTGTGTTCCCGTCGGTCGCCCCGGCCGAGCCAGATGCGCCCTCGGTCTTTGCGTTCATCGGACCCTGCACTCCGACGGCCGACGATCCCCGCCCGTGCCCAAACGAAGCGTGGACGCGCTACGGCCTCTTCAAGGAGAACGGGGCCGCGACGGGAACCGCCCTTCCGATTCCGTTCGGTCAGAGCTTTCCCGGGTTTCAGCAGCGATTCGCGACGAGCACGAACGAACTGTGGGCCGTCGTCGGCTTCACGGGACAGAACACGCTGGGGCTCTTCCAGGTCGGCGTCGCCGAGGACTGCGTCGCGCCGTGCTGGGCAGAGCAGTCGATCACCGTCCGCGTGCTCGAACCTCCAGCGTCGCTGGCGGACGCGGCCTTGACGACCATCCGTTCGCGCACGCCCCCCGCGAGCGGTGAGTGGGCGCCCGAACCCGCCTTGCATCTGGCTGATGTGACCGGCGACGCGCAGGACGACGTCATTGCGCTCTACGAGCGCTCGTCCGGCGTCCGCGAAGTCGTCGTGTGGGCAAGTCCCGCCTTCGACCAGCCCTTCATCGCGCGCGCCGCGGAGGACCGCCTCGCCATTCCGCTGAAAGCCCGCGAATGGCCCCTGGCCTTCGGCGACTTCGACGGTGATGGCCAGCCGGATCAGGTCACGACCAAGGGCGTTTGGTCCTCGCTCCGCAACGATTACGTCGCCGTCGCCGCTCTCGACGACTGGACGGAAGCCGTGATCGAAGACCTGAACCGCGATGGGAGCCTGGACATCGCGGCCGCCAGCATCTTCGTCGAAGGCGTCGACGTCTTCGTCGGCACCGGCGCCTTCTTTCCCGGAGGCAGCGCCCTATTGAACCGCAGCCGACTCGATACATCGGCTGCAATCCAGCGGCTGGCCGCGGGCGACTTCAACGGGGACTTCGTGACCGACCTGCTCTTCGCCGAGCGGACGTTCGAGGACGTCGAGGGCGAGGAGACGACGCTCTTCCTCGCTCCAGGAAAGCTGCAGGGTCCCCCGGGACCGACGGTGGAGGTCGGCCGCCTCGCCTTCATCCAGGACCTGCAGCCCACGCTTTTCCTCGGCGCATCGGAGCCGAATTTGATCGAGGATGTTCTCGTCCAATCGTCGGACCGGCCGGACGGGCAGGGCCCGCCGCAGCTCGCGTTTCTCGAAGGGAGCACCGACGGGCGACTCGTGGCCTTCATCGGGAATCTGATCGAAGGGGAGGCCCAGCAGAGCTACACCGTCCGAGCCGGCGCGCTGCGGGAGGTTGCCTCCGGGCCGACGGACCTGCTGGTCGGCCGTCAAACACGAACCACCGAGGACGCCTCGGGCCGGGCCACGACCCTTTCTCTGGTCGCGGGCGACGGAACCGGCGTCTTCTCGTCGGACGGCTTCGAGGATCTAGAGTTTTCCGAATGTGAAGTCGGCTTCGACCTTCGAACCTCCAGCATCCTGGTAGAGAAGCTCCGCGACACGGATACCGCCGACTCGCTCTTCCTGATCGACAAGCCCGTGTGCTTCGAGCAGGACTGCTCGGCCAGTCTCCTCATCCGTCAACAGAACACCGACGACGGGGGCTGCTGGTGGACCAGCCTGGTCGGGCCCCGCGGCGGCGTCCCGGCCGACCTGGAGGTCGCCGACCTGGACGGCAACGGCGTACGTGAAGTGATCGTGGCCTACGGCTTCGATGCGTCACCGCTCCGCAATTCGGTCTTCGCCAACCTCGGGGCGGCCGCCCGCGAAACCGGCCTCGGTATCTACTGGGACTTGGACCCGTCGGCCTACGCTGGGTCCTCGGGCTCGGTGGAGGGGGTCGACGCGTTCGCCGGGGGCGTCGAAAGCTACGGGCCCGGGGTGTCACCGGTAGGCGAGGACGCGGCCGCGCCCGGTGCCGATGGCCTTGGTGAAGCCTCGCAGATGAACGGCGTGCGAAGCCTGAGCCTCATTCAGGCCGATGCCGAACCGGATACCGAGGTCGCCATGCTGTCTTCGGAGGGCCTGTTTTTGGTCAAACTCGACCGTCCCGGGTTACGATTCACGCCCGTGCACTCGGTGACGATCGACAACAGCCTGGAGGCGATGAACGTGGAGAGCGCCGACCTCGATGGAGACGGTGTCGACGACCTCGTGGTGACCCAAGGCGATCGGTTCGAGGTCTTCCTGGGTGTTGCGGAACGAGGTCCGCGTCCGTGAGTTTCGGAGGAGCGGCCGCCATCTGCGCGGCGCTCCTGGCCGCATCGGCCACGGAAGACGTCGAACGCGCAAAAGAGTACTTTGAAGCCGGCCGTAAAGCCTACGAGCGCAGCCGCTACGAGGCGGCGATCGCGGCGTTCGAGGAAGCCTACAAGCTCGCCCCCCGGAGCGGACTTGCCTTTTCGCTCGCTCAGGCGCTGCGGCTGCAGTTCTTCGTCGACCGAGACCCCTACAAGCTCGAGCGCGCGGTCGAGCTGTATCGACTCTACTTGAGGCGTTCACCTCAGGGACGCCGGCGACCCGATGCCGTGGACCATCTGTCCACGCTCGAACCGATCCTCTTACGGCTGCAGCAGGAGCAGCGACTGGAATCGCTGAAGACGGAGCGGGCCGAGCAGACCCAGGTCATGGTCTCGACCGCGATCGAAGGCGCTCGGGCCGCGATCGACGACGGCACCTTGCGGGAAGCTCCCCTCGTGGCCCAGGTCGATCCGGGCGAGCACGTCGTCCGGATCGAAGCGAAGGGCTACGAATCGAAGGAGGTTCGGGTGCAAGCGGTCCAGGGACGCTTGGTGGTCGTCGACGGGGAGCTCGACGAGCTCCCCGCGGAGCTCGCCATCGAGACCTCCCGCGGCGCCGAAGTCGCGGTTTCGGGCCGGATCGTGGGCACGACACCCCTGGAACGGCCGCTGCGGCTTTCGGCCGGCCGCTACCTGGTGTCGGTGCGGAAGACGGGAGCCATACCCGTGTCCCAGGAGCTGGAGCTAGCGCGCGGCGAGTCGCAAACGCTGAAGGCCGAGCTGCGGCCTACGACGCAGCGGAAAGTCGCCTGGACCATCGTCGGGCTGAGCGGCGGCCTGCTGGTGGCCGGTGGCGTCACCACCGGTCTCGCCATCGACGCCGACACCCAGGCGCAGGACCTCTCGGACCGGGTGGAAAGCGGACCACCGCTCACTCCGCAGGAACGTGACGAGCTGGCGGCCCTCACCTCCGAGCGGGACGACTTTCGGCTGGCGTCGGGCCTGCTGATCGGGGGAGCGGTCGTCGCCGGGGTCGCGGGACTCCTGCTCCTGGTCCTGGACAAGCCGAGTCCGGCGGCGCCCCAGTCCGGCATCGAGCTCGTCCCCGGTTTGTCTCCGAGCGCCCGGATCCGCTTCTGAAGCTTTTCAAGCTTCGAGACGGCGGCGGGCAGCGACGGCGTACGTGAAGACCCCGGCCCAAACGAAGGCGAACGTCACCGCATGACGAGCGGTGAACGGCTCGTCGAAGGCCCAGACCGCGCACGCGAGCTGCAGCGTCGGAGCAATGTACTGAAGCATACCCAGAGTCGCGTACTCGAGCCGTCGCGCGGCGGCGGCGAACAGCAGCAAGGGCAGAGCCGTCAGCGGCCCACCAAAGAGGAGAAGCGCCGTCTCCGGCGCCGGACCGTGCACGAGGTGTCCGCCGACTACGGGCGGCCAAACCACCAGGTAGACAAGCGCCCCCGGAGCGAGAAGCGCCGTTTCCAGCACCAGCCCCACCAGCGGCCCTGCGCGAGCCGTCTTTCGAACCAAACCATACAGTCCGAAGGTCAACGGCAACACGACCGAGAGCCAGGGAAGACTCCCGAGGCTCACCGTGAAGCTGACGATGCCGAGGGCAGCCAGGGCGACGGACACCAGCTGGAGTCGAGATAGACGCTCCCCGAGTACGAGGGCTCCGAGGGCGACGTTGAAGAGGGGATTGATGTAGTAGCCGAGGCTGACTTCGGTCACCCGGCGCTCGGCGACCGCCCAGATGAACAGGAACCAATTGATGCCGATGAGCGCCGTGGAAGCGAAAACCGCTCGACGAGACGATGGGTCGCAGAGGACGTCGACGGCCGGCTGCAGCGACCCCCGCAAGCGGAGCGCGGCGGCGGCGAATACAAAGCACCAGACGATCCGATTCGCCAGGATCTCGGCGGGGGGGACGGTGTCGAGGAGCCGCCAGTAAAGGGCGAGAACCCCCCACAGCCCATAGGCGCCAATCCCGGCCCACAGCCCGCGGCGAGCATCGGGTCCCGTCACGCGGCGCGCTCGGGCAGTCGCTCCGAGGCAAAGAGAGCCATGAAGTTCGCCTCCACGGCATCGAAAGCCCGAGCCATCGAGATCGGTCGTCCGGCTTCGAGACTCAAGGAGGTCACGGCTTTGTCGCGGATGCCGCAGGGCACGATGAGCGAGAACGCATCCAGCGCATCGGCCACGTTGAGAGCGAAGCCGTGACTCGTGATCCACCGGGAGATCCGCACTCCGATGGCTCCGACCTTGCGCTGCTCGTCGACCCAGGCTCCGGTCAGGCCCGAGACTCTTCCCGCGCGGACGCCGAAGGTGCCGCAGGTGCGGATCATGGTCTCCTCCAAGGCGCCCACGAATCGTCGAACATCGCGGCGGTCCGGACGGAGGTCGACGACCGGATAGCCCACCACCTGACCGGGTCCATGATACGTGACGTCGCCCCCGCGTCCCGACTCGACGACATCGATCCCGCGAGCAGCCAGACCGTCTCGCGAGACCAGGACGTGGTCGGAGGATGCCCGGCGCCCCAGCGTGAGAACCGGGTCGTGCTCCAGGAGGAAGAGCGCATCGGGGACGCGGCCCGCGGCGCGCTCCGCCACCCGCTCCTCCATGCGCGTCATCGCATCGGCGTAGCCGATCCGGCCGAGCCGGATGACCTCAACCTCGCGCATGAAGCGAGCTACGAGGCTTTCTTCGCCATCCGTCGAGCGCGGTTGATGATGTGGACCGCCTCGCCGCGTGCCGCCATCGCCGCCTCCATGACCGCCTCCGACATCGTTGGGTGGACGTGCACTGTCAGACTGATGTCCTCGGAGACGGCGACCATTTCGAGGGCCAGCGCCGCCTCCGCGATCAAGTCACACGCGTTGTAGGCGGTGATACCCATGCCGAGAATGCGATCGGTCTTCTCGTCGACCACGACTTTGACCAGCCCCTCACTGGCATTCATGGCTGCAGCTCTTCCGAGCGCGGTCATGGGAAAGACGCCGACCTTCGGGTCATGCCCCGCATCGCGAGCCTCTTGCTCGGTCATTCCCACCTGAGCGACCTCCGGATCGGTGAAGACACCGAGCGGCATCGCGCGAGCGTCGGTGGCCGCCTTCTTTCCCGAGATCACTTCGGCCGCAACCTCGCCCATGTAGTGCGCACGGTGAGCGAGCAGCGGCGGGCCGGTCAGATCGCCGATGGCGAAGATGTGCGGGACGTTGGTCCGGCACTCCTGGTCCACCGGAACCCAGCCCCGGTCGTCGGTCCGGATCCCGGCACTCTCCAGGCCGAGCCCCGCCGTATTGGGCTTGAAGCCCACCGCGACCAGGACCTGGTCGGCTTCGAGCTTCTGCGTCGACCCATCCTTCGTCTCGACTTCGACGTCGACGTGCTGACCTTTCGACTCGTAGCCCTTGGCCTTCGCTCCGGTCATGACGTCGATGCCCGCCTTCTTCATGGCCTTCGCCACCGGGCGAACGAGGTCGGGGTCCATGCCCGGTAGAATGCTGTCGAGCATCTCGACGATCGTCACCTGCGCTCCCATCTTGGCGTAGGCCATGCCCAACTCGGAACCGATGACGCCACCGCCGATGATCACCAGCTTCTCCGGCATGGGATCGTAAGCGACGGCATCCCGCGCGTATCCGATCCGGTCATCGCTGAAGGGGAACCCAGGGATCTCGATGACCTGAGCTCCGGTCGCCAGGATGAGATTGTCGAACTGGACCGTCTGCTTCCCCTCTTTGGTTTCGATCTCGAGTGAGTGCGCGCCGGTCAGCCGTGCCGAACCCTGCACCTGGTCGCAGTGGTTCGATTTGAGCAACGAGCCCACGCCGCCCCGCTGTTTCCGAATGATCCCATCCTTCCAGGCTTGGAGCTTGGTGGTGTCCATGGACGGAACGTCGGAGAAGACATCGCCGAAGTTGGAGATCTCGGAGCGCAGATTGGCGGCGTGAATGAGGGCCTTGCTGGGGATGCATCCCCAGTTCAGGCACACTCCACCGAGGTGCTCGCGTTCGACGACGAGAGCCTTCTTCCCGTGCTGCCCGAGCCGGATTCCGGCCACGTATCCTCCGGGACCTCCACCGACCACCACGGCTTCATAACGCTGATCCACGGGCCGGGTTTAGCACGCCGATTTGAGTGAGTCGACAAGAGCCGCCGGAGCCATCGAAGGCGGAATACCTTTGGGTTTCAACAACTTTAGCTGTCCGTCGATCAAAGCCATCCGCTCGACGGTGCGCTCCATGAGCGCGGCACGATGGGTGATGATCAGCGTGATGCGATCCGCCCACAGTGCCTCGAACGCATCGAGCAGCGACGCCTCGGTCGCAGCATCGAGCGCGCTGGTGGGCTCATCGACGATCAGGATCGGCGCATTCCTCAAGAACGCTCGGGCCAGTGCGAGTCGCTGGCGCTCGCCCCCGGATAGCCGGTACCCGCCCTCGCCCAATCGCGTTTCGTACCCCTTGGGCAGCGCGCGGATCGTCTCGTGGAGTCGGGCCTGTCGAGCGGCGCGCTGGACCTCCGGAGCGGACGCATGCGGCGCGCCGTAGCGAATGTTGTCGGCAACCGTGGCGTCGAAGATGAAGGGTTCCTGGTCGAGCAGCGCAACGTGCCTCCGCCAATCCGCCGCCGAATGGTCCCCCACGCGCACCCCATCGATCGTCAATTGACCGGCCGTCGGCTCGAACAAGCGACAGAGGACCGCCACCAGCGTCGATTTGCCCGCACCCGAGGCTCCGACCAAAGCAACCGGTCGGCCGCGGCCCAGCCGCACGCTGATGCCCCGCAGGACGTCGCACGAGGATCGAGCATGGCGAAAGTGCACGTCCAGGAGCTCGAGCTCGCGAAAGGGGACATCTGCGGGAAGGGGCGGTGCGACCTCGGCCGCTGGCTGCTGCAGGTCGCGGATGCGCTCTTTGGCTTCCGCGGCCGAGGCGAGCCCGGCCAGCGACCGGCCGACCGCCTTCAGCGGCTCGTACAGCAAAACCAGGCCGAGCACGAAGCCTACGACGGCCCCGGGTCGGACGGTTCCGTGGACCCAGGAGCCCAGGATCACCGCCGCAACGAGGAGCCCAACGCCGATCAGCTCCATCACCGGCCTTTGCAGGGCCTGAAGGACATCGAGCTCACGCCGGGCTCGCGCGTGCTGCTGAACGAGCCGGCCAAACTTCGCCCGAGCCCGAGCCTCGCCGCCGAAGACGCGGATCGTCCGGAGCCCGGCCAAAGACTCGCTGACGTGCTGACTCAAGCCGCCGCGAGCCGCGTGGACGGCAGCCGCGCTCCGACTTGCCCGACGCGCCAGCCAAAGGACGAGAGGAACCACGACCGGAGCCATGAAGATGGCCACGAACAGAAGGCGCGGATAGGCCACCGAGACGACGACGGCGACCGCGATCGCTTTGAGCCCATCGGCCAAGACTCGCCCGAGAAGCAGGTCGACCCCTTGCTCCACTTCCGCAACATCCCCGAGCGCATGATCGAGCTGGCGTCCGCGACCCCGCCAAGCCGGCGCGTCGACCGACTGCTCGACGAGACCGGCGTACACCCGCTGGCGAAGCTCGGCCGAAATCTGCCGCCGAATGCGCGCCGTTTCCAGCGCCGCAACCGCGGCCGCCACCGCTTTCAAAAAGACGATCCCCACCAGTCCCCCAAGGACTCGCGCGCCATCGAGCGGCGGAAGCTCGGGCAAAGCGAGCCGGGCCGTGGTCTCGCGAGCGACGCGCTCGACGCCGGCATCTCCCTCCATGAGGTAGGTCGTCAGCAGGTCCAGCAGCACGGGATAGAGACTGCTGGCGATGGCCGCGACCCCCAGCAGCGCGACCACCGAGGCGACTTCCGCCCGGTGACCTCGAAGTTGGCCGACGACCGCATTCACGGGTCGTACCGTCGAAGACCCAGGGCCCAGCCTCGGAGGAGACTCGCGCCATCGCGGAGGGACCAAAAGGGAGCGGCTTCGCTCGGCATGGTCTCCAAAGACAGGCCGAGGTGCAGCGCCCGCACCGCGAGCTCGACCATCAAGGTGCGCGGCTCGAGCGCCCAGCCTCCATTTCCAACCGCATCCCAGGCGTGCTTCTTGATGCCCAGGGCTCCGAGGTGCGGCGGCGTCGCCGCCCGCTCCCGGAGCCGGTACCGAGATCTCGACGGTCCGAGCGGCAGGGGGTCGGCCCAGCCCACGAAGTCTCCGACCCGCAGCTGTTCCAAGCCGCGACGGAGCTCGCGCTCCTCGAGACGGACTGCCGTCAAGATGACTTGCCGGGCCCCCTGGATGAAGGCGTCCCGGATCGCCTGAGCAGGCGGAGCCGACTTCGGGAGCGGCCGGACGGTCTGCTCCGCGGCGGTTTCGAAGCCCAGCACCGGGCCCGAGCTGAGGATCACCGTCTCCACGGCCGGGTCATAACACGAGACCGTCGGAGCCCAGGAGGTCGAGGACTGCCCGGGCTGCCCGTCGTGAGCTTCCCGGAGCGCCACCCGCGCGACGAAGACCTTCCGCAAGGCGCACGGCGTCTTCGCGGATCGCGGGAACATCGAGCGCGGTCCGCGTCCACTCGACCAGCGCATCGGTCGTCCACCGCGCTTGAATGAACTCGGGTACGGCCGCGGTACCGGTCAGGAGGTTCGGCAGCGCCACGTGAGACACCCGGACCAACCGGCGAAGGACGGCGTAGGTCACCGGATGAAGGCGGTAGACAACCGCCTGGGGAACGCCCCACAGACCCAATCTCAGCGTCACCGTGCCCGACGCCGCCCAGCAGGCCGAGGCCGACCCGATGTCCTTGGCCACGGCGCCGCGCAGCCACCGCACATCCAGGCCACGACGCTCGACCGCTCGGCGATGAAGACGACCGTCGAGTCCGGGCGCGACCGACAACGCGACTTCGAGCTCGGGCCGTTCGCATCGAATCTTCTCGGCGGCCGCCAGCATGCGCGGAAGGTGCTGCCCTACTTCGGCGGCCCGTGAACCCGGAAGAAGCACCAGACGGGGCCGGTCAGCCGCCGGTTGTGGCGGGGTCGGGTCGTCGAAGGCCGGATGCCCGACCCAGTGCACATCGCCCACCGGCCAGGCAGCCACCTCGAAGCGAAAGAGAACCAGAATGCGGTCGAAGGCGGCAGAGAACGCCTTCGCTCGACCCGGGCGCCAGGCCCAGACGGACGGCGCCCCGTACGCGACGGTTCGGATCCCGCTCCGGCGCAGGCCGCGGGCCAGGCCCAGATGAAAATCCGGAGCATCGACCAAGATCGCCAGGTCGGGGCGATGTCGACGTGCTCGATGAAGGAGCTCCGAGCGAAGACGAAGGAGCCGCGGAAGATGACCCGCGACCTCGACCAATCCGCTCACGCTGGGCGGTGAGGACCACGCGTCCAAGCCGGCGGCGATACTCGCTGGCCCTCCCATGCCGAACGCCTCGACCCTCGCGCCCCCGCTCTGCAGCGACCGGAGGACGCCGGCGGCCAAGGCATCGCCGCTCGCCTCGGCCGCGGAAACGAACAGCTTGAGCCTCTTCACGAAGTACGAGGCACCGGGGGCCGCACGCGGCGCCGGGGCCGAGTGATCCCTCGAGTTGAGGAGGCCACGAACTCCACGAGCGCCCGCTCCTCGGGCGTCCGAGCGTCGGCGGTCAAGGTCTCGAGTCCTCGCTGAAGAGTCGGAGAGCCGTAGAGACATCGAAACGCGCGTTTGAGCCGATCCACCCCGGCTCGGTCATAACCCGCTCGCTCGAGGCCCACCTTGTTGAGGCCGACGACGCGGGCGGGGTTGCCGTCGACCAGCATGAACGGAGGGACATCACGAACGGTCCGCGTCGCTGCCCCGGTCATGGCGTGACGGCCGACGCGCACGAACTGATGGACGGTCGTAACGCCTCCGAGGACGGCGTGGTCTTCGATCCGGCAGTGTCCTGCAATTTGGGCTGCATTCGCGATGGTAACCCGGTCGCCAATCCAGCAGTCGTGAGCAATGTGACTATACGCCATGATGAGCGTCCGGTGCCCGATTCGAGTGAGGCCCCCTTCGCGACTGCCGGGTTGGATCGTCACGTATTCTCGAACGACGGACGCGCGACCGATCGTCAGCCGCGTATCCGAGCCATCGTACTTGCGGTCCTGCGGCCGCAGCCCCACGGCGGCGAAGGGGTAGATCTCGGAATCGGGTCCCACCACGGTATGCCCATCGACCACCGCGTGGGCGTGGATGCGAACGCCGTCCTCCAGACGGACATGCGAACCGATCACTGCGTATGGACCGATCGTCACGCCGTCCGCCAGATGCGCTCCCGCCGCGACGACGGCCGTGGCATGGACGCTCGGCATCGACGTCTCAGACCGCTTCGAACCCGAACTCCGGCAGACCGTCGGGTCGGTCGTCCGTACTGGCCGACGGTCCCGACGTCGCGGTGATCACCGCACAGCTCGCCATGACTCCATCCACGTGCGCTTCGCAGGAAAGCTTCCACAGGCTCAGACGGCGCTTCAGTATCTTCGCCGTCAGGACGAGTACGTCGCCAGGAACGACGGGTCGTCGAAACTTGCAGCCGTCGAAACCCGTCACATATATGGAATTCTTACGGTCGATCGTCGCGCCGCTGGTCACGGCAAGCAGCGCGGCGGCCTGGGCCATGGCTTCCAGCTGAAGGACCCCCGGCATGACCGGGTTCCCGGGAAAATGTCCGTTGAAGAAGGCTTCGTTCACCGAGATCGCTTTCCGCGCGACGATCGACTCGTTGGGGACGACCTCATCGACCCGGTCGACCAGCAGAAAAGGCTGGCGATGAGGGAGGTACCGCTTGATCTGATTGATGTTGAGCGTGGTCATCGAGAGATCCTTTCTCGCTCCAAAATGCGAACGCGACGGAACAGCTCTTCGAGCCGGCGCAGATACGCCAACCGTCGGAAGTAGCGCCAGCGGGGCTCCGCGGGAGAACCAACGACCATCGTATGGTCGGGCACATCGCGCATGACCCCCGCTTGCGCGGACGCGATGCCCCGGTGCCCAACGCGCCGATGACCGGCCACGCCGGCCTGCGCAGCAACGATCGCTCCCGACTCGAGCCGAGCCGAGCCGGCCACGCCGCTCTGTGCGACCAGCACGCACTCTTCGCCGACCTGAGCGTTGTGCCCGACCTGTACGAGGTTGTCGATCTTCGTACCGCGTCCTACGCGGGTGGGGCCAAAGGTGCCGCGATCGATGCAGCTGTTGGCTCCGATTTCGACGTCGTCACCGATCTCGACAGTCCCCCACTGCGGGAGCTTCAAGGGCGGGCCGCGCTCGGGCCGAGCGAATCCGAAGCCGTCGGCTCCGACCACGACGCCAGGGTGGAGGACACATCGATCTCCCACCCGACACCCCGCCCCGATGACGACGCGGTCGTGAAGATGCGCGTACGCACCCACGGAGGCACCCTCGCGTACATGGACACCGGCCTCGAGGATCGTGCCTTCACCGACCACGACCCGAGGACCGACGACCACGTACGGGCCCAACCGCACGTCCGGACCGAGTCGGGCCGTGCCGTCCACGCGAGCGGTGGGATCCACCCCGGGGGGCGGGGCGGGTTCGGAGTCGATCGCTGCCGCCGCCCGGGCCAGGGCAACATAGGCGTCGTCGACGACGACGAGCGCCGTACAGTCGAACTCCGCCAGTCGTCCCTCGAGACCGGACCGCACGACGAGGACACCGGCTGGCGAAGACAGCTCGCGCAGGTGCCGCGCCGAATCGAGGAACGTCACCGTCCCCGGACCCGCTTCCGCCGGAGGAACGATGCGCACGGATGAGGGTTCGAAACTGCCACCGACCGTCCGACCCTGGATCCTCGCCAAGAGCTCGGCGAGGGACTGGGTCGTGCCCGACATGGCTCAGTCCAGCTCCAGCGGCTTGTCCTTGTACTGCTTTTGGTAGAGCTCCACGACGATCTCGGTGAGATCGAGCGCCTTGGTCGAAAACAGCACGTTGGGATCGCCGTCCGCTCCCTCGTCAAAGACGAAGTCGAGATCTCGCTCGACCGCGGCACTGCGCACGATGGCCTGAAAGCGTACGAACAGCTGTCCGGTGTAGCGCTGTTCCAGCGCCTGGAGCTGCTGCTGCAGCACCATGAACTGCTGACCGACGCGCTGAAGGTCGGTCATCAGCTGAGCCTGCTCGGCCTGAAGGCTCTCCGCCGTACTCACGGCGCTCTTGGCCTCCAGCTCCTGGCGGCGGCGTTCGAGATCGGACTCCTGCTGATCGAGAACCGCTTGGAGCTTGGCACGCTCCTGCTCGAGCCGGCTCCGCACCTGGTCGAAATGGTCCGACGCGCGAATCGCGCGCTCCATGTCCACGACCCCGATCTTGAGGGCCAAGGCCGAGTTCGGTGCCAAGAGCAACGCCACGGCGAGCATCGACGGCCGCATCAGCGATCGGGTAGTCGCGGGCACAGGCGGGCGTCAACCCGGAAACCGTCGACCCCTTACGAGACGGCGGCCGATTCGAACAGCTTGCGGGCGATCACGATCCGCTGAATCTCGCTGGTCCCCTCGTAGATAGTCGTCACCCGAACATCCCGGACGCCCTGCTCGAGCCGATGAGGCGGATCGAAACCGGCCTCGGCCACGGCGGCGAACGCCGCTTGAACGATCCGGTTGGCCGACTCGGTGGCGAAGAGCTTCGCCATCGAAGCCTCGAGAGAAAACGGAACGCCGGCGTCCTTGCCGGCCGACGCGCGAAGGATCATGGCCTCGGCCGCGTCCAATCGAGCGGCGGCGTCGACCAGCTCGCCGCGCGCCGAACCGATGAGCTCGACCGCCGCCTCATAGGCGCCCCGGGCGATGCCCGTCGCCTGGGCGGCGATCCCTATCCGTCCGCCGTCGAGCGCCCGCATTGCGACCTTGAAACCGACGCCCTCGTCGCCCAGGCGCTCATGTTCGGGAACGCGGACGTCCTCCAGGTTGAGGGTGACGGTCGTCGAGCCGCGGAGACCCATCTTGTCCTCGTGACGCCCCACCGAAAAGCCGGGCGTTCCGGGGTCGACCAGGAAGGTCGAGATCCCGCGACTCCCCGCGTGCGGATCCGTCTTGGCCATGACCAAGACCAGGCCCGCGTGGTCGCCGCTGGTGATCCAGGCCTTGCTTCCGTTCAGCAGGTAGCCAGCTTCATCGCGGACCGCGGTCGCCTTCAGGCTTCCCGCATCCGAGCCGGCTTCAGGCTCGGACAGGGCGAACGATCCGGCAACGTAGGTACCGTCGGCGATCCGCGGAACGTGCTCGGCAATCTGATCCGGGTCGCCCCAGGCCGACACGGCGTCGGCCACCATGTTGGTCACTGCCATGGTGACCGAAGTCGACGCGCACGCTCGAGCGACCTCCGCAATCGCCAAGGCGTAGGCGGTCGATCCATGGCCGTTTCCCCCCCGGTCTTCGGGAACCAGCATCGCAAGCAGGCCGGCCTCGGCGAGAACCTGCATCTGCGCCCGAGGAAACCGTGCCTCGCGGTCGGTCGTCTCGGCTTTCGGCGCGATGGCTTCGTCGGCCAGCGACCGTACTCTTTCGCGCAAGTCGCGAAGCTCGGGCGTCAACGTCGCTTCCACGCTCCCGGCTTAGCACAAGGCGACCCGGCTTCATCGCCCCTTCCAGGTTACGGTCCGCTTTTCGACGAAGGCGGCCATTCCTTCCTTCTGGTCTTCGGTGGCGAACGCGGACGCGAACACGCGCTGCTCATGCTCGAGCCCCGCGGAAAGCGCTGCTTCTTCGGCGAGCTGCGAAGCCCGCTTGGCCCACGCGACGGCGAGGGGTGCCTGACTGCGAATCTGGACCGCGAGTTCCTGGCAGCGCTCGTGAAGGGTCGTTGCGGGAACCACCTCGGTGACGAGACCGATGGTCAGCGCCTGTCGAGCATCGATTTGCTCACCGGTCACCAGCAGCCGACGCGACCAGGCGGGTCCGACTCTCCGGCTCAAACGAACCGTTCCGCCCAGGCCGGGGGTGACGCCCAAAGCGACTTCCGGCTGGCCGAAACGCGCCGTCTCCGCCGCGACCGCGAAGTCGCAGGCGAGCATGAGCTCGCAGCCGCCGCCGAGCGCGAAACCGTTGACGGCTGCGATCACCGGGAGAGGCAGCGCTTCGAGCGCCGCGAGCGCGGCGTGGCCTTCCTGCGTGAAGCCGAGGACCTCGGTCGACGACATCGAAGCCATCTCCTTGATGTCCGCGCCAGCCACGAAGGCTTTGTCGCCGGCACCGGTGACGATCAGGACCCGGACCGAGGAAGGAAGGGCGTCCACGCAGGCATGGATCTCCCGCAGCGTGGCGGCGTTCAGGGCGTTGAGAGCACGAGGACGGTCGACCGTCAGGCGAGCAATGCCGTCGTGCTCCTCGAAAGCGATGTTCTCGTAATCCACCATGAGCGGGACATAGCGCTTTCCGGTGCGCGGGGCACCCGGGTCCAGACCCTAGTTGAGGCCGTCGCGGACCTGAAGGACGCCGGCCAGCAGGACATCCGGTGAGGGAGGGTCGTCCGGCCAGCGACGCAAGAGCGCGTCGAGCTCCGCCGACCGGCCGTAGACGGCTTCTAGGCAGGCGCGGGTGGCGTCGACCGGCTCTTCGGACTCGAGCAGCATCACGGCGAGGTCGAGCTGGGCTCGATCGTGGTCCCGAAGAACCGGGCGACGATTGATGTCCTGCATCACTTCCAGACAGCGACCGAAGTCTTCGAAGCGGGGACCGGCATCCGCTCGCTGGGCTTGGAGAAGCCAGATCCGGAACTGAAGGATCTGCTGCTTGTCCAGGGGTCTCAGGTCGGCATAGGACGGCTGCGTCGCGAACTCGCGAAGAAGCCTCTCGACCTCTCGGCAAATGTCGCTCAGCTGACTCGAGTCTGCGGTGAGCCGCGCATGAAGTTCGACGACCGCACGGTGGAGATCCACGATGTCGCGACGTAGACGGGCAGCCCGGGTACCGGCACTGGCGTAAGTGGGGAGCCAGTTTTCGACCGGCTGGGTGGTATGGGGGCGGAGCAAAGCCGCGACCACCGCATCGAGGCACTGAGCACAGTGGCTCTTGAGCTCGTGTAGCTCGCCGAGCAGCGCCCAGCGATCCGCGACCAGCTGAGGCGACCGCATCCGCTGTCCGAACCGAACGATATCCTCTTCCAGCATCGCGGTGAGTACCCCGACGACGGCCCCCGACGTCCTCTCGTCGGCGAGCGCCGCGTCGACCTGAGGACCTCGATCCGGGGTGAAGTCCTCGGCCTCCTGGAAGGCTCCATCGAGATCGATCGAATCGGTCCCGGCGCTCGGATCGTCCGCGGGAAACAGTTCCCGCAGTGCGTGGACGGTGGAGCGCACGCTCACCAGCAGGCTTCGAATCTCCGGGGCCAAGGCGTTCCAGGTCGCGAGGTCGGCCACACCGGCGTCAGCCAACTCGTGAGGCGTCAGATCGATGCGGCGGATGACCTCGAGGGACCGGCCACAGGCTTGAATCCCGTCCTCGACCTTCGAACGCTCCGACGGAGGGCTGACCGACGACAGAACCGCCAGCCCTTGCGCGCCGAGCAACGCCTCGACGGTGTCGATCATCGTTTTCCCCGCGAAACGCTACCGGCGAGCCACACTGCTGAAGCGAATCTCGTCGACGTCACCCTGCAGGGTCTGTCGGTATCCGGAACCATCGCGTCGAGCTCCTACGATCGCCGTACTCGACGAAGCCGTCCAGTTTGGAGCGCTGCCCAGACTGGCCGCCGACGCTCCATCCACGAACAACTCGACGTCCTGACTCCTTCGAACGACTGTAAGGTGGACCCATCGATCGACGGCCAACGTATCGGTCGAGGTGCGTACCGATGAAAAAGTGACGCTGCTGGTGAAGGTCTGAAGCTCGACGGCTCCGTCGTCGAGGGCGAGCAGCTCGAATCCCGGCCCTCCCGGGTCGGCGGCATCCCGGTCCGAGACCAGAACGCCCGAGCCGAAGCCACCGAAGGCGGTACCCGTCCGACGGACGGAAAGCTCGAAGGTGAAGGGCGCCGCGTCGCCGAGCAGCACGGTGGTGTCCAGCGCATCGCCTTCCGCTCCCGGCCGGTATGCGTCACCGAGCGCGCTCGAGCGCGAAACGGCTGCGGTCCAGCTGCCCACTTCGACGGCGTTGCCGCCCCCCCCGCAGCTATTCTGCCTCGGCGCTGCTGCCTCGAAGCGAAAGAGGGCTTCGCACGACATATCGGCGCGCAGCGGGAGGACGAAGAAGTCGTCGAAGGCGACGTCGACCGAAGCCGCCCGATCGACGACGAAAGTGCAGCTCGTATCGCGGCCGGCGGAAGCGCACGGCCCGGTCCACGCGGACACGCCTTGGTCGACGTCCGGGGCGGCCTCGAAGGTCAAGGAGGTGCCGGCGACGAATCCAGCCGTACACGACCCCGGACAGTCGATGCCGGGAGGGGTCGACCGCACTCGCCCCGCACCGGTCACGGACACGGTCACGTCGAGAGCAACCGCGTCGAACGCCGCCGACACGGACCGAGCCGCATCCATGACCAGCATGCACGACGGGTCGGCCCCGGACGCCGAGCAGTCGCCGCCCCAGCCGGTAAAGACGTTTCCGGCGGCCGCGGAAGCGGTGAGCGTGACCGCCTGTCCGCCGCCGTAGACCTGGGAGCAATCACCACCACAGTCGATGCCCGATGGGCTCGAAGTAACCGTACCGGTACCATCCCCCGTGCGGCTGACCGTAAGATCATACGACTCGCCCTCGAAGCGGGCCGTCACCGCCAGGTCGCGGTCCATGGTGACCGTGCACGCATCGGCGACGCTTCCCGAACACGCCCCGGACCAGCCGATGAACCGATTGCTGGGTGCCGGCGTCGCCACCAAAGATACCGTCGTGCCTTCGTTGAAGTCCGCTTCGCAGTCCGAGCCACAGTCGATCCCCGCCGGCGTCGAGGCGATCGTGCCCGCCCCTTCGGCCACGTCGGCGGTCAGGCGGAAGCGGACCGGCGTGAAGCGCACCCCGGCCCTTCGTGCTCCGTCCAGAGTCAACCGGCAGTTTTCGTTGTCGCCTTCACCCTCACAGTCGTCACCCCACCCCGCGAACTCGAAACCCGGGTCCGCCCGGGCGGCGAGGTCGACCGGAGTGCCGCGATCGAAAATGATGGCGCAGTCGTCTCGGCAGGTCTCGGACAGCGCCTCGCCGTCCCGAGTCCCGTCGAGTTGAACCTCGCCACTCGCTCCATCTTCGGTGGTGAACTCGACCTCGACGGTGGCCAGGGTCTCGAGGAAGGAAGCGCCCACCGCCAGATCGCGGTCGACGACAAGGTCGCAGACGGGCTCCGTCCCCTGGACCGAGCAGTCTCCCGTCCACCCGGAGAAGCTCCCCCCAGGGAATGGCTGGGCCGTCAGCCTCAGGAACGTCCCGTCGACGAACGACGCCTCACAAGTCGGCGCGCAGGAGATTCCGGAGGGCGAAGACGAGACCAGGCCACCTTCGCTGGTCACCGTGACCCGGCGAGCGGGTGAACAGCCGGGAGCCTCCGGGACGCACACTTCGGTGTCCGTGCACGCGATCGCCGGGTCGTACGCATTCCCGCGCTCGTTGCATACCTGAAAGCCATCGGTTTCGCCGCCCTGAGCGCAGCGACGCGAACCGGGAACGCAGATCACGCGCGGCTCTAGACGAAAGACGAGGTTGGTTCCGCCGCCGACGCTCGGGGTCACATCCTGACTCTCGACGTCGAATCCCTCCGCCCGCGCCGTCACGCGGACCAACCGGTTGGGACGCACGCCGCGCACGATCTCAAACGTTCCGTCGCTGGCGGTCTGCACCGTCTCGGTTTCGGGGCTGGTCGCGACCCGCGCGCCCGCGATCGGACGGTCGTCCGTAGCGTCGACCACTCGGCCGTCGATCTTCGGTCGGTCGTCGTCCGATCCACTGTTGCAGGCCGACACCACGATGACGATACCGAGCGGCCACCGAGTACGCATGACGCGGTTCTAACCCGGAACTCGTCGCTTCACGAGGTACGCAGCAGCATGACTTCCGCATACAGCCGGAGCGCTTCGATGAAGCCCTCTTCATCCTCGATGCCCCCCTCGAAGCGATGACTCCACTGAACTCCTGTCAACCCGTCCGCGTAGGAGGCGAGGCGGAGCAGGCCCTCATCTCGATGCCCGAGTACCAGGAGACTCGCGAGGCGAGCCATGCGGGACTTACCGGCCTGGGCCACCAGGAACTCGAGCTGACGCACGCTATCCACCATGCGGTCTTCACGGGCGTCGGCGATGAAGACCAGTCCATCCAGACCGACGAAGAGCCCCCGCGCGCGCACATCGGCACGCTCCGGACCGTGCCACTCGTAGACCTCCAGCTCGACGTCTCGCTCGGTGCGCTCCGACGCGAGGGGCAGCGAAGCCATCCTCTGGGGGCCGAGCGGCGTCATACCGAACGTCTCGTGTCCTCCCCGGCGGGCGACCTGCAGGAGGCGTTGAGTCTTGCCCACGGCCGGTGGGCCCGCGAGAAGAGCCTTCAGGACCAGTCGAGATCGAGACAGATCCACGAACGCCACTTCAGGCGTCCCCGAGCTGGCGATGGCGCCGCGCGATGCTGTCCAGGATCAACTTCTCAACCCGTACTCCGGTGAACCGAGTGTACTCCTGCAGACCGGTCGGACTGGTGATGTTGATCTCGGTCAAATAGCCGCCGATCACATCGAGACCGACGAAGATGAGGCCCAGAGCCTCGAGCTCGGGCCCGAGCGTTCGGCATATCTCCTGGTCTCGTTCGGTGAGTTCCGTGGCTTCGGCCCGCCCGCCAACGTGCATGTTCGCGGCGAGATCGGAAGGCGAAGGCACTCGGTTGATCGCGCCGGCCGCGTCGCCGTCCACCAAGAGGATCCGCTTGTCGCCCTGCTCGACGGCCGCCACGTAGGCCTGGACCTCGATCATCGTTCGGCCCTGGTGCGTGAGCAGATCCAACGCCGAGCGCGTGTTCTTGTCGTTCCGTTCGAGACGTAGAATGCCGTGACCTCCGGCATCCAGGAGCGGCTTGATCACGCACGCGCCGTGCTCGCCGATGAAGGCTCGAATGCGCTCATGGTCGGCCGTGATGAGGGTAGGCGGCATGAGATGAGACCAGCGCAGCGCCGACATCTTCTCGTTGAGGTCGCGAAGCGCCCGAGGGTCGTTGAAGAGCACGACCCGCCGGCGGTCGACGCGGTCCAGAACGAGGGTTGCGAGGAGGTAATCGGTATCGAAGGGCGGGTCTTTGCGCATCAGGATCGCGCCGAAGGCCGAGAGCTCGATCGTGCGGGCATCGCCGAGCCGATAGTGTGCCCCCTCGACCGGCTCGACCTCGAGGGAACGCGCCCGGACCCCCGGCGAGTCGCCCTGGAGATAAAGGTCCTTGGGGTGGGCGTAGTAGATCCGATGCCCGCGGGCCTGAGCCTCGACAAGCATGACGAAGGTCGAGTCGGCGCGGATGTCGATGCGCTCGATCGGGTCCATCAAGACCAAGACGTCGAAGGTCACGACGGGACGTTCGGGAGGCCGGAGTCCGGCGTCAAGCGAGCGAAGGTATACTGCGGGTGTGACCGACGGATGGAAGGACACGAACCCGGGGGCGGAGCGCGACCTTCGAGCCGCGTGGTGGCCGCTGTGGGCGGCCGCGACCGCCGGCGACCTCGAGGCGCGCACCTCGCTCCTGGAGCGCGTGGCTCTCGAGGCGCGCGAAGCGGGGGAGCACGGGCGCCCGGCGAGCGCCCCCCTCGCTCGGTGGCTCGAGCTCGACGCCCCCTCCGAGGCGGCGCGTCGCCTGACATCCGACCTCGTCCAGGTCGCGGCCAACGCGCATGCGATCGGCGCGGCCACACGCAACGACGCCTGGCATCGGGAGCGCGCTCGGCGTCTGACGCCCGTGCTTTCGGTCAGTCCGAAGGTCGTGGCCGCATTCCTCGGCCCGGAGGTATCCGGCGATGTCGTCGAGCACGTATGCGCCCGCCTCTTTCAGCTCGCCATCGGCCGCCGGGCCCGCATCGCCGCCATCGACGTGACGTACGTCACCGACGACGCCCCCGTCGTGGATGCGGTGAGCGGCATCGAGCGCGTGAAGCTCCCGCCCGACCTGCAGGTCGGGCTCACCGGACGTTCCCCGGACGCTCCGCGCTTCAACGCCTCGGGGGTCGAAGTGTGGCCCGACCTGGCCACCGTCGTGCGGAGGGCGGGCGGGTGAGCCCACCCTCCGCACCTTCACAGTTCTTCACGAACGGTTGGACGCCTTCGTCCAACGATACGGCGTCCGGGCTTAGGCTGTGTGCATGACGAAGCAAACATCGTCTCGAAAGGAGTCTATAATGAAAACATTGCTCATCCGAGGAACGCTCGCCGGTGGCTTGGCCGCCGCTTTGGTCGCGCTGGGCCTGGTCGCCCACGCACGTGGTCCGCATGGAGGTGGAGGGCCGGGGATGGCGCTTCAGCGCCTCATCGCGAGCCTCGACCTGACCGAAGACCAAGAGGTGCTCGCGGTCCGACTGCGACGGCAGGCTCGGGACGAAATGAAGGCCCAGCACGAGTCGAACCGGGGGCTGTTGCAGGAGATCAAGCTTCAGCTGTCCCAGCCCGACCCCGATCAGGACCGACTCCACGCGATCATGGATGAGATCGCAGAGTCGAGGACCAAGATGGGACACGCCATGATCGACCGACTGCTGCAGCTGCACGCGACCTTGACCGATGAGCAGCGAGCGACGCTGATCGAGAAGATGGACCAAGCGGAGTCGCGACGGCGCCAGCGCTGGGCCGAGTGAGCGTGGCCGACCCCTCGCCATCCCGGAGACTGCTCGTGGTCGATGACGACGAGCGCCTCCGGGAACTCCTGGCCGAGTATCTCGGCGGTCGCGGCTTCGCCGTCGCCTCCGTCGAGTCGGGAGAGGCGGCGCTCGAACGTCTCCAGCAGGAGACGTTCGACCTCGTCGTTTTGGACCTGATGCTCCCCGGCGCCGACGGTCTCGAGGTCTGCCGGCGCATCCGCGCCACGTCGCGACTCCCGATCGTCATGCTCACCGCGCGAGGCGAGGACACGGACCGGATCGTCGGTCTCGAGGTCGGGGCCGACGACTATCTTCCCAAGCCCTTCAATCCCCGAGAACTCCTCGCTCGCATCGAGGCCGTGCTGCGGCGCGCCACGTCTTCGAACGCGGAGGACGGCCTCGTGGCCGGGCGCTTGCGGGTCGATCCCTCCCGGCGCGGCGTCTATCTCGACGGCGTGGAGGTCGAGCTGACGTCGACCGAGTTCGACATTCTCCGGACCCTCGTAGCCGCCGCCGGCCGCGTCGTGCCCCGCGAGCGGCTCATGGAGGAGGCGCGAGGCGCCGAGTTCGCGGCGTTCGACCGCTCGATCGACGTCCACGTGAGCCACATCCGGCGCAAGATCGGCGACGACCCCCGGCGGCCACGCCTGGTGAAGACGGTGCGAGGCGTTGGCTACTTCGTGCCCCGGGAGCCCGCCGGGTGAGTCTGCGCCTGCGACTCGCCCTGCTCCTGTTCGGCGTGGTGCTCCTGGCGTTGCTCTTGGCGTGGTCGATCGTCGCGCGAACCCTGCACGGTCCGGTCCTTCGTCATCTCGTCACGGCCTACGAACAGCAGGTCGCGTTCGTGGCCAACGAGATCGAGCAGGGTCGCGATCCCCGCGAGCTGTCCCGTCGCCTCGGGCTGCGCCTCGACCTTCGTCGCCGGCCACCGCCCCGACTTCACAAACGCTGCCGCCCAACCGTCGTGGATGGGCGTCGGCTCTTGATGTGTCGGGGGGGCGAAGGCGTGGCCGCGGCCGAGCTCTCCCGAGGGTGGCTCCTGGTCCGACGCGGGTTCGATGCCCGTGCGGTCGGGCGCCGGCTGGGCGTGGCTCTGGTCGTACTGGCCGCTCTGCTGGGCGCCTTCGCCTGGTGGCTGTCCGGCCGGTTGACCCGACCCCTGAAGGCCACCCTGACCGGCATGGAGCGCATGGCGCAGGGCGACCTTCGCCACCGTCTCGAGCCGGAGGGCAGTCCCGAGCAGCGGGAAGCGCACCGAGCATTCAATCGCATGGCGGACCGCATGCAGGCCATGCTCGACGCGGAGCGCACGCTGATGGCGGGGATGAGCCACGAGCTGCGAACGCCGCTCGCCCGGCTGCGCTTGGAGTTCGAGCTCATGCGAGAACGAGCCGAGGTACCAGGACGCCTACCGGCCATGGAGGCCGACCTTCAGGAGCTGGACCGACTGATCGACGAGCTGTTCACCCTTTCTCGGCTGTCCTTCTCAAAGCGCTCGGTGGACCTGCGCCCCGTGCCCCTCGGGGAACTGGTGGAAGAAGTCTTGGCCGAGACATCCAGTGGACGCCTGACGTGGAACGTCGAGGGAGCGCCGACCACGGTGCAGGGTGACCGCACCCAGCTGAAGCGCTTGCTCAAGAATCTGGTTCAGAACGCCGAGAAGTACGCCCCGGCGGACTCGCAGGCGACGGTTCGGCATCTGGCCGACGGACTGGAGGTCGAGGATCGAGGGCCGGGGGTGGAACCCGGCGAGCTGGACCAACTCTTCGAACCGTTCTTCCGTGGCCGCAATCGGAGGCAGGCGACCGGCTGGGGCCTGGGCCTCATGATCGCCCGACAGATTGCCGAGCTCCACGAAGGCAAGGTCGAAGCCCGACTGGCATCGCCCCACGGACTCGTCATCCGCATGAGGCTTCCTCGCCGAGGACCGGAGGATCCGCTGCGGCCGACCGTGCCTCGAGGCATCGCAGGACCGGGCTAGCGGGCGCGGCCCTTCTTCTCGCGTTCGAGCTGCTCTTTGTAAGCGACCGAGTACCGAGTCCAGGGTCGGGCTTCCAGGCGGCGACGTTCGATCGGCTCCTCGGTGCCCTCACAGATCCCGTACGTGCCCTCGTCGAACTTCGCGAGGGCGCCCTCGATCTCGCGGAGGAGCTTCACTTCCTTGTCGAGCAGCCGCATGTTGAAAGCTTCCTCGGTCGCGCGATTGGCCTGGTCCATCTCCTCGATCAGGTCGTTCTCATCGATACGGGCGGTGCTCGCCCGGTCGCGAACCCGCGAGCGAACTTCTTCCTGGAGGCCGAGGAGTTTGTTCTTGAAGTACTCGAGCTCCTTCTTGGTGAGCGGTTTTTCCTTTTCAGAACGACGCGTTCGGGTAGTCATCGGCGGTTCCCGCGAGGGACGGGGGATATAGCATCGAATTCCGTCGTATCCAAGCGAGGTTACCCGAACACCCGCCGCGGCTATCGATCGCAAGATGAGACTCGGATCGGGCTCGGACCTGGGGCACACTCGGGGCCGCTGGACGGTGCCTGGACCGACCTCGACCGCATGCGGAGCGTAGTGATCCCCCTGATTGTCCTCATGTCCGGCGGCGTTGCGCTGGCGGCCGCTGGACCCGAGAAGAGCGCGGTCGCCGAGCCTCCGGCCGGAGGCCCGCAAAAACCCCTGTTACCGCCCTGGGGCCCGGTGAAGATCCAGGGCACCAAGCTCTCTACGGGCACCCGAGGTGCCGCCGAGCTGGTGACGAGCGCCTCCTATTCGGGTCAGCGCCTGGCGATTCCCGTCTTGATGGTGCGCGGACACCAGCCCGGTCCCACGGTGTGCCTGACCGGCGGCACGCACGGGGACGAGCTGAACGGGATCGAGACCGTCCGCCGGGTCTTGGCTCGACTCGACCCGGACCGCCTCAGCGGGATGGTCGTCGGGCTTCCGGTCGTCAATCTCCACGGGTTTCGGCGGGGCGAGAGGGACCTACCCGACCGCCGCGACCTCAATCGGCATTTTCCCGGGCGACGAAAGGGCAGCGCGGCATCTCGGGTCGCGTACCGCGTTTTCACGTTCCTCGAGCAGTGGTGCGACCAAGCGATCGACTTCCACACCGGTTCGGCGCGCCGGTCGAACTTCCCGCAAGTGCGGGTCGATACGGAGCACCTCCCATCGCTGGAGCTCGCGTTTCGCATGACACCCCCCATGATCGTTCATTCGAACGGAAGCGACGGAATGCTGCGCCGAGCCTTGAACGAGATCGGCCTGGCGGCCGTAACCTACGAGGCCGGCGAGGCCATGCGCTTTCAGCTCGATGTGATCGAAGGGGTCGTTCACGACGTCACGACGTCGCTGGCCGATAGGTCGGGACGCTTCACGCTGCCGCCGTATCCAGACGAACTCCCGGAGGTCATCCTGCAGTCGCGATGGATCCGAGTGGACCGCGGCGGTATTTTGACCAACCGCGTGCAGCTCGGCGATTCGGTGGAGAAAGGCCAGATCCTCGGCGTCGTCCAGTCACCGTTCGACGAAACGAGCTACGAAATCGTCGCGACCCGCAGCGGTCTGGTCATCGGCCTGTCCGAACCACAGCTCGTCCTGCCCGGCTTTCCCGCGTATCACGTCGGCTTCGATCCCACGGAGAGCATTCCGGTCGACGAAACCGACGACCCGGCAGCCGAACACTCGGAAGGCGAAGAGCTCTGATGAATCGGCCCGTGCTCATCGTCGGCAGCGCGCTGGTTCTCGTCGGAGGGGGGCTTTTTGCGTACAAGTACTTCGGACTCAACCTGCCGTTGGTCCCCTCCAACCCCGAGGGCGTGTGGCAGGTGGAGGTTCAGATCAACGCCCGCGGTGCGGGCGCCGGCGCGGTCCAGGCGGCGCTCCCCAGCAACGACCTCCACCAAGTCGTATTCGACGAAACGACGTCGTCGGACGGTCTCAACCTATCCATCGACAACGAGGGGCCCGGTCGCCTCGGGGTGTGGTCCGGGGAACTGGACGGCATTCACCGCGTCATCTACTCGTTCCGGGCCCGCCTGAGCGGCGCGACCTACGAGCTCCCGGTTGCGCCCACGCCGAACCCGGTGCCGCCCGACGTGGCCGAACGCTACCTCGCCTCGACCGCCGAGTTTCCCGCCGAGTCACCCCGCGTGCAAACCGTCGTGGAGGGGCTGGCTCTGCCTCCGACCGACGACCCATCGGGACGAGTCCGAACCGTCTTTGCTTTCGTCGACCATCGGATCGCCAAAGTCCGCAATGGACCATCCGACGCCATTCTCACCTTGGTCGAGCGCGAGGGCAGCCGCCTGGGGAGGACGAAGCTGCTCACGACGCTCCTCCGCAACGTCGGGATTCCGGCGCGAATGGTCAGCGGACTGGAGCTCGTCGAGGACGAGGAGCCTGATCTCGTGCAGTGGATCGAAGTCTGGCTGGCCGGCGAGTGGATTCCGGTTTCCACGTCGGCACGCCTGTTCGGTGAGCGCTCCAACAACCTGTTGGCCCTCCGCTACGAGCCCGGCGACATCGTCGAGGCGTTCAACGTCGATGCAGTCGACGTTCGCTTCTACTCGCTGAAAGAGCGGCTCGGACCCCAAGAGCTGGCGAACATGATGATCCCCGAGAATGTGGTGTTCGCGTCGCTGTCGCTGTACCGGCTGCCGCTGCCCGCCCAAAAAGCGCTCCGTCTCCTTCTTCTGATTCCGCTGGGAGCCATCATCGTTTCGATCTTCCGCAACTTCATCGGGGTCCGCACGTTCGGAACCTTCATGCCGATTTTGCTCGGTTTGGCCCTCCGCGAGACGCAGCTGGTGTTCGGCTTGTCGATGCTGGGTACGGTGCTCGTGATCGGTGTAGCGACCCGTCGCTTCTTGGATGGGCTGCGACTGCTTGTCGTTCCCCGCGTGAGCTTCCTGCTGTGTTTGACCATCATCTGCGTCGCGGGTCTCGCCCTCTTGGGCGACAGCGTGGGACGACGCGATTTCTTCGCTGGCGTGGTCTTTCCCATCGTCGTTTTGACGATGATGATCGAACGCTTCCACCTCGTCACGGCGGAGGAAGGGCTCACCGAGGCTCTGAGTCGCTTTCTCGTGTCGGTCGTGGTCGCGGTCTGCTCCTATCCACTCTTTCGCAGCACCCGCGCGGAGCACGTGATGTTCGGCTTTCCCGAGCTCGTCCTTGTCATCATGGGCTTGCTCGTATTCATCGGCGGATACATGGGCTTTCGGGTCACCGACCTCATTCGCTTCCGAATGCTGACCGTCCGCGGCGGAACGACGGAGACCCATCCCATGGAAGACTTCGAGCCGACACCGCCGGAGAGCTCCAAGCCGTGATCTTTGCTCGCTTGCACGAACGGGGCATCCTCGGGATCAATCGGCGCAACATCGATTTCACCTCGAAGTGGAATCGACGAAAGCTCTATCCGCTGGTCGACAACAAGCTGCAGACCAAAGCCATGTGCTCGGCCGCCGGCATCCCCGTCCCGCGCCTGCTCGCAAAAGCCGAGCACCATTTCGAGCTCGGTGCCCTGATGACCCGCCTGGAGGAGCTCGACGATTTCGTCCTGAAACCGGCGCGCGGGGCGATGGGCAACGGGATCATGGTGATCCTGAGCCACGAGGGCGCCGTGTATCAAAGAAGCGGCGGTCGGCGATTGTCGCGCAGCGACGTCCAGTATCACGCCTCGGGGATCATCTCGGGTCTGTACGCCCTGGGTGGACAAGCCGACATGGCCATGGTCGAGGAGCGGCTGCGGGTGCACCCCGACCTCGCCCCCGTGGTCTACCAAGGCGTACCCGATGTTCGCATCATCGTGTACCGAGGCTGCCCGATCATGGGCATGGTCCGCTTGCCCACGCGCGCTTCGGCCGGACGAGCCAACCTTCATCAAGGCGCGGTCGGCGTCGGCATCGATCTGGCCGCCGGTCGCATGCGTTCGGCCATCGTCCGAAATCGTACCATCACCGATCATCCCGATACTGGTGCCCGCCTGCCGGGACGGCGCATCCCGGAGTTCGAGCGGACGGTCGAGATCGCGGTGGCCGCGTCCGATCGGACGGAGATGGGCTATCTCGGCGTCGACGTCGTAATCGACGCCGAACTGGGTCCGGTCGTCCTGGAAATGAACGCGCGCCCGGGGCTGGCCATCCAGCTGTGCAATCAGGCCGGGCTCCTCCCGCGGATCGCGTCGGTCGACCGGCTGGGCGATGACAAACGCGAGGTCGCCGAGCGTCTCGAAATATCGAGGGAACTCGCGAGGGCGTGGGGCTCATGAGTTCGCCGGTTTGGCTTTGGCTGGCGCTCGCGCAGGTAGTCGGTCCCAGCGGAACCACCGAGGCGACGGCTGTTCACTTCGCCTACGATGTGCGTCTGAAGACCGCGGAGCGGGCGGCGACGGTGGAGCTGCGGGTGCAGCAGGACCGGCCCGGCATCTCGCTCCTGCGTTTTCACATCGATCCGGACCAGCATTCGAGCTTTCGTGGGGATGGCGTCATCGAGACCGAAGGTGACGAATACGTAACCTGGAACGTTCCCGCGCAGGGCGGCCGGCTGCGATGGACGAGCCGACTCGATCACCTCCGAGATGCGGTGAGCTACGACGCCCGGATGGGCACGAACTGGGCGCTGTTTCGCGGCTCCGACCTGGTGCCCCCAGCCGCGTCACGCTTCGTCGGCGGAAGCACCTCGACCGGGGAAGCACGATTCGTCCTCCCCAAGCGATGGAAGCTGGTGAGCCGCCACCCGGTGGAGACCAACGGCCGACGCGTGCTGCGCGACGACCGTCGCTTCTTTCTTCGACCCTCGGGATGGATGATGGCCGGGCGCCTGAAAACCGAGGTCGCCGAGATCTCGACGACGGAGGTCGTCCTTTGCACGACCCGGCGCCTGGGCCTCGCCTTGATGGAAGTCCGGTCGTTTCTGCGCTGGACCCTGCCCGCTTTCGAGTCGGTCTTGGGAGCGCTCCCTCCGCGGATCGTCATCGTCGGAGCCGGGGACCCGATGTGGCGGGGGGGGCTCTCCGGCCAGGAGTCGCTTTTCGTCCACCGCGACCGCCCCTTGGTCGACGACGACGGCACGAGCCCGCTCCTTCACGAGCTGGCCCACGTCTTCATGGGAGCAAAGTCGGGACCGGGGGGAGACTGGATCGTCGAAGGCCTGGCCGAGTACTACGCCATCGAGGTCCTGTATCGGAGCGGCGGTATGAGCGGCGAAGAACGACGCCGCACCCATCGAGACCTGCGGCGCCGGGGGAACAAGGTCGCGAGTCTGGCCACGGGGGATAGCCGGGGCGCCGTCACCGCTCGCGCCGTCGCCGTCCTGGCCCGCCTGGATCAGATCATCCGCGATCAGACCGACGACCGCGCCTATTTGGACCTCGTGGTTCGGCGACTGATCCGCGAAGACGTTCCCATCACCACCAGCGGGCTTCGAGCGGCGGCGGAAGAAGTATCCGGCCGCAGTCTGGAGACGTTCTTCGCCACCTATGTCGACAAGGCCCAGCCGCCCTGATCACCAGACGTAGAAGCGCAGGCCGCCCGAAAGCGCGAACCCGGTCGCGATCGGACGATCGATGGTCGTCTCCGACTCTTGCGGCGGGCCGAGCCGGTTTTCGATGTCGGCCGAGGCATCGTGAGCCGTACCGCCGAGCTCGAAGAACAGTGACAGCGGAAACGCACGGTAGTCGTCGCCGGCGAAAAACTCGGCTCCCAAGACGCCGTAGATGCCGGCCGCGACCCGCGTAGAGCTCAGCTGCTCGTCGACGACGATCAGGCTTGGACCGACGCCAGCATACAGACGGCCCCCGGCCAAAGCGATGCGGACCGACGCCTGGAGGACCAGCCGGGCATGTCCATACAGCGACCAGGCTCCGAAGTCTTGGTCCGACGCATCTTCCGGGAGGGCCCGAATGTCCGGATACCAACCGATGCCGCCTTCGAGCCGCACCGCCAGATGGTCACCGAGGAAATGGGGGCTGGTAACGCCGACCCAAAGACCAAACTCGTCCTGCAGACGCTGGACCCCGAGCCCCAAAGACAGGCCCGTGCGCGGCCGCAGTCCGGTATCGATCGCGGGATCGTATGCCGACGGCGCCGCGAGCGCCGCAGCCAGGATCAACCCATGGACCACAGGACGACGACCGCGACGGCGACGAGCATGACGACGGCGTACGACTGCACATTGCCGGTTTGAACCCGAGAAAAGATCTTCCCGGCCGATGTGACGGTCGCCGCCGATAAACGGCTCAGAACCCCATCGATGATCCACGGATCGACGAGATAGGCGAGGACGCGGGAAACGGTGCCCAGGGGCTTGATGATGAGCACCTCGACGATCTCATCGACATAGTATTTCGCGTACACCAAGGCGTGAACCACGCGACCCACGCCGCCCTTCACCAGCTGGCTGACGGTGGGGCTCGGCCACGTGCGGTAGAGCAAGGCGCCGACCACGATCCCTCCCAGGGCCACCGCAACCGATCCAGTGATCAGACCGACCTCGGTCCCCGCGCTCAAATGGAGATGCGCCTCGCCGACGACCGGAGCCAGGTAGTGGTCGAACAGGAGGGTGGGCGCCACCTTCTCGAGCAGGTGCGGCAGGTTCCAAAATCCCGCAATCGTGGCGAAGAAAGCCAAGACGACGAGAGGCGTCTTCATCCACCAGGTCGGCGCATGGAGATGGACGGGACGACCCTCGGCATCGACGGAGCGAGACTCACCGAAGAAGGTGAGCATCATGAGCCGCGTCATGTAGAGAGCGGTCAGACCCGCTCCGAGAAAGCCCATGACCCATAGTCCCGGGCTGTACTCGAAGGAAAAACCGAGGATCGCGTCCTTCGAAACGAACCCAGAGAACAGCGGGATGCCGGCCAGGGCGAGCGTCGAAAGACCGAAGGTCCAGAACACCACCGGCAGGCGTGTCCGTAGGCCACCCATCTTTCGCATGTCTTGCTCATCGTGAAGCGCGTGGATCACGGCGCCGGCCCCGAGGAAGAGACAGGCCTTGAAGAAGGCGTGCGTGACCACATGAAACATCGCCGCCGCGTAGGCCCCGACACCGACGGCCATGAACATGTACCCGAGCTGAGAGACCGTCGAGTATGCGAGCACCTTCTTGATGTCGTTCTGCGCGAGCCCCATCGTAGCCGCGAACAGCGCCGTGAATCCACCGACCCAAGCGACGGTCTCGGCGGCCGCGGGCGACAGGTCGAAGAGGTACCCGACGCGACAGCACATGTAGACGCCCGCGGTGACCATGGTCGCGGCATGAATCAAGGCCGAGACCGGAGTTGGTCCCGCCATGGCGTCCGGGAGCCAGATATAGAGCGGGAACTGCGCGCTCTTGCCCGCGGCCCCCAAGAACAGCATCAGGCACCCGAAGGTCAGAGCGGAGGAGACCGTGAATCCCTGAAGAATCCCTCGAGTTATCGCTTCGCTTCCGTTGAGGGTCTCGGCCACCTCGCGCATGGCGATGAAGTCAGCGGTGCCGAACAGGCTGAACATCACGAAAGTGCCGATCAAGAACCCGAAGTCGCCGACCCGATTGGTGATGAACGCCTTCTTTCCCGCCCGGGCTTTGGCCACGTCGGTAAACCAGAAACCAATGAGCAGGTAGGAGGCCAGGCCCACGCCCTCCCAGCCGATGAACATGACGGGCAGCGACCGACCGAGGACCAAGGTCGACATGGCGAAGATGAAGAGGTTCAGATAGCCGAAGAACCTCGAGTACGACGGGTCGTGGCTCATGTACTCGACCGAGTAGACGTGAATGAGGAAACCGACCCCCGTGACGACCAAGAGGAGGGATGCCGTGAGCTGGTCGAAGCCGAACGTCAGCGCGATGTCGTATCGGCCAACATCCATCCAGCTCCAGAACGTCGCTTCCAGTGGGACGCCGGCCCGCGAAAAGCCCCAGGTCGCCGCACACGTGATGAGAAAAGATCCCAGGACCGACCCCAGCGCGAAGACGTTGACCAGGGCCCGACTCATCCCGGACCCGAACAGGGCCAGGATGGCCGCACTCGTGAGAGGCAAGATGGGAATCAGGAGCAGCGAATCGAAGACGGCCGTCCGCATGGAGCGGCTGGACCCTAGTGGCGGTCTCTTGGGGGGTCAAGGTCAGACCCGGGGCCCCGAGAACACTAGAAATCTCATGATATCAATGGCCTGGGTCGTCATTGGAGCCGTCCTCCTTGGGCTGGGCACCGCGTGCGAGCCCGACTGCGAACGCTTCGATGTCATCACCGCGACCGCGCGACCACGCCCGGAAAGCGCTCCCGGCGTGGAGCGCGTCGTGACCTCGTCGAATGGGGGTCTCACCGTCCGGTCGTCCGAGCTGGACGAGAACCTCTTCGAACCGCTTCGCGACCACTTCTTTACCGGCACGAGCAGCGTGGTCGGCATGGTTCGCTGGACGATGGTCACCTTCGGACCTCAGACCGACCTGCTCTATTTCGAGCATCGCCTTCCGCTGGCGACCGGGGACGTCGTCGAGTTCTCGACGCTGGTCGAGGACATCGAGTTCACCGGAGGAAGGGATTCGAGGACCTGGTGGGAGGCATCGTGGCGCTGGACCGAGGGCAGCACGACCGCCGCTCGAGCCATGTTGACCGACGGCTTTTCCGATACGCTCAGCAGTCGGTCGGTGGAAGGGTCGTTCGAGGTCCAGGACACCTCACCTTTGGAGATCCGCGTCGGCTTGACCTTCACGGATACCGAGGACGTGCGCACATCCTTTTGGTCCGAGGTTCGCTTCGAGGACGGTCGCGGTATCGAAGCCTGTCCCTGAGCGATCGGGTCGCGAAGAGGACCGCAAGGCGTCACCGCGAGGTCCGATACTTGTCTTTGCCAACCGCCTTTCGGAGCTAGACTCGTGGACATGCGCCGCATGACCCGACTCTTCCTCGCATCGCTATTGTCGAGCGGGCTCACGGCCTGCGCGGGCAAGACGGTCGTGGACCTTCCCGACCCCCGTCTTGACGATTACGGCCCCGGAAACTACCTGTATCCGCCTCACCCCAACTACTTTCGCCAGGGCGTTTTCGACCTTCGTCGAGTGAGGATCCAGGACGAGGGGCGAGACTGGCTCTTTCAGGTCTGGATCCAGCTGCCCACGCCCGAGCCCGTCGAGCTGCGGTCCAGTCCGATCAAGAACGTCCGCTGGGAGCAGGAGATCTACTTCCAGAACTTCGATTTCTATCTGCGCTTCGACGACGCCCCGGCCGAAGCGCGACAAGAGCACGCCGTTCCCGGCCGAAACTTCGATTTCGCGCCCGGACACGAGTGGGACCAGGTCGTGGTCTTCACGCCCTATCCGTACGCCGTACAGTCGCTGCTGGTGGACTGGCCGGCCCTTCCGCAGATGGTCGTCCCCGGCAACGTGAAGCGAGTCGGCCCCCGGTTTCAGGCCCAGATCCCGAAGTCGCAGCTCGCTTCGACCGACCCTTCCCAGTGGTCGTTCGTCGTGGTCTTGACCGGGGCCATCCCTCAGCCCATCGGAACGCGCCGCGCCGACAACAAATACATCGACGCTCTGACGATGCCGGTTCGTCCCAATCCCGGCACCATGAACTTCGCTGGTGCCGACCTGAGTCCCTACAATCCGAACGTCATCGACCTGCTGGCGCCCACGGCAGAAGACCAAGAGAAGGCGCTTGCGCCCGACGACTCGTACAAACGGACCAAGCCCGTCGAGCTGACGATGACCCGGCTACAGCCGTCCTCATCGGCCGACGATGCTCAGTAGAGCTCGATGAACTCGACCGCGACTTTGGTCAGATCCCGACCGGAGATGGAAATCGTTCCTTCGGTGGTTCTCGATGCCTCGACACCATCGAAGATGTACGGCTTGACGATGAAGGTTTCGACGTCGGCCTCGGGAACCGCAAAATAGAGCTTCGCCGGCGCACCGCGCCGGTAGCTGGAGTAAAGGTACATCACCAGCGCGTGCTCGGCGCCGTGAAAGGCACTCTTCCACTGATTGCACTTGGCCACGTCGTTCTCCGGCCAGCCGTACCCCTCGCCGTTCGCCTGAATGCTGGGAAAAAGCTCTCCGAACTGCGGGTCGACGAAGTCCTCCAGCCAGTTGCTCGCCGCGTTCGATAGCTCCTCTTCGAAGGTGTTCGGCCCCATCGAAAGCGTGGCCGCGATCTGCTCCGCTTCGGCGTAGATCCACCAATCGGAACCGTACCGATTCGTGGTGGGGGAGGTCGGCTTCTGACCCCAACGCCCGTTGCCTTTGTCGTAAGCGCGGTCCACCCATTCGGGGGCGTACCGATCGACGAAGCCGTAGAACGGGTGGTCCGGCAGACGCTTATCGGTCTGAAGGATCATCCAGTAGCTCTTCAGCGTATGCCCGAAGTCCACGTGGCGTCCGTCGTAGTCGCCCTGCTGGTTGTGAACACCCCAAAAGACTCCGTCGCTCCAGAATCGGTCGATCATGGTCTCGGACAGGATGCGCATGTTCTCGAGGAACTCGGCGCGACGCGCTTCCGTGGACAGGACCGGCTGGCTAAGCATCATGAAGGCGTTGAGCGGGTCGAGCTGAGCCACCAGCTCCCAGCCGCCGCTCTGCACGACCGGTCGATCCATTTCGCCCGACATGCCGTCGCGGATGCGTCGGTTTGGGGCGTCCCAGTACGTGGAAGCGTCGAACAACATGTCGTGGCCCATCAGGACTTCGGCCTCGACCGAGGCATCCCGGGTCACGAAGTAGTACGCCGCGAGTCCCATGAGGACATAGGCCGCGTCCTGCGCGTACTTCCGCCGGTTGGAGAGTCCCCGACCGTCCAGCGTCAGGACTTCGTAGTAGCCTCCGTACTCCGGATCCGGGACGTGCGTCATGATCCACTCGACACCGGCTCTGGCCAGAGACAGATACCGCTCCTCGCCGGTCAGCATGAAGGCGACCACGTAGGCGTAGGTTTGCCGTGAGATCATGCGGGGCCGCTGCTGCACGAACTGGGGACTGCCCACCGCCGGCGCCCCGCTCATCGTCCGGTAGGTCCGGAAGTTCCCGGTCGGGGTCCCGGTGGCCGTCTCCTGCAGCCAGTACGGCATCAGGTCTCCTTCGAGGTGCGACTTCCAGACTTCGGGGTCGAAGATGGCAGGGGCTCCCGCCGGGTCTTCGGGAGCCAGATGCTTGTAGGTTCCGGAGACGGACGCGTCGTCGTCGCCGCAAGCAAAGGCCAGCAGGGTAAAGACGAAATAGAGATTACCGAAACGGGACACGCTAGCCTTTTACGCCACCGGCGGTGAGTCCGCCCACCAGATTCTTCTGCAGGGCGAAGAAGAGGATCACCACCGGGAGACTCACCAAGATGGCGGCCGCGGCGAAGTTGCCCCATTCGGTCGAGTACTGGCCCACCATGCGCTGAAGGCCCACCGGGAGCGTGTACTTCTCTTCCGAGTTCATGAAGATGGCCGCCAGAATGAACTCGTTCCATGCCGTCATGAACGAGAAGAGCGCGGTCACCGCTACCGCGGGCAAGCTCAGCGGCAGCATGATTCTCCAGAACACGGTTGCGGTCGACGCGCCGTCCATCACCGCGGCCTCTTCGAGCTCCTTGGGAATCGTGTCGAAATACCCTTTGAGCATCCAGACGCAGAAAGGAATGGCGGTCGTCGAATAGACGAGCGTGAGGCCCAACAGCTGATCGAGCAACCCCAGAAATTCCATGATCAGAAACAGCGGGATCATCATCAGCACGCCGGGAAACATTTGTGTCACCAGGAAGGAGAGCATCGCCGGCGCCCGCAGGGGAAAGCGGAAACGGCTCAAGGCGTAGGCACTTGTGCAGGCCAAGAAGACCCCGAGCACGGTCGTCGCCCCGCTCACGAGCACGCTGTTGAGCAGCCACGTGAAGAAGGGCAGGTCGAACAAGACGTACCGGAAGTTGTCGAGACTAGGATCCGTCGGAAAGGGATAAGGAGAAGCGTCGAAAGACTGGGATGCCGTCAAGGCCATCTTGAAGACCCAGAAAACCGGGTACAGCGTTCCGAAAGTGAAGAAGGTCAAAAAGACCATCTTGCCCACCCGTCCCGGGGTAAACGGTCGGTCTTCGGAGAGACTCATTCGAAGGCTCCTTTCGTCGCGCCGGTAACCCGATTGGTCAGCGTCGTGAATCCCAGCAAGATCAGGAAGATGATCGTCGAGTAGGCTGCAGCGTAGCCATAGCTGTCCCGTTCGAACGCCCAGCGATACGCTTCGGTGATCAGGATGTCGGTGCCACCGTTCGGTGCGCCGCCACTGACCAGATAGATGATGTTGAACATGTTGAAGGTCCACACCGAGCCGACGATGACCGCCGGGACCAGTGCCGGCATGAGGAGGGGCAGCGTGATGTCCTTGAAGCGCTGCCAGCGGGACGCTCCATCGACGAACGCCGCCTCGTAGAGATCGCCGGGAATGCTCTGGAGAGCGCCCAAGGAGACTACCATCATGAACGGGAAGCCAAGCCACGTATTGGTCGCCAAGTTCGTGAAGAAGGCGGGCCAAAAAGTCTGGAACCATGAGACCGGCTCGAAGCCCAGTCCCTCGAGAAAGAAGTTGATAGCGCCAAACTCTCGGTGAAACATCTGCTTCCAGATCAGCGCCGTGATGTAGTTCGGGACCGCCCAAGGAACGACCAGGAGGACGCGATATACGCCACGGGCCTTGAGGATCGGGTCGTTCAGCAGAAGGGCGAGGAATAGACCGATGCTAACGTGGAGCATCACGTTGGTGATGGTCCACATCAGCGTGACCCCCAACGTGAAATAAAAGTTCATGGGGTGCGAAACGTCGAAGTCCGAGAGGATCGTGGCGTAGTTCTCGAGGCCGACGAACTGGAACTCGTTGTACTCTCTCTTCTGAAACCCGAGGGAGATTCCATAGACGACGGGGATGAAGACGAGAACGCCCAGACCGATCAGAGCCGGGGACAGATAGCCGTACGCCCGCCGGTGAAACACGACGGCGTGCCAGCCGCGAGCCGTCTGGCCCAAGACGCCGAGCAGATACACGAGAAGACTAAGGATGAGCAGACCGGCAGCATGGAGGCGAAGGCTGGACCGAACCAAAGAGCCGGCCTTGGTCCGGTAGTCGGCATCCTGGACCACGGTCACACCGTCCGTCTCCCGCTCCACTCCCGTGACGGTGCCGGCAACGGTCGAGCTTCGCACGTCGGCCAGAAAAGGACTCGCTCGCCCGCGCTCGTTGAGACCGATCTGCTCCACCATCCGCGGCCGATCGGCGGGCGGCGTGTAGCGCAGCAGCCCTAGCGCTCCAAGGCGCGCGGCGGTGGCCGCCTCGCCGTCGTACGCCTGGACTCGCAGGCTCGTCTGCCAGTCGGCCAAAAACCCCTGCGTGCACCAGAGGGCGGTGGCCGCCAAGAGGATGGACCCAATGATGAAGCGCACCGCGTCCGGAGTGAACGACCGGACCCCGGCGTAGACGGCGATCCCGCCCAGCAGGACCAAGAGGATCACCCACGGAAACGACGTATCGAGGCCGGACGGATCGCCTTTGATGCGAACCATGGCTTCGAAGTCTTCACCTCGCTTCGCCGGCGTGGCCGCAGCGTACCGGCCGTCCGCAAACCGTGTGACCGTCGATTCCGGATAGGGCTCGAACGTCAGATCAGGGCGGACCTCGCGCTCTTCGATGTTCTTTCGAACATTGGACGCCATCGCTCGCGCGTCGTCGTACAGCGTCTTGTCGGACAGGCTGTCGCGATCGAGCCGTCCCCCGGCCCGCTCGGGATTGGTATGAGCGATGAACTTCGTCTTACGCAAGACGAAGGCCTCGTCGACCGCCTCGCCCAGAAAGGCATCCTTGGCCACCGAAGACGTGTAGTCCTGCGTGAGCCCCTCTGGAGCGTCTTCGAGCTCCTTTTCCTGCTGAACCATCCATCCCACGGCCCTGCCCACCATGAGGAGCTGCCGGCCGCGTGAAGAGCGGTCTTCGCTCTCGGCGCTTTGAATCGCGACCAGCCCGAGGCCCAGGCCGAGCAAGACGGTGGCGGCAATGAAGTGGCCTAGATCTTTCACAGTCTACTCCGCAGTCAAATTGAGTCCAGTCGCGCGATCGAAGAGATGAACGTGCTCCATCTCCATGACCAAGGGAACGACGTCGCCGACCTGCACCTTGGTGGTTGGCTCGAGCTTGGCGGTCAAAGGCTGGCCCTCGACATGTCCGAGCGCGTGCACCTCGGCCCCCAGCGGCTCGAGCACTTCGATCGACCCCGGTAGCTGCCCTCCTCCCTCGGACGTCTCCAGCAGATGCTCCGGCCGAACGCCGAGCACGAGCTCCGTCTTGCCATTCAGCTTGCCCGCCCACTGCTCGGGCATGTCGATGTCGAACCCGAGACCCCTCAGCTTCAGGTGCTCGCCTTCGCGACGAACGTCACAGTCGAAGAAGTTCATCGACGGGCTCCCGATGAAGCCAGCTACGAAGGTGTTCGCTGGGTTGGAGTAGAGCTCGAGGGGCGCACCGACCTGTTGAATGACCCCGAGCTTCATTACGACGATATGCTTGGCTAGTGTCATGGCCTCGACCTGGTCGTGCGTTACGTACACGGTCGTGGTCCCGAGCCGTTGATGCAGACGCGCGATCTCGGCTCGCATCTGAACTCGAAGCTTGGCGTCGAGGTTCGAGAGCGGCTCGTCGAACAGGAAGACGGATGGCTGGCGCACGATCGCCCTCCCCATGGCCACGCGCTGCCGCTGACCGCCGGAAAGCTGCTTGGGCTTGCGGGCGAGCAAGTCTTCCAAGCCGAGGATGTCGCCCGCCTCCTTCACCCGTTTGTCGATCTCCAACTTGGAGAATTTGCGAAGACGGAGTCCGAAGCTGATGTTCTCCGCCACCGTCATGTGGGGGTAGAGAGCATAACTCTGGAACACCATGGCGACGTCCCGGTCCCGCGGCGAGACTTCGTTCACCGCCCGAGCCCCGATTCTGATCGTCCCTTTGGTGATGTCCTCCAGGCCGGCGACCATGCGCAAGACCGTGGACTTTCCGCACCCGCTGGGCCCGACCAGCACGACGAAGTCGCCATCCTCGATCTCGAGGTTGGCATCGGTGACGACCTCGTTGTCGCCGTATCGTTTGTACACGTGCTCCAGAGTCACGCTGGCCATCAGCGGCGGGCTCCCTTGACCAGCTCGGCAACCTCGGCCTGCGCTTCGTTGAGCGCCTGAGCGGGGTCGACCCCACCGTTGATCGCCTTGTTCATGGCCGTCGTGGCCGGAGTCCACACCATCCGCATCGCCGGCGTGTTGGGCATCGGCCGGGCGTTCTTGAGCTGCAGGCGGAAGACCTGAAGTACCGGATCGTTCGCGATCGAGGGGTCGTCATACACCCCGGAGCGGGCCACCGTCTGCCGACCGACCTTGGCCATGGTACGACCCACGTCGACGCTCGTCAGGTACTGCATGACCGCGAAGGCTTCCTTCTTGTGTTCGCTCTTGGCGCTCATGATGATTCCTTCCGAAGTGAGGAATGGCGCCGCTGGCTTGCCGGAGGGCGAAACGATGGGGAGGACAGCGACGCCGAAGTTCACGCCTTTGTCGATGGAGCCGATGAACCATGGTCCGTCGATCACCATGGCCGCCTGACCGTTATTGAACAGGGTGGTGACGAGCACGCTCGAGATTTCTTCGGGCATGATGCCGTCGCTGCGGGCCAGCTTCTGGGCGAAGGCCAAGGCGTCGACCGAGGCCTGGCTGTTCAGGGTCGGCTTGCCCTTCTTGTCGAAGACCGCCCCGCCGAAGCCCTGTAGCCACATGCCCTGGTAGTAGAAGTTGGCGTTCTCGTAGGCCAGCCCGTACCGTTTCGCATCGGCGTTGGTGAGCTTCTTGGCCAGCGCGATCAGTTCGTTCGTGGTCTTGGGCGGCGTCTTGACGAGGTCCTTGTTGTAGAACAGCGAAACCATCTTGTACGTCATGGGCAGGCCGTACACGCTGTCGTCATAGGTGAGGGCATCGAGGGTCGGCGGAAGAAAGCCCTCACGCAGCTCGTCTTCCAGCCAGAAGTCGAGGGGCTCGATGAACTCGCTGACCGCCCAGTCACCCACCCGGTCTTGGGCGAAGATGAACAAGTCGGGACCCTTCCCGCGGGGGACTGCGGCCGTAATCTTGTCGGCGAAGGCGTCATAGGGCACGTAGAGCAGCTTGATCTGGACCTCGGCGTCGGCGGTGTTGTGCTTCTTCACCACCTGTTCCAGTGCAGCGCGCTCCTTGGCCCGATAGGAGTGCCACAAGGTGATGGTGGTCGCCGCGGCAGCGAGGCCCCCCCCGAACGACGAAACGATGACGGCGGTACAGACGGATAGGATCAACTTCTTCATGTGTGCTCACTCCTTGTGCCAATCGAACTTGACGATGGCTCCCGGTTCGACCTTTCCGAGGCCTTCGACGATCGTCGCCTGAAGAAAAGTCGGATAGATGCCGGTGATCACGACGCGACCCAAGATCTCGCCCTTGTCACCTTCGACGACGCCGACTTTGTACTGCGGAATCTCTCGCTCGGCCCGCTCCAGAATCGCGAGCTCGGCCTGGACGTCGCGAATGCGGGTCTCCACGTGAATGACCTGGGGACCTTCCGGCTCGGGCTCGACGGAGGGGGTGATCGTCGCCGACCGAGCCGCGGCTTCTCGCGCGATTCGCTCCATCTCGCCCCCGTGGGGATAGATCATGGGAATGGCCGCGTATTCCTTCTGTTCATGCGAGTACCGCTTGAGGATCGCGTACTGGTCTCGCCCCTCCGGCACGAGGATGTCGATGCTCCGCGGCTGGAAGCGAGAGAGCTCACCCCCGCCGAACGCCCACTCCTCAGCGACGCCGAAGACGGGGATGGTGAGAGCATTGACGTTATAGCTCCCGATCGCGCGGTCCAAGGCTTCGAAGTTCGCCTGCAGGAAGTGACCCGACACCACGACCTGATAGCCCCAGTGATCTTGAGGAGGCCCGCCGATCGCCGAAGCGGGAACTTCGACCCAGGCCTGGACCCCCCGCGACCGAACGTTGTGCGCGACGATGGTCTTCCCGTAGCTGCGCCATTTTCGGATGGCCTGGCTCACCAAGAAGGGCTGAGGCGTCAAGACCAGTGCCGTGTCCCAGGCCTCGGAATCGGCGAAACGAACGTTGCGACCCGGCACGCACTCGACTTCGCCGGTCCCCGGAGTCGTATCGACGTAGATATCGATGTTCTGCAGATAGATGTGGTTCGTGAACTCGATGGCCTGAACGTCGTTCAGATAGACGCGATTGGGTTCGATGATCGGATAGTCGAGGGACACGCGGAAGGTGACGATCCCGTCCTCCTCCCAGACTTCGAGGGACCGCAGATCAAAGTCGCCGCGCCGATAGAAAGGGCCGGTGGGGTAGATGTAGCCGCCGGCCCCGCGGTCGTCGTAGCGGGGGTCGGTCAGGGTGACGGTCGCGCCATGCGCACCGCCGGACGCCGAGACCATCAGCACGACCGTGATCGCGAATCGGAGCGCAAACAGCATGCTGGACTGCCCTCCTCGGTCGTCGATCGGAGGCCCGCGGGTGTCAATGACCCCGGCAATCCGGCCTCGGTCGACGGCAAAGAAAAGGGGCGCCACCCGAATGGATGACGCCCCGATCCAAGCCCGGTCTCGGTCTCAGACCTACGGGATGAGGACGAACGAGTTCTGTCCGAACTCGGTCGGGTCCTTCAGCTGGATGTTCTGCACGGTCCAGGTGGTACCGCCGTCGGTGCTGATCTCGGCGGTCACGCCGTCCAGGACCGCCGCCCCCGAATCATCCTTGTACTCGAGGGTCGCCACGCCGCCGCCCGCCGTCGGGCAGTCCAACATGTTGAAGATGAACTCGGGCTCCGAGCCCGAAACGAGCAGACCGATGTGCTTGTACTCGGGAGTGCCGGCAATCTCGCTCAGCACGAACACCCAGTCGTCGCCCGTCGCGCTCATGTCCGCCGGATTGGACCAGCTCCAGGCGCCGCCCTTCACCTCGACGCCGGTGCAGCCGTTGAAGCGATCGAAGGTCTGCTGGGCCGCGGCCAGGTCGACGGTCAGCCGCAGATCCGTGTTGCCGTGGGGGGGGATGGTCAGCGGCGCGGCATCCACGCTCGTTTCACCGGCGGTGATCGTAAACTCGCCGTTCCCACCAATCCAAATCCACTCACCGTCGCCGGTGGCGATCTCGTTGCCGATGTCCGCCCCGTTGCGAATCGCGCCGTAGCCGCGGGTGTCCTCGGTCCCGTCGGCGTAGAACAGAGCAACACCCCAGATGCTGTCGCCGGCCGTCGATCCGGCCGGCTCGTGACCGCCTTCGTTCCAGGGTCCGTCGTCGAAGAGCCGCGGGTTCGGGTCGTCCCAGGTCTTCGTCAGATCGAGGAAGCCGTTCTCATCGATGCTGAAGTCACCCTTCCACGCGAGGTTGTCGCTCGCGTCGTGGGTCATGTTGACCGAGTCGTCGATCAAAAAGTTGAGGGTGTTGGCGGTCGGCGTCCCGCCGCCGTTGTCGTCGTCGTCGCCGCACGCCATCGCCAGGGCGAGGGCGCCGGTTGCCGTCATGTAGATTCCAAGCTTGTTCATTCCTTTTCCTTTCTTCAAGAGGGGTTGGATCGGCGCTCTGCCGGTCGCTCCCCCTGGCGTCAGTTGGTTGGGCACTCCTCGGGTGGCACATCGATGATGGCCGGGCCGATGCCCTCGGGCCTGAGCCAAGTCGTAAACTCACAGGTGTTGTCCGGATCGTTGGGGCGCTCCCTCGCTTCCGGAATGCCGTCGCCGTTGCAGTCCGTATCCCAATCGAGCTCGCCGCAGAGCAGATTGGCCTTGTCTTTGTTGCTCTTCTCGTCGCCGAAAGCCTCCTTGCGGTACACGAAGCCGTCGTCGTTGATGTCCTCGATCTCCATTATTCGCTGGTTGCCCGGCCACTCTTCCGTGCCCGTCCAGCGGTCGCCGGTCTGGCCCCACGTGACCTTGTAGCCGATGCGTAGGCCCCGAGGCATCACGAACGTGATGGTCCAGACGTTATCGCCGGCGACGGCGTCACCATTGGTTCCGTCGTCGAACATATCGATGATGTTTGGGGTCCAGCTTCCACTCAGATTCCCCATCTGCTCATCGATCGACGGGTCCTGGATAGGCGAGTCTTCGTGGATACCACCCACGAAGTGCGCGAAGGCTCCGTCGGTCGGCGTGACCCAGGAGCTGAGTTCGCCGAGCGCCGTGCATCCGCCGTCCCGGCGGCCGACGTTGAAGTCGGCCTCGATGACTACGCGGACATTGTCCGGGTCGAGACAGCCGACAGTATCGACGAGATACGCGGCCTCGCCGACGGACTGATCGAAAGCCCCCTGAGTGAAAGACATGCTCGGAGCGTTGGTCTCCCACCAGTCGGGGTTGAGCGCCGACAGCTCGACCGTCAGAGAGGAGGTGCTCGCGGTCTCGCGATAGACCGGGGCCAGCAGCGGATCGAGCTCACCACCGGTCGAGGCTTGGTTGATGATCTCATTGACCATGTCCCGCACGGTCTGCGTCGAGCCGTCGGAACGCACCACGATGCCGTCGAGTGCCCGCGCCATGACCTTCGGATCCACCTTCTGCCGGTCACTGCTCACCGCCGACATCGAGGCCTCGACCAGCAACCAGCCGAGGGTGCTCTCGGCGTTCAGGTCGGCGCCCGAGATCGTGTCACCGCGACCGGCTTCGGGGATGATCCGCTTCACGACCTTTTCGCCTTGCGGCGCGACGAGCAGCCCGTTCGTGTACGTCCCTCCGGGCAAAGTCATGGTGTAGGACCCGCCGCCGATCTCGACCTCCGGCGGCGGCTCGAGCAGCTCGCCGTTGGGAAGCACGTAGTCGATCCGCGGTGGAGTATTCTGAACGATGCCCTCGATGGTGACGATGTCGGGAACGTTCTCTTCCCCGAAGGCGGTCACTACGAACCCCTCGAGCCCACACCCCGCACAAACCGTGGCGCCGAGCGCCAGCGCTGAACTACGCACACCGATCATTTTGCACTCTCCTGCCGGTTCGCATCACTAGAAGGACACCTCTACTGTGGCCTTGGATCGCCATACTCGCCAAGCCTGATCTGGAAAAGCGCTGTCTTCTCCCTCGGCTGGATTCACGTCGCGGAACTGATCCTTGTGGAAGTACTCGAGAAGGTAGCTGAAGCGTAGACCGCCGAAATTGTAGCCGGCGGTAAAGCGCCCAATATGGATATCCGTATGGTAGTCGAAGAAGCCACGCTCCTGACTGCCGGAGCGATTCTGCTCCTGCCACCACTGATACTCGTAGCCGAGCCCGGTGCTGAAGGCATCGGTCCACTGGAAGTCGAAAAAGCCGAATCCGAGCAGCATGTCGCCGTTGTAGTCGTCGTCGGGGTTGTCGAGGGTCGGGTCGTCGGAGTCGAACCTTCGTTTGTCTTCGTCGTGGATCCACTTGAACTTTCCGCGGAAGACCAGGCGCCTCAGGAACTTCGCCGTGACGGGGAGGAGGTATTCGCCCTGGAGAACGGCGATCGTGCTCCAGCGTTCCTGGAACTCGGCGTACACGCTCCGGGGATCCGCACCCCGGTCGTAGATGTTCGCGTAGTCTCTATCGGCCGTGAAGGACATCGGGTCCAAAAACCCATCGGTATAGAGGAAGTCCGGAAACTGCGTATCGGTATCCCGTCCCTGAAGATTCGTATTGTAGCCGACGTAGGTCCCCTCGCCGCTTAGCGTCAAACCGCCTCGAACATACTCCAAGAGCCCGGTCCCGCCGTGCCAGCCGATGATCGACTCGTACCAGGGCTCGTCGAAGTCGATGAACTCGTTGGCCAAGTTGAGCGTCGGCAGCTGCCCCCCACTGATGAATCCCCGGCCGATGAAGCCGTCGGTGAGGAGGACGTCCGCTTCGCGTCGGGAGCCGAAGACCGCATTGAATTCGCTGCCGATGTTGAAGTACTCGCCCTTCAGGGAGAGTCCGATGTCGAACGGGTCGAAGATTTCGACCAAGACCTTGCCGCTGAAGCCCCAGGCCCACTTGGACTCGCCCTCGCCGTCGGTCGTGTAGAGGATCGGCGAAAAGCCTTGGTCGTTGATGACGGCGTTGGTCGCCGTCTCGAAGTTGGGTCGCGTCATGCTGAAGGCGAGCAGCCCGGTAACGCTGAGCGGCTCCCAGAGCTCGGTCGGGGTCCAGCGGCCGTCAACCGTCCCGTTGAGGGCTTGAAAGCGCTCGATCCACCGAACCGACCGATCCGTTCCCCGGTCGACGTTGGACGCACCGGTCAGGTCAGGGTCGTTGGGATCGGCCTCCCAGTCGTGGATGTAGGTGACAATCGTGCGCAGGGCGAGATCATCGACCGGGTCGGCCTCGAGCTTCAGCCCGTACGCCCAGTCGGCGCCCCAGAAACCGGCGAGCGGGTCGGCGTCCTTCAAGCCGGTCGTCCAGCGCGGCCCGACGAAGAGCTTGGGCAGCGCGATGAATCCGAGGTGGTACCGGTAGCGATTGCTGAACGCTCCGTCGAAAAAGACGCCGTTGCCGTTGTCGCGGTCGATGTACCGGGCCTTTCCGATCGTCCACTCGTTGAACATGCTGAAGTCGGTCGACCCGATGTGCACGAAGCGTAGCGTGGGCAGGGGAAGATTCGCTCGAATGTAGGCACCACGCAGCTTCATGTACTGGGCGTGATTCATGCCCAAGGACTCGCCCGAGGTATCCTCGCGAAAGAGCGTGTCCTGCGGAAAGTCCCAGCGCGTATCACCGTTTTCCCACCATCCCTGCCAAAGGGCACCGAAACGGCTCTTGATGCGGATCCCCGCCGTCACGTACTTGCTGACCCGGCCCAGGATGTTGAGTTCGAACTCCGAGCAGATACCGTTGCCGCCGCCGATGTTGTCGGGCCAGAACGGGTTGGAGAGCGACAGACAACCGCGCGTGTTGTCGTTCTTGTAGAGGTACTTCGTATAGATCTTGCCGTTGAGTTCGAAGTTCTCGGTATCGGCACGAGCCAAAGATGCGGTCGTAAGAATGCCGACCGCTGATAGGATCGCCGAGTAACGCTTCACCGTCGTTCCCCCCCTTCCTCCGGCGAGGACGGCTCAGCTGCCAGGATAGATGAGAGGCACCAGGGCCAGATCTTCGGGTGAGGGCTCGGTTGTCTCCTTGTTGTAAGAGCCGAGAATCTCGTACTGAGCCTGCGCCTCGGAATCTCCCCCCTGGGCCGGAGCGGCGAAGATGTCGAGCACGTGGGGGTCGTTGTCGTAGTCGGTGCCACCGCCGAATCGGTGCTGCCCGTTGTACTCGTTGACCTTGCGGGTCAGGAGGTCGGTCTTGGTCGGAAAGCCCTCGTTGGACTGCATCAAGACCTGGTAGCCCCACGTCGGCGCTGGATCCCCACCGAGGTCCGCTTTGTCGACCACGGCAACCAGCGAGCGGCCGACGGCCCGCGTCAGCTTCGGTACGACGACCCGGTCCTTCAAGTCGGAAGCCTTGGCGTCGACCTCACTGTTCACCCGCGTCGGCCCCTGCGGGCTGATGATGACCACTTTGTCCCAGGCCTCTTCCTCGGCGAAGCGGACGTTCAGACCGGGCAGACTCTTGGTCGAGCCACTGCCCGCCGTGTGGTCCATGTCGATGTGGACGAACGCCATCTGGACGGAAAATCCGTTACCGCCCCACGCCTTGCTATCCCACGCGTCCTCGACGCGACGGCCGATGGTGATGCGGAACTCGACGGTGCTCCCTTTGTCTTCGACCTCGAGCTTGCGCATGTCGAAGCTCATCGGCAGGTAGACCGGGTCGGTCGGATACTCGTAGTTCCCGGGACCCTTATCGTCTCCCGACGGATCCATCAAAACGACCCCGGTGGGCGTGACGCCGCTCCCATCGTCCGCTTTCGAAGTCTCGGAACCTCCCGTCGAGCCGCCGCTCGACGCGCAGCCGACCAGAGCCATCGCCCCGATAATGCAAACGTTTTTCAGGTGTCGGTGGTAATGCCGCATAGGATCTCCTCGGGACGGGAGGTTCCGCCGGTGTGAGGGGAATATCAAGCGGGCCATGAGCGCTGCGGCACGTTTTCCAGCTCACAGTCTAGGGTTTCTGCCCATATTCGACCTCCGACGACGGGAAGACGCGCCGAAAACGCGGATGTTCTCGCGCCGGATCGCGCATGGTAGGCCGTCACCCATGCAGTCCGCGCGCGTTTGGGCTCTGGGAGCGATGATTCTCGCTGGTGCGGTCGGCTGCGGCCACACACCGGCATCGGATGACGCCGACACCGACATCGGGGAGGCGCCGGGCGCCCGCGACGGCTGGTGGCGGGACCGGGTCTTCTACGAGATCTTCGTCCGAAGCTTCTACGACTCCGACGGAGACGGGGTCGGCGACTTCGTCGGGCTGACGGAGAAGCTCGACGTCCTCAACGACGGCGACCCGACGACCACGAGTGATCTGGGGGTAACCGGCATCTGGCTCATGCCCATCAACGCCTCCCCCAGCTACCACGGATACGACGTCACCGATTACCGCTCGGTGAACCCGGACTACGGCACCATGGCCGAGTTCGAGGCCTTCCTGGCAGCGGCGCATGACCGCGGGATCCGCGTGATCATGGACTTCGTCATGAACCATTCGTCGGTTCGGCACCCATGGTTCGTCTCCGCCCGTCGAGGTCCGGACTCCGAGTTTCGCGACTACTACACATGGCGCCCCGAGGATCCGGGCTGGCGCCAGCCATGGGGTACCGGGCCGGTTTGGCACCCGACGGCCAGCGGTTACTACTACGGCATCTTTTGGAGCGGGATGCCGGATCTCAATCTCGCGAACCCTGCGGTGGAGACGGAGATGGTCGAAGCCATGGAATTTTGGTTGGAGCGCGGAATCGATGGCTTTCGGGTCGACGCCGCCCGACACTTCTTCGAAAGCGACGACGGACAACTCTCTGATCAGCCGGAAGCCCATCCCTTCGTGAAACGCCTCCGGCGTCGGCTGGCCGCCGAGCATCCCGATGCTCTCCTGGTCGCCGAGGTCTGGACCCATCGAGGCACGGTGGCCGAATACTACGGGGAGCGGGGGGAAGAGTTCCAGTTGGCCTTCGGCTTCGACACCGCTTCAGGGATCATCACCTCGGTTCGCGACGGTCGGCGGGCGACGTTCGACCAGCAGATGCGGGAGATCGTGGACAGCTACGACGACATCAACTTCGAGGCTCCGTTTCTGACCAATCACGACATGCCGCGAGTCATGCGGAAGCTCGGCGCCGACCCAGGCGCGATGCGCGTCGCGGCAGCAACGCTGTTCGCCGTCCCGGGGACGCCGTTCGTCTACTACGGCGAAGAGATCGGGATGCGGGGCGGCGACCTTCCCAAAGACGAAGACAAGCGTACGCCCATGCCCTGGGCGGCCGAAGGCGCCACCCGCGGCTTCTCCTCGGCCGCATCGTGGTATCCGGGCGCCGAGGCGGTCGGTGTCGACGTTGAATCGCAGCGGGGCGTCCCGGACAGCCTATGGACCCTGTACCGCGACCTCATCGCCATGCGGCAGCGGCACCCTGCACTCTCCGACGGCGAGCTGGTCACGGTCCGCCGTGACGGGGGAACGTCCGGAGTGACGGCGATCCTGCGCGCCAAGGACGACGAGCGTATCCTGTACGTCGTCAACTTCTCGGGAACCGAGGAAAGCTCAGCGGTGCGGTTCGAAGTCTCCGGCGCCCCCACGGTGCTGCTCGGCGAAGGCCTGACCTCACCACCGGTCCAACAGGGTACGGACCTGATGCTCGAAGGCCTCGCGCCCCGCGGCTACGCGTACATCCGGATCGACTGAGTCTTCCTCGCGACCCGCGCGAAGGGGCGCGCGCGCCGAGCGCCGGCTATGATTCCGGCGTTTCATCCTCGTCGGTGTCCTCGTCCGCTTCCGGGTCGGGCTGAGGCCCGGGCACGATGTGTGCGATGTCGGGGTCGACGCCCGGTGGCACGTCCGGGGTGGTGTTGGCCGCTTGCCGCTCCCGACGACGTGCCTCCTTCTCTGCCTTTTTCTCGGCGCGCTGCCGCTCTTTCTGCCGTTTGCCGCCGCCGTAGTTCGTTTGACCCGCCATGTCGAAAATATCCGTCCCGACCCGAGTGTGGACTCGGCGTCGAGAACGTCCGTTGTTCTCGACCTGGCCTCAGAAGTGAAGCGATATTCGGAGCGTCACCCGACCGAACGCCCGTCTCAGGGCATCCGAGGCCCCACCTGGGGTCGGAGGCGGTCAGCGCTCGTTGCAGGGAAGACCGATGCCCTGACCCTCGGACTGGGGCATGACGAAGACGGCCGTGGTCAGGGCTGGCGTCGTGAACGTGCCCTCGGCATACGACGCGGTCGTGACCACCGGGTCGCTGGACGAGGCGAGGACCGGATGCAGCTCCATGTCGTCGATGCCATCGACGGTGAAGGACTGCGGCTCGCCGGTTGCATTGATCATGACCGCGACTCCGTCGTGCTGAGGATCGAGGTCTTCGCCGGCGCAGGTTCCGTCGCTGACCGTCATGAAGATCATTCCCGGGACTTGGTCGGGCCCCACGTTGTGGAAATCGACGCGCTTCTTCACGTCGTCTCCGGTGCGAAGGCGGAGCAGCACCGTGCTGTAGCGGACGCCGAGCACCTCCTTCATGTGGTCCGCATTACGCTCGATGTGGCCCTTCGTGGGCGCGATGGCGGGGTCGGCGATGATGCCCTGGATGAGGCCCCAGTTGCCGCCGTCCTCGTCTTCGCGGGGAAGGCCCTTATTCCAGTTGTTGTCTTCGTAAGAGAAGTCCAGCACGTTGAACCAGTCTCCCGAGTCGTAGCTGTTACGCTCCATCGACTTGGAGCGCAGCATGTCGGAACCGGCGTGTAGAAACGGGATCCCGTTGCCGAGCGTCACGATGCTGAGCCCCAGGTTCTGCATTCGGACCCGGTCGTCCATCGAGGTCCCGGCCGCCGCTTTGTAGGCGTTGATGTCGAACAGCGTCTGGTTGTCGTGCTTGGAGACGTAGTTGACCGACTCCTGGGGGTCGACCGTATAGCCAGCGTTGGTTCCGCTTCCGTACTCGATGTTGCTACCGAAGACCGCTTCCCCTCTGTAGTTCACGAGCCGGAAGGCCGACATGTTGCCGGCCATCCCGATCCGGATCTGGTCGGAAGCGATCAGAAGCGCCTGCTTGTCCTCTTCGAGGTTTCGGTCCTCCCGGTTGGGCAGATTGTACATGCCGTTGATGAAGCCCTGGTTGGCGACGATGGTTTCGCCGTTGTCGAAGGGCCCGCCTCCGCGTGCGCCGTCCCGAAGCCGGTCGTTGAACGTACCCACCCCGGTGTTGGGCATGTTGAGCTGGGTCGCGTTCACGCCCCGAGCGTTGTCCTGCACCTCACCGAAGTTCCAGCCCTCCCCATAGAGGTAGACCTTGCTGCCGTCGACGCCGTCATTCTCCGGCGTCAGTCCCGCCAAGGCCGCCTGCAAGTTCTCCATGTTCACCTTCATGTGGTGACCCATGAGGTCGAAGCGGAAGGCGTCGACCTTGTAGTCGGTAGTCCAAGTGACGACGGAATCGATCATCAGGCGCTCCATCATGGCGTGCTCGGTCGCGGTGTTCTGACAGCACGTGGAGTTCTCGATCGAACCCGAGGTGAGGTTGAGCCGGTGGTAATACCCGGGCACGATGCGATCGAGCACCGACTTGTCGGCGATGCCGCCGGCATTCGTGTGGTTGTAGACGACGTCGAGCGCGGTGCGGAGACCGACTTCCGACAGCGCCTGAACCATTTCTCGGAACTCCTTGATGCGCGCCGCTCCGGCCGGGTCCGTCGCGTAGCTGCCCTCCGGAGCCGTGTAGTGGAAGGGATCGTAGCCCCAGTTAAAGCCGTCCAGCCCGCGGATGTAGCTCATGATGCGCTGGGCCTCGCCCGTCGAGGGGTCGAGACCGGCCAAGACGTCGCGGATGATCTGCGTGCCGAACTGCGTACAGTCCGCGTCCGGCACGTCGCGGTTGATCGCGCACAGTCGGTCGAAGCCATCGGTGATCTCCACCCGATTGGCGACATCTTCGTCCACCGTCGCGATGTCGAAGGACGGAAGCACGTGGAGAATCGTGAGACCGGCGTCGGCGAGTCCCTTGAGATGCGCCATGCCGTTGGACAGCGTCCGCTGACCCTCGCCGTTGTGGGTGAATGCCATGAACGTGCCTCGGTGGGCCTCGGGGACGGTCGCATCGCTGACGCTGAAGTCCCGAACGTGCAGCTCGTACACGGTGACGTCTTCCGGCGCAGCGAGGTCCGGCTTTTCCAGTTCGTCCCAGCCGCTGGGCTTGGTCTGCGGGTCGTCGAGACTGATGATGTGGGTTGCCTGGCTATCCAGCGCAAGGCTCACGGAGTACGGGTCGGTAACCTCGGTCGTCACCACGCTGCCGCCATCGACGAGAGGATGGTACACCTCGACCTCGTACCGGTAGTACGTGTCGTACCAATCGGCCGTGCCGGCGATCGTCCACGCACCCGACTCGCCGCGCGCCATGTCCAGAGTCTCGATGGGCGACAATGCGGCATCCAAGCGGACCAGGCGGACGTTTTGAGCGGTCGGGGCCCAGACCGTCAACGTGGGCACCTCCCCCTCGAAGGTAACGCCCAAGGGTCCATCGTACGCGTACCTCTCGTCGACCACGCCCGGGATCTGCACGAGGGTCGCATCGGCCACCGTACCATCGGGTCGTCTCGAGATCGCCACCAGCTGCGACTTTAGCATCTCGTCGACCGGCGCCTCGGGCGCCAGGTCGAAGGCCGGGAACGTGCGCAGATGAGGCCACTTGGCCTTCAGCTCGTCGCTGAGGCCGTCGGGGTTTCTGGTGAGCGCGACCCCCGTGCCACCCTCGACCACGCCGTCCTCGATCGTGATGTCGGCGGTCGGCGAGTAGCGTAGCTCGAAGGTGGTCGCCTCTGCGGTGTCTAACTTGAACGCGAGCACCGACGACGTGAGCCAGTGGGCGGACGCACCGCGAATGCCCGGACTGACCGGTCGAGACGTGATGACGGACGAGCCAGAAGCGACGAACGTGATCCGACCGAGCTCGCTGATCTTGAAGCCCATGTCCGGCCCCGGGTCCTTGGTGTCGCCCATGTGGACGATCAGATTCACCTGGTCGCCGCTCTCTTGTACGTCGACGAGAAAATAGGCGCCGAGATCGGGATCTACGGCTTCCCAGGCCAAGGGCGCCGTCCACTGGGTTTCTTGAACCACGTCGCCCCAGATGTGGAGGCCCCAGCCGTCGTACGCATTGTCGGGGCGTTTGTAGTAGACGACGACCTGGTCCGGCCCGGGGAGGCCCATCGGCGCCCGATACAGCGGCTCCTCGGCGCCTTCCGGCAGCCAGGCTTCGGTGGTGCTCGCGGGGTCGAGCGTGAATGGCATCGGGGGTTCGAACTTCGATCCATCGGTGAACTGCACTTCGATGGGCCCGGACGGGATGGGGTCGAGGACGAAAGTGGCGCTCACGTGATCGGTGGAGGCCGGCTGAAGCTGAGCCTCGACGGCTCCCGTGACGTTGGCGGTCCAGCCCGAATAGTCCCCGCTGGGCCGCAGAAAGTGGAGCGATACGGCGGTTGGACCCGGCTCGCCGCCGCCGCCGTCGGAGTCGCTGCACGCACTCACGCCCAGGAGGGAGAGAAAGAAGATCGATCCGCAACTTCTCCGTCGCATGATCCATGCTTGTGCCGCATCGTAGGACGATTGGCCAGTCCCAGGATGCGCCCAAAACGACGCTTAACCCCACGCTCGCGTTGCGCAGCGCTTCCTCTCGAGCGACGGTCGCCCCATGAGCCGCGGGGCGTCGGGCTTTCGTGCGTCTTCGATCCGAGCGGGTCATCCCGACTTCCTCGACCTCCCGTGGGACCGGCGCGTCGAAGACTGGGCCGGCCGCTGCGACCGCCTCGAGAACCTCCCTCGCGGCGAGTCCCGCCACCCCGTCGTCTTCGTCGGCTACGACAACGTGAGCTACGCCTTGAAGGTCACCGAGCCCGGGCGCGCCGAGCACGAGTTCGACGTTCTTCGACAGATGGAAGGGAAGCGGCTACCGGCGGTCGACGCAGTGGGCCATCTCGAAGTTGTCGATCCCGACGGAGAGCGCAGCGTGCTCGTGACCCAGTATCTGGCGCACTCGCTGCCGTACCACGCACTCTTCACGGAGCGCAGCTTGGCCCAGTACCAGACCCATCTGCTCGACGCACTGGCTGGTCTCTTGGTTCAGCTCCATGTGGCCGGCACGTTTTGGGGCGACTGCTCGTTGGCCAATACGCTCTTCCTGCGCGACGCGGGCACGCTGAACGCCTACCTGGTCGACGCCGAAACCTCGGCCGTCCACGAACAGCTCTCCGACGGCCAGCGGCGGCAGGAGCTCGTCGTCATGGAGGAGAACATGGCCGGTTCTCTGTATGACCTGATCGCCGGAGGGCGCTTGTCGGAAAACTTTGCTGTGGCGGAAGCCGTGGACGCGGTCCGCAGCAAGTACGAAGCGCTGTGGGACGAGATCCATCGCGAGGAGCTACTCGCAGGGAGCGATCGGTTTTTGGTCGAAGAACGGATCCGCAAACTGAACGCCCTCGGATTCTCGGTGGGAGCGGTCGAGTTCTCCGGCGCCGAGCAGGGCGTGAAGGTCCGCGCCGTGGTGACCGACCGGACGTTTCATCGCGAGCTCCTTCACGGCCTCACCGGACTCGCCGTCCAGGAGCGCCAGGCTCAGCTCATGATGAACGAGATCCGCCAGGTCCGAGCCTGGCTCTCCCAGCAGCGGGGTCGCAGCGTGAGCCTCAGTGGAGCCGCCTACCACTGGCTGGAAGAGACCTTCCGCCCGATCGTCCGGCGACTGGAAGCGGCCCGCGCCAACGACGATCTCGATGCGGCCGAGCTCTACTGCCAGCTTCTCGAGCACAAGTGGTACCTGTCCGAGGCCGCCCGGCGCGACGTGGGGTACGAGCGAGCGCTCGACGACTATCTGCATCGCATCTCCGAGAGTTCGGTCGTGCTGCCGGCGGCCAACGAAGACCCGGAGACCGGTGGAGGACGACCTTCTCGGTCGGATTAACCGAATCGCTGGCCTGGGCTGCATCTCCGCGGTTCCGCCGTCGGTTCCCACGGCGTATGCTGTCTCTCGGTCGCCATGAAATCTGCTTCGCTTCGCGCTTCCCCAGCTTCCGGCCTTCTCTTGCTAGGGGCCCTGGCATTCGCCGCTTGCAGCGACGATACCTCCGGCGGCGGTGGCTCCGCCTCGACCGTTCAGGTCGACGTCACCGGCGTCTTTGCGGCCGGCCAAGCACTGCGCGACGCCTACTCCGATACGCCCTATGTCGTGGCCGAGGACGGCTCCGTCACGGTCGACGCCGGGGAAGCGGGCGTCGTCCTCCTAGAGCGCGATGAAGCGCCGGGAAGCGAAGCCTCGTTTTCCTGGGACAATGCGACCGTCTACTTCGTGGCCACCGACCGATTCGAAAACGGAGACCCCAGCAACGACGACGCCTACGGGCGACAGCCCGCGGAAGGCGAGACGCTCGGGACCTTTCACGGGGGGGACTTCGCCGGGCTCATCGCACGCATGGACTACTTGGACGACCTGGGCGTGAACGCTCTGTGGATCACGCCCCCCGTGGAGCAGATCCACGGGTGGGTCGGCGGCGGGACCGGCGACTTTCAGCACTACGCGTACATGGGCTACTGGGCGCTCGACTTCACGAAGCTCGATGCCAACCTCGGCACCGAAGACGAGCTGCGCGACCTCGTCGCCGCCGCCCACGCGAGGGGCATACGCGTGATCTTCGACGTCGTGATGAATCATCCCGGATACTACAGCCTCGAGGAGATGACGACGTACGCGCCCTCGGTGCTCCTCGACGGTCACGAACGGTGGCTCGACCCGATCGCCCCTCTGGAGGGCGCGGAGACCTGGCAGACCTGGAACGGGCGCGTGGGTTACCAGTCGCGGGCCGGCTGGGAGGATCTTTGGGGCCCGACCTGGATCCGCGCCGGCTTGGTCGGACACACGCCGGGAGGCACCGACGACCTCACCATGTCGCTGGCTTCCTTGCCCGATTTCAAGACCGAGACGTCGACCGTGCCCGGCCTCCCGCCGATCCTGCAGGCCAAGACCGATACCCGGGCCACCGAGAACGACGGCGCCACCAATCGTGACAACCACGTCGCCAGGCATGCCGACTGGGTCCGCCGCTTCGGAGTCGATGGCTTTCGCGCCGATACCGCCAAACACGTGGAGCTGGAAGCCTGGACCGAGCTGAAGACCGCCGCCCTCGCCGCGCTCGACGACTGGAAGACCAACAACCCCGACGATGCGCTCGATGAAGAGGCTTTCTGGATGACCGGCGAAGTCTTTCCCCGAAACGCGGGCGAGACGCCGGAGTACTTTCAGGCCGGCTTCGACTCGATGATCAACTTTCAGTTCCAGACGGAGGCCCGCAGCGTCATCAAGGATCTCTCGATCATCGAAGAGCGGTACTATTCGGCCTACGCGGAGCTCATCAACCAAAACGCCAACCAGAACGAGCTCACGTACATCTCTTCCCACGATACGTCGCTCTTCTGGAACGGGAGCGTCGACGACCAGAAGCTCGTCGGTACGATCTTGATGATGATGCCCGGCGGCATCCAAATTTTCTACGGAGATGAGAGCGCCCGACCCAATGGGCCTCCGAGCTCGGACGAAACGAATAAGACGCGCTCGGACATGAACTGGGACGACATCGAAGCTGGGGGGGAGAAGGCTTCGATCGTCGAGCACTGGCAGAAGGTCGGCCAGTTCCGCAACCGCCATCAGGCGGTCGGCGCGGGGGCCCACGAGCAGCTCTCATCGTCCGACAACGGCTACGCCTTTGCGCGAACGCTTCAGACCGACGAGTTCGACGACCGAGTCGTGGTCGTGATCGTGGAGGAGGCGGACACACCGCAATGAAACTCTCAAGCCCCAGTGCCATCGCACTTCTCGTGGGTCTCGTCGGTACGGCCGGATGTAGCGACGACGACGAAGGGTCGCGGGATCTCTTGCTCCACGTGGAGTCGCCCGACTGGCGCGACCAGGTCATATACTTCATCATGATCGACCGCTTCGACGACGCGGTAGCCAGCAACAACGACCAGGGGGAAGACGAGTACGACCCGACGTCGAACGCGCACTACAGCGGTGGCGACCTCCCCGGGATCACCCGCCGACTCGATTACATTCAAGATCTGGGCGCGACCGCCATCTGGATCACACCGCCGGTGGCCAACCAATGGTGGGACGACAAGGTCAATTTCGGTGGGTACCACGGATACTGGGCGCGCAACTACAAGGAGGTCGACGAGCACTACGGAACGCTCGACGATTACAAACGCCTTTCCGACGCGCTCCACCGCCGCGGTATGTACCTGATTCAGGACATCGTCCCCAATCACACGGGCAACTTCTTCACTTGGATCGATCCCGCGGATCCCGACGCCGTGAATCCGTACGACCCGGAGAATCCCAAGAAGAACTTCACCATCAATCAGCAGTCTCGACCCGTCTTGGCCCCCACCCAGATGCCGTTCGAGCTCAATGACCTCCTGAACGCGGAGCACGAGGCCGCCGATATCTATCACTGGACCCCGGAGATTCAGGACTTTCAGGATCCCGTCCAGGAGAAGACCTGGGCCATCTCCGATCTCGACGACTTGAACACGTCGAACCCCGTCGTGCGGGATGCTCTTCGGGATTCGTTTGGCTATTGGATCCGCGAAGTCGGAGTCGACGGCTTTCGGATCGACACCGCGAAGTTCGTCGAACACGAATTCTGGAACGACTTCATCCACTCGACGGACCCAGCTTTTCCCGGTGTCAACGCGGTGGCCGCCGCCACCGGGCGGTCCGACTTCCTCACTTTTGGTGAAGTCTTCGAAACCTCTGAGCCCTTCGACGACCGCGGGGAGCGGATCGCGACCAGCTACCTGGGTACGGAAGACGCGCCAGAGATCGGTGCGGTGCTCGGCTTTCCGCTGTACCAGGAGATCGCGCAGATCTTCGCCGAGGGACGACCCACCCGCCAGATGACCTATCGGCTCGGGAAGTTCATGGACCGATCGCTGTTTCGCGACCCGTACATCACCCCGAACTTCATCGATAATCACGACGTACGTCGCTTTTTGAGCATTGCTAGCGAAGATGCGACCAAGCAGGCCTTGGCCCTGCTGATGACCGTCCCGGGCATTCCCATCATCTATCAAGGGACCGGCCAAGGCTTCACGGACACGCGAAGGGCGATGTTCGGCGGCGGCTATCTGAGCGACGCCGACATGTTCGACACGAACTCCGTCCTCTTCAAATACGTCCGCGACCTCATCGCCATGCGCAGAGCCAACCCGGCCCTCAGCCGGGGACAGCTGGAGATCATCTACGACAGCGCGACCGGACCGGGGCCTTTCGCCTTCCGTCGCAAGCTGGGCGAGGAAGAGCTCCTGGTCGTCTTCAACTCCGCCGACAACCCGGTCGTCATTCCCGCCCTACCGAGTGGATTCGCTCCCGGTGCTCAGCTCGAGCACCTCTCGACCGTCGGCTTCTCGGGACGACTGGAAGTAGGAGCCGGTGGCGACATCTTCGTGGAGCTTCCTCCACGCGCGGTCGTCGTCGTCCGCGACACTGGCGAAGTCGGAACCCCTCCCCAGCCCGGGGCAGTCTTCCAAGTCACCAGCGACCTCGAAGGCTCGACGGCGACCACCGCGGTCGCGGTCGAAGGAACGGTTGAACCCGCCGAGACCGCGCGCGTCCGGCTCATCCTGAACGACAACGTCGACCGAGCCTTCCCGGTTGTCGTGGACGACGATGGGTCGTGGACCTCGACCATCGACACCATCAATTTCCCCTTCGGCCCGAGCCCGCAATCGATCATCGTGTACTCCCCCGTGGCCCGAGCTGGTACCGATCGGGTCAACTTCACGACGAACATACCGTTTGAGGGCATCACGATCGACATCGACGACCCCGCCGGCGACGATCGAGGACCCGACGGGGTCTACACGTACCCCGGAGCATTCAGCGAACGAAACATGGACATCGCGAGCCTCAAGGTCGAGGCAGCGAAGAAGACCCTGATCCTGACCGTCTCCATGGTCGAGCCCCTGTCGACGATCTGGAGTCCCCCGAACAAGTTCGACCACGTTTCTTTCACGACCTACTTCGACCTCCCGGATAGCGAAGGCGTCACCTTCTTGCCTTTGGTCAACGGCTCGACCCCAGACGGCTTTGCTTGGGACCTGACACACTTTGCCTACGGCTGGGACAACGCCATGTACTCGAGCGAAGGCGCGACCGAAGACGAGCAAGGAGCTTCGATCTCGGCGGCCCCCCTCCTCGACGTCGACCCCGTCACTCACTCGGTGAAGTTCACCTTCAATGCCGACGCGCTCGGCGTCGGAACCTGGGATGACGTTCGCATCTGGGTGACCACTTGGGACTTCGACGGCATCGGAAGTGAATATCGCAAGCTCACTCCGGAAGGAGGACTGTGGGAGTGCGGCGGAGGCGACCCCTCCGACCAGAAAGTAATGGACGACGTTCCTCCGGTGAACGTTGGCGTCATCCCGTGACGTCGGGTTCACCGAAGAGCGCATCGGACGGTGAACCGAAACCCAAGAGCTGCGGTTCGGGCCGGAGCCGCACCCCGAAGGACTCGCCGACCGTATCCTGGATTCGTCGGGCCAGCTCGATGACGTCGGCCGCCGTCGCTCCCCCTCGATTGACGATGGCCAGTGCATGCCGGGTCGAAAGACCCACCTTCCCTCGTGCGTAGCCCTTGGCGAAGCCGGCCTGCTCGATCAGCCAGGCTGCGCTCAGCTTGACCCAACCATCGGGCTGGCGAAAACGAGGCATGGGCCGGTCGCTGACCCGATGACAACGAGCATCAATGGCATCCGCTTCTTCCAGGCGTACGACTGGATTGACGAAGAACGACCCGACGCTTCGGTGATTCGGATCGCTCGGGTCGTAGACCATCGACTTTCGTCGACGGATGGCGAGGACCGAACGCCGAACTTCCCGAAGCGCGGCTCGCGGCTCGTCGGGAAGGTTTCGCAGTTCCCGCTCGAGCTCGGCGTAGCGGACGGTGGGGCGGGCGGAGAGCAAACGCAGACTGAGCTCCAGGACGACGAAACGGCCTCGGTCGGGACCTTTGAAACGACTGGTCCGATAGCCGAATCCACAGCACTCGCGGCTCAGGACCCGGACCTCGGCCGCGGTCGAGTCCCAGACCGTGACGTCGACCAGGGTGTCCGCGAGTTCTTGGCCGTAGGCGCCGATGTTCTGGATCGGTGCGCCGCCAGCCAGACCGGGAATCCCGCTGAGGGCTTCGATGCCCGCGAGGCCCCGGTCCGCCATCGCCGCAACGAAAGTGTCCCAGTCCATCCCCGCATCAACCCGCACGACCGTCCCCTCGTTCTGCCGAGTGAGGGCGTAGCCTCGAGCGGCGGGCTGCGCCACCAGCGCACCGAGACCCGCATCGGCCACGACGATGTTGCTGCCCCCTCCGAGGATGACGAGAGGTCGACCGGCGCGTTCGGCCACCTCGGCCAGATGTGCGACCTCCTCGGCGGTCCGGAACAACGCCCATCCCCAGGCCGGTCCGCCAACGCCGAGCGTGGTTCGGTCGGCCAGGCTCACGTCGCGACGTATCGAGATGTCGAGCACGTGCCTCAGCCGGCTAGGCGGCGCAGGACCGTGTGGAGAATGCCGCCATTTCGGTAGTACTCGACCTCCACCGGAGTATCCAGTCGACAGCGAGTCGAGAACGTCCGATTCCGGCCGTCCGAACCGGTGACGGAAACCTCGATCGTCTGGCCCGGCTTGACGTCATCGTCGATGTGGATCTCGAAGACATCTTCCCCGGACAATCCGAGTTGGTTCCGGTCGTCGCCTGGAGCAAACTCGAGCGGGAGCACCCCCATACCCACGAGATTCGAGCGATGGATGCGCTCGAAGCTCTCCGCGATCACCGCGCGAACGCCGAGGAGCAGCGTACCCTTCGCCGCCCAGTCGCGGCTCGATCCCATTCCGTAGTCCTTGCCGGCCACCACGACCAGCGGGATACCTTCGGCCCGATAGGCCGTCGAAGCGTCGAAGATCGTCGTTTGCTCGCCGGTCTGCAGTTCCGGACGGTCAGGACCAAAGTAGGTCGTGAAGCCACCCTCCGTGCCGGGAGCGAGTTCATTGGTGAGTCGGATATTGGCGAAGGTACCCCGGGTCATGACCCGGTCGTTTCCCCGCCGCGACCCATAGCTGTTGAACATCGACCGAGCTACGCCACGCTCGGTGAGGTACCGGCCAGCCGGTGTCTTTGGGCCGATCGCTCCGGCCGGTGAAATGTGGTCCGTGGTGACGGAGTCGCCGACCCGGACGAGTAGACGCGCCTTCTCGATGGGTGCGATCGGCGAGGCCTCCCGCTCCATGTCGACGAAGTACGGGGGCTCTTGAATGTAGGTCGACGCATCGTCCCAGTCGTAGACTTCGCTCTCCTGCACCTCGACCTGCTGCCACTCGACCGGCCCATCCATCTCCGAGTATCGCTGAGCGAACTGCTCGCGCGAGATGCTCTGGGCGCGGACGGCTCTGATCTCCTCGCGGGAAGGCCAGATGTCTTTGAGATACACCGGCTGGCCATCGCTTCCCGTCCCGAGGGGCTCGCGGGTGAGGTCGATATCCACGGTACCGGCGAGCGCATACGCGACGACGAGGGGCGGAGAGGCGAGGTACGAGGGCTGAACGTCGGGGTTGATGCGTCCCTCGAAGTTGCGATTGCCCGACAACACACTGGCGGCCAGAAGCCCCGAGCTACGGATGGCCTGGCTCACTTCGGGGATGAGAGGACCCGAATTGCCGATGCAGGTGGTGCATCCGTAGCCGACCGTTTGAAATCCGAGGGCATCCAGGTCCTCGGTCAGACCCGACTTGTCGAAGTAATCGGTCACGACGCGTGAGCCCGGAGCGAGCGACGACTTCACCCAGGCCTTGCGCGACAAGCCCTGGGCTCGCGCTTTGCGAGCCACCAAGCCGGCCGCAATCATGACGTCCGGATTGCTCGTGTTGGTGCAGCTGGTGATGGCTGCGATCACGACCGCGCCGTCTCGAAGAGTATGGGTCTGCCCGTCCAGCTCGACCGTCGCGGAGAGCGGTTCTGCGTGGCGATAGGTCTGCGCACGGTGCTGGTTCCACGAGCCCTTCATCTCGCTGAGGATGACTCGGTCTTGCGGACGCTTCGGTCCGGAAAGAGACGGCTCGACCTGCGAGAGATCGAGACGGAGCGTATCGGAATATTCGACGCGACGCGTATCGTCCCGCCATAGGCCGTTGGCCTTGCTGTAGGCCTCGACCACGGACACGAGCTCCTCCGGACGGTCGGTCCCCCGCAGATACTCGAGGGTTCGGTCGTCCACGGGGAAGAAGCCACAGGTCGCGCCGTATTCCGGTGCCATGTTGGCGATGGTCGCTCGGTCCGCCACCGACATGGATCCCAGACCCGAACCGAAGAACTCGACGAACTTCCCGACGACCCCTTTTTTGCGCAGCATCTGGGTCACCGTCAGCACCAGGTCGGTCGCCGTGGCTCCCTCGACGAGGTCGCCGACGATCTCGAAGCCGACGACGTCCGGTGTGAGCATGTAGACCGGCTGTCCCAGCATCACGGCTTCGGCCTCGATGCCCCCAACGCCCCAACCCAAGACGCCGAGTCCGTTGATCATGGTGGTGTGAGAGTCCGTACCGACCAGACTATCGGGGTAGACGACGGTGCGGCCCGCCTCGTCGGGGGTCTGGAGGACGACGCTCGCCAGGTGCTCGAGATTGACCTGGTGAACGATACCCGTGGCCGGCGGAACCACCCGGAAGTTGTCGAAGCTCCGCTGGCCCCACTTCAGGAACACATACCGCTCACGGTTCCGCTCGAACTCCAGGCGCGCGTTGGTAGCGAGGGCAGAATCGGTCCCGAACTCGTCGACCTGCACCGAGTGGTCGATGACGAGATCGGCGGGAACGAGCGGATTGATCCGGTCCACCGGACCCCCGAAGCGCTGCATGGCGCTCCGGAGCGCGGCCAGGTCGACGATCGCGGGGACCCCCGTGAAGTCCTGAAGCACGACCCGGCCCGGCTTGAAGGGTATCTCGGAGCGCGGACCACTCGCCTTCCAGGAGGCGAGCGTCCGGACATGCTCTTCGGTAATGGCAAAGCCGTCCTGGTTGCGGACGACGGCTTCGAGCAAAACCTTGATCGAATACGGCAGGCCATCGACCGCGAATCCCTCCTGCTCCAGTGCATCCAGGGCGTAGTAGGTCAGCTCTTCATGCCCAGGCAGGGGGCGAGCGGCGGTTACCATCGCCGCGGACGCTACGCCCGATAGGCAGCCGACTCAACGGTTTCTGCCGGTCGTGCCCGCCGGGAAATCCCGGTCGGCGCCAGAGAACCTCGACCTTTCCGTCCAACGTCGGCACACTCATGTGCGCTCGGGGCCAGAAGGGCGCGCGGCCGCCGGCAGCTTCGGCTGCGGGAGGAAAGTCCGAGCTCCACCAGGTCGGGTGCTGGCTAACGGCCAGTCAAGGTGACTTGCAGGAAAGTGCCACAGAAAAGATGCGGCCTCTCAGCCGGTTTCGATCGGGGACGGGGTCACGGCGAACCGGTGCGGTAAGAGCGCACCGCGCTCCTGGTGACAGGGGCGGCACGGCAACCCCCACCTGGAGCAAGACCGAATAGGGGTCCATGAGGCGGAGCCTCACGGTTGGCCTGGACCGGGACCCGGGTATGGTCGCTGGAGCGGCTCGGCAACGCGCCGCCTAGATGAATGGTCGCGGCGTGCCGGCTCCGAAAGGGCCGGTACGAACAGAACTCGGCTTACAGCCCTTCTGGTCTCGAGCGCTTTCTCAATCGTCGGCGGCGGAGGCATCTTCGTCGGGGCCGAATGCTTCGGCGGCGATCGCCTCGTGCACCAGAATGCGATTGCAGGAAGGACAGGTCTCCATCGAGTCGGCGCGCAGCAGATGAACCACCTGCTGCGGGCGAACCTTCATGCGGCAACCGGTGCAGGTGCCATCGACGACCTGAGCCACGGCAACCCCGCCCCGGTTCGCCCGAAGCTGCTCATAGCGCTTCAGGACGCGGCTGTTCAGATCGCCGGCGGCTTCTGCGCGACCGGCGGAGGCTTCGACCGCCCGCGAGCGGAGGTCAGCCTCGGATCGCCGCAGAGACTGCACCTCCGACCGAACCTGAACTTCCTTGTCGCGAAGGTGGGCCTGCTTCTCGTCGATGGCCTTCTGCGCATCCTCGATGTGCTGGGTGAGCTCGAGCAGCTTGTCTTCCATCTCGTGGACCTGCCGCTCGCCCATCTCCAGCTCTCGGGACAGCGCCTGGTATTCGCGGGGGGACTTGATGTCGTTGAGGCGGCGCTTCCACTTTTGATGCTTGGCGCTCTCCTCGGAGACGTTGCCCTCCATCTCGGTGAGCTCGCGACGCTGCTGATCGGCTTCGGCGTTCAGGCGGCCGACCTCCACCCGGAGCTTATCGACCTCTTGCTCCAGAGACTGAATCTGCTCGGGGATCCGTTGCGCTTCGTGCTCGATCTCCAGGGTATCGGAGTCAATCTTCTGAAGTTTAAGCAGGGCGATCAACGTATCGCGCACTCGTGAGGCCTCCCATGCCTCGTCTGGGCCCACCTGGATTCGAACCAGGGACCGATCGGTTATGAGCCGACTGCTCTAACCGCTGAGCTATAGGCCCAACGCCGTAGTCCAGGGGCACTACGCCGTCGATCTCTCAGCGTCAAGGCTTGGTCCCGAATCGTCATCCTCCGCCCCGAGGAAGCGTCGGTTGCGGACGAGGATCTCCTCGAGGCCCGCGCGCGCCGCCCGCTGCTGTTCGCCATCATCGAGACTCTCGATGGCGCGCTCCAGCGCCTCGATGTCTTCGAGCGTTTCCGCTTCGAGAACATCGACGTGCCGACGCAGCTCGGTCCACAGCTCGACGAACTCGTCGCCGCGACGCAGGCCGCGCATCTTGGGAAGCCGCCCCTGACCGAGCGTCCGCAGGTATCGCTCGATGACCCATACGGGGCCCGCCATGCGGTGGGTGACGACGACGCTGACCGCCGCCAGCAGCAGGTTGAAGGCCACGAGGGCTCCGACCATCGTGGCCACGACCACCGCATCCGATTGCGCGAGCTGAGCCTGAAAGACGGGGTCGAATTCAGCGTCCAGCCGGAGCATCCTCGAGTTCTCCCGAACCTGCATGAGGAGGAAGGTCCCGAGAGCCACCGACAGAACGATCGACAGCCCCAAGACCATGGTCGTGTACTTGAGCTGAAAACGACGATTCAGCAGCAGATTCTTGAGCTTTCGGGGATGACGCTTAGGACTCACCTTCAGCCTCCTTCAATTTCGACGAGGGCATCGGCCACCGCCCGCTGTACGGCGTCGTCCAGAAGACGTCGACGCACGCGGGCCTGTCGACCGACCGCCACCGGAACGCGAGCCGAGGCTCGAGTCGTCACCACCTGACGAAGATTCTCCTCCGGCCACGTCGCCACCGCGACGCGGAGCTCGAGACTCACCAGCTCTCGACCGTCCTCGATGGGCGCGTGGTCTAAACGCGCCACCGACGCCCGAAGCAGATATCCTCGACCCGAAGCTTGCGGTCCAACCCGGAATCGTCCGTCCGCCAGGTTCGTGGCTCGAGCCAGCGCACTCTCGAGTTCGGACGTCAGGTCGGAGCCTGGGGTCGGCGACCAGGGGTCGGCCCGCAAGACGAGGACCGGTGTTGCCCGTACGGCCGCCTCCAGCTCGGCAACGGCTTTGTCCGCCTGCGACCGAACGAAGTCGGATGCATCTCCGGTCTTGATTGCCCGCAGGACCGGCAGCTGCGCGGGCCCGCCCAGCTCCGCCAATGCTCGCGTCGCCAAGCCGCGCACGAGCTCGTTTTCGTCGGTCTGCGCAGCCGTCGCCAACGCAGCCAAGACTTCGGACGTCGGCTTCGACGAGCCGCGTTGATGGCCTTTGACGACGACCCGAACCGCTTGGAGGCGGACCTTGAAGGACGGGTCGGTTCGGAGGCTGGTCAGGAGGGGACCGTAGTCGGCGGCGAGAGCCGAGCTGAACGCCAGCACCGAGAGGAACGTCGCGAGCCATGACGCCAGACTTCGCACGCGTCCTCGCTTCAACCTCCCGATGCCTCGTGCCAGCGCCGGGTGCCTGCCATGCGGGCGGCGAGACGGAGAGCCTCGATCATGCTGCTGGCCGATGCCACGCCCTGTCCGGCGATGTCGTAGGCCGTGCCGTGGTCGACCGACGTGCGGACGATCGGCAAGCCCAGCGTCACATTGACGGCGTGGTCGAAGTCCAAGAGCTTCAACGGGATCAAGGCCTGGTCGTGATACATGCCGATGACGACATCGAACTCGCCGGCGGTCGCCCGGTGGAAGATGCTGTCCGCGGAGAACGGCCCCCGGACGTCGATCCCTCGGCCGCGACCGGCCTCGATGGCTGGCCCGATCACCTGCGCCTCTTCGTCGCCGAAGATGCCCTCCTCCCCTGCGTGGGGGTTCAGGCCCGCCACGGCGACCCGCGGTCGGGGGTGGCCGAAAAATCGCCGAAACGTCTCGTGAGCGAGATCGATCGTGGAGGAAAGGCGGGCCGGAGTGATGAGGCGTGGCACGTCGCGCAGTGCGACGTGCACGGTGAGCGGAATGACCTTGAGGCTCGGCCCGGCGAGCATCATCACCGGATGCTCGACTCCGAACCAGTGGCCGAGCATGTCCGTATGTCCGGAGAAGCGCGAGCCAGCGCGATGGATGGCAGTCTTGTTGATCGGTCCCGTCGTGAGGGCATGGGCCGCGCCCGATTGGACCGACCGCAACGCGGCTTCGACGTACGCGAGCTGGGCCGCGTCGGTTTCTTTGGTCGGCTGCCCCCAATCGGTTTCGAGCCCCGGCGTCACGGCGACGACGGGGAGTCGGCCCCGTCGACCCTGCTCCAAGGCCTGGAGGGGGTCCGTCACTTCGACGACCTCCACGTCGATCGCCAGATCCCGCCCCGCCTTGCGCAGGACACGAGCGTCGCCGAAGACCACGAGCCGGGCACCATCCCAGACGTCGGCCACCGTGGCGGCCTTGGCCAAGACCTCCGGCCCGATCCCCACGGGATCGCCCATCGAAACCGCGAGCAACGTCGTCATCGGCCGTCCGTCCTTCCTGCCTGCGCGGATCGATACGCCTCCAGCACCCTGACGACCTCCGGCACACGCGGGTCGGCCGGCGCCAGCTCGACGAATCTCCGATAGTGCTGAGCCGCGGCCTCCGCCCGGTCCGATCGGGCATAGGCAACGCCCAGGCTCCAGTGACACGCGCTCGAGTCCGGACTGGCCCTCAGGCAGGCGAGCAGCAGTTCGACCGCTTCGTCGAAGGCCCCTTGCTCGATCGCTCGATTGGCGCGGACCAGCAGCCCTTCGAGCCGACGTTCCTCGGCCAACGAACGCCAGCGCGCGGCCTTCACCGGGTCGGCAAAGCGGTCCTGATTGGACTCGAAATAGGCGATGGCCTCCTCGTATTGCTTTGCTTCGTAAAGCGAACGCAGAGCACCGTCCACGTCCTTCCCCGCCCGCTGCGTCATGATCAACCACAGTGCGGTCACGACCACCACGGCGGAAACGCCGATCAAGATGAGCGGTGTCCGCCGATTTGGCTTGCGCATCGCCCTGGGCACGGGTGCGGGCGGGCGGGGCTGCGCCGTGGAGGGCGCGGCGTCGGTCACGGTTGCGGCGAGGCTCTCGTCGAGAAGCTCCACGAGCTCGGTGCCGGTTCGATCGAGGGCAAGGGCCTCGTCGGCGGTCGGCTGAAAGCGGAGGTACGGCGGGACATAGCGAAACAGGATCTCGCCGAGCTCGACGAGATCATGGTTGGCGAGCGCTACGCTCGCGACTTCCTCTTCGTTGACGACGAGCCCGTTGGCGCTCTCGCGATCGGCGATCACGTACGTGCCGCCGCTTGCGGTCAGTCGCGCATGGGCGCGCGAGACGCTCGGATGCTCGATGACGATGTCGTTGTCTTCGACGCGACCCACATCGATGGTGGGAGCCTGCAGCTCGAAGGCGAAGCCCGCCCGCTCGCCGCTTACGCAGATCAGCCGCGGGAACGGGCTCATGCGTGGCACCGGTGGCGGAACCCTTCCCGGGGGCGACTCGACTTCGCTCGTCCGTTCCGAAGACGATGCCACGTCCGGTTTCGGCTCATCGATGAGGGTGTCGCGGGCCGATCCGGGTGTGAGTGGCGACACGGCGGGGGTCGCTGCCGGCTCGGCTTCGACTTCGTCGCCACGCAGCGCGAGGTGATAGTCGCCGACCTGGACCAGGTCTCCGATTTTGACCTCAGCTCGGTCCGAGATGCGGTCTCCGTTCAGCCAGACACCATTGTAGCTGTCGATGTCCTCGATGAAGAGCGCATCGCCATCACGGTAGAGCCGAGCATGGCGTCGCGATACGTTGCGCTCCATCAGTCGAAGCACGTTTCCCTCGTTACGGCCGATGGTGATGACCCGCCCATCCAGGGGGTAAACGGTCGTCTTCCCCTCGTCGTCCTCGATGATCAGCTTGAAGACTTCCGCCACCACCGGGCCTCGAGCCCCGAGGGGCTCGGGTAGCATGGCGAAAATGGGACGTAAATACGAGTGTCTGGTGGCCGGTTCGATGCGCAAGCTACGGCCGCGGGCGGGATAGCCATCGCACCGCGGCCTCGAGATCGTGGTCGACGGTGGTCGAAGTCGGCACGGGAAGGAGGACATCGGGCTCGATTCCGACGCCGTCCAGGCTACGATGGCGTCCGGAGTAGTACCGACTCACCGTGAGTCGGAGCCCCGACCCGTCCTCGAGCTCGATGACCGTCTGGACGCTGCCTTTTCCGAAGGTCGGGCGACCCAGGATTCGAGCCCGGTTCGCTTCCTGGAGGGCGGACGCGACGAGTTCGGCGGCGGAAGCCGTCGCCGCGTCGACGAGGCACGCGATCGGATACGCGGGCTCGGTTCCCGCCCGGTGAGCCACGAACCGCTCCAAGACCTCACCGCGAGCCTCGGTCGTCGCGATCACCCCACCGTCGAGCCAAAGATCGGCCACGCGAGCGGCAGCTTCGACGACGCCGCCCTGGTTTGCGCGCAGGTCGAGCACGAGCCTTCGGATCGGGCGGTGTCGGTCGAGCGCATCGAGGACCTCGACCACGGTGGCTTCGGTGAAACGATCGATGCGTAGAACGAGAGGTCCCGCTCGCCGCCGAAAACCATGAACCGTCGGCCGTCGTAGCTCCTGCAGACGCAAGCGCACTCGATGGGAGCGGCCGTCCGGGCCCACCAGACCCAGCACTTTGTCCTCGGTGCGGAACGCGTAAAGAGCATCCTCCACGCCAAAGAAAGACTGACCGCCCAGCAGTCGTCCATCGACGCTGAGCAGCCGATCACCGGCACGGAGGCCCCGGCGATACGCGGGATGGCTCGGGTCGACCGTCGCAACCATCCACCGGGAATCCTCCTCGCGCAGCGTGAAGCCCAGGTCGAACTCCCGGCGACGGGCCTCACGCCGCAGGTCTTGGAACTGCTCCGGGGTGAAGAACTCGGAGCGACCGTCCAGCTCGGACACGAGCCCCTGGATGGCGGCGTAAACCAAGGCCCGAGGGGAAGCACCGGTCACGTGGTTCGTTTGAATATAATTCAAAACCCGGGCGAAGACCGAGAGACGGCGGTAGGTTTCCTCGCGTTCGTCGGTGGAGGCTCCGGGACCGCTCTGGGCGGCAGCCAAGACCGGGCTCGCCGTGAAGAGCACGAAGGCAAGGCGGTAGGTCGCCATGGGGGGACTGTGCCAGCTCGTGACGCTGGGCCCTAGCGCCGTCACGCGAGTCGGGGATCAGTCGAGCCAGCCGAGCGGGTCGACCGCCTGGGCGCCGCTTCTGACTTCGAAGTACAGATACGCCCCCTTTCGAGAACCGCTGGATCCCACCGTGCCCACCGTGTCCGATCGTCGGACCATCTGGTCCCGTTCGACGGCGAACGTATCGAGGTGCGCATACACGGTGAAGGCGACGCGTTCGTGCCGCACGATCACGACGCGTCCATAGCCGGGTAGACGGTCCGCCCATACCACCTGCCCGTCATGAACGGCGTGAACCGTTGCGCCCCGGGGCGCGCGGATATCGAGGCCCGTCTGACGAACGATCACGCCGGCAGGGTGGACCTTGGCCCCGAAGGTGACCTCGACCCGTCCCTGCACCGGCCAGGGCAAACGACCGCGCTGCGCAGCGAAGCCACCGGGACGGGCGGGAGGCGGCGCTCCACCGCCTCGGATGCCCACGGAAGCCCGCGCACTGGACCGCGACGCATCGTCGAGCAGCGCACGGATCTCGTCCGACCGCTCTTGTTCATGTCCGAGCGCATCGTTCAGCACCGCCCGCTCGGCCTGGAGCCGCGACAGCTCCGATGCTTCGTCCTGCAGGCGCGCGCGAGCTACCGCCAGCGCTTCGACGCGACCTTGGACGCGCAGGACCCTTTCATCGCGCCGCTCGATGAGCTCTTCGATGGCTCGGGCGAGGCGGGCGTCGTGGGCCACCACGAAGCGCAATCGGTCCTCGGTGCGTCGAGACCGAGTCGGATCCTCCATCGACAGCCAGTACGCCTCGGGCCCGAGTCGAGTGAGTCGGCGCATGGCAGCTGCGCGCCGGCCTGCGGTCCTCTGCAGAGCCAGCAGCTCGGCTCGGGTTTCGGCCAGCGCCGCCTCCGCCTCCTCCCGCGCCGCCTCGGCCTGACGTCGCTGCCGGTCGAGGGCTTCGGCGCGCGCCAGCCGGTCGGCGATCGCTCGGTCCGTTTCGGCGATCAGAGCGCGGAGCGACCGCCGTTCGTCGACCAGGAATCGGTTGCGAACCTCTTCGCGAGCGATCCGGGCTCGGAGCGCCGAGATCTCCGCCGCCGCCGGTGAGGGTCCCGACGACACCGCCAAGAGCCACGTCGCCACCGCCCACCCCGTCATAACGACACGCCGCGAGTGAAACGCCCGACGGCCAGCGCCGAACCCATGAAGCCCAGGGCGAGCCCGGCCAGGACGAGCGGTCCCATCCAGGGCCCCAGCGGCAAGTCGGGGGCGATACCGGCGTAGGTGAGTCGCAGCATGCGCTCGAGTCCGGTTCGAAGCACCCCGCCCAAGAGCGCCAGCCAGCACCAGGCCAAGGCGCCAGCCACGATGCCTTGGAGTATGCCTTCCAGCAGGAACGGTGCGCCGATGAAGGCCCGGGTGGCCCCCACCAGCCGCAGGACCTCGATCTCTTCGCTGCGCGCGAGCACGGTCAGCCGCACGGTGTTGGCGACGATCATCAGGGTCGCGAGAACGAGAGCCGCTCCGAGGACGATGAAACTCCCTTCGACGAGGCGACAGAGCAACTGCAGCCTCTCGAGCCGGGCCTCGCCGTACCGGACATCGGTCACCCGGGGCTGGTCCCTCAGGCGAGCAGCGAGAGCCCGGACATCGTCCGCGGACCGGACTTCGCTTGCGACCACGATCTCGACCGACGGCGGGATCACGCCGTCCGGCAGGCCCTCGAGGATCACCGCGTCTTCCCCGAGGTCTTCGCGAAACGCCGCCATCGACTCGGCCGAGGTCCAAAAGTCCGCCTGGCTGACCTCGGACCACCGTCCGATCGCCCGGGCCATGGCTCGACCGTCCGGCTCCGCGATCTGGGGTTCGACGTAGACCGAGACTGCGACGTCGGCTCCCACCTGGTCGGCGAGCGCACGAAGCTGCGTGGCGACGACGGCAAAAGCGCCGAGGATCGCCAACGCAAGAGACATCGTCGCCACGGCCAGAGTCGTCACGGCCCACGAGCGAGACATCGCGGCCACCGCCAGCCGAAGGAACAGCCGGAGCCGAGCCATGCCTTCGTGTACCAAAGGCTCGGGCGGCGGCGACCCAAAAATTGGTCGGCGTCGGCTCCTTGCTCCATCATCAGCCGGTGCGGTGGACGCTGACGGCAGGGAGCGGCCTCCTCCTGGTCGCATTGGGCTTGGCCTTGCCCTGGGGTCATTCGCGCTACCGCTCGTCCGGCCTCGCTCCCGAGAGCGCTTCCGGATGGGAGACGGGCAACAAGGCCGCCTCGTCGACGGTCGCTCTCGTGGTCGCCGCTCATCCCCTGGCGAGCCAGGCGGGCCTCGAGATCCTTCGGGCGGGCGGGCACGCGGTCGACGCCGCGGTCGCCGTGCAGGCGGTCTTGACCCTGGTCGAGCCTCAGTCATCGGGGATCGGCGGAGGCGGCTTCGCCGTGCTCCACGATGCCCGGACGGGAACCGTATCCGCTTGGGATGGCCGCGAGACGGCACCGGCCGATGTCTCCGCCGACCTCTTCTTGGACGAAGAGGGCCGACCGATGGACTTCTTCGACGCTCTCGTCGGTGGGCGGTCCGTGGGCACGCCGGGGATCGTCGCCATGCTCGCCGCCCTTCACGATCGGTACGGACGGCTCCCGTGGGGCCGCCTCTTCGAGGATGCGATCCAGCGGGCCGAGTCTGGCTTCGAAGTCACGCCACGGCTTTCAACCCTTCTTGCGCTGAACAGCCGCCTGCGGTCCATGGCGTCGGCTCGTCTTCTCTACTACCCGACAGGGCGCGCCCTGCGCGCCGGCCAGGTCCTGAAGAACCCGGAGCTGGCCCGCACGCTGCGAACGCTGGCCAGCGACGGTCCCCGCGCCCTGTACGAGGGCGAGCTGACCCGGGCGATCGTTGCCGCGGTGCGCGACGCGCGGCAGCCGTCCTCGTGGGAGCAGTGGTTGAACACGTCGATGTTGGGCCTGGGCCTGGAGACCGCCGCTGTCTTCGAGGCGAGCCGGCCGGCCCCCGGGACGCTGTCGGCGGAGGACTTCGCCGCCTACCGCGCGGTCGAACGCCGGCCCGTGTGCCTCGTGTACCGGAGTCGATTCGAGGTGTGTGGAGCTGCCCCACCGTCGTCGGGGGGACTCACGGTTCTCCAGATCCTGGGCCTCTTGGAGCGGTTCCCTTTGAGCGACATGACGCTCAACTCTCCCGAAGTCGCTCACCTGATCGCCGAAGCCAGCCGACTCGCGTTCGCCGACCGCGACCGCTACATCGCCGACCCCGACTTCGTCGACGTGCCCGAAGGGTTGTTGGAACGATCGTATCTGGAGCGCCGCTCCCGACTCATCGATCGGGAGCGCGCGATCGACCGCGCGACCGCCGGTGTGCCCCCGGGCGCACGCGAAGCCTACGTGCCGGCCGCATCGCCCGAGCTTCCCAGCACCAGCCACATGAGCATCGTCGACCGGACGGGCAACGTCTTGTCGCTCACGACTTCAGTCGAGTTTGCATTCGGCTCCGGACTGGTGGTCGGCGGCTTCATCCTCAACAATCAGCTCACCGACTTTTCCTTCGCGCCGACCCGACGCGGAAAGAAGGTCGCGAACCGTGTCGAGCCGAGGAAACGGCCGCGAAGCTCGATGAGTCCCATGATCGTCCGCGACCGCGAGACCGGGCGAGCCCTGGCCGCCGTGGGTTCGCCCGGCGGTTCACGCATCATCGGCTATGTTGCCCATACGCTCATCGCTCTCCTGGATTTCGGAGTGCCGATTCAGACGGCGGTCGAGCTCCCGAAGGTGGTCAACAGAAATGGAGCTACCGAAGTCGACGAGCGGGGGTGGTCGGACCCTCAAGAGCGAAGCGCGTTGGTTTCTGCTCTCGAAGCGCGGGGCCACACGGTTAAGGTCGTGCGCTTCGTCAGCGGTCTCCATGCCGCAGCTCGAACGGAAGACGTCTGGTACGGAGGCGCCGACCCGCGGCGCGAAGGCGTGGCTGTCGCTCTGTATCCCACCCCTAACGGGAAGAAGGGGGCTGAGGTACAGTGAAGTCCGTGGCGCGATCGCGAAAGCCACCGCCGCCGAGCGCGACGCAGCCGGATTTCGTCCTCACCGAAGACGGTGAGCTTGTCGCGGCCGACCGATCTCCGGACGAGGAGGACGATCTCGCTCAGGATCTGGTGCTCGAGGGCCCAGCGGATGGACCATCATCCCCACCCGTGCCGCCTCCGGCCCCACCTTCGGTAGCGCCTCCGGTCACACCCGAGAGAGCCGGCATTCGAACGCCGCAGCCGTCCGCGATCCCCACGATTCAGGGAACGCCCCTCCCGCGGGTCGAGCCGACGGCGAAAGCGGAGGACTCCATCGACCTCGACATCGAGCTCGACGACCGTTCGCTGGCCGACATCGCGTACGAGAGCAGCATGAACCTCCCGCAGGTCGGGCTGACCGAGTCGGTCGACCTCGATTCGGTCGACGTGGTCGACCCGCCGCCCCCCGCTCGCACCGCCGGTCCGGCGCCCGTCCCCACGGTTCGCGGCGCTCCCGAAGCCCCAGGGCACCGGGTTCGCCCGTCGAACACCGGAGCCGCTTCGGTCATGGGCATGGGCGAACGGCAGCGCGCCACGTCGACCTTTCGGCCTCGGGTCATGAACCGGCCCGTGCGCGAAAAGGCGAGAACCGACGCCTTCGCGGGTTCGACGCCGGTCGATCCGGCGATCCAGCAGGCGGAACTCCTCTATCAAGAAGCGCTCAAAGAAGCCGCGGTCGGCAACGTTGCTGCCGCCCGCCGTCACCTCCAGCTGGCCCTCACCTACGTGCCCCAGCACCCGCAGTACATCCGCGCCCTCCACAGCCTCGGCCACCGCTGAGTTTGCGATCGACCGGTGCCGGTCTTTGTACTTGCCCGGGACGGCCTGTTTCTGGAAACCGTCCGTCGGTGCCGAAGGCGCGGCTCATCGTGGGTTTCTTGGGCGTACTCGGGTTGGGAACCGGGTGCGAGGGGCCGTGCCGGACCCTCGCGCAGAGAATATGCGAGTGCTCGGCCAGCCCAAACGAACAGCGGGCGTGCGAGATCCGCGTCGACAACAACGCCAACGGCCGCCAACCCACGTCGGCCGACGAAGAGACCTGCGAGGATCTGCTGGACAGCTGCAGCTGCCGCGCCCTGGAGCTGGGCGAACGTCACCTCTGCGGGCTCACCGACGATCCCCTGCCCCCGGCGCCCGACCCTCGAGACGATACGACGGGGCCGGAGCCCACGGCGGGAGGAGGAGCCTCGTGAAGGTCGACCGAGACGTGAGCGACCGAATGCGGGACCTCCTGGCCGACCCGCGCCCGCTCTCGCGGTTCGCCGAGTCGATGACGACGAGCGAGATCCTCACCATCGCCTACCAAGTCCGTGAACGGATCCAGGCGGGTGAGGACATCCTGAACCTCACGGTCGGCGACTTCAGCAGCACCGAGTTTCCGATCCCGGACATGCTGGCGGCCGAGCTCACCAGCGCCGTCCGGGACGGCGAGACCAACTATCCGCCCGCTCCCGGAGTCGTCGGGTGTCGACGGGCTGTTCAGGACCACTACCGCACGCGCCTCGGGCTCTCCTACCCGTTGGAGTCGATCCTGATGTGCAGCGGCGCCCGGCCCGCGATCTTCGGGGCGTTTGCCTCGGTCGTCGACCGGGAAGACCGCGTGGTCTTCGGACTTCCGTCCTGGAACAACGACCACTACACCCGCGTCGTCGGCGGAACTGCGGTCGCAGTGGAAACCGACGAGGCCTCTCGCTTCTTCATCGGCCCGGATACGATCGCTCCCCATCTGAGCAGCGCCCGTCTCGTCTGCCTCAATTCGCCGCAGAATCCGACGGGCACCGTGATCCGGGAACACGACCTTCGGGGGATATGCGAGCTCATCCTCGAGGAGAACCGGCGGCGTCGGGGAACCGGGGAGCGGCCGCTCTATCTGTTGTACGACCAGGTCTACTGGACCCTGACGTTCGACGGCGCTACCCACCAAACCCCCGTCGCGCTCTTTCCCGAGATGGCGGACTACACCTTCTTCGCCGACGGCATCTCGAAGGGCTACGCGGCCACGGGATTGCGGGTCGGGTGGTGCGTCGGTCCCGCCGACGTCATGCGCAAGATGGTGCCCATCCTCGCCCACGTCGGAGCCTGGGCGCCCCGCGCCGAGCAGGTGGCGACCGGCCGGCTCCTGGGTCGCGAGGACGTCTTGGCCGACTACACCTCCCGGATGCGGACGGCGGTGCGCGACCGACTCGCGCGGATCGCCGAAGGCGTCCAGCACCACCGGGCTCGGGGCTGGCCGGTGGACTGCATCGCGCCCCAAGGCGCGATCTACCTGTCGATCAAGCTCGATCTCGCCGGCTGGACGACGCGGGCCGGTCAACGCCTCGAGACGACCGAAGACGTGCGCAACCACATCCTCGAGCATGCGGGCATCGCTCTGGTTCCCTTTCGCGCTTTTGGCTTCGAGACCGAGCTTCCATGGTTCCGGGCGAGTGTCGGGGTAGCTTCGCTCGCAGACTGCGAAAGCGTCCAGGCGCGACTGCAGCGCGCCTTCGATCTCTTGGAGTCTCCCGCATGACGACCACCCGTCTCCTCGTCGTGCGTCACGGAGAGACGGCGTTCAACGCCGAGGGCCGCATTCAAGGACACTCGGACAGCGAACTCACGGCCAAGGGTCTCGACCAGGCTCGGGCGACGGCGGACGCACTCGTGAATCGCGGGATCGACCACATCTACGCCAGCGATCTCGGACGTGCTCGGGCGACCGCGGAGATCCTCGCCGACCGGGTCGGCCGCGAGGTCCAGCTCGATCCTCGACTGCGCGAGATGGGATTTGGCCGGTACGAAGGCCGAACCTGGGAAGAACTCACCGCCCTTTTCCGTGACCTGCCGGCGCCGGAACCGGTGTGGTTCACCGGCCGACCCCCCGAAGGCGAGACCCGGGCCGAAGTCACGGCGCGCGCGGTGCAAGCCATGTCGGACTTCGTGCGGCGTCACCCCGGACGGACCCTCGCCGTCGTCGCCCACGGTGGGCTCATCGGCCTGTTCTTTCGTCACGTGCTGGAACTCCCCGTCGACCGCGCATACGTCGGCTTTCGCACCCGCAACTGCGCGATCCATACCTTCGAACATCGCGACGACCGCTTTCACCTGCAGACCTGGGGCGAGGTCGGCCACCTGGGCTGATCACCCGGGGAGCGACTCGGGGGGAGCTGGCTCGGAGTCGATCTCCGACGGTAGCTCGTCGTCATCGTGGGTCAGCGTCGACAGCCATCGCTTTCGGAAGAGGAAGGCCTCCTCCAGCGGCCCGATGGTCACGTACACCACGAGAACCACGGCGAGCGCCATGCTCGGCTCGAAGCTGAGGCCGAGCGCCACGACGATGACGGCCAGCAGGAAGACGAGCGCGACCGTCTTTCGCGACGGACGCAGGTTCTTGAAGGTCCGGTAGTGGATGCTCGAGACCATCAGACCGGCCAGCGTGACCATCATGAGCGCGATCGCCAATCGACCGCCGGGAGTGATCACGGCCCGCGGGTCGCTCGAGAGGACCGCCGCCACCACGACCCCCGCTGCGAGAGGGGTCGGAAGGCCCAAGAAGTACTTCGCCGGCCCCACCGCTCTCCGGGCCGCCACGTTGAACCGAGCCAAGCGCAGCGCACTGGAGGCCACGAACCCGAAGGCCACCACCAATCCGAGCAGCCCCAGGTCCTGGAGGGCCCACCGGTACACGACGATGGCCGGAGCCACACCAAAGGAGACGAGATCGGCCAAAGAGTCCAGCTGGACGCCGAATTCGGACTGGGTCCCGGTGAGGCGCGCCACTCGTCCGTCGAACATGTCGAAGACCATGGCCAAGAAGATGGCGGTCGCCGAACGTCCCAACGCGGGGGAACCGTCCTCCGTCGAAAGGACGATCGCATAGAAGCCGCAAAAGACGCCGGCGACGGTGAATGCGCTGGGGAGCGCGAACCACAGCTTGCGCAAGTCACGCGCGACCACCTTTCGTAGCGTAGCAGTCGGAAAGGCAGGAGACTATCGGCACATGGGTAACCGTCCTGGGGATCGCCGCCGCGATCCTGGGATATGGTTGGGCGGCGGGGTGGATGGCGCGCCGTTTTCGTCTTCCGGAGATCAATGCGACCGAGCGATTTCGATTCGACCTCGGCCGGGGACAGTCGTTCGTGCTCCACCACCTCGAGGCCGAGGATCGACGCTGGCAGGAGCCGGTCATCCTCTGCCACGGCCTGGCCGCCAACCGCTACAACATGGACTTCGGGACGGATCCCGGCGGCAGCCTCGCCCGGCACTTGAGCCATCGAGGCTTCGACGTTTGGATCCTGGAAACCCGCGGTCATGGTTGGGCTCGCGCCCGCGCCGACGTCGATTGGAGCGCTCATGACGAGGTCGAACACGAGGTCGCCCAAGCGATCGAGGTCGTATGTCAGCACGCGCATAGTCGCCGGGTCCTGTGGGTGGGCCACAGCTGGGGGGGCCTTCTCCAGCTGATCCTTCAGGCCACCTCCGGTCCGCATCACGAGAAGGTCGCGGGTTTCATCGCCGTGGGTTCGCCGGTCGGCTTCCCTGGCCGGCCCACGGGAGTGGAGTCTCTCGTGGCTTCCGCGGCTGCGCCCCCCGTGCAGCTCGACCTACCGCTTCGTTCGTGGGCCTGGTGGGTCCTCCCCTTGGCCCCGCTCGGCGTCCGGGTGGCCCGCTGGTTCCGCCCTCACCTGGCCCATCTCTCCCCCCGAACCACGGCACAGCTGCTGAGCTCGCTCGTCGAGGACATCCCGGCCTGTATTCTTCGGCAGGTGGTCGAGTGGATGCGCGTCGGCGGCGTCACCGACCGCGACGGGAGACCCCTCGACTGGGCCGGGGTATCGACGCCCTGTCTCTTCATCGTCGGAGGACAGGACTGGCTTGCCCCTCCCCCGGCGGTAGAGCCGGCCTTCGCCGGCGCTCGCAGCCCCGACAAGGAGATGGTCGTCTTGAGCCGCGCGCACGGCTGCCACGTGGACTATGGCCACGGAGGCCTGCTCCTGGCCGAAACGGCGCCGCGGGACGTCTTTCCCCGGGTCGCGATGTGGCTGATGGCGCGGGCGAGCCGCTACGAGTTCCCTCGGGAACCGTCCTCGGGCGACGACCGTGACTCCAATCGGCCCAGCTGAGGTACGTGGTCGGAGAGGCCATGCCACGGACCGGACTGCCCGAAGACCGGGGTGTCCTCGACATCGACGACCCGCAGGCCCGGACCGGCGAACACGTGGTCGAGCCGCATCCGCAGGGCCATGAAGCCGGCCGATGGCCATCGGCGCCGAAGGTCGGTCGATTCGAGCCCCGTCTGGTCGACCATCGCATCGGTGACGCGAAGACCGGTCCGGACGCGTTCGTACGTCGGCGATCCCGGCTGGGCATTGAAGTCGCCGAAGACCACATATCGATCCGAGGCCCGATGACCTTCCACGAAGTCGACCAGCGCCTCGGCTTCCTGAATCTGATTTCGGCCCCACCCCATCCGGCCCTCCGTCTTCAGCATGTGCTTGCTGACGAACATCGGCAGCGAGAGGTGCGTGTTGAATACGTCCACCACACTCCGGTCGGGGGCCGTGACTCGAAGGTGGGCGCAGATCCGCGACTGCTTGAAGCGGGCGAGAGGATGAGAGCGACGAAAGGTGATGTCGCGAACCCGGGCATCGGTCTCGAAGCCGACATCGTCGCGGACGAGGAGGGCCAGCCCCGTCGTGTACACGTGCATGCCGCCCCATCGATACGCGTGGGCGGGAAAGTACATCGCGGCGTACCGATGAGCTCGGCGCCGCGCGTGAAGGGTGTGGTTCAGGAGGCGAAGAAGCGACGCCAGCTGCGTCTCCTCCGGCTCTCCCGGTGTATGGGAGCGATAGGAACGGAACGATCGAGCCTCCACCTCCTGCAGGCCAACCACATGGGGGAGCTCCCCCAAACCGGCGAGCGCCTCGGCGATGGCCTTCATGCCTCGGCGCGTTGAACCGGCCCCCCGCAGCGGATGCTGGTGGCCGAAATACCGGACGTTGTAGCTCATGAGCCGCAGCACCGGGCTTTCCTCGTTCCGCGGGACGGACTTTTTGCATGCCACGATCGGCGCCGGGGGGATAGGTTCCTCCGGTGACCGCGCCGCAGCCCACGTATCGTAAGGACTACCGCCCGCCGGACTTCTTCATCGACACCGTCGACCTCGAGTTCGAACTCGACCCATCTCGCACGACGGTTACCAGCCGCATGCAGGTCCGCCGCAACCCCGAAGGTGGCCCGGGGCCGCTGCAGCTCGCGGGGTCCGAGCTCGAGCTGGTGGGCATCGAGCTGAACGGCGAGCCACTGGACCCGGGCCGCTTCGAAGTCACCGCTGAAGGCCTATCGATCACCGATTTTCCGGAGAGCGCCGAGCTTCACACCCGCGTGCACATCCATCCCGACAAGAACACCGCTCTGGCGGGGCTCTACATCTCCAGTGGCACATTCTGCACGCAGTGCGAGGCCGAGGGGTTCCGTCGCATCACCTTCTTCCCCGACCGCCCCGACGTCATGTCGCGCTATACGACGACTCTGATCGCCGACGGAGAGCGCTTTCCCGTGCTGCTGTCGAACGGCAATCGCGTCGCCGAGGACCGACTCCCGGACGGGCGCACCAAGGTCGTCTGGGAAGACCCCTTCCCCAAGCCGAGCTATCTGTTCGCGCTGGTGGCCGGCGATCTTCGCGCGCACACCGGCAGCTTCACGACCGCGAGCGGCCGCGACGTCCGCATCGAAATCTGGGTCGAGCCGGACAATCTCGACAAGTGCGAACACGCGCTGGCCAGCCTCCAGAGAGCGATGCGGTGGGACGAGGAGCGCTTCGGGCGAGAGTACGACCTCGATCTCTACATGATCGTGGCCGTCAACGACTTCAACATGGGGGCCATGGAAAACAAGGGCCTCGACGTCTTCAACTCCAAGTTCGTGCTCGCACGACCCGATACGGCGACCGCCGACGACATCGCAGCCATCGAAGGCGTCGTCGCCCACG
>CAYYOT010000002.1:27109-159174 GCA_964473255.1 uncultured Myxococcales bacterium | reverse complement strand
CATGGTGAAGCATTCGCTTTGTTGATGCGTGCGAATCCCCGGCTCCTATCGGGTCTCAACGTGCTCTGGGTCCGCTTCTTTCAGCTCGCCGTCTTCGCCACCATGTACGTGCGCGACCACAACCGCCCTGAGTTCCACAAGGCGCTGAACATCGATCCGGCTTGGTACGGGATGGAGGTCTTCCGAAAGACCGTGGAGATTTCCAAGCAGGTCTTTCCGGTCGTTCTCGACGTCGACAATCCAAAGTTTCAGATCGAGCTCGAGCGACTCGTCGATTTGTCCGACCGAATTGCCGCCGCCAAGGCGAAGGGTGGCATCTGGGGTCACATGAAGGCCGTCGGTCTTCAGGCACGAGCGGGAATGGCATTCGCCAGGCTCTATTTCCTGAAGGCCAAGCGCAACGAACTGCCGGCAACCTCGCGGCTGCAGCCCTCTTACTGATGGATGCTCCGATGCTACACTGCGCACTCGCCATTGGTTTTGCCGTCTTCATTTGGTGGATGGGAACCGGCGTCATTCTGTACGTGGATGGCCTACCGAAGAGCACGTTCCGATCGAGCCTGGTCGCGATGAGCGCCCTGACGCTGGCTGCCCTGATCGGCCTCGAGGTCAGCAGTCACGACCCCTCGGCCGCGGGCTCGTATCAGGCCTTCACCGCCGCGCTCATCGTCTGGTCCTGGCATGAAATGACATTCCTGATGGGAGTCGTCACGGGGCCTCGCAAGGCACCCTGCCCACCTCAGGCGCGAGGCTGGCGGCGCTTCGTATATGCAACGGAAGTCGTCCTTCACCACGAGCTGGCGTTGGCGACAACGTCGCTCCTTTTGGTGTGGTTGACCTGGGGCGGCCCCAACCAGGTGGGCGTCTGGACGTTCTTCGTTCTCTGGGTGATGCGGCTCAGCGCCAAGCTGAACATATTCCTCGGAGTCCGAAACCTAACCGCCGAGTTCATCCCCGACCACCTGCGCTACATGGAGACGTATGGACGCAAGGCGCGGCTCAACCCCCTGATGCCGTTTTCCATCGTGCTCGCCGGGGCCGTCGCGGCCTGGCTCTTCACGCAATCGATGTCCGTCGGCCCTTCTCCAGGAGCGGTGGTTGCCGCCGCCTTGGTCGGAACGCTGATGTTCCTGGCCATGCTCGAACACGTGTTTCTGGCCGTCCCGGGACCGGATGCCGTGCTCTGGCGCTGGGCTTTGCGCTCCCACAATCAGCGTCGCCTCGCTCCCACCGACGCTTGAGCGCGGGGGAGTTACTCAGGCCGTTTCGTCGTCCTGATCCTCGCGGTGCCGGCCGCCGATCCACCCGCGTCGCCAGAAATAGGCCAGGAAGATGGCAGTGCACGACAGCATGAGACCCAATGCAAACGGGTATCCGAACGCCCAGCGCAGCTCGGGCATATTCCATACGGACACCTCGGGATCGAAGTTCATGCCGTAGATGCCGGCAATGAAGCTCAGGGGAATGAAGATCGTCGCGATGAGCGTGAGGACGGTCATTACCTCGTTCATCCGATTGTTGATGGTCGAGTTGTAGAGATCGGTGAGGCTGGCGCCGAGCTCGCGGCACGCGTCGAGTGCGTCGAGCAGCTGCGACAAGTGATCCAGGCAATCGCGGAGAAACACCTTGGTCTCGGCCTCGAAGGGACCGCTCTGACTCCGTATGAGATTTCCGACCGCCTCCCGCGTGCTCTGGAACAATCGTCGAAGCGCGTGGAGGTCTTGGCGAACCGCGTGAAGCTCGGAAAGGTCATCCTTGGTGGGACGATCGATGATCCGTGTCTCGATGGACTCCAGCCGACCGTTCAAAGCGTCGACGAGTGGGTAGTACGTATCGATGATCGCATCGACGATCGCGTAACCGAGATAGTCGCCTCCTCGGCTTCGAATCCGGCCGCTCGACCGACGCAGTCGATTGCGCACGGGCTCGAGCCGGTCGCCAGGACGCTCCTGGACCGTGATGACATAATCGGCTCCGATGACGATACTGACCTGCTCGAGCATGAGGTCCGGGCCGGCATCCGGCATCTTGATGACGATGTAGACGTAGTCATCGTACTCGTCGGCTTTCGGAAGCTGATGAGCGTTGACCATGTCTTCGAGAACGAGCGGATGTACTCCGAATCTGGTCTGCAGTTCACGAAAGATCGTCTCGTCGCCCAGCCCATCGACGTTGATCCATAAGACCGCGTGGGCTTCCCGAAGGGCCTTCGATTCCCGAACGGAGGCCAAGCGGTCCTCGACGAAGGCGCCTGGGTCGTAGGCGATGACGCCCATTTCCGACCGGGATGCCCCTTCATTGATCGACAGAGTGCCCGGAGGTGCACCGGCCTCCGCCAACCGGGGAACGACGATCGGCCGTCTGCGTCGAACGAGCTTTGAGACACTGATCATGACATTTTCTACCTGACGGTGAGGGTAGCCCGCCCCACGACGCTCCCCGCCGTTGCGCTGACCGTCGTCGTCCCGGTGGCGATGCCCGTCACGATCAGCTCGGCCAGCGAGATGCATGTCGTGGGGTCTGGAAACGGGGACACCGTGGACGTAGCGACCTCCAGACGCTCGACCGACCAAAGATACCGTACGTCGACGATGACCGAGCCACTCTCCTCTCCCCCTTCGCCGAAGGCCACCGCACAAAACTCGGTCTCCTCACCGAGTGCGATGGTCGTCGCGGAAGGCGAGACGACCACTTCGAAAACGCCTGCGCCATCCACCTCTTGACCCGTTCCGCCGCATCCGTGCAGCGCGACGAGCGACAGCAGGGCGACACCGGCTCGTAACTCCATGAATTGCTGTTCCCTCGCGGTCCCCTCGCTGTCAGCTGGAAAATCGATCTCACTCGGGCGCGGGGATGCGACGGTGGGGTTCGAGGCTGACCAGCGCGATCCCTCCGAGCGTTGCCGCCCCGGCGAGCACGAGGCGAATCGTGACGGTTTCGTCGAGGAGCGCCACGCCACCGGCGGCAGCGATGACGGGAACCGAAAGCTGGACGACCGCGGCGGTCGTCGATCGTAGGGTTCGCAGCGCCGCGTACCAAACGACGTAATCCGCCGCGGACATCCACCCGCACGTCCGCCGGGGCCAGGACTGTCACGACTCCTCCGATGGCGAGGACCAGGCCCGCCCACGAAGCCGTCCCGAGGCGCTCACCTTGCCGCAGCGCCCACCCGATCATGGTGAGCTGCACGGCTCCGAACAAGAGGAGGGCCCCGGTCCCGGCATCGAGGTGTAGATAGGCCAACGAGAAAGCGGCAGCGTAAGTGAAGAGCGCCACTCCCGAGACCCAGCTGGCCCGCGAAGGCTCCGTGCTCTCGAGGAGACGCGCCATGAGCGCGAGCGTGGCTGCGCCGGCGAAGATGCGGACGGCAGTGAAGGTGCCCGGGTCGATCGTCTGACGGACGAGGGCCAAGCGGCAGATAATCGAGTTGCCGGCGAAGGCCATCATCGCCACCGCGGTCAGGACCACCGTCTGCCCCCTTGCTAGTCTCCGGGCCATGCCGCTCTGCGGCTTACGTGGCCGAGTCCCGGGAGCAACACCTTTCGTCGAGGCGACGCGCCTCCTTCGCGGGAGCGGGGTACGCTGATCTCAGTCGTTTTGCGGGCGGCGGAACACGGGCCTGCTCGTACAAGCCGATGCCTTTTCCTCCGCGGCAGCGGAAGAAACGTCTTTGACCCGGGGGACGTCGCCGCTACCGTCGTTCGCGGGCTGTACGACGTGGGGTAGGACATGCTGGCGTATGAGCTCGCTCACGGAGCACTGACGCCCGTTGGCGGCTCTCCGCAGGTGCCGAGCCTCGTTCTCGGTCAATCGAACCTTGATCGTCACCGTCGAGGGGACCCCCGCTCTACATGGTCGAGACACCGTACTGTCCAATACGTCGCTCGAGCACGAAACCTAATGCGACTCAGCGCGGTCGCTGGTTTTGTTCCCACAAAACCCTCGTAGGGCAAAGCGACGGACGACCCTCGACGTCACGGTCGCTCGTACGCCCCGATGTCCGTGCTCGGCCCCACGATCCGGAGGTTCTTCGTGATGTCCGAGGGCACGGCCTCACTGACGTCGCCGTCTTCGTCGATGTCGCCAAAGTCCGGAAGACTCTCGAAGACGTTCCCGTCCCCGTCGACGTCGGCTTGGTCCATCATCGTGCCGCGATTCTCGACGAAAGCACCCACCGCCAACGACAAGCCATCGTCGCCCGTCGCAAATCGATCGTCGAGCCCGTCGGGGTCGGCGGGGTCCAAGAACCCGGGCGCAACGGCGAAGCCGCTCGCGTCGTTGTCGAGGGTACACGTGGCGCAGATGCTGACGCCCTCGCCATCCGGCCCATCCTCGATGACGTTCGAGCGGATGAAGGCCTCCGCGCCCGAACCCTGGACGTGAAGCTCTTTGGCTTCGGGATTCTGACGGATGGTGGACAGCTGGTTGCCGAAGAGAATCGAACTTACGATCCGACCATCGCTGTTGTTCCAGACCGCGATACCACCACCGAATGCGGCTTTGTTCTCGAAGAAGGTAGAATGGGCGATGCGCAGCGTGCTGGTGTTGAAAGCCCCGACACCGCCGCCCAGCGCCGCCTCGTTGCCCACGAATACCGACTGACTGACCGCAACATCGGAGAAGGTCTGGGCAAGGATGCCGCCGCCCACGGGACCGGGGGAGCTCAATGACTGGTCGGCGGCATTTTCGAAGAACACGCAGTGGGAGACGAAGGCCCGTCCGCTCTGGAGCACCGCGATGCCTCCTCCTCCGCCCCCGCCTTCGTTGTCCGTGAAGTACACGTCGGTGAAGTGGGCGGCGCTCCCATGGACATGAGCCGCCCCCCCGATCCAACCGTCGTTGTCGACGAACTCCATGCGACGAAAGGAAGGTTCGGCCGAGCCCCGAACGAAGACCCCGGCTCCGTTGCTCGCGCGGTTTTCGACGACGTGCACGTTGCGGATCGTGGGCGCACCCGAGAAAATGTAGATACCGCCGCCATCGCCACGACCCCCGCCCTGAACGTCATAGCCGCGGGTCACGGTGAAGCCGTCGAGAACGGCGTCGGGTCCCAGACCGCTGAGCACGACAACGTGCTGGACGTTGTCGCTGAGAACACCTTCGACACCGATGTCTCCGGTCAAGACGGTGCCGTTGGTCTCCGGATCGGGATCCCGCTGGCCTCGCTGAGTTTCGGTGCCTGTGAATCCGCCGTAGAGCTGAACTCCGTTGTCGGGTCGGAAGGTATCTTCGGCCAGGTCACCGGGGGCGTAGGTACCGGCGGCAACCCAAACCTCGTCGCCGGGCAGGGCGGAGGCCAGTCCCTCGGCCAGATCGTCGAAAGCGTCCGCCCAGGAAGACCCATCCTTGGCGCCGCCGACGACGGCTTCGTTCACGTGGATGACCGAAGGTAGGACGACGGCGCTCGGGCGTTCATAGGCTCCGATGTCTGGTTTTCGGCCTGCGAGCCGGGGCGCACCCGTGAGGTCGACCGACAGGTCATCGGTGACATCGCCGTCGGCGTCCGCATCACCCAGATCGGAGGCGAGCGACCGACGATCGAGATCTTGGTCGAAATCGGCCACGTCGGCGATGGTTCCCCGGTCGACCGCCGGTGAGGTTGGCGCCAGCGCCAGCCCGTCGTCGGCGGTCCCCCAGACGTCATCGGGACCGTCAGGATCCATCGGATCGACGAACTGCGGATCCTCATCGATGACGCCGCCCCCGTCGTCGCCGCGAGCCGACTCCGGGAAGGGCCACGGACTTCCTCCGGTGCCCTGGACGACGCTCATCGAGACGAGCGAGCTTCGTGCGCTGAGCCCGGCCGCCCCGGATTCCGCGGTGTTGTCCCAGATTATCGAGCTATGAACACGGATCGGTCCCTCGAAGTCGATGACGTACAGCGCCCCACCGATGCCGGTCCCGTTCCCGCGGACCACCGCTTCATTGCCCACGACGGTCGAGTGGTCGAGGCGAAGCTCGCCGCGGGAGGCGATCGCCCCTCCTCGGCCGGCGCGATTTCCGACGAGCAAAGAGTAGGTGGCCGTGAAGTCTGAGGTGAAACTAGCGTTGTAAATGGCGCCGCCGCGACCCCCACCGTCGTTATCCGTGAAGACGGAGTGGCTCACGATGACCCGGCCTGACCGAACGCTGAGGCCACCACCAACGACTTCGGCGAGGTTGCCGTCGAACCGAACCCGAGAAAAGATCACGCGACCGCCGTCGACGTTTACGCCGCCGCCATTCCCGTTCCCGCCGCCTCCCTCGGTCACCTCGTTCCCGACGAATCTCGAGTCGCGAATCATGGCTTGCACTTCTCCGTTGATGTCGAGAGCGCCGCCGGCGCTGACCGCGCGGTTGCCTGCGAAGTTCGATTCTCGAATCTCGAGGGTCGAAGGACCGACCACATGCAGGGCGCCGGCTCGAGCCGCGCTCGTGTTCTCACGGAAGGTGGAGTCTCGAACATCGAGGGAGCACTCGAAGGCAGCGATCGCAGCCCCACTCCCGAAGATGGAAGCCGCTCGATTCTGCTCGAAGACCACGCGGTCGAGCTCGAGGCTGCCGTTTTCGCAGAAGACCCCTCCTCCCCGCGGCCGGTCGCCGGAGCCGACCGCGTGTCCCCCGGTGATGGTGAAACCCGCCAACACGGCGGACTCATCGACGTCGCGAACCTCGACGACGTGGACTACGTTGTCGTCGAAGCCCGCATCATCGTACCCGTCGCCGTCCTCGTCGCTGTCGTTCGCCAATAGGTCTCCGCTCAACACCGTGACGTGTTGACCGGGATCGCGTTCACACGCCAGCTCCTCGGTTGCCGTGAAGCCGCCGAAGACGGAGACGCCGGCCGGGATCCAGAACGAAGCATCCCGCTCCTGATTGGTGATGTTGTCCGGGTCGGCCGGAACGACCGGGACGTACGTCCCGGCGGCTACCCAGACCTCCATGCCCGACGACGCATTCAGCAGGGCATCCTGCAGTCGGCGGTGGGCCGTCCCCCACGACGCTCCATCGCCCCCCGGCTCCGCATTGGCGTCCACGTGGAGAACGGAACCCGGCTCGGGCGCCGGTCCACAGGGTGGTACGCCGACCTCTTCCGTTAGACCGACGTCAGGCTCGCCACCGACGTCAGGCAAACTCGAAACGTCCCGCAGGCCTCGACGGTCGTTCATCGTGCTCGCATCCCGTCCCGCGTCCATCGAATCGGCGTCCGGCAGCCTGCGATCGGCCCCCCGAACATCCGGCCCTGCGCCACCGACGTCCGCCCTCCGATTCGGTGAACTCTCCGAACAGCTCACCAGCAGCCCAAGAGCCAGGACCCAGCCGGCCACACCATCCCGTCCAACAACGCGTCTGCTCCCCATACCTCCATCCTGCACCCGGGACGGACCACTCGGGAAGTGCCCGACGTCACGTAGCTCCGACGATGTCGTCCATGAAGTAATTGAAGTCCTCGGACTCCTCGGCGTGGAGCAACTGATAGGCGTGCGCCGGGGTCTTTGCCTCGTACAGCTGCTGACGGATGTTGCGGTCTCCGCCGATCGCGCGGGCGAATGCGGCGAGCACTTCGAGATGCCGGTCGCGCCGGCTGGCCGGGGTCGCCAGCAGCACGATGCAATGGACCAGCTCTCGGGATTGCTCTGAGGGAATCCCGCTTTGGCTGATGCCCATGACGCCCACGATCGCATCGCCCTGTTCGAGCTCGCCATGGGGAATCGCGAGGCCCTCGCCGAGATAGGAAGACATGTCCTTCTCCCGCTCCTGAACCGAGCGGAGAAACCGGTCGCGGTGCTGAGGATTGAGTCGGTGCGTCTTCCACAACAGCTGAGTTAGCTCTTCGGTCGCCGCTTCCCGTGTTTGTGCCGAGAGCGCGGTGGTGATGTTCTCCTCCTGGAGGAAGTCGATCAGACGCTCACGATCCTTGCCGGCCTCTCCCGAGCGCTGGATGGCGATGCGGGTGGTTATGGGCCCGATCAACTCGTTGGCGAGGACCGACGTGAGTCCGACGGCCAGGAGCAAGGACCGCAAGGGTTCGAAGGCCGGGTCATCCTGAATCGAAAGCAGCAGACCGATCGCGAGTCCCGCCTGCGGCACCAATGCCCATCCCAGGTTCTTCGCCACCGTCTCCGGAGCGCCGGCGAACCGCATGGCCAGGCGCGCACTGGCGAGCTTACCCACCACGCGCGCGACGACGAGGGCGGCCGCCAGGAGGCCGGCGAGCGCCAAGTATGAAAAATCCAGCTCCGCGCCAGCCAGCGTGAAGAAGACGGCGAGGATCGCGCCCTCGAAATTTCGAAAAACTCGGTCGCCGATCTCTTCCTTGTCCGGCGTGACGTTGGCCAAGATGAGTCCGAGCGAAAGACAGGCCAGCAGGGAAGAGAGGTCCAGGAACGTTCCCAGACCCAGCGTCAACAGGATGGCGACCATCGACGCCGTGGTGAGATGGTCGGACCGGACGACCCGGTGCGTGGCCACGATCAGCATCAGACCAACCCCAACGCCGAGAGCCGCGCTACCCAGCACGGTGAAGAGAGGACTCGATACGAGGTCGCGCCAAGAGGCGGTTTCACCGAGCAACCCGGACCTACCGGCCGAATGCGCGATCTCGAACAAGCAGATGCAGGCGATGTTGTTGAGCGCCACCGCGGCCAGAAGCGTTCGAACGAAGACGCCGGTCGCTTGGGTTTCCCGAACGATGGCCACCACCGTCGCCGGGGCCGTCGATACCGCGATGGCGGCCAAGATGGCGGCCACGACCCACGATTCGCCGGCGAGTGCGTAGATCGCAGTCCCGACGATCAGTGGCGTGACCGTCGCTTCGAATACCACGAGGAGCAGCAGCCGCCGCCGAGCTACCAGCAAACGGTCGAGCTGGAGGTGACTCCCGACCGTCACGGCGATGAGTCCCAACGCGAAGTGGGTCAGCGGCTGAAGCTCCGCCAGCTCTCCATGGTGAAAGACGCCGAGCACGGCCGGCCCCAGCGCGATGCCGGCCAAGATTTGCCCGGTCACGCTCGGCAATCCGACTCGTCGCGCGAGCTGGCCGCAGAGCATGCCGGCGACCAAAATCACCGCGAGCGACAGCAGTGGGTCAGGCGTTCCCATCCGGCAGGCCCTCCGTCTTAACCTGACCGGACCTCTGTATGCGAGGGACCTGCGCCCTCGAATCAGCTTCCCGATGAGTCGTCGTGGCGCAGTGAGTCGTCGACGCTGCGAGCACTCGGAATCTGCGCCCCCTTGACATCCGAGACCCTCGCCGAAGCCGGGCGGACCTGCTCCAGAAGCGTGCGCATGACCATGGGGCCGGGCGCGGCCGCCCTACTGCTCGAGTCGTCTCACGATGAAGTCGGCTTCGATGATGGCGTCATCCTGGCCCCGAGCAGGTGGATCGACTTCACCGCCGTCGTAGTCGAAGATGCCGTCCTCGTCCGAGTCGCGATGCAGGACCGCTTTCAATGGAAAGTCGCCGCTGACGTTCCCGAGGGGGACGTCGATCTCGACGAGCGCGCTGAGCCCCGCAGCGACGGTCGCCGTCGCCAGCGGCGGCGGGATCAGCTCCTCGTCGTAGATGGCGATGAAGCCCGCTTCGGCCGCGATCAGCGAGACCAGCTCCACCGACGCCGTACTGGATGCGGCTTCTTGGTTCCGAACCAGGATCGACTCCGACGGCGCTCGGGTGCTCGTGATCGACAGCTGGACCTGCACGACTTCATCGGCACCGTCTCGGAGCGGCGGGTCGTCGCTCTCCGGGTCGCCGGTCCAGTCGAGCTGCCCATTGTCGTTGGAGTCGTCATGGAGAACTACGAACAGCGACTCGCCCCCGACCAGGTCTCGCTCGATCGCGATGTCGACGTCCCGCAGACGTCCCGCTTCCAGCAACCGCACGCCGATCTCCGGCAGCGACGCGTCGCCCCCGAGGGCCTGGACGACGCGCACGAACCCTGGCTCGGCCAAGTCGACGCGAACCACACGCAGAACGTCGGCCGCCGGCGGCGTCTGGTCCGACGCCTCGAGGCTTGGCACATCAATGGAGATCACCACGGCGAAATCCTCCTTCAGCTCTTGGCCATCGACCTGTACGGGTCGATCTCGGCCCGGGTCGTCGTCGTTTTCGAATACACCCTTCTCCCCATCGTCGCGGTGGAGAACGGCCTGGAGCTCAGCGTTCTGCGGGATGTCGGCATCGAGCTCGACGCGGAGGTCGACCGACTCACCCGCAGGAATGACCTGAACTCCCAGGAGGTCCCCGCGAGCCCCGCTCTCGATGCCGTAGATGGCCACGAAGCCGGCCTCGGAGGACTCCACCCTCGAAATCTCGATCGCGCCGGGATCGTCGAGAACCTGGTCTTCCATCTCGAGTTCGTAAACGCGGGGCTCGGGTTCGTCGTCGGCGCAGGCCGCCAGCCCCAATAGAATCGCAACACTCAAAGGTCTCATTCCTCATCTTTCCTTTCCGAGCTTTCGCTCATCGCGGGCCATGCCTGCGAGGACCGTGCCGGCACCGAACTCGTCCGCGCAGCGAGGAGCATCATCGAGTCCACGGCAACGTTCATTGCAGGAGTGCATCGGAGAACTGAGGGGCGGCATCGGCCGGAAACGACGCCTGCAGCCCCCCTCGTCGAAAACTGATGGGGAGTGGGACACAGCTGCCGCGGTTCGACGGCAACTCCGTCACTCGGACAGGTTCAAACGGAAATTCGAGGGTCCGCCGGCAATCGTGCCCGGATCTCTAGGGACTCGACCGCTTCGTCGAATCGAAGACGAAGCCTAGCTCGCGGCGAGACGAGGGGGGACCATCAGGTCAGTCGGAGGCTTCGAGCGCGGCGCGCAGTCGCGTTTCGTCCTCGTGGTTCAGCGAAGTCCTGAGCACCGTTCCACCATACTTCTTGAGCTCGGGTAGAACCTTGTCCGGCGTGGACTTGCGTACGAGGACGAAGAGCGCCGAGCTCTTCTCGTTCATACCGGCGGCGAGCTCCTTCATGTAGTTATCGTCGATGCCGATGTCGGAGAGGGCTCCGCCGATCGCCCCGGTCGCCGCGCCGACCGCAGCGCCGAAGAATGGCATCAAGAAGATCATGCCGACCAGCGTGCCCCAAAAACCGCCGGACAGCGCTCCTGCTCCGGTCAGATTGATGGCCTGATTCAGTTTGATCTTTCCGTCGGCGTTCTTGGTCGCCACCACGGCATCCTCGAGATCGATCAGGTATTCTTTCTGCAGCTTCACCAGGGTGAGGCGGGCCTCCTCGGCTTTGTGCTTGTCGTCGTAAACAATCGAGATGAATTCGGACATGGTTCCTCCTTGAGGCCGGGACCGTCCAACAGATCGTCGCTTCAGACAACCAGCCCGCCCAGGGACCACACGACTCGTCATCACGGCTTCATTGCATCGACACAGCACCGCCGACCATCCGTCCGATCCGCGCCCGGGATTGCGCCGAGGATGGGATCCGATCCTGAATGGAGCTGTGATCCCACAGTGGTTTATCCTCATCGCTCTCGCGCCATCCCTGCCGATCGCAGAGCGCGCCGTAAACGCGGTGAACGAGCCGGATTGCCCGGAGCTCTTCGAGATGTTCGCACCAAACATGAAAAGGACTTTTCCCAAGTCGAAGACCGCTGCCTTCTGCAACGACGTCGTGGCCGAGAGCGGCACGCTGCTGTCGACGAGCTTCGTCCAGAGGACGAACCAGTGGTCGATCTACTTGATTCGGTCCGAACGAGGCGGCTTGCGGATGCGCCTAGCGACGAACGCCGAGGGAGCGCTGACGGGGTTCGCTCTCGCCACCCACGCCGCGGCGACCGCGTCCGACCCCGCCGACGCGCTATCCGCGAGTCTTCCCGGGGACCGAAGCGGGGCGAGTGAGAGCGCCGATGGCCAGAAGCCCGAGCAGGACCAGCCAGGCCCCGGGGAGCGGAACGCGGGGCGAGGGGGGAGGATTCAGTTCGACGAAGTAGACGTCCTTGGCGTTCGAGTTGTTGGTCGCCGCGAACGCGATGACGCTGCTGCCGGCGGCGACCGCCTGAAATGAGTTGAAGTCGAACCCTGGCGTCGTTTCATCGACCAGCGTCGTGATCGTGCTGCCGGTCAGCAGGAAAACGCCGTTGTCGGAGCTTCCGTTCTCTGCGGTGAAAGCCAACTTGCCCCCGTCGAGTGATATGCGCGTGGCGGACAAGTCACTCACCGTTCCCCCTTCGGCAAGCGCGTCGCCCGGGCGCACCAGACTGGTGACCGTTCCTCCACTCCACTTATACACCACGGGTGTACCGGTCGGGTCGTCGGCGACGAACGCCACTTCGTTGTCGAAGAGGGAGGCCTCGGTGGTCGTCGAGAATCCGTCGAGCTGCCCGAGCCCATCCGGGTTGGCCGTCTGATCGTTGGCCAGGAGTTCCGCAGGAGTGCTCCCGACTTTACGGTACAGCGTCGGATTTCCCGAAGAGTCGTCGGCGATGAACACGATGGTGTTCGCGGCGGCGTCGCGCAGCGAAAACGGTGGACCAAGCGTTCCCACCCCGTCGGGGTCCGGCGTCGACGCGTCGACCAGGATCTGCGTCGTTCCGGTGCGCTCGTAAATGCCGGTGGTCTCATCGGCGAAGAAGACTTCGGTTCCGACGCGAACCGTTGGGTCGGCGAGCGTCCCGCCCGAAGGGAGTGTACCTGGAGCCGTTAGCAGGATGCTCGGAAAGCCCCCCGGGAGGTTTTCGTACAGACCGAGGTCTCCGTTCTCGTCCTCGGCCGAGAAAACGACCATGCTGCCGTTGATGTCGTAGCTGGGAAAAGAAATGAACTGAAGCAATCCCGGCAAGGCGGGACCGTTGTCGATGACGGGCGACAGGACGCCGATGTCGCGCTGGCCGCGAAAAACGCCCTTCTGATTCTGGGCCGTCTCGCCGTAAACGGCGTAGAAATCGCCTTCGATCCTCGGCGGCCCGAAGGCGACCCAGCTCTGTCCTCCAGGGACGGGACCCAACGGCTGTGGAAGTCCCGCGATGGGACTCAGCGTGTCGAAATCGAATGCCTCCGGGATGTCGGCGCCAGCCCCTCCCGTGGCCACGATCGTGATCTGCGTGCCGGAGATGCTTGCGAACGGGATGCTATCGGCGCCCGTCGTCCGTCCGGGGAGCGGGTCGCTCGCGTCGTAGATCGTGGTGGCCGCCGCCGTGCTGGCACGGGCGGTGAATACCCCTTCGAGTCCTTGGGACGAGTAGCCGATGAACGCGACATTCCCGGCGGTGTCTTCTCCGATGAGTTCGAAAGACGAGAAGTTTCGCACGGGATTCGAAGACGGGACGGCATACGAGGAATCGATGACGGTCTCGAGCGGTAAGACGCCGTCCCCCTGATAAATGCCTTGGTCGGCGAGTCGGCCGGTCCCACCAACGAAGGTCACGAGGCCGCTGCGGATGTAGATCTCCTGGAACCCGGCGAAACGCGTCAGCGCGCCCGGGATGAACGTCTGGTTGTCGGCGATCGAAGTGACCACCGGTGACGTCGCCGACGAGGCCTTGTACACCCCCGGACCTCCAAGGGCCGTCGCTCGGATGGCGAGTGCGCCCTGCCCGGCCGCGATCTCGTCGAACGAGACCACGGACCCGCTACCCCCGCCCGGCCGAGGCAGAAGACTGCGATCATCGACGACGTCCAGTAGGGTGCCGCTACGGTCACGGAAGACGCCGAAGCCCTGCGTCCCCCTCGCGATGAAGAAGACATCACCGTCGGAGACGGCAATGTCTTCGTAGGACGCGAAGGTCGTGCCCGCCACGGCCGCGCCCGGGACATTCGTATCGGCATTGGCGATGACCTCGAGCGCGGATCCACCGCGCTTCACGTAGACGCCCAGGTCCGAAGAGAACGCGATGTCGGTCCCCTCGGCGCCCACCTCGACGAAAGCCGTATCGAACGTCCCGGTGCTGCCGGGAACGTCGGTGTTCGCGTCGACGATCCGGGTCGTTCGGGTACCGTCGTAGCTATAGACACCACTGCGCCCGAGTCCGAGACCGCCGATGTAGACCGACGTCGCGCCGGCACGGCCGACCGACGTAAAATCAGCAAAGCCCGGAGCGGGACCCGGTTGCTCGCCACCCGACACACCGGTCGATAGCGCGAAGCTAGTGGGAGCCTGAGCGGCCGCCAGGAAGTACACGGCCCCGGCATCGAACTCGGTGACGAAATCGAATCGGAACGCACCGACGAAGAGGTCGTTGCCCTCCAGGGCGATGCGATACCCGAACTGATCGCTCCCTCCGCCGTCCGTGGCCAAAATCTTCTGCGCCTGTCGCCAGCTGCTTTGCCGGCGCTCGAAAACGTAGGTCGAGCCGGTTTCGGAGCCCCGGACGGTGATGTCGTTGACCGAGCCGACCACCGCAACGTCGTCGCGGATGGCGACGTCCGCCCCAAAGCCATCGCCGTTGGCCCCGTCTCCGGGCGTCAGTTCGACGTCGAGCACCCAAGGCGTTGCTCCACCACCCTCGTAGACGAAGGCGCCCCCCACGTTTTGGCCGACGTTGTTGTCGTCCATGTCGGCACCGACGATGAGCTGGTCGCCGCTCAGGTCGATGCTGATCCCGAAGTGAGAATCGGTGCCGACGTTTCCGGGAAGGAGCTTTTGGTCCTGCGACCAAAGCGAAGCGCTCCTGGTGAAGACGTAGGCGGCACCGGCACCGAGCACGAAGGGGCCGCCGGCTTTGTCCGGCGCCCCGACCAACGCGGTGTCCCCCTCGAGCACGACGGCCGAGCCGAACGCATCACCGGTTGCGTTGTCGGTCGCGACCAGCGTCGCTTGGAGGCTCCATGTCGTGCCGGAGCGCGTGAACACGGACACGGTACCCGAATCGAAGGTGCCGCTCCGATCGCCCGGGGCGCCAACTGCGGCCGTCGTCCCGCTGATGTCCACCGCCGTCCCAAACTCGTTGCCGGCATTCGGCGTGATGTCTTCGAGCTTCTGCTCCTGCGTCCATGTGGATCCCGTCCGCTCGAAAACATAGGCCGAGCCGGCATCGACCCCAGCCAACGTGTCGTCGAACGGCGAGCCCACGATGAGACGATCGCCGTCGACGGCTACGCTGGTCCCGAATCCATCGAACGCGGCCGCGTCGCTGGCTTCGATCTGCTGCTGCTGCGTCCAGCCCGAGGCCGAACGGATGTAGATGAAGACGGCGCCGCTGCCGTTTCCCGCCGCTCCGGGGAACCCAGGTGCTCCAACGACCAGCGTCGTGCCGTCGGTATCGACGGCGCTGCCAAACTGGTGGTCCTGCCCGGCACCGATCAGCTGCTGGTCTTCTTCGAAGCTCGCGGCCCTCGCCGCTCCGGGCGAGAGGACCGCCGCCAAGGCGATCGCGGTGACTCTCTCCATCTCCCGTCTCATGGTGAAGACGGTGCCTCGTCCGCATCGAAGTGATCATCTGTGAATGACACGGCCTCGAAGATTGTCATGGCTGTGCTGCCTGGACGTCACGGATCCTGGGCAGTCGACTGCGTGACAAGTCGACGCCACCTCGCTCTCGTCCGACCGTCACCGGTCGGTCAGAAGATTAATCGAGCGCGTCATCTGGTTGGCCGAGACGTCGGATGGGGGTCTAGCCGAGAGCGATTCGACTGTGATGTGAACCGCATGCATGATGGCCCGCGCTCTGTTCAGAATCGCCGTCGTCGCAGTCGTGAGTTCTGCGACGGCACGGGCGCAAGCATCCGACCCGCTGCCGGGCGAAACGATTCTTGCCATCGACCCGGCGCAGGCTGCGGGCTCCTCCGCTCGCATCAGCCGCTCGAAGGTCGGAAGCGATCTCCTGCGCTGGAGCAATGCCGCGCGGCGGAGCGAGCCAGAGCTCGTTGCCGACTGGATCCGGCGACAGCCCATCGGCGTTGCGGTCGACGCTCGGAATCGAGTTGCGGTGGACATCGTCGCCCACGACGTCGCGACCGTTCGAGCATTCCTCGAAGGCTTGGGGGCCGTCGGCATCCGCGCCCGCGGGCGCCTGATGGGAGCCATGGTTCCTTTGACTCGGCTTACCGCTCTGCAGGACGAAGCCGCCGTTCGGTACGCCATTCCCAGCTACTCCATTCGGTCGCAGGGCTCCGTCACGACGGAGGGAGACGCGGTCATGGGGTCCGACCTCGCCCGAGCAAATCTCGGAGTCGACGGCGCCGGCGTCACGGTTGGCGTCCTCAGCGACAGCTACGACTGCCTCCTGGGAGCTAGCTCGGACATCGCCAGCAACGACCTTCCTGTTCCCCTCAGCACCAACGATCCGGTCTGCACGACCGGCGAAACCGACGAAGGGCGCGCGATGATGCAGATCGTCCACGACATCGCCCCGAATGCCGCTCTTCGCTTCGAGACGACGGTCGGGACGACGACCGACCTCGCCAACGCGATCGACGACCTCGCAAGCCTCGGCGTACACATCATCGTCAACGACGTTCTGAAGGCCGCCGAACCCATGTTTCAGGACGGTGAGGTTGCGCAGGCGGTCAACGACGCACGCAATACGAATGACGTCCTCTTCGTGAGCGCGGCTGGAAACGCGGCGGATCGCTCGTACGAGTCGCCTTTCCGGGCTTCCGCCGACACGAGCGAAGGCAACACGCGGCATGACTTCGACCCGGGAACGCCCGATGTCTCCCAGCAAACGATCACCGTGCCCGTGGGAGGGTCGGCCGTCATCGTTCTGCAGTGGAATGACCCCTATGGATCCGCCGGTCCTGTCGGAGCCTCGACGGACCTCGACATCCGGATGCGTTCCATCGACGACGACCTGCTAGCCGTCCCGTCGTCGGGCGGCCAGTGTCTCTCCTCGAATGCCAACTGTCCGATCGCGCTATTGGGCGGGGGCACTGGTTGCCAGCTGGGAAGCTGTCTCGACAACCTCGCCATCGAGGATCCGATCGAGGTCTTCACCTTCACGAATCCGGGCTTGGACTTCGACGGCGACCTTCAGCTCGACACCGAGTTCCTGCTCGACATCTCGATTGTAGCCGGCCCCCAGCCCTCACTCTTGAAGACCGTCATCTTCCCGCCCGGGGACTACGACGCCCTTGCAGACCCGACTTCGACCGTCTACGGACATCCGAACGCCGAGGGCTCTTTCTCGGTCGGCGCCTACTCGTCTCTCGACCTGGTAATCCAGGATTTCACGAGCATCGGAGGAACCGATGTCCTCTTCGACGCTGCCGGACTCCCGCAAACCGACGTCCGACGACAGCCGGTGATGCTGGGCGTAGACGACGGCAACACGACCTTCTTCGGCACGGATCTGGATGGCGACGGGTTCCCAAACTTCACAGGGACCTCGGCGGCGGCTCCTCATGTGGCGGGCGTTGCTGCTCTCATGCTCGACGCCGCTCCCAACGCGTCGGCGAACGACATCGCTCGCATCCTTCTCGATAGCTCGATAGCGATCGGCGACCCCGGTTTCGACACGCGCACCGGAGCCGGACTCATCGATGCCGAAAAGGCCGTTCAGGGTGCCGTTGACCAAGCTGCCGGAGCACTCCGTCTGGGCTTTTCCGCGTCGCAGCGCGGGATCCCACTCGTGACGTCGTCGACGGTGGGCGACCAGTTCGAGGCGCTGGGCTTCACGATTTCCGCCGGCGCCAACGACGTGACGGTCGAAGATCCCCTGCTCCCGACGCCGACCTTCGGCTTCAACGGGAACTACGTAATGACGGATGCCGGTGCAGGTCCCCCGGTCGAGCTCGAACTGACGTTCGATCGCGTGGTGGGGCGGATCGAACTGAGTGCCGCGCACGACGGAACCAGGCTCACGCTGACCGCCCGCGACGCGGTCGGCGACGTCATTCGTTCGCTGGAGCCCACACTGACGGCAACGATCGCCATCGGCAGCGTCTCGGCTTCCGCGGGGACGATATCCGCCGCCTTTGGCGAGCCGATCACGACCGTCACGCTGGAAGTGGCCGGGGGGACTCTGCTTGCGATCGACGACCTGGAGTTCGACGAGATGCTGGCGCCGCGGGTCCCCGCGCTTCCTGCGGCCGCGGCCGGAGGCCTCGGAGTCGTGCTCTTGTCGTGCCTCGCGGCGGCCGTGCGCCGTCGGCGCAGCTAGCCGCCCCCCTCGGTCTGGTGCCTCGGCCGCGGTCGGCGCCGCAGCACCCCGGCCAAGCCCACCACCGAGAGCATCCCGAGGAACGCCACCGTCGGACGACCGGAAGCCGCCACACACGTGCAGCCGTCGTCGGTGGCGGGCGGGGCCGAACGACCCGCCTGCCCCAAGTCGGTCTGACAGCGGTCGAGCTCTCCTTGAACCGCGGCCAGCTGCGACGTCAGGTCCGCGCTAGAATGTTCGAGCTTGTGCATGAGGTCGACGATCTTGTCGTTCGAGAGGGCTATCGACGCTTCCAAGTCGGTCACCTCGCTCTTCAACCCGACCACTTCTTCCTGGAGCGAGCGCCGTTCGGCTTCGAGCATGGCGATCAGGTCCGATGCGTCGCGGAGCTCGGTCCGGGCGTTCGCGAGGTCCGCGTGGGCAAACTCGAGACGCTCCTCGATGTCTGCCAGGCGGTCGTGCGCCTCCTGCATCGCCTCGTCCATGCGCGACAGCTCGTCCTCGCAGATAAAGCACGTCGTTTCTTCCAAGTAGACGGCACCGAACTCGATGCGCGAACGCTCACCCTTGCCGCCATCGCCCGAGTAGAGGAACTCGAAGTCGAACTCGAAGGGGCGAAGATAGTCCAAGCCCGTCGCAAAATAGTAGCGGAGGTCGGAAGAGCAGACATCCTCATGGCAAAGGCCGGTCAGATCGTCGAGAGCCACCGATGTCGTTGCTCCTTGAGAAAGCACCGCGTCGAACACGCGAAGGCTATAGGCGTCGCCGAGCTGAGACCGAGTTGAAACCGTGATGGCAAAACCATTAGCCGTACTGGTGGTTGTGGGTAGAGGATGGCGACTTTCGACGGGGAAGACGCCGGGAAAAGGCGACTCGAAGACACCCGGTGAAGTTTCCACGTTGATGTCGAGCCGCTGAACGACCTCGGCGCCGTCGACCATGGACTCGTAGTGGGCGAAGTATCGCGTGCCACTCTGCCAAATCTGCTTCTTGCCAGATACAGCCTCGTGGCGGTTGGTCGAACTCCCCAGGCTGCCGGTCCCCATGTACAGACGAAGACTCGAGTCGGTTCCCGCGAAATCCTTGATGCGAACCCCCCAAGCGCTCTCCGTGACTTCGGGCGCTCGAGGAACGAATCCTTGGTCGCAGGTATCAGCGGCGAAGCTGGCGCGGGACAGAGACGCAAACGCGGTCGCCGCAATGACGATGAGGCCAGACGTTCTCACGGCTGCCGTTTTCGTAGCCCCAAAAAGCGCCACCAACAACTTGCGACGTAGACCGACTTCGAGCGCACTGGCCTCCCATCGGACCACCTTGAGGCCGAGTGCGCACGATGGACGACCAAGGTATGCGTAACGGCCTGCGAGGATGGGGCGATGTGTTCGAGCCGCCCAAGGACATGCCTACGAGGGCCGGGGTTCATGAGGGCGGCACGCGAGCGCTCGACGCCATTCGTCTTCTGGCTGCTCGAGCGTCTCAGACGTCTTCGGGCGAGCACACCGCGCCATCTCGACGGGGGTCACCAGCGCCGATGAATGCTCCGCCTTCCTGGGCGACCGCGTGGACGCCGCCGAAGAACATGCTCGGCTGCACGAACTCCGAGGCCCCCGGCCACGAAGCAAGGAGCTGCGCGCGCGTGGCTTCCGTCAATCCGGTCGATTCGAACCACAGTCGATCTCCCTCGACGTGAAGCCGAGAGGTCGCGACCGCATCTTCAAGTGGCTGCCCGAAGCCGAGGTGATTGACGACCACCTGAACGATCGCGGAACGGAGTCGGTTGGAGCCGCCGGAACCGAGAACCAGCAGCGGCCGACCGTCGCGAAGGACGATGGTCGGGGCCATCATCGTCGGCATCTCGAAGCCGGCGGGCTGGGTGTGAAAGCCGTGGGGATTGATGTCCTCCTCGCCGAGGAAGTTGTTCACATGAATGCCCCAGGTCGGGAGCAAGAAGCCGCAACCTTCGCCATTGCTCGCGGTCATTGCGGCCGCTCCGCCCTCGTCGTCGAGCACGCTGATATGGGTCGTCCCCCCGAGCCCGCGCTCCGCGGCGCGTTCCCGGAATCGAGCCAGAGTACCGTCGATGTTCCGAGCATCGAGCAGCGCCGGCAGAAAGTCGGCGCGAGACAGGTTGGCGTCATACCCGTCGCTCCGGGCCTGACTCACGCCCCCGAGGACCTCGGCCAACCGCAACCAGTGCGCGCCGTATACCTCCTCGGAAAGTCCGATGTGCTCGGCCAACCGAAGAGCCACGGCAATGAGCCCTCCGCCGGCGGAAGGCGGCGGGGCGGTGAGAACCGTCATGCCTTGGAAGGGAACCGCGAGCGGGCTGCGTTCCACGGGCTGCCACGCCTCGAAGTCCTCGGCCGAAAGAAGGCCACCGCGGTCCGGCCCGAACTCACGGACGAGCTCATCCTGGAAGGCGGCCAGCGTCGCCTCCGGGCTCCGCGCCAAGTCTTCCAGGAGCGTCGCCAGGCCGGGTACTTTCAGCCGAGCACCCGCCTTCGCATCGGGACCAGTCAGAGCTCGCGTCGGCTCCGTGACGCCGTAGATGGGAGCCAGCAGTCCAAAAACGTATTCTCCGCCTCGGGAGAGGACATAGCCGTCGCGGGCCAGGACCAGGCCGGGCTCAATGACGTCGGCGAGCGGTAACCGCCCGTGCGCCCCGTGAAGCTGGAGAATTCCAGGCAGAGCCCCCGGAACTGCTGCCGCTCCGCGGCCGACATGGAACTCCTGAGTCGTGGCGCCGAAGTCGACCTCCACGGCAAAGAAGTCGAGCGTGTCCGGACGCCCTCCTCGCCCGGGAGTCCGAGCGAAGAAGTCCAGGACCTGAAAGTCTCGGTCACGACTGCCGTGGATGACCAGTCCGGCCCCGGCCGGGCTCGTGAGCGGAAGCTCGCACACGAAGCTGGCCACCGCAGCCGCGCACACCGCATCCACCGCGTTCCCACCGGCCCGAAGAGCCATCGCTCCCGCTCGGGCCGTCTGATGATCACCCGCAGCGACGATTCCCGACCGAGCCACGGTCTGGTGGCGTACCGCGAACGGCCGGTGGTGTCATGGTCGTTCGCCAGCGCGTTCTTCCTGGCTATGCCTTCGTTTGGTCCGACTCCCTCGCGCCGGGAGCATCGGGTATGTCGGCCGTCGCATGGCCGGATTCGACGCCTCCAACCAACGAGATCAAGCGACCGGAAGCGGGAGCCCCTTCGAGGGGGTGAACCGTGAGCAGCGTGCCCTGACCGTCGAGCTGAAAGAGCGGAACCGCTTCGGGGTCGCGCTCACGAAACTCGTCGAAGCCGAAGTCCTCGGTGAGCGGAGTGAGTTTGATGGTCGCACCGCGAAGGCATCGTACGATGAGCTCCGACCGCGGAACATCGGTCAGTGGACGGCCCCGTAGGTGTGAGGGTATCTGTTTGGTCTGAGCATCCGGGTCTTCGAACAACTGGTACGCCCGGTCTTCGAGCATGGGCTGAAACTGCAGGGCCACCAGACCGTTCAGTCCATCTCGAGACGTCGCTGCGAGAAAATGACCGATGTCGCTCAGGTCGATCCGGTCGATCTCGGCCTCGGAAGGCAGCGTGGCATGCTCCGCATTCAATCCTTCGCTCCGGGCTCGAAGTACCTTTCGGTAGTTGTCGTCCAGCAGGAGTACGCGCGGCTCCACGTCCTTGAGCCCTCGAGCCAGCGCAAGCGAAAAGGGATTGATCCCGAGGACGGCCAACCCTTGGGGAGCCTTGTCGGTGAGTCCCAGCAGTGACGCCAGCGGCTTGGCCGTCAAGCCATACCAGGCCACCGTGATCGCCACGACCGCGAAATTGAGAGGCAAAAAGAACTCTCGCCCTTCGATGTCGGTCTCGGCGAGCTTGAGCGCGAAAACCGATGAGACGGCCGCGGCAACGACGCCGCGGGGCGCAATGCCAGCGATCAGCGTACGCTCCTGCCAGGTTAGTGAAGAGCCCAACGTGCCCAAGAACGCGGCGACCGGACGCACTACGAGGATGAGACTCGCGCACCAAAGAAGGGCGGCGCCCCCGACCTCAGTCACGCTATTCAGCGGGATGCGCGCGACCAAGACCACGAAGAGGACGGAGACCAGCATGACCTCCAGGTCTTCGTGGCTTCGACGAAGCTCGTACGTGCTGACGAAAGTCTGCGACGCTAGAGCAACGCCCATGACGGTCACGGCGAGAAGTCCGGATTCGGGCTGAATAAAGTCGGACAAGGCAAAAACGATGAGGACGGCAGCGCCGCTTCCCAGAGCTCGAAGATACGGGGGAAGCAGGCCACGACGGAGCGTCACGACCAGGACTGCTGCTCCAGCGGCCCCCAAGAAGGCCGACACGAAGGCGCTAGCGGCAATGCCGTATAGGACCACCGTGACGGCCTGCGACAACTGCCCCGACTGGATCACCTGGTAGGTGAGAATGGCGAGGACCGCTCCGATCGGGTCATTCAAGATTCCTTCGAGCTTGAGTACCTGCCCCGACTTTCCGCGGAGATGGATGTGTCGGAGCAACGGTCCGATGACCGTGGGCCCGGTAACCACCAAAACGGCTCCCGCCAACGCGGCGAGCCGCAGGTCCAAAGGCGTGAACAGATACGCAAACACACTCGTCAGTGCCCACGTCGTCAGGAGTCCGACCGTGACCAGACCTCGAAGCGGCCGTGCCACCTCTTTGATGTCGCGGTAGCGCGTATTGAGGCCGCCTTCGAATAGGATGAGCGCCGCGGCGACGGGAACGAAGCCCCGAGCGAACTGCTCCACGCCTTCGCTGAGTTCAGGGCGACGCAGTAGAGGGCCGACCGCCAGTCCCGTCACCAGCAGATAGAGGATGGCCGGGACTCGAGTGCGCCAAGCGAACCATTGGCATAGAAACGCGGCCCCGACGATCAGAGCAACGACGTGCGAACCATGAAGCTCCAGGTGCATGGTCGAGTCTCAAAGAGCTTCCGTCAATGCCACGTGCACGAGGGCCTCACCCTTGTTGACCAGGGCTTCGGAGCGCAGGCCAACGACCACGCCTTGCTGGTGCGCCACTACGCGATGTTCGGTCTTCGCGAGAGCGTCGAAGACTAGCGCAACCAGCTGGCCATCGGTGATCGTCGCCCCCAGCTCGACTTCCATTTCGCAGAAGCCGGTCCGCCGGGTGCGAATCCACGTGGAAGCACGGCTCGTGACGGGGCGTGACGACGGAGGCGGCGGAGCGTTTTCGACCATGCCGAGCCCGGCGAGCACGCGCATCGTGCCATCGATTCCAAGGTGGATGCCATGGCGGTCGAGCCGGCGGGCCTCACCCGTCTCGTAGAGCAAAACGTGGCAGCCCACGCGGCCGGCAGCCTCGCGCAGGGACCCGTTGCGCAGAGTCGAGTGCATGATCACGGGTGGACCGAAACGAAAGGCGGCCTCGCTCGTCGCCTGGTCGTCGAGATCGCATCGGATCTGTGGGAGATTGGTCCGACCGCCGGAACCCGAATGAAAGTCCAGGCCAAACTCGCACCGCTCGACAACCTCGGTCATCATGAGATGCGCGATCTGCGAAGCGAGAGAACCACGCGGCGAGCCCGGGAAGCAGCGGTTGAGGTCGCGCCGGTCGGGAAGATATCGAGATTCATTGATGAGGCCGTAGACGTTGACGACCGGCACGGCGACGACCGTTCCCCGCAGCCGCTTGGGATTGATGCGCTGGAGCACGCCCCGGACGATGGGGACGCCGTTGAGCTCATCGCCGTGGATCGCCGAGCTGAGCCATACGGCGGGGCCGGGCTCTCGTCCGTGGATCACGGCCACGGGAATCGAAAGACTCGAACCGGTGGGCAAACGGGCGACGGGAAGCTCGGTGCGCAGAATCTGGCCGGGAGCGACCGCCTCTTTGCCGATGGAAAACGACGGACGACTAGCCTTTGATGCGGTCTTTCGTCTTGTTGGGCCCTGAGCTTCGTTCGATGTACTCGATGATCGCATTAGCCACGTCCTTCCCGCTGGCGGCTTCGATCCCCTCGAGCCCCGGGGACGAGTTCACTTCCATGACGACCGGCCCGTGATTCGAGCGGAGCATGTCGACTCCGGCTACGCGAAGTCCCATGATTTTCGCCGAACGAACCGCCGTACTACGTTCTTCGGGAGTGAGTCGAATCCCACTCGCGGTTCCTCCGCGGTGCAGGTTGGAGCGAAACTCTCCCTCCGGTCCCTGACGCTTCATCGAAGCTACGACCTTGTCACCAACGACGAACGCGCGAATGTCGGCACCACCCGCCTCCTTGATGAACTCCTGCACCAAAATGTTCGCGTCGAGCTGTTGGAAGGCCGTAATGACCGACTCAGCCGCCTTGTTCGTCTCCGCCAAGACGACCCCAACTCCCTGGGTGCCTTCGAGAAGCTTCAAGATGAGGGGAGCGCCGCCGACGATCCGAATCAGACCGTCGACGTCTTTGACCGACCTGGCGAACCCGGTGACCGGGAGGCCCACCCCCTCCCGTGCGAGAAGCTGCATGGAACGGAGCTTGTCTCGAGAACGCGATATCGCCTGCGACGTGTTGAGCGGGTACACGCCCATCATCTCGAACTGCCGAACGACCGCGGTTCCGTAGAAGGTCAACGACGCGCCAATACGCGGGACCACGGCGTCGAACTTGAGCGACTCTCCTCCGAACAGAACTTCGGGCTTGTGAGAGGTGATGTTCATGTAGCAGCGCGAGTAGTCGACGACCCGAACTTCGTGTCCCCGGTCGACGGCGGCCTCACGAAGCCTCCGGGTCGAGTACAGCGATGCACGCCGCGACAGGATGCCAATTCTCACCGGTGTTTCCTCCGTTCCTTTCCTTCGGGGATGAACTCGGGGGCCTTGAAGGAGACCCCAGGGTCCACCAAGAGCCGCCGGCGGATCGCCTCCCGTCCGAGCAGCATCCGGAAACCCATCACGTCTCGCGACGTCAGCGTCAAGTCGATCGGCCAAGTCTCGTCCATGAGCGCCAGTTCGGTCCGGATGACCGGTCTCAGCTCGCGCTTTCCGTTGGAACTGCGGACCCAGCGTCGATCGAACAAAGGCGCCTCGCACGCCACCGAAGATTTGGATTCGTCCTGGATGGGATGAATCTTGAAGCGAACTCGAACGATAGGACCGTCTTCGTCGATGTGGACATCGAATGCGTGGATGGCCGAACTACGCGCACCGGTATCGACCTTGGCTTTCACTGCCTGAACCCCGAGCGCCGGCAGGCGGACCCATTCCCGCCAACCGATCACAGGCTTTTCGCGTCGCTTCTGGGCCCGTTTCGTCAACCGCTCCAGTGAACTCGGCTACGAGGAGAAAAGCAACACTCCGGTCTCCGAGTCTGGCCGCTCCAACGAGCTCAGCTCGCCGCGGTCAAGACCACGTCCGCTGCCTGCGGGCCGCGATGCAGGATCGCGGGTGGCCCGATCGCGGCCTCCCGAAAGGCCCTGGTCACGCGTTCCGTCACTTCGCTCTCGAGCGCCTTCTCGAACTTGACGTCCATGACGTAGACCTTCGCTCGTATCCGAAGAGCAAAGTAGTTCCCGTGGACTTGCTGGCCGACGAGGACTCGCCAGTCCTTCTTGAGATAGGCGTAGCGGCTGGACGTAATGGCGTCGGCGACGATCTCCCGCGCGCGCTCGAGATCCTGGTCGATGCCAATGAAGAAGTCCATCACCACCATCATGTTGAGCTCCCCGGCATTGCTCGAGGCGACGAGCTCGGTCAGGAACTTGTTGTTGGGAATCGTCACGAGATCATCGCTCAACGTCTGCATCCGGACCGAACGCAAGCCGATCTCCACTATCTCCCCACTGTACTCTCCGAACGTGACGCGATCACCGACCTGAAAGGGCCGGTCGACGAGAATCGTCAGTCCGGCCGCGATCGACGAAGCTACGTCTTTCAAAGCAAAACCAATTGTAACGGCGACCGTCCCCCCGATCGCCAGCAGCAGCTCCTGGGTGAGATTGAAGGCCGCCGCTATCGCAGCGAGGAACGCCACGATGTAGACAAAGAACCTCAGCAACGTCGCCGCCTGCTGGATTTGTAGGCGCCGATCGGTAAAGCGCTGGCCGAGCGAACGAGCGAAGCCATTCAGGACGCGACCCACGAACCAGGCCCCCACCAGCAAGATCAAAGCCGGCAGAAGCCCTCCCACGCGGATGAAGCCAAACAGCTGGCTGGCGTTGTCCATTACTTCTCCTTCACGTCTCTTGAATGAGGTTTTGACGAACGAGAAACTGAGCAACCGCCCGATACATCAGGGTCGGAATTCGGTACCTGCCCTCGTTTCTCACGATGATCTTCCGAGAGATCAGATGGGACAAAGCGGCCTGGCAGACGTTCACCGGATAAGAAAGACAGCGGGCCGCCTCGGCCAAAGTGAGGCTCTCATGGACCATGATCGCCGCGAGAACAAATCGGGATTCTTCCTCCAGGTCGTTCAGGGCCTGCACGTCGGGCTCGGCGAACAACCGGACCCGAGCCTCGATGGTTCCGTCAACGTAGAGCGAACGCTTCCAGAAGTGGATGGCCACTCGTGGGTTTCCCTTCGCTTGATCCCAGAGGAGACGCAGGTAGCGGTCGCTCGTCCGAGCCTCCTCGTCCTCGGAGTCATACTCGAAGATCTGGTCGAGGACGAGCTCCTCGAAGCTCGCCTCGTAGCCCGACGCCGTCATGCGTTCGCGGATGAGCTCGGCGATGCGCTCCTCGGGCCATCCGTCGAGCCGAATCTCGCTAGAGAACATGTTCCGTCCCTGAAAGCGCTTGTCGATGAACGACCACGAATACTTGGAAAATCCGACGACCCACAGGACGTGATGGGAAGTGCGAGCAATCAAGTCTACGAACGCCTTGTACCCCTCGGTTCCTCCGACGGTTCGCAGCATCAGCTGTTGCCCGTTATCGACGAGGACAACCCGACGTTCACCTCGTAGCAGCTGCTTCGAGAGCGATACTTCGCTCGTACACTTTTCCGTACCGAGCTGCTCGGCAAACAGCTCGATCACTGCTTCGCGGCTCGTGCACCTGCGTTCCAGCGATACATAGGTCGTCTCGACGGGCACCAGGGCCCGCCCCAGAGCCCGGAGCCAAGACGTCTTGCCGCTTCCTCGCTCCCCGATGACGGCGAACGAAACCCCCTCGCCTTCCTCGTACCATCGAAGAGCGCCATCGAGGGCGGAATCGAGGTGAGGCCAGAAGTCGATCGCCTCTTCTTCTTCGACGGGCCCTTCGGTGAAGGCCTCCCGGATGGGCTCGGGAAGAGCTTCGACGTCGACGCTGCCGCGACCAGCCGCCTCGGCTTTTCGCTCCAGTCGACGACGAAAGAGATAAGCCAAGGCTCTTCTCGTCTGGTCGAAGCGAAGCAAGAGACGACTGAAGCCGGAAGCCACGGTTTGCGCGCTGACCACGGCGAAGGCAGCTACGGCATAGAAGAAGCCGAGCGAACCACCTTCCGACCTGCGGATCGCGTCGGCAAACCATCCGGTTGGTCGTAGCCGCAGGTACGCGGCGCCGATATCATCTTTGTACCGGCGCAGAAGCACGAAAGCAATGATCGCGGCTCCCAACCAGGATAGTCCCCGGATCAAACTATATAAGTATCCTCCTCCGATGATCTCGTAGGATGTCGTTAGGAGCGCGTAGGCGACGAAGACGTAACGTCCGACCAGTCGGATCGAGCGAAGAATCTTGTTGCTGGCGCCATCCGACAGTCGTCGACGTCGCCTTCGACGATGAGTGAGAGCGTGATGAACGACCGCGGACGCAAACATGTACCAGGCGAGACCCTTGACGAGCCGCGCAATGAGGGCCCATTCGCGCGACGATGGCTCTCCGCGGAAGACGGCGTAGCAGAGTATCAAGAAGACGACCGTCCGCCCGTTCTGCAGAAGGAACGACGTCCAACTGGTGACGCGAGACATCAAGAGTCGGCTCTTGAGACGAGCCGTCAAGTACTGGCGCAAGCTGATGATCCATCCTCGCGCGCGCCGTCGGAGCATCAAGAGTGCACCCGTCAGGAGCAAGACCTTGAAGGAGGCCCAGGCAACCTGCCGCATCATTCCAGGGTCGCGCAGCCTGACCGGGAGCGTACGGATGCTCCGAAGGGTGCTCATGAGATACCAACGACCCATCAGCGCCAGCTGCGTGACTTCTCTTCGCAGTTCCTCGACGCCGGCCGCCGTCAGCCCAAACTGTTGCGAGTATTTTTCCGGGCTCAGGCTCTCGGCTAGTTTCAGTCGCAGTCGGCTGAGCGCATCACATTCGACGGCCAGAATCTCGGCGCCTTGCCAGCGAGCGTAGCGCTCCTCCGAGATGACGGACTCGGCCTCCTGTACGACGTCGCGAAGGGCCGTCTGTAGGTCGGCGACCTCTTCGCTCAGCGCGCCGCTCGTAGGCCCGCGATAATCGAGCCCGGCGGGTATCCGAGGAACGCTGGGCGGCTTCACGAGGACGGCGAGCTGGCGCCGTAGGCGCATGAGCAGCGCATCCAGCTCGGCGGTTACCTCGTCGTAGGTTTGGTCGGCACTCGACGGATCGAGGTCTTCGCGACGAGACCGCGAAAGCCATTGCTCGTAGTCAGTCAATCGCAACGAAGCCCGAGCCGACGACTCGGCTTGATCGAGGGCGAGGCTGGCCTGCACTTCGGCCACCCGACCTCGGAGAGACTCGATGCGTACGCGCTCCGTCGCTAAGGCCTTCAGCGCCTCCGTCTCGGCGAGACGAGCCTCCTCCAGCGCCGTCCTCCGCGCATCTTCGGCGGCTTGGGCGGCAGACTCGGCCTCGCGCCGCGACTGAAGGGCCTTCGCCTCCAGCCGCCGGATGGTGCGTCGCTTTTCCTCGGCGCCCGCGATCGCCTGTCGGAACGCTGCCGGTCGCTTCAAGAAACGAATCCGGAGTATGTCCCGCAGCAGGCGCAGCGCCTCGATCTCGTCTCCCGAGACTCCGCTCCCCCGATTCCCCGGTTCAACGGCGTCGAGCAACTGCTGCGCGGCCGAGCTCGAGGTGGCCGTCATCAGCCGGTCAGCCCGTGCTTCGGTCGTCGTCGCGGTCACCGCACTCCTGCCCACCGACCGGCTTCGAGCCTCGGCCACGGTGCGCTGGAGCTCTCGAAGACGGGAGCTCACCGCCGAGTCGTCACGAGGATCCACGACGAACAAGGAAAACAGGTCGACATCCTCGGGAAGACGGCTGTTGAGCAACCCGGACAGGGCGATGATCTCCCTCTGAAGGGATCGAATGCGTGCGGCAACCAGGTCCGCCTCATCGGTGGATGGAGCGGGCTGGGCCTGGCCGGTCGTCGGTGTCGATGTCGGGCCCGGGGTGGAACCGGATGGAGGCGAGTTCTGCGCTCGAAGCGAAGAGGAGAGCAGCGCCGAAACGACGACTGCGGGAAACATGAGTCTCGTGCAGGCGGTTCTACAGCTCATCGACCGGGCCAAGGGAAACGGGCGATAAGCACCAACAGAGCCACGATCGCGCCCGTCAGCAAGCTGACCCGGTCCCGTATCGCGAATACGACCGGGTCGTCGTCGAGCTCATTGCGCCCGGCGAGAAACCAGATGCGACTGATCCAGTACAGCAGAACCGGCGCGATGAGGATGAGCACTTCAGGCTGCGCATAAAGCTCCCGGACCTCGGGGCTGTTGAGATAGAGACACATGACCAAAACGGAAGCAATCCCGCTTGCGGGACCGATCGACCGCACCAGGTCGAGGTCGATGACCGTGTAATTTCGCCCAGGCACCCAGGCGAGCTCTTTCTCTTGCAGTGCGACCAGCTCCGAATATCTCTTCACGAACGCCAACCCGGTGAAAAAGAAGAGCGAAAACGCCAGCAGCCAAAACGAAACATCGACATTGACCGCAATGCCGCCGGCCAAGACTCGGTATGTGAACAGCAGGGCCAGCATGATGACGTCCAACAGGAGCTTCCGCTTGAGAAAGACGGAGTAAGCGGTGGTGAGCGCCAAGTACCCGAGCAGGGCCAGCTGAAAGCCGAGAGGAAGCCAGACCACCGCGACCCCCAGCCCAGCGGCGAGTGCACCAATACCGAGGGCAATTCCGCTGGGAATGCTCAGGGCCCCCGATGCAAGTGGACGACGCTTCTTGGATCTGTGCTGACGGTCCGATTCGAGGTCGAGGAGGTCGTTCAGAACGTAGACCGATGATGCACAAAGGCTGAACGAGAAAAATGCGAGGACGAGGTGAAACAGTACACCCGGGTCCCGGTAACGATGAGCGAGAATTGCCGGAACGAAGAGAAGTACGTTCTTGGCCCACTGATGAGGTCGCAGAGCCCGGATGGCCGCCCGGAGCGAACCGGGTGTGACGAGCGGCAGCGGCTCCACGTTGCCCTCCGCCCGGGCCCGACGGACCGTGGATGGACTCGCAGCCACGGCGTGACCTCGATGAGCCTGCGACCAGACACCGAGGTCGGCCGACGAATCGCCCGCGTAGTCGAATCCGCCCTTACCGAACCGCTCGGCCAAGTACTGGCCCTTCTTCGTACCCTTGAGATTACGCTGCCCGTCGCTGCCCAGAGCCTCATCGAATAGCCCGAGGTGTTCGGCGACCGCGTCCGCGACCGCCTGGTCCGAGGCGGTCACGAGCAGTACCTTCCGGCCGTCTCTCCGCGCGGCCTCGACCAGCTGCACGACCTCGGCCCGGTAGGGAAGAGCGGCCGGGTTGGGCTGGACGTGCTCGGCCAGGCGCCGCTTGAACGTCGCACGACCCTCCAGAGCCCAAAAAGGAGCTGCGAGCAGCGCCGTCGGCGCCTTGCGGACTAGAAGTAGTACCGACTCCCACAGGACGTCCGTCGCGATCAGTGTGCCGTCCAGGTCCACGCACAGTGGCCGACCTTCAGGAGATGGAGGCGAGCTCTCGACCACGAAGTGTAGGTGAGACCAAGCCGATCGTGTGTCAAGGCGTGGTCGCCACAGGTCCGTCCTGATAGGTTCCCGGCCCATGTCTGCCCGTGGTTTCAGGAAGCTGCCCCTCGGTGGTTGGGGCCGGGCTCCGGTCGAGGCGTGCTGGGTCCGAGCCCCGCAGCGATTCGAAGCCATGCAAGAAGTGGTCGTCCGCGGAGACTCGGCGAGCGTGATTCCCCGAGGCCTCGGTCGAGCGTATGGCGACTCGGCGCTCAATCGAGAGGCCGGAGTCCTGATTCAGACGAGTCTACACCGCTTCCTGGCGTTCGACGAAGCGACCGGCGTCGTCGAGTGTGAAGCGGGCACGTCCTTCGCAGAGCTCATCGAAGTCTTTCTGCCTCGCGGATGGTTCTTGCCGACGACACCGGGCACGAAGTTCGTCACCGTAGGAGGAGCCATCGCCGCCGACGTGCACGGGAAGAACCATCACGCGGATGGGTCTTTCGGGAATTTCGTTGAATCGATGACGCTGCTCCTCGGAACCGGAGAGGTCGCGACCTGCAGCCCCGATGACAACCCCGATCTGTTCTGGGCGACGGTTGGGGGAATGGGGCTGACTGGCATCATTCTCTCCGCTCGCATCCGCCTCCTTCGGATCCAGACGAGCTACTTCATGGTCGATCACATCAAGACCAAGAACATCGACGAAACCCTCGAGGCCTTCACATCTACGAACCACCGATATCGATATTCAGTGGCCTGGATTGACTGTCTCGCTACCGGACGATCGCTTGGCCGATCGGTGCTCAAACTCGCCAATGACGGGACGGTCGACGAGCTTCCCGAGCGATTGCGCTCCCGTCCATTGAGTCTTTCGACGAAGCTGAAAAAGGTCGTGCCGTTCGACTTCCCCAGCTTTGCGCTCAACCCACTGTCGGTGCGAGCCTTCAACACGGCTTACTATGCTGCTCAGCCCGACGGACAGCACGTAGAAACCTACGATGCATTCTTTTATCCCCTCGACGGTATCCTCCACTGGAACCGAATCTACGGAAGCCGAGGCTTCGTGCAGTATCAGGCGCTCTTTCCGGCAGCCACCGCACGTCAGGGACTCATCGACCTCCTGGAAGCAATCACCGCTTCCAAGCGGGCCTCCTTCCTCGCGGTGCTCAAGGCCTGCGGTCCCCAGGGACCGGGTCTGCTGTCCTATCTGCACGAAGGCTACACGCTCGCCCTCGATTTCCCCCACACGGGAGAGGATCTCTACGCGTTCGCGCGGCATCTCGATGAGATTCTTCTGAGACATGGTGGCCGTCTGTATCTCGCCAAGGATGCGCTCATGTCCAAGGCGACCTTCGAGGCCATGTACCCTCGCCTGGGCGAGTTCCGGGCATTCAAGGCTCGAGTCGATCCGAACTACCGATTTCAGTCATCGCAGTCCAAGCGACTGGGTCTCGGCCCGTCGTGAACGAACGGATCCTGGTGCTCGGAGCGAGCTCGGGCATCGCGCAAGCGCTCGTCGATCTCTGGGCGAAGGGCGGCGCTCGCTTGATCCTCGCCGGGCGACGTCTCGAAGACTTGGAACGCATTGCCGCCGACGCACGAATTCGTCATGGGACCCGCCTCGTCTGCGAGCCGTTCGAAGCCGAAGATACGGAGTCGCACCCGGAATTCCTGAACCGAGCCTCCGAACACTTCACGGGCTTCGATGGGGTGATCGTCTGCTACGGCTTCATGGCGGACCAGAAGGAAGCCCAATCCAACGTCGAGATGGCTCGGAGGACCATCGCAGTCAACTTGACCTCCGTGATCTCCATTCTCGAGCTGGCCGCCACCCACCTGGAACGACAGGGCTCGGGATGGATCGCTGGGATCTCCTCGGTAGCGGGCGACCGCGGTCGCCAAAGCAACTACATCTACGGCGCATCCAAGGCGGGCTTGTCGACTTACCTCCAGGGCCTTCGCAATCGGCTCTTTTCGAGAGGTGTACATGTTCTGACCGTCAAGCCAGGATTCGTCTATACGGCTCTCACCGAGACATTGCTCGACCCGAGATCTCCACTGGTCGCTCGACCCCCTAAAGTTGCGCGGGACATCGACCGGGCGATCCGCCGACGAAAGAACGTCGTGTACACGCCGTGGTTCTGGCGCGTGATCATGACGATCATCTGGTCGATACCCGAGGCGATCTTCAAACGCTTACGACTTTGATTCCGCGTGGCGCGACTCAGCGGCGCGCTTCGAGGCGGTGAACGGTCAACGGAGTCACCCGCTCGAGAACTCCGAGGTCGCCTTCTTCGTCCGCCACGACGACCCGAAAATTCTGGGAGATCACCGGGAAACTATTCGCCCACTCGGCGATCCCGTACCAGTCGGCGAGGTACTCGATCGGTGTCTCTTCGACCACGTACTGAGGGATTCTCTGCTCGAGGATGCGCTCATAGGCGATAGGATTGACTTTGCCATCGAGGTTGATCGTCCGTTCATGGAAGAACCCGAGGGTGCCGGTCTGAACTGCACCCACCCATACCTCTTCCCCGACGTTCTCTTGCACCCACTCGACGACCTGAAAGTGCTGGTGGTCCGTGCCGCGCGCATAGATTCTTCCGTGGAGATAGAGGGTCACTCCGGCCAGAAGCACGACCACGACCGTTGCCGCGGCACGGAGCGGGACGATGGCCTGGGCCCAGACGATCGCGCCTACGAGGCAAAAAGAGAACAGCAAATAGATAAACGGCGTGGTCGGCAGGATGTAGCGCCCCATGAACCACCCCGCTCCGAAGAAGCCGCCATAGAACAACGCCAAACAGCCAATGAAGATGCCCCCCATCAGGAGCGCCTGCCGTTGGACCTCGTCGGCAAACCGGAACATCCAAACGACCAGGCCCGCTCCCGCAACGACCACGGCAGTACACAGGGCGATGGCCAGGGGCTGGACTTCGAACGTATGCGGCAAAGCCAGCACGCCCGACGCGTACTCGGTGACAACCACCACCAATTCGGGGATGTTGCCGCCCGGCGTGCCTCCACGCCCTTCAGCTCGACCGCTGACCGGAACCAGATGACCGAAGTTCGAGTAGTTGTAAGCAAGCCAGGGAATCGCGACCAAGACCGACGTGGAGCCAAAGACCAGGGTGCGAGCAAAGCGGGCGCGCAGCAAGACGGGATTCTCGCGGGCGCCGTAGAGATGGACCAGGCAGGCAGCGAGGATCAGAAAACAAGCGTCGTTGCGTATCCAGAACGCCAGCCCGAGCAGAATTCCGACGCCCAGGGTCTTCGGCCAAGACCACGGAGGATGAGCCTCCGGCTCCAGGAACACGAGTGCAACGGCGGCTACGACCATCGCGTAGGCTCCAGTTTCGAGGCAGTTCATGGTGTGATGAACCGTGACCGCACTCGAGAACCAGACTACGGCCGCCACCGCGGCGATCGTCTTCGACCATTCGAACCTGGCCATCACTCGCAGTCCTAGGCGGTAGATCATCCAGGCGGTGGCCGCCCCCATCACAATCTGTAAAGCGAGTGCGAATCCAACGCCCCAAGCTCGGTCGCCGCCAAAGACCGAAAAACCGAGCGCGTAGATCAAGGTCAGGAGGGGTTGTGTTCCGTTCGTGGGAATCTCCCCTTGGGCGATTGAGAAGCCGAGACCCGTACCGAGATTTCGACTGATGGTGAGCATCAGGTACCCGTCCTCGGTTGGGTACTGCTGAAAAAGCCGCTCGACGCTCAGAAAAGACACCAACCGAATCAGTACCCCGGCTACCACCGCCACTCCGAGCACGGTCTGCAGACCGGGATGGATCCCTCGGTCCCGACCGGCCAGGCGAGCTTCCGGTTGCATGGCGGCGTGTTTACCGCCCGACCGTCGGCAATGGAAGGGGCTTCGTGAGCTTCTAGAGAGCGGCCAGACCCACCGAACGACGCAGACTGGCCGACGAGCAGATTCGTCGTCGGAACCCACGCATGGCACCGGACGCCGCTTTGACTTTTGCCCTCTCCCCCCATACGAGAGCCGCGTGCCCCAGCCTCGTGTTCTGGTCATTGCCGAGGCGGCCAATCCCGAGTGGGTGAGTGTACCCCTCATCGGCTGGTCCCTGAGTCAGTCGCTGAACGACGTCGCCGATGTGCATCTCGTCACGCACGTACGCAATCGCCAGGCCGTGCTGTCCGCAGGCCTGAAGGAAGGAGAAGACTTCACGGCAATCGATGCCGAGGCCGTGACACGCCCGCTCTGGAAAGTATCCACGATGCTGACCGGCAACACAGGCCGAGGATGGACGACCAGCGCGGCGCTCGCCAATGTGGGCTACTACTATTTTGAAAGCCTGGTCTGGAAGGAATTCAATACGAGGCTCAAGGCGGGCGAATTCGACCTCGTCCATCGAATAACACCGCTGAGCCCCACGACCCCCAGCCTCATCGCCCGCAGCTTGGATCGAATCAACGTCCCCTTTGTCGTGGGTCCGCTCAATGGGGGCGCCCCGTGGCCAAAGGGTTATGATCACGTTCGTCGGCAAGAAGGCGAGTGGCTGTCGTACGTCCGGGCCGGCTACCGACTTCTTCCTGGGATTCGCAGCATGCGGGAACGAGCCGCGGCAATCCTGATTGGCTCTCGGGCGACCTATGCTCAAGAGCCTCCGCATCTCAGAGACAAGATCGTCTATCTTCCCGAAAATGCCGTCGACCCCGAGCGCTTTCCACCGGTGAACGACCGCCGCTGGGACCTTCCGGTACGCTTGGTCTTCATCGGCCGCCTGGTTCCCCTCAAGGGCGTGCACCTGCTGGTAGAGGCGGTGCGACCGCTCGCCAAAGAAGGACGCATCGTCGTCGACGTCTTGGGCGATGGCCCTCAGATGGCCGAGCTCCGCCAGCTCACGGCGGACATTCGAGACTCCGTTCGACTGCGCGGGTGGGTCGACCATCGGGAACTCCAGAGCTACCTCGGGCAAGCGCACGTCTTGGGCTTTCCCAGCATCAAGGACTTTGGAGGCGGGGTCGTGCTCGAAGCGATGGCGACGGGAGTCGTGCCCATCGTGATGGATTACGCCGGTCCTTCGGAGCTCGTAACCCAAGCGACGGGATTTGCGCTTCCGATGGGTCCACCCGCGAGCATCGTCGAAGGCCTGCGTCGGGTGCTCACGCGGTTGGTCTCGGACCCGGGCGCGCTCGCCGCAATGTCCGAGGCTGCCCGCGACCGAGTTGCGACCCACTTCACGTGGCAGCGCAAAGCCGAACAGGTACGAGCCGTGTATGACTGGGTGTTGGGCACCTCGCCCACGAAGCCCGACTTCGGCATGCCTCTCGGGGAATTTGGACGAACCTAGGCGCTCCCCGAGGAAGTCTCGCCCGCCTTCAGCCCTGCAGTGATCGGTCGCACCCGAGCTAGCTCCGCTCGAAGAAGCGAGGTCCGGCCTGGCCGGTTACACTTTGACAGCCGTCGGAGCTCAAGCAAGAGAAGAAGGGGTGAGAGGGGTCCCGGACGCTACCACGGGTCTACGGACCGTCTCGACTTCCGACCCCGCGCTGCTCATCCGCCGCATCTTCCCGGTTTTCTCGGTCGAACAGGTCTTGCCGTTGGTCGGAGTCGACATCGAACGACCACGGACCATCGGGCGTTCGGTCGGTCTCGATGGTATCCAGGTCGACGATCGCGCGGCTAGCCGTCGGCACGCCCGCATTCAGATCGGCGAGGATGGACATGCCGAAGTCATCGACTTGGGCAGCCGAAACGGAACCACCGTCAACGGCCAGGCGGTCGAGCGCAAGAGACTGATGCCCTCGAGCGTGATACGCATCGGCGACAGCCTTTTCGTCTACGCCGAGATCTCACTCCCGGCCAACGCCGACGGCTTCGTGGTCCCTGACGATGCCTCGATATCATGGGCCCTGAGCAACCACTTCGCCTCCCTCGCAGCGCCATCCATGTTGCCGGTGCTGCTCCAAGGGCCCACGGGGACCGGTAAGGAGCTGCTGGCCCAGCGCATTCACGAAGCCAGCGGGCGTGAGGGTGAGTTGGTTCCCGTCAACTGCGGCTCCCTCGCCTCCGAGCTCGTGGCGAGCGAGCTGTTCGGCCACGAGTCCGGCGCCTTCAGCGGTGCCAAAGGGTCGAGAGCCGGGCTTTTCGCCGCCGCCGACGGGGGGACCTTGTTTCTCGACGAGATCGGAGAGCTACCGCGGGACCAGCAGCCCGCGCTGTTGCGGGTGCTTCAGGAGGGACGGATCCGACCGGTCGGTTCGGACCGAGAGCGTACCGTCGACGTTCGCGTCATCTCGGCGACGCATCGACCCCTCCGGGTTCTCGCGGCGGAGGGGCGCTTTCGCCAAGACCTCTACTTTCGACTGGCCGGCTTCGACCTCGAGACCCATGCCCTGACCGAACGTCGGGAGGATATCCTTCGCCTGTTCTCGCGTTTTTCGACGCAGTCGGCGCTGACGGCCGACGCGGCCGAAGCCCTGCTCTTCTACGCCTGGCCCGGGAACGTTCGGGAACTCAAGGCCGTCGCTGCGCAGGCTCGCTTGGTGGCCGCACCGGGCCGGATTGCGATGTCCCATCTCCCGGTCGCGGTTCGCGAGTTCGAAATGGCCGAGGGCCCGGTCGACGAGGATGCTGCCGAGCCGACGATCATACGGCAGCCATCGAGGGATGAGCTGATCGAACTCTTGCGGACTCACGACGGCAATATCGCCTCCGTGGGACGAGTCTTGGGCCGGCATCGCCAGCAGGTGTATCGCTGGCTGAAGCGCCTCGACATTCAGCCCGACGACTACCGCTAGACGAGTTAGACCGATGCGGAGACGAGCGCAGCGGAGATGACTTTGCCTCCCTCGATCTCTTCGTCCAAGCGAGCCGACGAGATGCCCAAAGCTGCCCCGAGCGTCTTGCCTACCGCGCTCAGCGTTTCTTCATAGGCAATGTCGCCCTCGTCGGTCCCGGTGCCCGTTTTCGAATCGATCCCGGTAGCGGCCCAGTCTTTGCCCTTCGGCTTTATACCGCCGACGACACCCGGCTTCACTCCGGCGCCCGTCATGAACAGGACGTGGTGATGGGCGTTGTGATCACGACCATTCGTCCCCTTCTTGGACAGGGTCCGGCCGAAGACGTTGAGTCCGGAGACGACGACGCGTTCGCCCAGCCCGAGCTCGTCGAGCTGCCGGAGCAGGTCTCCTATCTGCCGAATCCCCGCGGTCGACTGCTCGATCTCCTTCGCCAGGTCCCCGTCGGTGTGATTGTCGGCGCCGAAACGGAGGCCCAGCGTCAGCACGGGCGAGACGTTCATCGCCGCCAGGACTGCGACTGCGATCACCTGATCATCGGGACCGTCCCCGTCGATCACGTCCAACCGGTCGATCAAATCTTGCGAGATCTGTCGCGCTTCCCGTCGAGACTGAGCGAATCGATCGAGGAGTCGTCGCTGCTCGACGGTACCATCCTCCTTGAGCAAAGCATGCAAGCGGTCGAGCTCGGCGTCCCGAAGCGTCGTAAGCTGCCCCAGGGTGTCGTTCGACGGCGCCAACGCCTCCTTGAGGGAACGTGGGGCCAGCTTGGCCAGCTTTCGGCCCTCGAACGAAAGAAGCGGCGCGCCAACGTTGACGGGCTCGGTTTGGATGGTTCCAAAGCCGGCCTGAAGCTCCTTGCTGAAGAACGAGACCATCATTTCGTTGCGCCGGACTTTGCCCATGAGACGCATGACCTTGCCGTGATTTCCGTGGGCATTGGTCAGTGTTCCGTGATGAATAAAGCAAGTCCGGTCGAGGTGTTTCTGGTCGAGCTGCGTCCACGCGCGGGCGGCGACATGGGCCCGGTCACCGAGCATGATGTCGGTCGGCGCGAAGTCAGGAGAATCGGGATGGACGATGCCCTCACCGTACGAGCCCGGACAGTTCGCATTGAAAGGATCGCCATTGCGACTGGCAGTCATGATGAGCATGCGCTGGCGCGACGGCTCATCGGCCCAGGCCCTCACCGGAGTCTTGAGCAGGCTGATGGGAACACCGGTTGCCAGAGCACGAAGCCCGAGCAAGCCGGTACCGTACAGGGAAGAGCGGAGAAGATCGCGACGCGTCGTCATTGTGAAGTCCTCACATCCCCATGCCGACGACCGTCGGCGATTGACAGGCGACCATGAAAGCCGAGCGGAGGCCATCTCGGCGGGACCGATAGTCGTTTTCACCCAGCTCTTGGGCTGCCGCCATCGCATTCTCGAAGTGCTCGGTCATGAGCTGAAGAACATCGCCATGGCGCGGGTGGCTGCTCGTGAAGCCCATGAGGTCGGTGACCAACCGGAGGACTGAGACCTCGGGCTCGTTGATCGGAAAGTCTTCCCCGCCGATGCGATTGACGGCTAGCTCTCGACAGATCTTTTCCTCGGCCGAGCGGACGAACATGTCGTCGCTGCGAATGACGACAGGTTCGACCGTCGCCCGGCTGAATCCGTCATCCGGCACCGAACCAATGAGGTTGCGTACCGTGCGATTGAAGCTGCACGCGTCGTCCATGTTCAGTCGGGCGGCCAGAGCGCTGCACAGGTGCCGCGCCCGACTGATCCCAGCCAACTGTCCGGTTCCTCCCTCGAGACACTCCGCACCGGTTATGAGCGGGGACGACAATAGCTCGGTGGCCAAGACCCGGAAGTCCAAGCCTGACTGGACGAAAGCCTCGACGACGGCCTCGAACTCGGCGCTGTCCTGCGGACAAGCCTCGGAGTTGACGGCATAGCAGAGCTTCTGCGCCCAGGCCTCGGGAAAGTCTGGGTTGTCGGCGAGGATCGAGGCGAGGTCCTCGACACCCTCGCCCGGCTGCTGGACCGTCCCGAATACGAACTCGGCGGGAATCGCCTTTGTTACCTCGTCGAGCTGCTGGCCGTACCATACCGTATACGATTGCCGGTAGAACTGGCGCATTGGGTCGAGGCTGGAGTGACAGGCGTAGCAGGTGGTTCCCGGGACCGCGTGCTCGTCGTCCAGAGCGTCCTCGAAGGCCGGCAGGAACAGGTCTTCTTCATCGAAGCTCTGACCGAGCGCCACGATGAGCGCCTGGTTCATGTTCACTCGGTGGCTGTTAGCATCATTCGTGAGCCACAGGCCCAGGAATGCCGGACTGGTGAAGAATCCAACGCGTGGCGTGTGCAGTATCAGCTCGCTCTTTTCGCGAAGTGCGACCAGATCGAAGAACTGGTCCGTCGCCTCGCCGGGATTCGGCGTCCGAATGGTCACCAGTCGCCAGTCTTCGAAATCGGCGTCCGTGACCACGGGCTCGAAGTTTACGTTCAGGCAGTTATCGCCCTGCCCTCGTCCGAAGAGCACCTGATAGAGGCGAAGAGGGGTCTTGCGCGAAATGGTGACCGAGGCACGGTCGGGACACTTTTCCGCAAGCTCGGGCAGCTCGAAGTGAAGGAAGTTGGGGCTGGTCGGGTCCAAGGACTCCTCCCGAGGAATCGTCCGGTCGGCGTGGAAGACCATCTCGGCGAGCTCATCTCGGCCGCGGTAGGAAGCATCACCGGCGTCGTCGATGGGCCGCGCGTCCCAATGCGCGAACGTGACCATCATGGCCGTATTCATGAAGAAGGTGTTCGTAGTGACCAAGTCCGATAGCGGCTGCCCCGCCTCGACGATGGCCATCGCCGTCCGAGGGAGGCTCTCTTCGAAGTCATCGCGAATTCGCTGCTGAAGACCACGACCCATCTGCACTCGACTCTCCCCGAACCAAGCGGAAAAGCCTTCTTCTTCGAGTTCCTTCTGCTGGAGAGTGGTGGCGAAGAAGTCTTGAAGCTTCTTCTCTGCCTCGGGCAGAGCCAACCACTGCGGCACCAGCGCTTCCAGGCCGCTACGACCGTCGACCAGCGCACTACGGTCGGCGTCGGAGAGCGGAAGCCCCGTCAACACGTACTTGACCTTGGCGGCGCCGGTTTCCAGCGATGGAAGCTCATCGTCAGCACAAACGGGCAACGGCTCTTCGACGACCTCGTTCTCCTCGGGGGGCTCTTCTCCCGGACCGCGTTCGTTGGGTGTTTCGTCGCCCGACTCGGGCCCTCGGGCGTGACCGAGTCCCTCACCATCGGCTGCGAGATGAGGGCTGCCCACCGTCGCTTCGCAAGCGAAGCTGCAGGCGGCCAAACCCGCGAGAAACCAGCTCCTGTATTGGTTCATGTTCGTCCGTTTCCCCCTGGTCAGCGTTCGCGGTCGGCGACCGTCCGCTCTCCACAGGTAGCGAATGCGATTCAACTTTGGAATGTGGGCACGAGACGTCCATGCACGCCGTGAGAGCATGTGGACGGGTGTGGCATGCGGTACGACCGAGGCTCGATTCCACACAGATGTCACCAGAGTCTCTCGATCGATGGCCTCCGAGCGCCGGAGAATCGAAAGATGTGGGGAAGCGGAGTCTGGGGAATCTTCTTCTGGGGAGCGAGCGCACCGTCGGTGCCCCTCCTCACGCAAGCCTTGATGCTCGTGCTGGCAGGCGGACTCTTGGGTGTCGGGTTCGCCATGGGTCGAGACCCCCGGGCTCGTCGATGGCTGTTCGGGGTCGGTCTTTTCTTGCTGCCCGCACTGGCCGGCGCCCAGATCTCTCAGCTGATCGTCTTCACCAACGGGACGATCGCGGACGCAGATGACGTGAACGCCAACTTCAGCTTTCACGACGGACGCCTCGACGCGCTCGAAGCCGACGGGTCGGTCACCACGAATCGCATCGCCGACCTTGCGGTCACGCCGGCCAAGATCGACGGTCGGTCCGGAGGCGGTCTGGCCTTGGCCGAATGTACGTTCAACCCGGCGCGCCCGCCCGAGGTTCGAACTTTCGCCGAGGTCGTGGTGTGTCCCTTCGGCAGCACCGACGTCGATGACCTGCCCGACTGCTCGGGCGTCATCCCGGGAACGTTCTGCGAGTATGACAGTCTGAGCAGCTGCATCGTCAATGAACTCGACGATGGCTTGGACAACTGCAGCAGCAACACCGACGTGTACGTCCGCGTCGACTGAGCGTGTTCCCCGCGCAAGCCGACATCGCTTCCGAAGGACGTTCGAGCCCCTACTTCTCCTTCAGGGTCGCTGCTGCGCGGCGGTGAGAGTAGCGGCGACAGCCGCGCGTTTGCGAGGTTTCATAATTCATGTACCGTCCGAGCGGGTCATGAGTCAGCCCGCCATCATCGTTGAACGGAGTCGGGCCTTCGAAACGGAGATCCGCGCGGCGCTGGCGGTTTGGGGAATCGAGGCCGAAGCGGTGACGCCGGAAGAGCTTCCGCTTCGAGTCCAGGAGGTCGCCCCCAGTCTCATTTTCTTGGAGGTCGAAGAACCGGACCGCCTGGGCTTCGCCTTGTGCGCCCAGATCCGGTCCACCTCTCGGGCGGTACCCGTGGTTTTGAGCTCCGCAACCATGAGCCGCGCGGATCTCGAGCTTCACCAAAAGCTCAAGGTCCACGCCGACGCGTATCTGCTGAAGCCAGAGATGGACCGGTCGCAGCTTGCTCGCACCGTCCACCGCCTGATCGGTGCCGACACGCCTTCCGATCGGGCTTCGGCCTTCGGGCAGCCGACAGAGCCCGCTTCGACTCGGCCCGCCCCCGACGCTCACCGTGCCGAGTCGACCCGCGCATCGACCTGGAGAGCGCTGCAGGATGCCCAAGAAGAGGTCGATCGCCAGCGAGCCGGTCGGGGTCGGGCCGTTCGCCGGGCCTGGCAAGAACGGCGGCGCCGAAGGGCCCTCGCCGAGGGGCTCCGGAACGCCCAAGCGGCCCAGACGCGAGAACAGAACCGCAACCACGCAGCCCTGAAGCGGCTGAGCGTCCAGCTCAGCCGAGAGGTCTCGCGAGCAGCAGAAAGAGACGAGCAAATCGCGGGCCTCGGGGCCGAGCTCGAAGCGGCAAACCGTGAGCGGCACACGAGCGAGGTCGCTCGCGCGACGCTCCAGACAGAGTCCGACCGCCGCAAGGCCGAACTCGGCCGGGAAGTCGCTCGTCGACGAAGCGCAGAATCGAGCCTCGAAACTCTCGCCTCGACGCTCGAACGCGCCCGCCGGACCCTCGCGTCGGCCGAGTCGATGCTCGCCTTCCACGACCGGTTCGCCCGGTGGTTGGCTTCGGAGCAGCAAACGCAGGCCACGATTCTCGAGCTGCTCGATGGTCAGAAGTCGTGGAGCAAGCACTGCGAAGAGCAGCTCGCCCGACTCGAGACCGGCGCGCGACAGCGAGAGGCCGAGCATGTCGCTCGCCTTGCGCAGGTGAGTCGAGTTCACGCCGAGCAACTTGCGAGTCGCGACGTCGAGATCGAGAGGCTTCGCTCCCTGGTTGCCGACTATCACCGCCGCCTTCATTCACGAGGGCGGGATAGATTGCATGTCGTAACCACGGACGCTCAGCCGCGCAACGGCGACGATGAAGACATCCCGACTACGTTCGACGACGACGACCATTGTGGTCTCATCCGAACTTCCTAACACCTACATTCAAAATATTTTGTGGCCCGGGATGAAAGACGAATTCGTGCGAAATCCGAGGCCGCAAACTTGAAGGGATTCGGTCGAGATGACTAGGGTTCCAGGCGAGCCAACGCCATGGAAAATACAGCGCAAAGAAACAGCCCTTGGACGCGAAGCGCGATCCTTCGGGTTGAAAACGAACTCCTCCAACAGATCATGGCGGCTCGAACGGCCGAGGCCGTCGAAGCCGCTCAGTCCTACTCTCGATTTCTTCGCCTCTCGGGTCTCGATACCGAGAACTACCCTCTCTTCCTCAAGATGCTCGAGATCGAAAACCACTGGGTTCTCGATGAGTTGATCGGGGATCGCGATCCGTTCCTCCTGCTATCCACGATTCCGCCAAACAAGTACCTCGTATCGAAGTGCTTCAAGCTGCTGACGCGTTGGCGTCCGGGCGGCATCTACCCAAAGACCTTGGCCATCGTTCTCGGTGTGCTGCAGAACGCCTACAGCTCGCCTCGCGACGGGTACAAGATCTTTCCCCTCAAGATCGCGGACATCGACAATCTCGGTAAACACCTGGAGAAGGAGCGAGGACAGAACGAGCCGCGGAATCGAGTCATACTCGACATCTTGGACCGTATCGCCGCCCTCGAAGGCCTTCGTTGGGACGACAACATGGAGGCGGTCTCGCGTCAGGCGATGAAGATCCGCAGCAACTTCTTCGATAACACCAAAGTGCTGGAAGACTGCATTCCCCAGGTGCTTCTCGTCCGCGGCGACTACCGCACGGACGAGGTTGCACCGCAGATGGCCTTCCAGGGAGAGATTCAATGAGCTCCGTACATCAGCTTTCGACTCTAGAAACCCGCGCGAGCGTCGTGGAACCCGAGGAATGGAACCAGGAATCGATCGCCGAGATCGAGACCCGGCTTTTGCAGGGCATTTTCGGATGCCGAACCACGGAGGCCGTCGAGGCTTCGATCAAGTACGCGAAGTTCATCAGCTCGGTGGGCATCACCCCGGACAATTATCCGGTATTCCTGAACATCCTCGAGATCGAGAACCATTTCGTCGTCGATGCACTGATCGGAGAGCGAGATCCCTTCTTGCTCCTTTCGTCCGTGCAGCCGAACGGGTTCATCGTTCGGCGCGTATTCGCGATGCTGACCCGATGGCACAAGGACGGGATCTACGGAAAAAACATTTCGGTCATCCTCGGTGTTCTGCAGTCCTTGTACAGCTCGCCTCGCGACGGATATCGCATCTATCCCCTGCGCATCGCCGACGTGAATGCGCTGGGCAAGCATCTGGCCAAGAACAAGGGTCAGGACGACCCGCTGAATCGAGCGATCCTCGAGGTGTTGGAGAAGATTTCGGAGCTCGAGGATTCGAACAACCGGGAGCTCGAGGAAGTAGCGATCCACGCCTCCGCGGTTCGAAATGCCTTCTTCGACGATCGTAAACGCATGGAGGACGTGATTCCCCCGGTGCTGCTCGTTTCGGTCAAAGACCGCAAGGAGGTGCAGCCTCGGCGTTCGGTGCCGCTCGGCTCCACGACGGCGCCAGAGACGAAGCTACCCCCGCGCCCGGAAGCTGGCGACTCTGCCGCCAAGCCCAAAGACTGAGGATTGGATGTCCGACCACCCCAAGAACGTCGATGCGTTTCCGGTGGTCCTGAGCCGCGACGAGCTTCGCGCCGTAGTGCGAGCACTGGCGCGAAGCCGGCGCGGTCTCCCCACGTACCTTCAGTCCGGGCGAGCCGAAGCCAGCACTCTGGCTGAAGTTCAACAACGCTGCGAACGGGCCCTGCAGGCGGCCCTCCAGGCGACGCATCCCACCGACCCATGAATCGTTTCGGCCTACGGACCGCCGATGCCGTCGATTTGACGCTCTTTTCACGGCACCGTGGGCGAGCGCATCCCGAATGCCGGCGTGCCCGCACGGCCCGCTAACGACGATCGCGTTCAGTGGCGGTCGGGGACGAACCAGCGTCCCCGAGACAGGGGAACGCATGCAGCGAACAGTCACGGCATTGGTGGTACTCATCACGCTCGGGTGCGGCGAAGCACCGCCGGATGGCTTTGCCGGTCCGACGGCGGGGGAAGAGCCGGCCCCCTTGACCGAAGTCGAGTCGATCCTGGTCGGCAAATGGCGACGGAGCCGCGACGAGCTCCAGTGGATTTTCATCTTCGACGAGATGCGGAAGTTCTGTCGATTCGAGATGCGAGGGCGACGCCAGCAGAAGCAGCGCTTCTACCGCTGGAAGCTCAATGAAGACGCTCCTGCGGCAGACTCCGTCCTCCGGATCGAATACTACGACGAAGAGGATGGGAGCTTCTTGGGAGACGACCATCTCTTCGAGTTCGACACGGTCCAGAGGTCGGGGATCATCTACATGCACGGCCAGGACAACCTGATCATGCGCAGCAGTCGCACCGACCTCGAATGCCAGCGGCCGTGAGCAAAGCGCAGGCGTGACCGACGAGTTCGGGCCCGCCCGGAGTGAGGAAGAGCACGTCCTGCGGGTCCGTTCCGTCCAAAGGTCGGCCCAGGCTCGCACCGTCCGGGCCCATTCGGTCAAAGCTAACGATTTTTGCGTAAAGGACGCTTTGGGTCATTGGTTCCGCTGCGGCATGCTCCGCGGCATGGGTCGGGGAGTCTTCCGGGCGTCGGTCTGGGCAGCGGTGCTGCTCTTCACGTCGTCGACGGCTCTGGCCGAGGCGCTGATCGAGCCCGGCGTCCGCGAGCAGATCGCGAGCGATGGGCGAGCCCGAGTGTTGGTCACGCTCGATGCCGGGATCACGGCACCCGCGAGAGGACTCCCCGATCGAGCCGAGCGAGAGGCGCAGATTCGGGCCGCGGGCGAAGCGGTCCTCTCGAGCCTGACCGGCACCTCGCATCAGCTCCTACGCCGCTACCGCCTCGTGGACAGCCTCGCGCTGGAGGTCACGGCCGAGAGTCTATCCGTCCTCGCGGTCCACCCCCGGGTAGAATCCGTCGGGCTCGACGAGATGATGTTTCGCAACTTGGACCAGTCGATGGTCGTCGTCCACGCCGACGACGTCCAGGCGCTCGGTTACGACGGTACCGGGGTCGAAGTTGCCGTGATCGACACCGGCATCGACGTGAACCACACGGATTTTACGGGACGGATCTCGGCCGAGCGCTGCTACTGCGGGGGCGGGTGCTGCCCGAACGGGAACTCCACCCAAACCGGTTCCGGAGCGGCCGATGACTTCGACGGACACGGAACCCACGTCTCCGGAATCGTGCTCGGCGACGGCGCAACCGCGCCCAAAGGCTTCGCTCCCAACGCCGACTTGGTCGCCATCCGCGTCTTCGGCCCCATTCGCTCGGGAGCCTTCGTGTCGGACATCGTGGCGGGGCTGGACTGGGTCGCCACGACTTCTACGGTCGACGTTCGCATCGTCAACATGAGTCTCGGGGGCGGCGCGTATCGGGGCACCTGCGACACGGCCAACGCATCGAACCGCTCCTACGCTCGAGCCGTATCCTCTCTGCGGAGCAAGGACATCATCGTTACGGCTTCGTCCGGCAATGATGCTTCGACCAACTTGATGGGTTCGCCCGGCTGCATCGAAGAGGTCATCTCCGTCGGATCGACCTACGACGAAAACATCGGCTCCATTACGTTTCGAGCGTGTCGCGATACAACGACGGCCCAGGATCAGATCGCCTGTTACAGCAACGGGAGTACCGCCTTGGACCTATTGGCCCCGGGCTCGGCCATCACCGCGGCGCGCGATGGCGGCGGCTCCATCACGCTTCACGGCACGTCCATGGCTGCCCCCTCCGTGGCCGGGTGCGCTGCACTGTTGGTCGAGGCCCGCCCCGCCATCTCCGCTGACGATCTCGAAGACGCGCTCGAGACCAGCAACACCACGATAACCGATGCTCGCTCCGGTCGCTCGCACCCCCGGCTGGACTGTGAAGAAGCCCTGAACACCGCCGCCCCGGACAGCGATGGCGATGGGCTGCTCGACTTCGAAGACAATTGTCCGCAGGACGCCAATGCCGATCAAAAGGACGCGGACGGCGACGACATCGGTGACGTTTGCGATGCGTGCCCCAATGATGCGGAGAACGACGGTGACCTCGATGGTCTCTGCGCTCCGGTCGACAATTGTCCTCGTGACAGCAATGCCGACCAACTCGACAGTGACCTCGATGACCGGGGCGACGCCTGTGACCTGTGTCCTTTTGATGCCCTCAACGACGACGACGAGGACGGATTCTGCGCCGATGCCGACAACTGTCCCCGGGACGCCAATCCAGACCAAAAGGACGACGATGCCGACGGAGCCGGCAATGTCTGCGACCCCTGCCCGGCCGACCCCTTGGACGACATCGATGCGGATTTCGTATGCGGCGACGTCGACAACTGTCCGACGGATGCGAATGGCGCCCAGACCGACACCGACACCGACGGACGAGGCGATGTTTGCGACAGCTGTCCCTGGGACCCGCTGAACGACGTCGACGGTGACACGCGATGCGGAAACCTCGACAACTGCCCGGTCGTCCCGAATACCGACCAGCTCGATTCCGACGCCGATGGGGCCGGCGATGCCTGCGACCTCTGTCCTCTCGATTCCGACGACGATGCCGATGGCGATGGCTTCTGTGCGAACGTCGACAACTGCCCGAATGTCGCCAACGGGGCGCAATCCGATGCCGACGAGGACGGGCTCGGTGATACATGTGATCCCTGCATCGAAGATGCCGCCAACGACGCCGACCAGGACGGCTTGTGCGGCGACATCGACAACTGCCCGTTCGTCACCAACGTGACTCAGTCGGATGGCGACGGGGATGCCGCGGGCGATGCCTGCGACGTCTGTCCCGATGACGCTCTCGACGACCAGGACGGCGACGGTCTGTGTGCGCCCGTCGACAACTGTCCGGAGCGAGCCAATGTCGAGCAAGCGGACGGCGACGGAGACGGTTGGGGAGACGCATGCGATCCGTGTCGCGAGGATCCGGACAACGACGCTGACGCCGATGGTTTGTGCGCCGAGGTCGACAATTGTCCCGGGGTCGCCAATGCCGCGCAGCTCGACTCCGACGCCGACGGTACCGGCGACGCCTGCGACGCCTGTCCCGATGACCCCGACGACGATGCCGATGGTGACGGCGTGTGCGCAGGGTCGGACAACTGCCCGGCCACGGCCAATGCCGACCAAGCCGATCTCGACGCGGACGGCCTTGGCGACGCCTGCGACGGATGTCCGCTGCCCGGCGACGGCGACGAGGATGCGGACGACATCTGTAGCGCGATCGATAATTGCCCGGAGCGGCCAAATGCTGACCAGGCGGACTTCGACCGAGATGGCCGAGGCGACGTGTGCGACCCTTGCCCGCGTGACGCCGACGACGATGCGGACGGCGATGGGATCTGTGCCGACGCCGACAACTGCCCGGGGCGAGCCAACGCCGACCAAAGCGACGACGACGGTAATGGAATCGGCGATGCCTGTGAGGTCGGCGGGCTCGACGTTCGGGACGACGGGGGCTGCGTCTGCCTGGCCCCGGACCGTCGCGCGCCTCCGTATTGGATCGTCATGCTGGGCGGCGCGCTTCTAATGCGCCGCCGCTCGCTGAAGGTCACTCGGGGTCTTCGTGCTCGACGCCGGAACTCAGCTCTTTGATTTCATCCAGGCCCGCGTCCTTGACCAGCACCTGCTCTTCGCCGTTCGCAAACTTTGCCAAGATCACGAGCTTCTTTGCCGCTTTGGGGATGCGCTCGAACTTCGGCGTCAGGACGCCGTCGGAATGCTCGACGTCCCGGGCGAGATCGAGCCGTGCGCAGTACGGAGCTCCGGCCGTAGAGTACAGCCAAACGGAGTCCCCTTCTTCGAAAGGATCATCCTTGTTCGTTTCAATCTCGAACTCGAGCTCGTCGGTCTCGACTTCGGACTTCTCCGATGCATCGCAGGATGCGGTCGACGAGTCGGCCGGGGCGTCGCCAAACTCTTCCTCGTCGCCTTGGTCTTCGTTCTCGTCATCGCCAGATTCATCCTCTTCGAGCACCAAATAGTCGCTGAGCTCGGCCAACGAAGCACCGTCGAAGAGCGTGTAAGGAATATCTTCTTGAGTTGATACTTTCAGAGTGTAGAGCGGACCGTCGAAGAGACCATAGAACTCGAGGTCGACGTATTCGTCGCCATCCAGCTTGTCATCTGCCACGGTCTTCGTGACCGGCGGAAAGAATTCGACGGACCGGCTCCGGGGGGGTGGGAGCCCAAACAACTCGAATTCGTCGTCGGCACTCGAAGCTTCATCGGGGTCGATCTCCAGCCGTACTCGAAGGGTATACGTCGGAACCGGAGGAGGCTTCTGCATGAGCTTCAAAGGCGGCTGAGAACCGTCCTCTTTGCAGGCACAGTGTCGCTCCGTGAATGCGGAGCCGGCCTTGGCAGCGGCCTTCGCCAAGACCGTGGCCGGACCTGCGGCCTCGGCGGGTTGCGCCTTGGAACACCCGCAGCCTTCCGTCGCGAACGGTGCCGCCGTGGCTTTGGCCAGCTTCATCGTGGCGGACATGGGGCTCCCGCCTCCGCCGCCGGAACCCCCGTCGCCGATGAGGACGGTTGGACAGCCCGGCATGATGGTCCCGCCATGCGCGGTGGAGTCTCCGGCGCGGGCGGCCGGCATGTTGCCGATCAACACCGTCGAGGAACCCAGAATGATGGAATCTGGGGGGCCCACGCAGACCGCCATGTCGCCGACCCGGGCCGCGGGCATTCCTCCGATCAAGACGGTCGGACAGCCCGGCGGCAGGATCGGTCCCCCGACGTGGGGGATCGGAGGAACCGCTGGGGTCATCATGGGGCAGACGTGCATGTCTGTGATTCGCGCGGCCGGCTTCGACATCTTTGGCTCCTACTGCTCTTCCATATCCAGGCGGGCCACGAGCGCACCTCGAACGCGCATGACCACCCTCCGGGATTTTCGATCCTTTGTGAACTCGTCGCCCTTCGCGAACTTCTCTCCGAATCCGCGCGTCACCACTCTCAAGAACCTCCGGTTCGTCGTCCGCTTCCAGCTCGGCTCCAGGTAATCGGCCATGATCGCGGTCCGAACGTTGATGGCGCGCGCTCGACTGAGCGCCATGTTGTACCGGCGGGTGCCCGGGTGATCCGCGTGACCGAAGATCATGACCGTCGTGCCCTTGCTCAAGAAGGCCGCAAGCTGCTCCGCCACCACGGCGCGCAGGTGAGCCCGTCCCAGATCGGTGAGCGGGGCCTCGTCGAAGGGGAAAAAGACCTTGGCCTGCGCCGCCTTCTTGATGCTCGCGTCGACGGGCTGAGGCTTTTGCCCCTTCGGCTTGAGCTCGGTGGCCTCGGGGAAGTCGCTCCCGATGTACCCAGTCATCCATTGGAGGATCGTCGCGTCGGCGCCGATCGAACCCCATTTGAAGCCGACTGAAGAAAAGGTGAAATTCAGGGGTAACGCATCATCGCCGCCGTACAGACTGAGGAATCCGGCCGAGGCCTTCGCCCCCCCCAAGAAGCTCACACCCATGCTCGACGACAGCATGACGATGCCGCCCGGCACGTCTTCGGGGTCGAGATTGATGAACGTCTCGTCCGACTCCAGCGTGGTATCTGAAAAACCTGCGGACACCGAAGAACCATTCCCGACGCTCGCGACTTTGGCCGACGCGTTGGACTTGCCGCCGGTCAACCCTCCCAGCAGGTCGCCGGCTCCCGAGGAAGCCGAAAGACCGGCCGAAACGCCGCCCATCAAGAAGTAGTAAGGCTCCTGCCACAGCTTCTTGGTTCGCCCCCCGTCGACTTCGTACTTGGTCAGCAGCATGATGCCGAAGCGCCCGTGCCACCCCACGCCGACCTTGAGCTTCAGGTCGCGCTTCAGGTCCTTCATCTTGGTGTCGATGTCGTCGAACTTGTCGAGCTTCTTGGAACAGAGGTCGCGCACGTCTTTGGGCAGCACGTTCGTACTGCCGTCGAGTCGCCCATCGATGATCCGAAGATCGTACTTGAACGTGGCGTCGAGCTCGGCGGCCACGCCGAACGCCTTGGCCATCGTTTGAGCTCGACGCCGGTCACGCTGGTACCAAAGGGGTAAGAGTTCGACCACGGCGTCGCCGAAGCCGTCTTCAGCCCAGGCAAAGTGCGTAAGCCAATGAATGGCCAGGACGCGATCGCGATCATCGAAGACCTCGAGCACTTCCTGGAGCTTGGAGAGCCATTGGGCTCTTTCCAGTTTGCTGCGGTCCGAGCGCCGACTTCGTCCGATGGCCTGCAGGAAGTCTTTCACTCCGTCTCGGAGATGCCGGTACTGCTCTCGGGTGAGCGGCGTCCATTCGTTCCGCTCGACCAGATCTCGAATCCTCACATCTTTGATGGCCGACACCAGGTGACGCGAAAGGGTGGGTTGGTTGTGGACCCTTTCGAAGGTGATCGATGCCGACTGGCCCGACAGTAACTCCATGCGATTCCGGCTCTCGATGACGAGCGCGGCTCCGCCCGACGTATCCCCGGAATCCTCGTCGAGTTCCTCGACGCCGTAGACGCTGCGGTCGTCTTCGTCCCGCGAACCGACCAAGCGTCCGACCTTCCGGCGATAGCGGCACTTGAAGTCGTTGGGTCGAAGATCGCTGGGGTTGGCGGGGAAGTTCACCGGGGACATCCAGCAGCGAACATGGTGCCCAACGTGGTTGATCTTGAGCGTCCAGCTCTTGCCTTCGCCCTGCCCTTCCCAAAGACCGGTGAGGTTCGGTGAAGCTCGCTCGGGGGCGGGCTTGCTCACCACGATGCCCGAACGACGAAAACGCGGACGGCCGCTCTTACCTTTGGCCAGGCCGTACTGCCGTCGTGTCGAGACCACCATGTCCTCCGATTCAAGGGGGTTGCCGCCACGCGGTCAAGGCGTCGCCCCTCGCCTTGATCCTCCGGGCGGGGTTGGCTATCCGCCTAAGAGTGCTGAGGATTCGCAAGGAACAGATGGAGGCCCTCGATCGAGCCCATCAATCCGATTTCGAGTCGCGGTTGGCCGACCACCTGTACACCAAGCTCCGCCCGCGCCTCGACGCTACCCCGCGCGAGACGGTCGAGGAGCTCGCGGCTCGCGGGACCCAGCGTGCGCTGCGTTACGGGATTCGCAAGGAGAACGAGATCGCGGCGCTCGTGGTGTTCCTGGTGGAGCTCAAACTCGATCGGGCGCGCCAGCCGGAACCGGATTGGGTCCAAGCGACGCTGGCCCAGCTCGAGGTCGCCCCCGGAAAACGGGTCAACGCTCTCGTCCAGCGTCACGCCGCCGAGCGAACGCCTCCGAAATGACCCGCGTCAGAAAGGGCGCCTCGAAAACGCCTGCCGAAGAAGGTCAGCGCTTTTTCCAACGCGGGACGCGAGAGGAATCCGGCCGCGACTTCGGTGAGGTCTTCCAGCGCGGCTTCGGGGGCGGCGGCGAGCCCTCGGCGGGTTCCGATGGGCTCGGTCGCGGAGGGCTCTGTCGACCTCCGGTCTTCCACCTCGGCACGCGATCCGGGGACGGCGTCCGGGGCGACGGCTCGGCCGCCGGCGGAGGCACGGTCGACGGCTCCGACGTTTCGGGCCGCGGCGCCGACCGGGTCCCACGTTTCCACCGAGGAACCGGCTCGTCCGGCTGGTTTCGGTCCGATCGAGTTGCCGAAACCGGCGTCGGGACATCCGCCGGTGAAGGCTCACCAGGGTCACGCACCGGAGCCCGGTGACCGCGGGCCGCGGCGGCCGTCGCCGGCTCTTCGACGGGGGGCGCACGTCCGGCGAGGCGTAGCCAGGCATCGTCGCCCGGGATCATCCAGAACTGGGCCGGTCCCAAGAGCTGCTTGGCCTGCTCTTCATCACAGGTCGGGAGCAACTTCGTCATGACCCTCGGATCATAAAAGCGAAAAAGTACCGTCCCACCGTCGGGCATCTCCGCCCGGAGAAGGGTCTTCAGGTGTTCGTGCAGTGCTTGCAGGGTGCAGTCCGCGAAAACGAACAGGCCCCAGCCCTCGCTGGCGGGGCGCTCGTCCAGCCATTCGAGATCGCTCTCATCGACCCGCCACAGATGGGGACCGATGGCCCAGTAGTCTTCCAGACGTGTGCCCTCATAGATGCAGCAGGCGGCGTCCGTTCGATGGGCGCGGGTCCGCTCCGGCACTTCATCCACGTCACACGCATCGACGACCGCGAACAGAGCCCCGCGCTCCATCATCTTCGAGAGGTCGGCACGGGAGGGCGGGGGCAGCGTCTTGAGGAACGATGGGGCCGTCATGGCCCCGCCGCCAGGCGGCCGAGCTCACGAACCAGTAACTCGCCGCTCACTCTTCGCGCGCTGAACCCGACCTGACCGTCTTCGGACACGAGCAGCAATGAACTGAGGCGCTCACGAGCGCGACCGCCCCCGAGCGAACGATTGGCATCCCAAAAGGCGCAATCCGTCTTTCGGATCTGGTGGACCGCATTTCCTAGGCTTCGCGACCACTTCATGTCCGGGGGTCCCACGGCGAGGCAGCTCGCATTGGGGCTCGCCTGGCGAATGAGGGTCAAGAGCTCCATCCAGGGGCTCCAGGTAGCGACCGTCGCGGAAGCTCCGCCGGGCAGGCTCAACATGACGAGGTCCGGTCGCAGAGCCAGGAAGTAGCGACGCATGACTTCAGACCGCTCGAACGACCCGTGGGCCCCGAGAACCCCCGCCGAAAGATGATGGACGACCACCCCGGGAACATCCCGCTCGAAACTCACGCCGAAGACCTCGAGCCCGGCGCTACCCGCCTCGATCGTCAACCGCTGACGCGCCTCGTCGATCCCATCGATGGAGAAGGCGACCTGCCGTACCTGCTGCGGCCCGGCCCCGGTGATCTCGATGCGCCCGACTTCATCGTCATCGAGTCGGATCGTTCCCCCGGCGGAGCCCGCGGGCGAGGCCGCGAGAATCCGCACCAGCGTCTCTTCGGGGGAACGGTCGAGCACGAGCCGCGCTCCAGGCACATCGGCGGTCCAGCGAACCGGTAGATCGGAGGCTCCGTCTTGTCGCATTTGCTCCCGGCTCCACCCCTCGACGTCCACCAGCCGTCCGCCCTCCTCTACCGGCGTCAGCGGCACCAGGCCCTGGCCCGCGGCCCCGAAGCGCGCCTGTAGAGCGCCTCGAAATCCCTCGTGAAAGGCATCCTCCAGCACCGGCCTCTGCGAGAGATGGAGCACGCTGACCCGCTTGGCGGCGCCGCGCGCTCGCTCGTCGAGCTGAGTGATGAGGTGAGCGAGAGTCGCGGCTTCACAACTGTCGGCTTCGCAGCGGGTGTCGACCGGCACCGCGGAAAGCCCGGCGGCGGTTACGATGGGCCCGAACTCGACGGTGTCCCAACCTCGGTCGGACTCGACGACCGCGGGCTGAGCATCTTCGGCCGACGCCCACATCACGACGACCAGACCCAGCAGGAGGCCCAGAACGAAGGTCCCGGTACTCAGGAGGAGGTAGCTTGCCCGCGAACCTCGGCGGATCGAGGGAAAGAACCAGGTCCGAGGCTGTACCCGATGGAACCGAACGGTTACCTCCGAGCCATCATCGTGTTCGGCCGAAGAGCCCACGAACGAGGGGACGCGCTCGGTTTCTGCCTCGTGTAGCGAGACCACGTCGGGCTTGTGACGGTCGGGTGAGGCGGACATCGGTGGACCTTCAGACGAACCAGGCACCGAAGTTATTACAACAGGCCCCTGGATTGGGCCACTCGGGACGGCACCGTCCTGCTGGCTGAAGGTCCGTGTCGGCGACGTTCCACTCGTGGCGCGGTTGTGGTTGGCTGCGAACGGCGGGCGCGTTGACGCGCCGTCGCTCGAAGGCGACTATCCGCCGGGGAGGGGCTCTTGGGAACACTTACGCCTTACGTCATTGCGCTCGTTTGTAGCCAGAATCCGGCTTACGATAAGGGGTTACGTCAGCTCGAGCAGGGGCGTGTGACGGACGTCATCGACCTGGTCAACGAGAACCTCAACTCAGAAACCGACCCGACGGAACAAAGCCGCTGGCTGGTGCTCAAGGGCCTGGCATTCGACGTTCTGGACGAGCCGCAAGACTGCTTTCTCAACTTCTTCGAAGCCCTCTCCCTGGACATGACCACGGAGCTGCCTCTGACGACGTCGTCGGGCGCCGAACAGCTCTTCGCCTGCGCCCAAGATCTCGCTTCGCAGGGTGTGACGACCCGAGAGCTGAGGGAGACCTTGGCCCAGGACGGCCTCGAGCGGAACGCCGAGTCGTGGCTATGCCCCGAGATCGGTCGGGCCGCGCCGCCAGCACCACCGCCGGCCGTCGTGCCTCCGCCCGCGGCGGGAACGACCGGAGCGACCAGCAAGGCCACCGCCGAGGTCGAACCAGACACGAAGCCGGTCACCTGGCCGTTTTGGACCGCAACCACGATTGCAGTCGCCGGGATCGCCACCGGAGTCGCAACCGGCGTGATGTCGCAAAGCAAGGCCGACGAGGCCAACGATGGGTCTTTGCGGCCCCCCAGCGAACGCGACGACCTGATCTCGGAGGCGGAGAGCCTCAACGATGTCTCGACCATCGGCTACATCGTGGGCGGTAGCGCCGCCGGCCTGGCGCTGGTGCTTTGGCTGGCTCCGATGTTCGGCAAGCATGGCCGTCCGCTGTTCGTGGCTGCGCCAAATCCGGTCGGGCCGGGAATCCAGTTGTCGGGACACTTCTGATCGCCGAGAACCATCCCGTCATGTCTACTCGCTCCACCGATTCTGGCTCTTCGATGCACGGCGGTTGGTTCTCCCCGCGCGAGGGCGAACCGAGCTACGACCCTGCACCGCAGGAACCGGAGCCGCTCGACGACCCGAGCGGCCTTCAAGACCTCCCGCCGCTGGAAGCCGGCGACGTCGTGGCCGACCGCTACCAGGTCGTCGAGATGGTGGGTCAAGGCGGATTCGCGCGGGTGTATCGAGCCGAAGACCTCAATCTACCTCGCGAGGTCGCGCTCAAGGAGCTCAAACGCCCCGGCTCCTGCCCGGAAGACGTTCTGCTTCGCTTCTATAACGAGCCCAAGCAGATCGCGAAGCTGGACCATCCCCAGGTCATCAAGGTCATCGAGGTTGCCGAAGAACCGGGTCGCGGGCCGATCATCGTGATGGAGTTTCTTCCGAACGACCTCGAGAACTACATCGAGTCGCGCCCGGGCGGCAAACTGCCGGTCCAGGAGGCCGCCGGTATCCTCGCCGGGATCGCCAGCGCCCTGGCCGCCGCTCACAAGCAAGGCATCATCCATCGCGACGTGAAACCGCGGAACGTGCTGCTGACCCGCGACGGGTACGCCAAACTCACCGACTTCGGGATCGCTCAGTCGGCCACGCTGGCGCTGAGCACGCAGTTCGACGCCAAACTCGGGACCTTCGAGTACATGGCGCCCGAGGCCAAGCAGTCCGCGAAGGGCGCCATACCTCAATCCGACGTCTATTCGCTGGGCGTCACGCTCTACCGGTGCGTGACGGGTGCCCAGCCATCTTCGATCGTGCGAATCGAAAAGGCGCCCGCCGAGGCGCGGCTGATCCTCGACAAGTGTCTCCAGGACGACCCCGAGGACCGCTACCAAACCGCTGACGAGGTCGAAGAAGCGCTGCACGAGCTGAGCGGAGGTGAGGTGCGCCCCACCGTGACCGCGCCGTCGCGGCTTCCGCTGTACATCGCCATCGCCGCCATCTGCATCTTGGTCGGTGTGGTCGCCGTCGTGGCATTGCGTGGCCCCGGGCAAGGTTCGGCCACCGCGGGCCCCATCGAAGCGCCGGAGCCCACCCCGACGAGCGAGCAGCTGGAATCGGCCAAGGCGTACGCCCAGAAGATGTACGACGAAACCGTCCAGGGCTCACGGCGCGGACAGGTCAATCGAGCGAAGCGAGCGGTCACCGCGATCCGCGCCGTACTAGCCCTCGATCCCAACGATCCGGATGCGCAGCGCATGTTGAGCGACATCAAGAATCTGCGCTCGGTCAGCCGACAGATCGAAAAAATCGAGAAAGAAGTGATCATGGCCGTCAAAGAACGGGACAGCACCAGGAAAGACGAATTGCTCGATCAACTCGTCGAGCTGGCGCCTGATCACCCGCTCGTGCAGTGAAGCGCAGTGAGGAGTTGGACATGTGGAAATGGGATGCGTTTGGAACGGCGGCTCGCGGAGCTGCCATCCTCGTGCTTTTCGGGGCTGCCGGCTGCGCCTCGCAACGGTCGTCAGCCGACCCTTCGGGCCAGGGGGGAATGATCCGGGGCCGAGTCGTTTCACCCGAGGGCCAGGGCATACCGGGCGTGCAGGTAACGACGGACCCACCGACCGACATCCGGATCACGGGACCCGATGGTACCTTCGAGATCGCTCGGGTCGCCGGCAACCTGCCCGTCCCGCCGAACACCTATCGGCTATACCTCGACAAACTCGGATACCAAAAACCCGAGCGTCCCACCGAGATCCTGTTCGATGGCGCCGACCTCGATATCGGGGACCTCGAGCTGCGTGAGCGCGGCGGCGCCGAAGTGCGAGACACGGGAGCCATTCCCACGACTATCAACGAAGGGAGGCCGGGCGGCGACCCGAGCATCGGAAGGGATGAGTGAAACGTGGGCATGAAGCGGTCGTTCAACAGGCACCTTTGGCTCGCTGGTCTAGTGCTGGCCTCCTGCCAATCCGGAGACCCGTTCCCGGTGCGGGTCCAGGTCGTGGCCAGCGATGGCCTCGAAACCGCGGGCCTCAAGGTGCTCGCCGATGGCAAGGGGATCGGCGAGACTGACGGGTCGGGAACCCTGACGACCACCATCTACTCGACGCCCGGGACGGCGGTCACATTCGACGTCGAGCCAACCGAGGGCATGCGTCTGCTGCACGAGCCCCCGCGCATCAAGATGGCCCTCACCAACGGCCAACCGCAGCCGGTGCAGCTGAAGCTCCGGGTGGGCGGCACCTCGGCCTCCTATACCTTCATGGGCAGCGAGCTGTGTGGGGGTGCGCGAGTCATCGTGAACGGGGAGGACATCGGCGAAGTCTCGCGGGAGGGCGATTTCTTCCTGAAGGCTCGCGGCGAACCCGGACGCGAAGCGGCGGTCATGATCAGCGGAAGCGGCTGCGACCTCACGTGTACCGTTCTTCTCGACACGACGCAGCGCGAGGTCGTCGTCGACCGTGAGGTCTGCGCCGGACCGGTGAAGGAGGTTCGCCGGCCCGACCCCGTAGCCTACACCCCTGAACCGCGTCGTCGTACGCCTCGGCGGGTCGTCACCCCGACCCCGGCACCGGAGCCCGAGGAGAAGGTGGAAGTGGAGGAGCAAGAGGCGCAGCCGGAGCCGACGCCCAGCGGTCCCACGGAAGAGTCGCTCAAGGCATGCATGGAGACGGCGCGCCGGGGGCTGGCGTCCTCGAGTCCCGTCTCGGCGAGCACGCTCAGGTGTCTCGAGTCGGCCGACAAGGCGTGGCGCTCCTATCCCGAGGCCATGTTCTTGGCCGCCCGCGTCTATACCGACCAAAAGCGCGTCCGCAAAAAGGCCAAGAAGTGCTTGAACCTCGCGCTGTCCCATCCCAACGGCCGCCAGATCTACGACGTGTACGAGCTCCTGGCTCGCCTCGAGTACCGAGACAAACGGTACATGCAGGTCGTGAACCGATGCTTGCAGGCCAAGCGGCTCGTGCCCAAGAGCGGAGACAAGGCGCACCGCCAAAGACTCCACATGAACATTCAGGCCATGCTGGCCAACTCGTATGCCCAGCTGTACTACCGTAACAGCGACGACGACGACCTCCTGTACAGCGCGATCGACGCCTACGAGCTGCTGAAGTCGATCGCTTCCGAGGCCGGTGACACCAAGATCGTCGTCCAGACCGAGCAGCAGCTCACGGTTCTCCAGGGCGACGAGCCATCGGCCGAGAAGCCGGGAGAGATCCGCTTTTGAAGCGTCTTCAATACATCGCCGCCGCGTCGCTCGCGTCGTGTACGTCGTCTCCCTCGGATTCCTCGGCCCCCACCGACCGGACCACGGCTCTTTCGACGGAGGAGCTCGGTACCCTCGATGGATGGGCTTTGGAGCTGGTTCGCAAGCCCGACGTCGCGGGCAAGGTCGTGTCCTCGAGCCGCGGCTGGCCCATGCTCCAGGCGGGGAATCTGGACGCGGCCATGGCTGCCTTCGACGACGCGCCGGATGGCCCCGTCGTCGCCGTGGGGCGGGCGCGGGCCGCCCTGGCGATGGCCGAACTGGCGGACGGGCTCGCTCATCTGACGGCCGAAGCGCAGACGCTGTACGTCGAGAAGAAGCTCGAAGCGGGAACCGATTCGTCACACCTGCGGGTCTTGGCTGCCGCCGCAAAGCTCGTGCTCGACGGCTCGGTCGAGCCGCTCAGGTCGCTCGACGGTGCGAACGTAGACGGTGCGCTGAAGTTCGTCCGAGCCTTGGCCGGCCCGAAGAAGAGCTTTCTGGGCATGGTCGGCCGCGCGCTCGCGGAGGAACCGGCAAATGTTTGCGATGTGGCGGCGCCTGAGGATGACCCCCGAGCGGCAGCCTACTTCGACGCCGTGTGCAAGCTGGACGTTGCTGCACTTCGGTCAGCCCTCGCCGAGCCGCTCGACCGGGAGACCGTGGTCGCAACGGACGGTGAGTCGATCGAAGTGACCTACTACGACGCCGTAGGTTTGCGGGTTCTCGCTGACGCGTACCGCGCCCGGGCGGTCCAGGCCCTCGACGAAGCGAAGGTCGGCAAGAACCTTCGGGAGCGAGCCTGTCGCTCGCTGCGGCTTCGTCCGTGCCCGACCGCGCCGGAGCAGTCGAGCGAGGCAGCCGGCTCGGCCGAGCAGGTCGCGCTCGCCGAGGTCATCTTCGAGCCGCAGCTGAAAGAGGCGCCGACCGGATCCCCCGACGAAGCCATCAGCGCTGCCGAAGAGCGCTCAAAAGAATGGCAAAAGGCCGCCGAGCAGGTCGGCAGCGACCAGGGCCAGCAGATCGCGAATCGCCTGGGTCTCGGCGTAGCCGAAGGGGATGCGGTCCGCATGGCTGCAGCCGATCGGCTGCTCCGAGAGAAAGCGTGCGTGGACGCCATGCAGCTCTACCGACTGACCATCGATCCGGAGCATCCAGACGCGGTGAGCGCCAAGAACACACCCCGCCTGTTCGTGCGACTCGCTCGTTCCGCGCTCTGCGCCGGTTGGAACAACGATGCAACGGGGGCCGCCCGCGTTCTCGCCGGAGCCGTCGACTTTGCGGAGGGGCCGTTCGAGAGCGTACGCCGAGCCGCGGTGGCGGACTTGATTGGAGGAGGGGGAGCAGATGTACGTGCCAAGTAAGAAGGTTGTCGGTGTCGTGGGGTTGGCGATCCTGGCCGGAGGGGGCGCCGCCTGGTCGCAGACCGTTTCGCGGCAGATCCTCTTCGCCGAGGAGACGCCGCCCACCACGCTCCACCCGGCGTACCAACACACCATGGTCGAAGCACGCCTCAATGAGCTCATGTTCCTGGGGCTCTTCAAAGATGACCGTCAGCTGGACCCCGGGCCCGGACTGGCCGAATCATGGAAGGTGTCCCCGGACGCGAAATCGATGACGGTGACTCTCGGCGACCATGTCTGGCACGACGGGAAACCAGTCACCGCCAAAGACGTCGTCTTCACCATCGAAGCCCTCCAGAACCCGGAATCGAAAGCCCCGGGCCGACGCAAGGTTGCGTTCATCGAGAGTGCGAAGGCCCTTTCCCCAAAGCAGGTGCAGATCGGATTCAAGGCCCCCACCCTGGACCCGGCCCGAATCATGACCTTCAAGATCCTTCCCGCGCATCATTTCAAGAGTTCGACTCTCCAGGTCCGGCATCCCTTTCGTTTGAAGCCGGTCGGCAGCGGGGCCTTCAAGTTCGTTCGTTTCGAGAAAAACGTGGTTCTGACCCAGAATACGACGCCGGGACCGCGCAGCCTCGACGTCGTCGGTCTTCAGTTCATCCCCAGCCGCGAGACTCAGCTTTCCATGCTCCAGTTCAACGGAGTGCAGGGCCTCGTGCGCGTGCTCCCGAAGCACGTGGGCGTCGTCAAGTCGATGAAGGACACCGTCCGGCTGCACCCCTACGAGTCGCTCACATGGTGGTATCTCGGCCTCAATCACCGGAAGAAGGACGTCCGTATCCGGGAAGTGCGCGAAGCGATCGCTCATAGTCTCGACCGGGGAAAGATCCGTCAGAGCCATCTCGGCGAAGGTCAGACCATCAGCGGACCTTTCGCTCCCCGCAGCCCCTACTACAACGCGAAGGTGAAGCCTCGTCGCTACAGCCAACCAAAAGCGGACGGGCTCATGAAGCAAGCCGGGTACACGAAGAAGGGAGGCCGCTACATGAAGAAAGGGGCCGGCGTGGCGATCGACTTCGTGCTGCCCAAGAAACTCGATCCCTACAACGACCTGGTGCTCGACATTCAGGGCAGCCTCAACCGCGCCGGCTTTTCGGTCAAAGTGATCTGGCTGGACAACGAGACCTACGACGACCGCGTCGTTCGCAATGGCAAGTTCGACATGACGCTCGGCCGATGGACCTTCGGGGAAGGTTCGAACATCCAGCCTCTCTTTCACAGCAAAGGGAGCCTGAATTACATTGGCTACTCGAACCCCGAGCTCGACGAGCTGCTGGAGAAGAGCGGGCGAAGCACCAACTCCGACGAGTTCCTACAGCTCTACTTGGCCGTCCATGAGCTGGCTCATCAAGACCTACCGTACGTCTTCTTATGGTCCGCTCGCAGCTACACCGCGATCGCCAAGGAAGTCGGGGGAGTTCAGGTTCATCCCTTCGCCTACTTCACCTGGGCCGACTCCTGGAAATATCGAACGCCGCGCTGACCACGTAGCGGGACTGCATCGTGAGACGACTGACCGAACAGATTCTCTGGTCCGGGCTCGTGGTCCTCGCGACGTGCCTGGCCGTGCACCAGATCCTCGTGCATGCGCCGGGCAAGGCCCGGGTCGCCGACGGAGCATCGACGGCGTTCGTGGCGTGGCTGGGACACGTCCTGACCGGAGACTTGGGCGAGTCGGCTGCGGTTCGACTGGGCGCTCCCGTGACCGAGCTTCTGAGCGAACGGTTCGTCACGTCGACCTGGGTCGTGGTGTGGGGTCTGGTGCTGGCCCTGTTCATGGGGATCGGTCTGGGCTGGATATGGCATCGAGGGATGCTGGCCCGAGTGAGTCGCCCGCTGCGAACCGTTCTCTATTGGCTCTCGGTCGCCCCGACGTTCTTGTTGGCCTACTGGTTGATGCTGGGCATCAATCTCGGAGTCGCAAGCCTCGTTGACAATCCGATGAACCGTCCCTCGTGGTTTCCTCTGCCCATCGACCGAGGAATCGCCCGCTATGCGTTGGCTTCCGCCGTCCTTGCGGTGGGAAGCGGAATGCTGATCGAGACCGCGCGAGCGGTTCAACAGGAGCTCGACCGCGTGGCGGGGTCGGATTTCGTTCTGTTCGCCAAGGCCGCGGGAGCCCCCGTGGCCCGACACGCCGCCCCCGCCCTGGTGGCTCCGCTCGCAACCTTGGCCATCAATCGCCTGACGGCCATCTTCGGCGGACTTCTGATCGTGGAGCTGATCCTCCAGCTTCCCGGATTCGGCATGCTGACCTGGACCGCGGCCTTGCGCCGAGATCTCGCGGTTCTGATGGCGGTAACGATGGTCTGGGCCCTTTTGTATGCTTTGGCGCGCGTACTGTCGGAGGCCGTCGCCATGGCCGCCGATCCCCGACGACGCGGAGACGCGGGCGAGGCGAGCTCATGATGACTCGGCGTCGACTGGCCGCGAGCATCGTAATCGGCGGGTTCATTCTTCTCGGCCTGGCTGGACTCCTGTCCACCTACGAGCCCGGATATGACGTCGACATGTCGCAGGGCCTCCAGGGGCCGAGCTGGAGTCACTTGCTGGGCACAGATCGGCTCGGTCGAGACTTGCTCCAGCGACTGATCGCGGGAACGCGGTCATTCTTCATGCCGGGCCTCGCGGCGAGTCTGATCGCGGTCGCGATCGGCGTTCCCCTCGGTGCCGCTGCCGGATACAAGCCCGCTTCGGCCGGCGTCGGGTCGCCCCAAGGGGCGTGGGCGGCACTGCTCAGGTCGCTCCAGGGAATCGTTTCCTTCGCGTTGGCGGTTCCGGGCGCCCTCCCGCGCTTCGTGACCATCGTCCTGGTTTGCGTGTCCTTCGGCTTCAGCCCCTTCGTGATCGCTGCGGTCGCTGGCGTGCTGTACGCCGCGGAGCTGGGCGAAGACCTCAAGACCCGCGTGATGGAATGCTCGCGCGAAGAATACATCGAAGCCGCCCGCGCGGACGGCCTTCCACTGTGCCGTATCCTCGGCGTGCACATTCTCTGGCTTCAGTGTCGCTCCCTGGTGCTGCGTCATGTCGTCGGCCTTTGGGTTTTCGTGCTCATGACCGAGACGGCGCTTTCCTTCATCCAGACTTCGGACGGCGGAATGTACGGCGTCCAAGAACCAGCCCCGAGCTGGGGCAACATGATCGTGACCCCGACCCGGAACCTGATCGGGGGGCTGATCGGGAACGATGCGGCACGCTACGTGTGGCCGGCGCTCGTGCCGAGCGTGGCGCTCCTCGGCGCTGGTGTCGCGCTGACCTGGGTCGGAGACGTGCTGCTAGAGCCCGTCCAAGCCGGCGGATCGAGGCAAGACGATGCCGAGTGAGACGCTGCCCGACCTTCCGCACCTGGAGGAGGCTCCCGGGGAAAAGCGGTCCCAGTTCTCCGACACGCAGCCCATGTTGGCCATCGACAATGTGCCAACCGAGGTCATCGAGCCTTTCTTTCCGCCGCCTCGGATCCAGGCGGAAGCGCGCCAGGTCCTGGGCGCCGAGGGCATCCGGGTCGTCTTTGGTGATGCCCCGCCGTACCTGTACGCCGTGCGGGACGTCTCTTTGCACCTGGACAAGGGTGAGATGCTCGCCATCGTCGGCGAGTCGGGTTCCGGCAAGTCGGTGCTGCTCCAGGCGCTGCTCGGAATCCAGCGAGGCTCGCCGGGCGTCGTGCTGGGTCGAATCGAATACGAGCTCGAGGACGGGACGTCGCTCAAGCCGCTGGACGACCTCTCCCGCTGGGTTCGAAAGACGAAGCGCGGGTCGTACCGAGTCAGCCCCCGGTGGAAGGAGCTGGTCGACAAGCGCTTTCGGCCCTTGCGCGGTCGCGCGCTGGGCCTCGTCCTCCAAAACGGAAAGGCGGCGCTGAATCCTTTCCTGAAGATCGGGACTCAGCTGGACGAGGCCCTCGCTCGACGTCGACCGCAGATGCCGAGCTCCGAGCGACTAGAGGCGAATGCGCAGCTGCTCGCCCAACTCGGGTTTCGGGATCCCACGACGGTCATAAGCGTCCACCCGCACGAGCTGTCGGGCGGCATGGCCCAGCGCGCCATGCTGGCCATCGCTCTGACCGGCGACCCGGAGATCCTCTTTCTCGATGAGGTGACGACCGGGCTCGACGTGACCCTCCAGGCCGAGATCCTCATGCACCTCCGCGAGTACCGAAAGCGGAAGGAGGTCAGCGGTATTCTGGTGACGCATCACCTGGGCCACGCCGACCAGATCGCCGACCGCGTGATCGTCATGAGGCGGGGCGAGGTCGTCCAGTCGCTCTCGCGCACGCGTCTCATGAGCTCGGATCTCTCCCTCGAGACCTACACCGCGGACCTCGTCCAAGCCATCCACCAGGAAGGTGAGCCACCCGAGACTCGGTCCGATTCGACGGTCGACCCCACCGTGCCCCTGGTCCGCGTCGAGGGCGTGAGTCGGACCTTTACCAAGAGAACGTCGTTCTTCCGGCGCGATGCCGTCGTCCAGACGCGCGCCCTCGATGAGATCAGCGTCGACGTGTACCGCGGCGAAGTGGTCGCCATCGTCGGTGAGAGCGGCTCCGGCAAAACGACGCTCGCTCGTCTGATCCTGGGCCTCGACCTTCCGACGCAAGGACGGATCCTCGTCGAAGGCCGAGACCTCAACTCCTATCGCGGGCGGGAGCTGCGTCGCCTTCGACAGCGTCTTCAAATCCTGTTTCAGAATCCTTACACGAGCTTGAACCCCGGCATGAGGGCGATCGACGCCGTGGCCGAGTCTCTTATCTTCCAGCGAGGGATGGAGGGCTCCGCCGCCCAGGCCGAAGCCCAGCGGCTGCTCGACCACATCGGCGTGGGTTCCCGCAGCCGAAACCTGCTGGGCACGCTCAGCGGGGGCGAGCGAAGGCGGATCGGTCTGGTGCGAGCGCTCGAGAGTTCCGCCCGTCTGCTGGTCCTGGACGAACCCTCGACGGGGCTGGACGCCATTCACCGAATGCGGGTGGCCGACCTCCTGAGCGCTCAACGCGAAGCCGACCCCAAGCGCTCGTTCATCATCATCAGCCACGACCTGGCCTTCGTTCGTCGCGTGGCCGACCGAGTCGTCGTGCTCTATCGCGGCAAGCAGGTGGAACAGTGTTCGGCCGAAAGCCTGACCACCGGCGAACCCCATCACCCCTACACGGAAGTCCTGCTCGAGAGTGCACTCTTCGTTTCCGGCCGAGAGACGGAGAACGTGGTCCGCATCGACGAGCTTCGCGCGCGCCGGATGCCGCTCGCCGCCGGTTGCTGCTTTCGATCTCGCTGCCCTCGCTACGACGACAGCTCGGCCCCGGTGATGCTCTGCGACACCGAAGAACCGGCGCTCGTCGAACTCACGTCGTCCCGCGTCGTCGCTTGCCACGCACGACGACCGCCCCCCGGAGGAACCTGATATGACCGCTTACAAGCGTTTCGTCGCGCACATGACGCTCTTCTCCTTCACGCTGGCGACCGCGCCCCTGCCCGCTCGGGCGGCCGACGATGATGGGCCGCCCCCGGAGTGTGACGTCCAGCGTGCGCTGCAGCAGGCTCAAGCCTACCGCCGGGCCGATCAGCTGGGACCGGCGCGCGGTGAGATCGAAATGGCGATTCGCACCGAGGCCGGCTACGAGGATCCAACCGTTCGCGTGTGGCTGGCCATCATCGCCTTCGCTCAGAACGATTTTCAGACTTCCGGGCGCATGCTGGCTTCGCTCGGAGGTTTGACGGAGCCGCTTCCCGACAATCCCTCTCGCACCGTCGAACGATTCCTGGAGTTCTTCCCCGCCAACATGGGCACGGTGATCGTCGAGTCCAAAGGCGCTCCCGACCTCATCGCGTTTCGAGCCGAGCTCGACGCCCCCCCGTTGACCACCGAACAAGGTGATCTGATCGCGCGCTTTCTCGACCGGCAGAAGAACGTCGTGAAGGTGCGGGTGGGCGAAAAGCTCTACATTCCGGCCGGAAGCTATCGCCTCGGCAACGCCACGGTCGAAGTCTACGCCGGTGGCGACCCGATCGTCTTGCCCATCGAATCCATCGGCGACCCCAAAGACGTGTACGCGGCCGCATCTCAGTCGCCGGATCCCGAACCGGTAGAGATGGTCAAGCCACCGCAGTGGGACACGTGTGCCGAGGTGGAAGTCGAAGGCTACAAGGACGACCGCCCCTGGGCCGCCCGCAACAAATGGTGGCTGATCGGAGGCGGCATTGCCGTCGCCGCCATCATCGGCGTGGCTGCCGGAGCCGCCGCCGCTTCCACGACGGAGTACGACGTCGGATTTGGAGCTCGACGATGAATCGCACCATTGCTTCAGCCCTCGCTTTCACCTTGGTCGCGGGTCCTTCCGTTACGATGGCCGGGGGAGCAGCCGTTCAAGTCACGACGCACTCCGAGGGGCACTGCGAGCGTCCCCTGTGGTCGCGCGACGGTACGCGTTTGGCGTACGAGCGCCGAGTGGGCGAAGTCACCGAGCTGTACATCCTCGACACTCCTCTCAAGAAGTCGAAGCCGCGACGGGTGCTGCCTCCCACCATGAAGCCCGTGCCCACATCGGCGGGCTCGAGCGATTCGCCGTGGGAGGCCTTCGAACCGTCCAGCGCCACACCACCGGGGACGGTTTGCCGAGACTTCACCTGGGGGCCAAAGCGACGGCGGAGCTGGTTTGCTTATACGTGCAACACCGCCGACGGTATTCAGCTGTACATGAGCGCGCGGGGTATCGAGCTGACGAAGGACGGTATCGCGGGCCAGCCGGCCTTCAACCCGCAGTCCGACAGCCTGGTCTTTGTTCAGAGCAACGGAAGCGACCAAGGCAACGTGAACATCGTCACCTGGGGCAGCCGAGGCCCCATGCCGCCGGCGCCCATGATCGCGCCGCGCCCAGGCCTGCTGCGCCTAGCCCCCACGTGGGAGTCCACCGGACAATCGGTCGTTTTCGAGCAGCATCCGACCGGTGGAGAAAGCGACCTCTATCGGGCGGCGGCACCGGGCCGCGCCGGCACACCCAGCGTGCCCATGCAGCTGACGAAGTCCAAAGGGTACGAGCTCTCCCCGAGCATCTCACCCGACGGTCGGATGGTCGCCTACTTCTCCCACAAGAGCGCCAAGATGAAGCGTCGCAAAGACGGCTCGAGCGTGTCGTTCGATCTGTTCGTGCGGGACCTGGCCAGCTCGGTGAGCCAGAAGGTCGCAAGCGATGCGGCAACGCACCGCGGCGGCGTCACCTGGACCCCCGATGGTCGATTCATCGTCTACGCCCGCAACGACGTGCGGGCGAACAACCCGCTCGTGGCGGTCTCCGCCGATGCCGAGGCCTGGTCGTTCGTCCTCCCCACCGGCACCGTCTCCAACGAAGACCCCAACGTGGTCGCCAATGGCGAGGACTGGTTCGTGGCCTTTTCGGCGATCGGAACCAAGCGCGGAACCGATCGGTCCTACCGTAAGGTCTATGTCTGGGATCTGCGTCCGCTGAAGGAAGGTGAGCTGACGCCGGAAAAAAATAACCGGTCTACCGTCAAGCTCAAGAGATGATCGATAATGGAACCGGGCAACCTTCGCCGCGAGGTCAATCTATGACGAGTCTTCAAACCAAACGCCTTCTGGGCCTCCTCGCCGCCCTCACCATCGGAGGCGGCGTCGGTGCATGCACACGCACCGAGAGCGCGACGCAGCCCCTCGAACTGCCCGAGGACGTTGCCCAGTGCGGCAACGCCGTCCTTTCCTCGATCGGGAATTCGCCGATACCCGGACTGCGTCCGCAAGACGACCTGCGGGGTTGTCTGTACATCGAGAAGATGCCTTGCGTCTTTCGGATTTCCAGCGAAGAGCTGGCCCAGTGCCAGACCGCGGGCGGACCGTGTGAGGTCAACCTCGACGATGCGGTGTGCATTGGAACGGACACGCCGAGCTTTTCCGAACCCCTCGAGGAAGGCGACCGGGTCACCGCCCGACTTCAGCTGGTCAACCCGGGCAGCGACGAGTGTTTCCAGGAGCGAGCGGAAGCCTGCGATGGCAGCGCCTTCGATAGTTTGGGGAACGACCGGCAGTGCCTAGCCGAGGTCCCTTTCCGATTCGAGGTCAGAGACGGAGGTCGCCTCGTATCGAGTTCGGCCCAGCGAGGCCAGGCTTCCGCAGGCCTCCTCGAGGAAGTGCCGGACTTCGAAACCCAGACGAGCACGTCGTGCACCGCCGGATTCGACTTCAATGATCCCGTGCGTCCACCCCAGCCCGTCGAGCTCCGCGTGGAGGGATTGGGCACGCTCACCGCCAGCGCCGACGGGAGCCCGGTGCTGGAGTGCGTATGCAGCAGCGAGCCCTGTGCACCATGCACCGCGGAGGTCGATTTCGGCACCGAGCTGAGCTTCAGCGTGACCCCGAGCGCAGACACGCAGAGTCCCCGAAGCATCGTCTGCACCGTCGGAGGCATAGCCGTCGACGACTGTCTCGAGAGCGGACTCACGGTAACCGGTCCGGTCGTTGGCGCCGCCAAGTTCTTGAAGAACCCGCGAACGGTACGCATCGTTTCGCTGCTCCCCGGCGGAGAGTTCTGCGGCGGTCAGGTTCTCCAGGTCCAGCCGGCTCCCCCGACACCCGACGACCCCTTTTCACTGCGGTGCCCCGACGTCTGCGAAACCCAGTTCGAAGGCAACTCGCTCGTCGAGCTGGCGGGACGACCCGCCAACCCCGAACGGGAGGACTTCGCTTCGCCGGGATTCTCCGTCCAGAGCTGGAGCATCCGCGAATGTCGTCTCGACGACGAGCAGGACTGCCGAGACGCCTCTTTCCCCACGTGTCCGGTGTCGGAGGACGCGGTCGACGAGCTTCGCCGCTGCCTCTTCACCCCGCTCGCCGTCACCGACGAGACGCGCTTCTACGAGGTCGGGATCGAGTTCGGCTCTTCACTGGAGGTCACCGTCGACGGCATGGGCGAGGTCTCCAGCGACGACCCGAGTTTCTCGACCGATACCGCCGCCACGGTGAGTCAGGTGTGCACCCACACCGCCACCCTTACGGCCATGCCGGAAGACGGCTGGCAGCTGCTGCAGTGGGTCGACGACGCCGACATGACGCAGCGTCCTTGCGCGCGCCCACCCAGCCGCGACTTCGCGTGCGAGACCCGCGAGCAGTGCCCGGTTCGTTTCGGCGACCTCGGTGAGGTTCGTGCGGTCCTCGTTGAAGAGGGGACGGTATCGCTCGAGGTCGAAAGAGGACCAGGGGCCATCGTCTGCCAGGGTGCAGCCGACTCCATCCCGCTTTGCTGGGAAACGAACGAACGGTGCCGGGCCACGTCGAATCAGGCGGCGGATTGCGCCGCCCTCCCTACCCAGGTCCTCGACTGCGTAGCCGAGCCCAGTAACGAAGCGATCTTCCGCCGGTGGTCCGGTGGCCCGTGCGCCGAGTCTACCGACGACACGTGCCAGACCAGCGTCGACGAAGCCCAACCGGATATCATTGCCGTCTTCGGCTTCGAGCTCGACGTCGAGATTCAAAACGGCGGCGGTGGGACCGTCCAGTGCAACAGCGCCAGCTGCGACGATGCCGAGTACGACGCCGGAGACACGGTGACGGTCACGGCCCAGCCTGCAGGAAACGCAATCTTCCGCCGCTGGGAAGGCCCGTGCACATCGAACGAGCCGACCGAGTGCGAGGTGACCATGACCGAGAAGCGTGAGGTCCGAGCGGTCTTCGGCTACGAGTTCACGATCCCCGAACCCGCCGCCGGCAGCGGTACCCTCACAGTGAACGCCGCGAATGGACAGGCGGACATCGTCTGCGCGGGCGGGACCTGCACCGTGTCAGCGGACCACGGAGCCGACGTCACCGTGAACGCGGCAACGAGCAACGGCAGCACGTTCAGCCAGTGGACCGGCTGCATGGGCGCCGGCATGGTCCAAGGAAACCAATGCCAGATCATGAACATCCAGGCGCCGCTTCCCGGGCTGCAGGCCCTGTTCGATTACCCGGTCACTTTGGTGCCGCCGGCGGGCGGGAGCCTTTCCGTGGACGGACAAGCTGGAACCTGCGGAAGCAGCTGCGACTACACCGTTCGCGCCGGGAGTCCCCTCACCATCAACGCGAACACCCAAAACGGCAGTGAACTAAGGAACTTTCTCAACGACTGCGACGGACAGAACTCCTGCTCGTTCGCTTCGGTCACGGGACCGGTGACGGTCGGCGCCGTCTTCACCTACACGCTGACCCTGGTACAACCGGTGGCCGGAAGCGGTACGCTGCGGACGCTTGGGGTCACGTGTGGCGACGACGCCGCGCCCGACCCGGACTGCACGATCAAGGTCGATGCCGATACCGCCAACGTGAACATCACGCCGACGGGGACCAATGGGGGAACGTTCGACCGGTGGGGAGCGTGTCCGGGAACCGCAGAAGCCACCTGCCGAATCACGATGGACGCCAACAAGACGGTCGAAGGCGTGTTCACCTACACCCTCAACCTGGACTGTCCCTTGGCCAGCGCCGGATCGTTTTCCGTTCCCGGTTGCTCATGTACGGCCGCCGCCAATGGTCCAACCGAGGCCTGCGAGATCGACGCGGGAGATACGGTCACCGTTACGAGCGCGACAAACAACGGCAGCGAGTTCGAGAACTTCGTGGGGGGACCGTGTGACGGGATCACGGCGAACACGTGCAACGTAACCATGAATCAAGGCTCGGACGGCACGACCGTCGCCGGCCTGTTCGTCTACCAGGTGACGGCGACGGCTGATGGCTCCGGCGTCTTCAGCACTTCGAGTCCGGTCAAAGTCGAAGCAGGCGAAACGTTCACCGTCACCGCCGACACGTCGGGTGCGGGAAGCAGCGTGGTGAACGACTGGACGGTGTCCTGCACGGGGGGCAGCTCTTGCACGACGAGTCCGGCCAGCGGCTGCACCGACCCGGCCGCAGGAGAGCTCTATAGTCAGAGCAACAACGGCTCGTGCGAGGTCACGGTCACCGGGGACACCACGGTCACGGCGGAGTTCGCCTACGAAGTCCGGGTCGACGTTGCCGGCGGAACTCCAGGCAGTCCGCGCTCACTCGACATCGCTCCGGCCGACATGAACGGCGAAGTGATTTGTACGGACAACGCCCTCGTGAACGTTCCGTGCGGAGTGCGCTTTGCGACCGGCGGCCAAGCTCCGCTGGTGGTCTTCAGTCCGGACCCGTCCCTCGCCAACAATGAGCAGAACAAATGGGAGCACTGCCCGGACGACACGAACAACCCCGACGATGGCCTGGTGAGAGAAGGCGGCAACTGGGTGTGCAAAGTGAGCGTAACGCAGAGCTACAATACCCAGGTCGACGACGACCGCGTGGTCATCAACTTCAACAACTGACCGGGACATTTCGAGGGCGATCATGAAGGCACGCAAGCATCGAACGGACTCAATCCCAGCGGCGGTTACTCGAAGGCTTCCGCTATGGACCCTAGGCCTTGCGGGCGCCCTGACGGGTTGTCCGGTGGAGATCGATCCGGCGCCGCCGGTGCCGCCGCCCGAGATCGACGAATCGTCCGGCGCGTGCCTGGCCGTGCTGGCGGACATCCCGGACGATCCGTCTCGGGGTGCGGCCTGCGCATATTTCGATGGCGCCGCCTGTCCCCTGGTATCGCCGCTGGATGCCGTCTGTGACGGCTCGACGTGTCGGCTGGAATCGTGGCGCCTTCCGGCTGGCTGCGGGACTGGAGATGCGGCGCTGGACTTTGGCGACCACACGGGGAGCGACGTGATCTCGGGACAAGTCGTCTTGTTTCACAGCCTCACGCCCGACCAGTGTCCAACCGTGCAGCCGGCACCTGACTCGTGCCAGGGCGACCCGAACAACGCGAGCGACCCGAACTGCTACGGTCGTCTTCAGGTGGAGTTCACCTTTGGCGCAGACGGTCTGCTCACCGCCGGCGAGCCGCAGCAGGCATCGCTGTCCCTCGCTGCTTCCGAGGCGAGTCTCCAGGGCGGAGGCTCAGCGCACCCCTGCAAAGACGTGGGCGTTCCGCCCGAGGTTCTCAGGAGCGAGAACGAGAGCCAGGAAATCGTGAGCGTCAACGTCGTCGTCGAGCGGGCTTCCGGCGCCGATGGAGTGAACTTCCAAATCGTCGGAGACCCGATCTTACCCGAGACATCCTCGACGGAGAGCCCATTCACCTACAGCGTGCCTCGCAATCGATTCTTGGTCCTCCGGATCGATGGGCTGCCCGACGAATTCGAGAGCGAATGGACCGGTTGTCGAGGCGACGACCCGCAAATATGCCCGCTCGTAGCGGCTGACGCGACGACCGTGTTCGCGAGAATTCAACCGAAGGCACGCTCCCTTCGACTCGAGGTGTTCGGCGTCGGGAAGCTGACCGCCACGGCGACCGAGGGTGACGTGGTGCTCGAGTGTTCGTGTGAGTCCGAGGTGACCTGCCGAACCGAACCCGCAGTCTGTGAGGAAGCTGAGATTCCGGTCGATACCGAGTTTACGTTCTCGGTGGAGCAGATGGGGAGCGGCGTATTCAAGGCTCCGTCGATGCTCGAGTGTGCCTTCGACCAAGAGCAAGTCGACTGCCTCGGCGATGGCTTGAACCTGACCGACAATACCGTCGTGACGGCTCGGTTCCTGGAAGACCCGCGAACGGTCCGAATCGAGTCCGACCTTGCCGACGGCTCATTTTGCGGCGGCGCCATCCGACAGGTTGCGCCGGAAGTGGCGAACCCGCTGCAGTGCTCCGACGGCGCCAGCATGTGTGAGCGACCCTACGAAATCGGCAACACCATTACCTTCGAAGCGAGCCCCGCCGATCCCGCCCGCGATAGCCTCGACTCCGGTGGATTCAGTGTCGAGGGTTGGAGCCTCCAAGAGTGCGCCATCGACGAACCGACGAACTGCCGCCCGACGGCCTTCCGCACCTGTCCCGAAGACGTGGACGACGTCGAGAGTCTCCGGCGCTGCTCGTTCCGCCCGCAGTCGGTGGTCGAAGAGACGGAGTTCTACCGCGTGGGCGTGTCCTTCGGTTCGGCGATTCAGGTGGCCGTGACCGGCGAGGGTCAGGTCTCGAGCGTCGACCCCGAGCTGACCACCAGCAGCACGGCCAGCATCAGCCAGATCTGTACGCACACCGCGACCCTGACCGCCACGCCCGAGGCAGGATGGCAGCTCCTTCAGTGGATCGACACCGATGACATGGCCGAGCGCCCATGCCGGCGCCCCGCAGTCGGCGACATCGAATGTGAGACCCGAGAGCGTTGTCCGATCGGCTTCGACGAGCCGGGAGCCATCGAAGCTGCTTTCGTACAGGAGCAGTCGCTCCTTCTTACCGTAGACCGAGGACTCGGGCGTATCGTCTGTGCCGCGGCCGAGAACCAAGTGCCCTTGTGTTGGGAGATGAACTTCCAGTGCGAGGCCGGCGGAGGAGAGCCGTCCGCGTGCACGGTATTGACGACGCAGGTTCTGGACTGCACGGCCGAGCCCGACCTCGAGTTCGATTCGATCTTTCGGCGCTGGTCGGCTGGCCCGTGCTCGGGGGCCACCGAACCGACCTGCGCAACGTCGATCGACGAGCTTCAGCCCGATCTGACCGCGGTGTTCGGCTACCCGGTCGACGTCACGATCCAGAACGCCATGCAGAACGGCGGCGGGGGGAGCGTCATCTGCAACGGTGGAGGATGCGACTCCGCCTACGACGCCGGCGCGACCGTACTGCTCCGGGCAACGCCGTCGGGCGACGCGGTCTTCCGGCGCTGGCAAGGGGATGAAGCCTGCGCAGAAGCGGGTCCCGAATGCGAGATCACCGTCGATCGGGCGCGCCAGGTCGAGGCGGTCTTCGGCTACGAGTTCACGATCCCCGAACCCGCCGCCGGCAGCGGTACCCTCACAGTGAACGCCGCGAATGGACAGGCGGACATCGTCTGCACGGGCGGGACCTGCACCGTGTCAGCGGACCACGGAGCCAACATCACGCTGACGGCAGTGCCACGAAACGGAAGCGCCTTCAGCGCGTGGAATGGCTGCACCGGCACCGTGCAGGCCAATGAGTGCCAGGTCTCCAACCTTCAGGGGCCGATCCCTGCCCTCTCGACCGACTTCACCTACAGCTTGACGCTCGTCCGCCCCGCCGCCGGCAGTGGACAGCTCAGCGCCCCCGGGTTGACCTGCGGGGCAAACTGCGCCCGAGACGTCGAGGCAGGAACAGCCGTCACGGTCTCGAGATCGGCACTTAACGGCAGTCAGTTCCGAACCTTCACCGGATCATGCTCGGGACCGTCGTGCTCGTTGACGATGGACTCGAACAAGACGGTCGGTGCCATCTTCACATACCGCATTACCCTGACCCGTCCCCCATCGGGCAGCGGCACGTTACGCAACGGCGGCTTCAACTGCGGTGTCCTCGGGTCGTTCTGCGCCATCGACCGTGACGCCGGGACGCCCCAGACCGTCCTAGCCCTCAGTTCGAACGGTAGCCAGTTCCAGAACTTCACCAACGATTGTTCGGGCAGCACCTGTTCCCTCTTCATGGACGGCAACAAGACGGTTGGGGCCGCCTTCACCTACGACGTTTTGATTCGAGCCGTCGGGGGCGGCTTCGGCACGACGACGCTGTCGGGCGCGGCCGGACAACCCTTCACCGCTTTGGCGAACACGTCGGGTGATTGGGTGGTCAACGGATTCCAGTGCCGCTGCACGGGTACGTCGAATTGTTCGTGTCCGTCGACCTCGTCCGCGGACTGCGATGGGCCGGCTGCGGGTGAGGCCTTCAACGTTAGTCTCCACGACCGATGTCGCATACCGACTTTGACGGGCAATACGACGATCTCCATCGACTTCGCCAACGAGGTTCTAGTGCGTATCTTGAATGACGGTACGTTGACGGCAAGCCCCGCGGACATGAACAACCAGACGAGCTGCGTGGACAACATAGCCGGAATCAAGAGCTGCTACTTCCGCTATCGATACGCGACGAATCCGCTCGTTACCTACAGCTCGACGCTTCTCCTGTCCCCGACCGACTGGAACAGCTGTCCGAACGAGCCGAACGCCACCGACGACGGGGTCATCACTCTCGGTAGCCCGTTCACCTTCTTCTATTACGGCTGTCGCGTCCGAGCGAATACCAATTACAACACCACGACGACGGGCGACAACGCGTACGCCGTGTTCTGAGGCACGTGCTCCTAAGGGTCGACCGGCTGGACCGTGGACGCCTTGGGGCAGACCGGCGGCACCGGGCCGCAGTCGTGCTGCACCGGACGACCGGTACAGAGAAGAAGCGGCAAGGGATCGACCAGTCGGCCGTGCTTCTTCACCTCGAAGTGGAGGTGCGGGCCGAAGGTATGGCCGGTCATCCCGACGTAGCCGAGCGCATGGCCCTTGGGTACGATCTGGCCTTTGCGCACCCGAACGGAAGAGAGGTGCGCGTAGCGCGATTCCCATCCGCCAAGGTGCTGAATCAAGACGAGGTTGCCGTACCCGCGAGCCGGCCCCGCGTGGGTGATCCGTCCGGGTCCGATCGCCGCCACGTGGACCTCTTCGCGGGCCCGAAGATCGAGCCCCTTGTGCATGCGCGGCGCCTCTTCGGTGGGGAGCTTGCGAACACCGTAGCAGGACGTGACCGTGTTCTTGATGTTCTGCAGCGGGTAGGCCCATAGGCCCGTCTCGCCGCCGGGGCCCGCCGTGCCCGGCGCCCCGGCGCGAGCCGACGACTCGACGACGCGGCCCGATGAGGGTGCGTGGGCCCCACCTGCGCGGGCCCCTCCGGGCGCGGTCGCACCCGCCGCCGAGACCTGCTCAGGCGCAGGCTCCGGCGGGGCGGCCGGCCGCAGGAAGTACGCCGTCGCGCCTGCCGCAAAAGCCGCCGGAATCAGCCCCATGGCCAGCTGCTTGGAGGCCTTTTTGGCCGGGGCCGCAGCCTTCTTCAGCAGAGCGACCGGCTGAAGGGCAGACTTCTTGCTTTCCCCCGGAGCCGTGTTCGCGGCAGCCTTCTGCGCGTCGGCGGTCGGCGCATCAGTCCATTCGTCGGAGCCCAGGCGAAGGGGCGGGGCCGACGGCGGCGCTGGGGGTGGAGCCGGCGCGGGACGACCGAGCGAGGAATCGGGCGACGACTTCGCCGGGTCTCGTGCCCCTCGTTTCCACGCGGGCGCATCCTTCCGGGTACTCTTCGAGGCCCGGTCGCTGCTGGGAGGTGGGGGGGGCGGCGCGGGCCGACCGATCCGAGACGTACGGCCCGACGCTGGCCCGTCGGTGCTGCGACCGGTTCCGTCGACCGATTCACCGCTCGAGTCGGGCGGACGCTTCGACCCCGGCCGTCGCGGCGGCGGGGGCGCTGAAGCTCGACCGAAGGAGCGCGGTCCCGAACGTTTCGGCGGCGGTGGATCGCGACGGGATGCCATGGCGTGCCTCGGACATCGACGACGTCCGAACGCCACCGTATCGCACCGAAGCGGCCAGATCTAACGTTTGACTGACGTTCCAATCCGGACGACCCTGCACGAGCTCGGTCGCCGTGAGGCTCTTGTGAGTATCCGCATCAAGCATCTGGAAGGGGAACGTACCGGTGCGGTGGAGGATCACGACGGACGCGGCGTCGAGATCGGAAGCGACCCCGGCTGCGACGTCCAGTTTCAGGAGTCTGACCTCGTATCCCCTCGTCACTGCGCGATCCGTCCGGACTCCGGCGAGGGCAGCTACCGGCTCGAAGACCTGGGGAGCCGCAACGGCACCTACCTGAACCACATGAAGCTTCGCGGGCCTCGCGAGCTATCCGAAGGCGACGTGATCTCGCTGGGCATGTCCGGTCCGAGACTCCAGCTTCTCGAGCTCGCTCCCGGCCGCCCCACCGGACGGGACCGCGCGCCCGCGGCGGAGCGAAGAAGGGTCGCCGCGGCGCCCGCTCGCCGAGCGGCACCCGAGCCTCGCGCGCCGCGCCCCAATCCACTCAAGACACCGCAAGCGAAGATCGGGCTCGGCATCCTCATGGCCATCTTGGTGCTCGGCGGCGGGATCGCCATCGCCCGCATGGCCATCCGTCATCGACCGACGCCGCCGCCGGAGGTGGCGAAGCCCTCGCCGCCGCCGACGACGCCCCGTTTCGAGCCCACCGTCGCCTTCGAACCGGCTCCCGAGCTTCCTCCGCCCGAGCCCGAACCTCCCGAGGCCCCCCCCGACGGCCGACCCGAGCTTCCCGGCATGATTCGCCGCGCGCGCACGGCCGTCCATCGCATCGAGTCGTACGTGAAGGTCCGCAGCCCTGTCCTGCACATGAAGCGTACCCACGCTCGGGCCTTCGCGATCGGAGACGGTTTCACCATCGTGGTCCCCGCCTCCGTGATCGAACCCTGGAAGTCGCGCCCCGGCTGGAAGAATCTGGTCGCGAAAGGGGAGCGCATGGGCGCGGTGACGGAGATGGAGACCGTGCTCGTCCCGACGGGTGCACCGGTTTTCCTGCGGGGACAGACCGACGGCGAAGGCTTCCCTCTGCTGAACGACTCCGCGGTCATCGCTCGCGTCGGCCAAGGCCTCAACGAGCTCGGTCGCGCGGGGTCGGTGGTGATCCTCGAAAGCCGCCAGGCCCTTCCCGCACTGCCGGTGACCGAGCCACGCGAAGGCCTCGTACTGCAGATCGCCGGGGCCGGTGCCAAGACCTACGGGTTGGCCGGTCCACCCGCGGGACCGGTCTTGCAGCTCGACCCGGCGCCGAGCAAAGCCAGCAAGAGTTGGCTCGGGGCTCCGGTCCTGAGCGGATTCGGACTGGTGGGGGTGGTGAGCAACCTGTCCGCGAGCGGCACTCCCGAGATCGCTAGCTCGACCTCACTCGCAAGGTACGCACGATGAATAGACGAAAATCTCGCTTCTCCTTCGCCCTCGCGATTCCGGCGCTTCTGGTCGTCGCAAGCTGTTTGACGGCCTGCGCTCCGACGCGAAAACAGATCAGCATCCAGACCACGCCACCGGGAGCCACGGTCAAGGTCGACGACGAGGCGGTGGGCCAAACTCCTTTGGTCACCACGGTCGTATTCCCCAAGAAGGACGGCCGGCTGACCATCATCATCGAGAAAGCGGGCTACAAACCCGTCCTCAAGAAGCAGCACAAAGACGATCCGGGAACTCTCGAGTATGTCCTCGAGCCCGACTCCGTGACCATCGAAGAGGACTGACTCGGCGTGGGCGCCGAGGACCGATACGAACGACTCGACGGCACGTTCCTGGATCGCCATGTCCTGCGTGAAACGCTCGTGGTCGTGGGCGGCGCCGGAGCCCTGGGCAACGAGATCGTCAAGAATCTCTCCATGCTCGGGGTGGGTCGTATCCTGATCGCCGATTTCGATACCATCGAGCTGCACAACGTCACGCGGTCGGTCCTTCTGTGCATCGGCGATCTGGAAGCCGCAATGGCTCACGGCACGCCAAAGGCGGAGTTCGTCGCCGCGTCGGCCCGGCACCTCAATCCCGACGTTCGGGCGGTGCCGTATGTCGGCGACATCGCCTCCTTGGGAGTCGGGGTGTTCCAAAGGGCGAATCTCGTCTTCAGCGCCTTCGACAACATGCGCGCTCGGTATCTGCTTCAGATGCGGGCCGCAGAGGCCGGCAAGGTGATGGTGGATGGCGGACTCGGCAATGATGCCAAGGACGTGCTGGCCGGCGAGGTGACGATGTACGACGCGGGCCGAGGCCCCTGCTACGGCTGCCGCCTGACGCCCGCTACCCGCGAAGCCCTGACCGCCGACCTCCTGGGTGGTGGTCCCGACGGATGCGGGGCGCGAGCCGTACAGATCGAAGCCGCGGGCGGTGCACCCAGCACGCCCATGATGGCTTCGGTCGTCGCCGCCACGCAGGTCGTTCAGGGTCTCAAGTACCTGATGGACGCCCGAGGATTTCAAGCGCCGCCCGGAGTGGCCGCCCGGTTCGACTTGTCGGCCCGCCCCAAGCTCGATTCGCTGCGTTTGCGAAGGCATCCGGCCTGCCCTCTTCACGGCTACCGTCCCCGCCCGGCCGATGTGCAGCTGCCCGGCCGGTCCGACCGTACGACGCTCGACGAGCTGTGGCGAGCTGCCGCGGAGCAACTGGGTGGGGAGACCGTCCTTCAGCTCCCACTCGCGCTCGTTTCTGCGATCGGCTGCACGTCGTGCGGCCATCAGGAGCAGCGTTGGCAAGCACTCGTCAATGCGACCCGGGAGCCGTGTCCGGCCTGCGGCAGCCGGGCGCGGGAGAGCGCCGACGTACCGACGTACGCCTATGCGCCCGATTCCGAGGTCGATGGCCGTGACACCGTCCGGGACCTCGGATTTCCGTGGCTCGAGGCGTATGAAGCACTCCGGCACGATGAGGACGGCTCGGTTGCCACCCGTCGCGTGGAGCTGGTCGGCGACCTCGAAGCGCTCGGGCTCACGCACTGACGAATGAACACGACTCGGCGACAGTGGGGATGGTTGTTGGTCCTGATCGTGATCGCCGCGGCGGTGGTCTACGGGGCGACGGTCTGGAGCGCATCCCGGGCGATCCTGCGCACTCAGCCGCCGGCCAGCGGCGTCCTGGGCATCGTCGTCGTGGCGGTCCTGCGGTGGTCACGCCAACCCAAGGGCGTCCTCCGACCCGTGCTCATGGCGCTGGCGGCGTTCGGGCTGCCGTGGCTCTTCGCCGCCATCAACCGACTTCCACTCAACCTTCCCATACTGGGCGCGACCAGCGTGGTCGCCGCCCTGGCCGACGTGATCTTGATCCAAGCATTCGGCGGCTCGAAGCCGAGACCCACGCGAAGCGCACCCGCCGCCGCCCTACCGTCGATCGACTGGGACAGTCGCGATTCGGTCTTCGAGACCCAGCGTGCCGAACGTCGCGAGCAGACGCGCCCCGTCGCCGAAGGACGACGCTTGACGTGCGCTGCCCTGGGCACACCCGGTACTCCAGACGACCCCCTGGAACGCTGCCTCGGCGACTGCGGCGAGGTGTATCACCGGTCCTGCTTCGAGGAGCAGGGCGGCTGGTGCCCGAACCCGAGGTGCTCCATGGCCCCCGCGGGGATGCCGGGCGCTCAGCCTCCCAGCGAACGGATGGGCCCGATGACCTAGCTCACCTTGCCAAACGGACAGCGAAGGAGGAAAACCTGATCGTCGAGGGGCACGTACGCCACGGAGGGAAGGGATGCTGGAACTTGCGTTGAGGGCCGAGGTCGTCCACCCGGACGGCGAAAAGGTATGGGAGGACTTTCCCTTTCTCGTATCGGAAGACGAGGAGCTGGGGGAAGCCGTGGTCTCGACCCTCATGAGCCTCCAAAAGCGCCAGCTCGACCTTCACGAGGATGAGCGGACCTCTCTCGACGTCGTCATCGACAAGCGCGCTCCCCTCGAAAAGAGCATCACGGTCTCGGTGCTCGACGAAGAGGGAGAGCGGCATCCGCTGCCTCTGGACTGGAAGTGCGGCGAGGCCGACCTCGAGGACGGCATGTTCCTCTTGCTCGAACGAGGCACGCTCGACGTCGGCGCCCGACCGTTTCGCCCCGCCCGCGGGCAGGTCCCCGAGCGGCAACGCCACTTCGCCAAAGACCACCTGGTCGAGTCATCGCGCAGCGACCCCGAGTCCGATTCGTCGCAGGTCAAGCCATCCAGCACGGCGGGCTCCGATGCCGAAATGCGGGCTCGCCGCATCCGTTTGGAAGTCGAAGACTTCATGCGCGTGGTCGAGGCCAATCCCGAGCGACTGAAGGTGTACGGTCCCAATCCCTTGCGCCGGGTCTGGACTCGTTCGGAGCCGCTGCGTTTCGAGGTCCGCGGCATCAAGGGGTGGGTCACTGGCGACGATGGACAACCAGTTTTGAGCGACAGCCACGGATTCGAAGTCGTGTTTCCAACCGGCTATCCGTTTCTACGTCCTTTTCGCGTTCTATGCTCGACACACGGAAAGCCGCTCTTTCACCCGAACGTGGATCCCGACCGTGACCGATACGTCTGTCTCTTCGTCGAAGAAGTCGCTTCGCATCGGCGAACGCTGGTCGATGCTCTCATGCGCTTGGTGTTGTTGATCCGCTGGGACGAAGCCAACCTTCACGGCGTTCACGCCATGAACAAACGAGCGATGGCGTTGTACGACGACCCGTCGTCCGGCATGCGCAACGTGGCTTCTCGGGGGCTTGACTTCCCGATCGGTTAACGCGCCAATCCCGACATGGCCAAACTCATCGAGGGCGCGGCAGGTCGCCGTGTGCGGTGGGAGGAAGAGTGGCCAAGAACGAGGCACACCTATTTACCGACACGACCCGACGGGAGCACCGGTGAGGTCGTCATCAACGGTCGGCGGTCGGTATATCGAAAGCTCGTCGATTCGCTCCGTGAGACCTACTACCGAGATCGAAGCTATCTAGCGGATGCCGGCGAGCGCATGGGGGTTCTCGTCGGCAGCGTAGGCCGGGGGCATCGAGAGGGCGAGTGGGTCATCACCGTCGCTGGTTTCGAAGAAGTACCGTTCTTGAGCAGCAGCGGCATTCACGCTTCGATGGAGACTCGACTGGTCCGCGAAGCCGGTCGACGGGCCCGAGAGGCGCACTGCACCGAAGGCGTCGTGGGTTGGTACCACACGCACCCGAGCATGGCCCTTTTCCTCTCGCCGACCGACCTTCGCACCTACTCGGGGTTCTATCCCGAGCCGTGGCAGGTCGCGCTCGTCGTCGATCCCGAAAGCTGGCAGGCGGCCTATTTCTGGCGTGATGCGAACGGAAAAGTCGAGGCTTCCCCCGCCCCCTGGCGCCAGTTCGATCTGATCGAGGCATCGCGTTCCCCGGGACGGCCCTCGCCGGCCGACGACTCGGGCAGCGCGGAGCGAGTTCTGCCGGCCATCGAAACGGCGCAGACGAACATTTCGGTTCCTCCACCGGCCCAGGACACCGCGGTCGAAGAACGCGTATCGCTCGGCACGCGACTGAAGTTCTATTCGAAACTGCCCGTTGTCTGGCAGCTGGCCGCCTTCGTGCTGGGCGTGCTGGTCATCGCTCTTCTCTGGCGGGGGCCGAGCCGCTCGGGGCCATGGCTGCCGGATGCACTTCTCGCTCAGGGATGGCGGTCGGTCTTGGTCTTGAGACTCCCCAAACCCACGGGGGACATTGCGCCCGATGACGGCCCCTTGACCCGATTGACCCGGCTCCAGCTCGCCAAAGCGGTCGCCCTGCCGGGAACGACGATCCGCTCGGACGAGGGACCGGGCCACTGGTTGAGCCTCGCCGCCCCACCGGGGCAGATGGCGGTCCTCGGACGTGAGCCGGCCGACGGATCGACCGCCCCGCGACGATTCGAGGTCGAACCGGCTGAGACGCTCGTGGCCAACACCGACGACGGCAAGGTGCGTTGCTCGAGATTCGCCGTCGTCACCACGGCGTCGACGAAAACGATCGAAGAAGTAGGCAGGCAGACGGTCGTACCGGCCCCCTGGGGCGATATCAAGCTCGTCGAAAGCGACTGCGCACTGCCCGGGGGCGTGGCGGTTCCAGCGACCGGATCTTCGGCTGAAGTCACCCTCGGCTATCGCCAGGGCGTTCTGTCTGCTCGCACGGACCTCACCGCCGAAGGTCGCCCGCCGTGGTGCACCGAGGATGGTCGGATGCGCGCAGCATCTCCCGTTGACGGCGTTGCCCTTTACGTCATCGATAGCTCTCGTCGTCCCCCCTTGACCGGGTCGGTCCTCGACTCGGGAAAGCGGCTTTCAGTCCTCGACGGCGAAGGGGGAGAGGCCTGTGCGAGGTCCGGTCCCGGCCGGTACACGGTCCGCTACGCATTTTCTTCCGACTCGCCGGCGTTTCGTGCCGTCTTGGCGGGCGACCGTAAGGTCGTGTTCGTGCGTCAGCGGCCGGATGACAAATTCGAGGTTCTGTCCACCTTGACCGGTCGAGCCCTGGCCGCCTCGGTCCAGGCGGGCGGCGAGTCGCGTCGATGAAGCCAGCGACGTTTCACCGCATGATGTTCGGTGCCGTGACCGGACTCGGCGCCTGGGCTTTGACGAGCGCCCTCTCTCGCGGCTTTCCGGAGCTATCCCCAGGCACCACGCTCGCCATGACGCTCGGCGTCTTCGCAACCTTGGTTTCGGCCGTGAACACCGCGGCCGGGACGTTCTTCGAAGACGGGTTCGTCGGCATCTTGGACACGCTGGTCGGTGCCGTTCTCGGGCTCACGTTGGCTTCGATGACCGGGGTGGTCGTGGCCCTCATCGTTTCCGTCGTCGTGGAGCAGCAGTCGGGGACGGTGGCTCTGCTGGCTCTGTGGCTCTTGGTCTGGATCCTGGCCGGCACGGTGGTTGGAGTCGGAAGCTCGATCCGTCTCGGGCGACCAAGCCGCGAGCGTCTGAAATACGGCCTGCTCGGAGGGAGCGTGGGCGGACTGCTCGGAGGGCTCATCGAGGTGGGCGTCAGTTCGATCCCTCTCGGAACGTTCAACGAACATCTACTGCGCGCTTTCGCCTTCGCCTCCGTCGGCGGACTGGTAGCGGTCGGCGTGGCTCTGGCGCCCGGCTTCGCCGCCCGCGCCGAGCTGGTGTTTCAGTCGAGCCGCAGCTTCGGAGCGCGACGAAAGCTCTCCCGGCAAGGGAGCTTTCCACTCGACTTGGAACCGTGCGTACTCGGAAGCAGCATCGCCGGCACGGACGGCATTCCCAACGTATTTTTGATTCCCGACGAAGAGGTACAGCCCGTCCATGCCATCATCGAGAATCAGAATGGGAGGTACCGCCTCGTCTATCCGGACGAAAATCTCGACTCCAGCGGCGCTCCGAAGGTCCCCGTCTTCGTCGATGGCGGCCCCATGAACGAGGGCGCTCCCCTCACGGACGGAGTGATGCTGCAGGTAGGCAGTACGCTCCTCCAGTTTCGGATCCAGGAGACGCGATGAAGCCGGGAGTAGGCGGGGTCGTCGTGGGCTGGCTGCTGCTGCTGTCGGGAACCACCGCTGGAGCACAGCCCGTCAGCAACATTCGGATCGAAGAGCTGGTACCGACCACACCCGACGAGCGTCCCTCGGGCACCGTATATCGAGTGCGGGCGCAGCTGTCCGCCCTGGACGCGGAAGGCGTTCGCCTGGGAGTCCCGCTCCGTTTTTGGCGTGATGTTCAGATCCGCGAGGTTGGATACTCCTCGTTTCCTCCGAACACCGTTTGCGCAGCGAACGCCGGCGAGGCGGCTGAAGAAGGACAGCCTGCGCAATGGCGGGTCATCATGCTCGTCGATACGAGTCTCGGCATGAGCCGAGGCAAGCCACCGCGCTATCGGGTGGCGCTGCAGGCTGCCGAGTCCTTCTTCGAGGCTCTCGAGGGCGTGGACGTGCAGCTGGCGGTCCAGTCCTACGACTGCGTCTTCGCGTGGAAGGAGAAGTACCTGGACGGCACGGTACGTTGGAGCGCGACCCCGGCGGAGATGAAGCAATCGCTCGTCCCCGTCCGCCGTCGAGTCGAGGGCCGACGCCCGCGCGATTCGAACTGCACGTCGCTCTACAACGCCGTCAGCGAAGCAGATCTGGCCCTCGAGGCGTGGCAGAGTCGAGATCCGACGCGTCGTTCGGTTCTCGTGGTGCTGGGGCACGGGAAGAACGATCTCGCCAACCCGCCGGCGGCCGTTTGGGTTGCATCCGGTCAGCCCGCGCGGCCCGACCCTGAACGCCCATTCACGCCGGCTCGCTTCATCCCCTCTCCGGAAGAGCTGCAGCGCGAGGCGCGCCGGCGTGGCGATCTCAAGGAGCTGCTCGACCTGATCGAGCAGGCCGGCGTCACGCTGGAGGATCCACGCCTCCCCTTGAGCCGCGAATACACCGAGTTCACCGACCGCCTGCAGGGACGAGGCTATCTTCGCTGGGCCGTGGCCGTAGGCCCCGGCTCGACGCTCTCTGACCAAACGCTGCAAGCCTTGGCCGGAGCGACGGGCGATTACCGGCGAACCAACGACGCCCGGTCGACAATGTCGACCCTCGGTCGCCTCGCGGGGCGCATGGCAGGCAGCGCGGTGGTGAGCTTCCCGAGCCGAGCCTCGACACCGCTGGGATTGAACGAGGCTCGATGGGAATTCGCCCATCGGGGTCGGCTGCTGGGGCGGTACGGACCCGAGCTGATCGTACCTCCGGTCGGTACGCCCAGCTTCGCAAGCCGGGGGACTTGGGAAGCAGCGTGTTATGGCGCAACGTGTGGCTTCGTCCTCTGCGTCCTCGTTCCGTTCGGCCTGACCCTCGCCTTTCTCGCCATCGTGTGGCTCTTCGGCGCCTGGGCCATCCGCAGCTCGGCTCCCGCATCGCCATGACGTGACTTGCGTCCCACCGCTTCGCGCGTACTCCTGGTACGTTTCTTGATCAGGATTCATCCCCGCAGGCAGTCGCCTTCCCCACGGGGGTGCATCGGGATGAAAACTGTGATGTGACGAAATCCCGGAGGTTTCGCTGATCGATGCGGAACCGGCATCGCACCCAAGGGAGGCAGAGATGGTTAGAGGAGTAACAGTCAATCGACCCGAGGCGGACGCCGGCGCAGCCGCGTGTCCGATGCACAAAGTCGTGCTCGTGCGCAACTTTACCGAGGAGGGACGCCTTTCGCCGCCCACGGCCGAAGGGACCTACGCTCCCATGCGGTGCACTTCGATGGAGGACTTCCTGGCGCGAGCCGAGCTTCAGCACAAGTTCGAAGCCGAAGTCGACGGAGTCCCTTTCGTCTCCACTCTCGAGATCAAGAAGATGTCCGACCTTCATCCGGACGAGATCGAAAAGGGAAAGGCCGATGGGCCACGCAATGACTTTTCGCGCTTCAAGCGCCGGCGCGACGCCGTCTCCCGAGTGAAGCTCGCGCTGGAGAAGATGCCGCTCTTGGGCGCCTTCATCGACAAACAAGAGAAGCGCGAAGGGGCCGCCGAGGCTTTGCGCAACCTCGCCGACTTCCTCGACTCGATGTCGGACGATCAGGGCTGAGGGGACTGGAGGACAGCATGAGCAGCGAAGTCGAAGAAGCAACCGTCGAAAAGACCGCCGAAGCATCGGCGAAGAACGCCGAAGAAGTGCAGCGTGTCCTGCGTGAAATGCCAGCTGGCGACCGCGACCTGGCCAACCTCCTGACCGCCCTTCTCGAACAGGCCGGCCTGTCGAACGGCGCCGATGTGGCGGCCTCCGTGGGAGAGATCCTGGCCAAGGCCGACGCCACCATGAAGTCTCTCGGACGCCAGGCGATTCCCGCCGAGCGCGCCCGCGACATGGCCACGGTGGTTCGCTCACTGGCCAAGATTATTTCCGAGTCGGACTCGGCCGACCAGGCGAAGACCAATCTCGAGCAGGAGCTGCGCCGGCTCGACGAGACGCGAGACAACCTCTTCCGTCAGCTGTTCTCCGAGCTGCGTCCGCTCGAGCAGAAGCTCTTCGGTCTTTCGCTTCTCTTTCAGAACACCGAGGGCCTCCGGGGCGAATTGCCCGAACGAGCTCAGGTGTTCGTCGTCGACCAAGAAGCGAACGGAACGACCTTGGCCGCCGTACGAAAGTGGCTCGAGCAAGAAAACTTCTCCTTCGACCTGGCTCGCAACATGGGAACGCTCCTCGTTCCCGGACCGAAGTCGTTGGCCGATCGAAAGAAACTGGAAGAGATCGCCCTGGAGATGGGCATGCTAACGCTGTCCGACCTCGAAGACTACACGTCGCTCGACGAGCTTCTGGACAGCCTCGAGCAGTACGAGCAGGAGGGCGAAGGCCTACTGCGCGGGGAGACCGAAGCCAGCACGTCGGCGGTGGCGGCTCCGTACGTCATGGCGCGCGAGGGCCATTCCTTCGAGCGCGAAGGCGTCTGGGTCGAACCATCCAACATCCTGGCCGGGGCGATCAGTCGCTCCGACCGGTCGACGCAGAACGGCCTGGGGCTAGGTCAACCACCTTCGTCGGAGCAAGAGGGAAAGCTCCGCGGCGTGATGTCGACGCGGTTCGAGTTGAATCAGAACGGCGTCAAGAAGATGGCGACCAAGCAGATCAACCCGGTCTACCGCGGCGTCCAGAAGAGCTACATCCTGTCGAGCACCGACACGCTGTGTCAGGACGATGTGCTTCGGCAGTACCAGACGCGCCGCGTCTTGGACTATGTGGCGAAGCGGGTGGGTAACGTCGCCTGGCAGATTCACGGCAAGCTTCTGACGCGGCCGATGGTCATCGAGAACTTCGAGACCCCGGTGAAGTCGATGCTCGCCGAGATGAAGAAAGCCGGCCTCATCAGCGGCTTCGCCTTCTCGGTGAACTACGACCAAAAGCTCTTCAACAAGGGCAAGCTCGAGGTCACGCTGGCCGTTCAACCGACGATGGTCGCCGATTCGATCACCATCAACATGGCGAAGACTCTCGACTCCATGGACTTCCAGTCCGTGGACTGAGGACGAATGAACCGGCCTCCTCCTTCGGAGGGGGCCCCTGATAGCAAGAATTCCCCTTTCCGGGGACTCGAGGAGAAGAGATGGCTGGGCAAGGAATGGTGACCTGGAACGGGGCGGAAATCCCGTTCGTCTTTGCGAAGATTAGCGTGGACACGGCGGTCGGGGGCGGTGCGCTTCCCGGGCAGAGCCGGTCGAACCTTTACTGTGATGCGTGGTTCCGGTCCGACCACGCCGGCGACGGGAAGACCATCGCCATCAAGGCGGGGGACAGGAAGACTCTTTTTGAGAATGCCGTCGAGCCGAAGGCAGATGCCCAAGGCAAGCTCATCGTGACCTTCAGCGAGGGCCGAGACGAGACCACGGTTGCGACCTACCAGTTCGACTGGGCATGGATCACGAATTTCGACGAGCTCACTCCCATGCAGGGCAGTCAAGTTCCAGCAGCGATGGCCGGTCCCGAGATCTCGGGTGAAGCCTTCAATCAGCTGATTCACATCCGGTGGATCAACGTACCGGAGGCCGATCGCCACAAGGCCGAGGTCAGCTGAGTCTCGGAGCGTCTCATCGCGTGTCGCGGTGAGCTCCATTCGGTGGTGAAGCCCGATGAGTACGGACTTTTTGCGCGCCAGTAAGTTCTACGTCGAACTCGATGGCGAAGAGCAAGCTGGATTGCGCATAATCTCGTTCCGCGTACGGCACGCCCTCATGGAGCACAGCCATCTGGACATGGAGCTCCGCGACATTCAAGGCCTACAGGTCGATGCGGATCTTCTTCTCGGGAAGGAGATCCGCATCATCAACAATGCCGCTGATGCCGACATCCCTCTCTTCGAGGGGTACGTCATTCAGGTCGATCGGACGTACGCCCGCGGCGGGGTGCACTCCGCGAGGGTGGTCGGCGCCGGGGCATCCATCGCACTCGCCGATGCATCCGGGGTACGAACCTTCCGCAACATGACGGCGGGCGACATCGTCAGCGAAATCTGTTCTGCGCAGAGCGTAGACGTGCAGTTCGAGACCCAAGGATCCCAAAGCACGGTTTCGCTGACCGCACATCAAGTCGAGGAGAACGACTACGAGTTCATGCTTCGGATCCTCGATGAGAACGAGTGCGTGCTGAACGCGTGCGAGAAAACGCTGCGGGTCATCGACGCCTTCGATTCATCGGACACGATCGCGCTCGACTACTCGACGAAGGGGTCGCTGATCGAGTTCACGGTCCGTTCGGCGACACGCCCGCTGGCCTTCGCCGGTCACTTTCACGATGTTGCTCAGAACGCGACGACGCAGCTGGATCCCCAAAAAGACAAGATCTCGCCCGACGGCTACTCGGCAGACTTCGATCTGGCGGCCGAGAGGAGCGACAGCGTCTTCGCCCAGCCCCTGCGGCTGGACCACAACGCCCGGACTGTCTCGTCCAAGAAGAAGACGGACCACCTAAAGCGAGAGAGCCGCCGTTCCCACCGCTGGCTGGTCCGCGGTGAAGGCGTCACTACGGTGCCCAAGATCCGCCCGGGAAAGACGGTGTCCATCGACCTCGGCTCGGGAGCCGAGACTCTCGGCGTGGTCGAGAGCACCCATGTCTTCGACGGGAGCGTGTACCGAACCAGCTTTGCCGTGGTCGCCGCCGACCAGTTCGACCTGCTCGCTCCCGTACCCCGTCGGAGATTTCCCGGCTGCACGACCGCGAAGGTCACGGACAACAACAATCCGGACCTCGCCGGCCGCGTCCAGGTCGAGTTCCGGTGGGGCGAAACCTCGGACTGGCTCCGCGTCGCGACCCTCTATGCAGGGCCATCTCGCGGCGCATACTTCCTCCCCGAGATCGGCGATGAGGTGATCGTCGGATTCTTGGACGGTGACCCCGAACAGGGCATTGTTTTGGGGAGCACTTGGAACGGTCGCGAAAAGCCTCCCGACGACATCGACCACCCCGACAACCACGTGAAGATCATCCGCACGCGGGGAGGTTCCCAGATCAAGATCGTCGACGAAGAAGGTAAGGAAACGATCGAGCTGCAGACTACGGACCAGAAGTGCGTCGTCAGCATGTCGAACGACGGCGACCCCACCATCAATGTCGAAGCCGAATCCGACATCGTCATGAAAGCGGTCGGCGGGAGCGTCATGGTCGAAGCCGAAGACGGCGATATCGCGCTCAAGTGCAAGAACTTCAACCTCGAGGCCAGCGACGGCGCCGAGCTGCAGGTCGGCGGTCTCAAGGTTGCATCGGACGCCGAAGTCGAGATGGAGGCGGGGTCCGACCTCAAGATGAAAGGCGGCAGCGCAGCGTCGCTCGAAGGCCTGAACACCGAGGTCAAGGGATCGGCCTCTCTCAAAGTCGAGGGCGGGTCGATGGCCGACGTCAAGGCCGGCGGTAAGCTGACCATCCAGGGCGCGCTCGTGATGATCAACTAGGACTGTCATGCTCAACGCGTGGACGAAACACGAGGTCAAGCGGTACATCACGGCTCGCTTAGCCGATGAAGCCACCCGTCGAGAGGTCGCACCGGTATCCACCGACATCACCGATTGGTTCGCCGGCCTGGTCGCGGGCCTTCACGCCGAGCACAACCAGCGATTGGGGGAGACTCTCGGTAAGCTCTTGGAGTGGCTCTCCGCGGGGTCGGTACCATCGCTGGAGGTTCCGACGGGTGTAGTTTCCTTCTCGGTCGGCTCCGTGAAGCGCCACCAGGTCGCTGCGGGGGAGATGCTCACTGCAAAAGGCTGCTTCAACGAGCTTCGCCTGGCCGAGACCGTCGAAGTCGAACCCGGTCTGGCCATTTCCGCCCTCCTCGTTCATTCGCGTTCGGTTGGCGTCTGCGCGCCCGGCGTCCCCGACCTCGAGGACGTCGGTCCGCCGACGCGGTACGGTCTCGATAATCATCCACACCCGACCATCTACCTTCGGCTGACCTCTCCCAACCCCGGCGGCCCCTTGCGCCCGACCTTCCATTTACGCGCCCCCGCGTCGGTTCTGGCCGCGATGCTCGCGAGCCCTTGGTCGACCCGTACCCGGGACCGCTGGACACCGGTCGAGCACGTGGAGACTGCGAGTTCGAATCCCGCCGACGAACACCGCGGCCCGCTCCTCGAATCGGTCAGCTATTCGGGCACGCCAGGATGGGTCTCGTCGGTCTGGACGCTGCCCGAAGTCTACTTCGAAAATGACGTCGAGCTGCCTTCCGGTCTGCTGGAGGCGTTGGAGAAGGGTGGGAGCAAACCTTCGGCATCGACGACCTACGAGACCTGGATGCGCATCCCCTTGTTCGGCGTCGCGCGAGAGACGGCCAGCCTCGGAAGTCTGGCTTGCAACGTCGGCATCGTGGAAGCCGCTCGTGAGCTCGACTTCCAGATCACACCGGCAGAGGACGGGCTGGCCATCCGCATTCCGGGCTTGATTCGCACGCTGAGCGTCGCCCGCGCTCTGGACCCCGACGCCCTGCAGCGCATCGGTGGCCGCGCCGCGGCCGAGTTCGTCCATTTCACCGAAGCGGCTCAGCTCACCGGCGCAAGCCGGGGTCCCGGGCGCTCACGTGGCTACATCATCAGCGGAGACGTCTTGATCCTCTGCTACGACGACATCGCTCAGGCGGAAGGTGCGCTGGACGAGCCGGTACGGATCTTCTGTACGGTGTTTCCGAACCAGGGCACCGAGGGCGCCAACGCCTCCGAAGTCGTGGCGTTCCAAGAGCAGCCTTCCGCCGACATCCAGGTGGCCAGCGTCGCACCCGCCTTTCGAGAGACACCGGTCGACCGGCTTTCGGGTTCCACCCGGGAAGGTCGGACGAACCGACAGCTCGGCTCGTTCGACGGAACGCACTGGCTGCAGTCTACGCTGGTGGGCCACGGCCGAGCAGTGACCGCCAGCGACATCCGGACGCTGGTCATCGGCGCTTTTCCGGGCGTCCAAGACGTGAAGATCCAGGCCGCGCTCGGCCGAAATGCCGAAGGCAGCCTGCAGAGCATTCTTCGGGTTCGGTGCCAGCTCAAGCATCCCGAGGAGTTCCTGGCGGACCGAACCATCCTGGCGAAGCGTATCGAGCAGTTTCTATTCGAGCGGGCATCGCCCCATCTGGGGATCCATGTCGAACTGGAGTGAAAGCGCCCGTCAGCTCGACCTTCGAACCAAGCGTCGGACCTTCCGTCACGACCTGACGACGGCTCTGTTCTCGCTCGAGCGGATGCTCCAAATCCCGCGTCGAGACTTCGACGTTCGTCTGCACAACCCTTTCGCCGACGAAGAGGTGCCATCGGTCGTCCGGTCGATCGTCAACGACTGGTCGGAGAAAATGAGCGGGCGCGACGCGCCCCTGCAGACTTGGCAGCTGGAAGTCCGCGTCCCGTCGGACTGGGCTTTCCCTCCTGAGGATCTGTCGGACGCCCCGATCGTCGTCACGGCCTTGGAGGCGCTCGCCCTGGCCGCCGGGGAGTCCACCGTCGAAACTTCGTCATGGGCATCCAACGAACCGGGGCCTGGCGAAGCCCGATCGATCCTGCGAACGCTCGGCATCGACGAACGCTCTTTTTCCGACGTGGAGGCTCTGGCCCTCCTGCAGGCCGCCTTTCGGCGTCGGCACGCGCTGGACTCCGTCGCGCTATTCGCGGAGCTGGCCGTGCAGACGCTCCCGGGAGCTTCGGTCCGGCTGACGGCGGTAGAGCGATCATGGGACCCCACGCGTTTGGGGGAAGGCCATAATCTCTTGGGTCGCGGAGCAACGCTGGGCCGTCTCGCCCCCGTCGCTGGCGCCGGACTCGTAGTCCACCTGCCGGCCGACGAAGCATTCTACGCAAACCACGAACGCATCGGCGGGTTCCTCGAGACGTTGGCCGACATGGTCTTGCCCGCCGAGATAGCGATTCGACTCCAGTGGGTACGGCTTCCTCAGGTCGTACTGGGCTCGAGTCCGCTCGGCGAGGGTTTCATTTCATCGGTGGAAGGAGACAACAACCCATGAGCCTGGACTACAACTCTGACCTGGCCATACGTCGCGCGCGAGAGTTGGCGGAGCGACGGGGTCAGATCCTCGTTCTCGGCGAGCATCTCGCCTACACCATCTTGACCCAGGGGGGCGAAGGGCTGGCCGCGATCTCCAAGACGCTTCCGCGGTCGGAGCTCCTCGCCGAGGTCGACCGTTACTTGGCCGCCCTTCCCAAGACCAACTCCAGCCTGCCGGCGGTCTGGTCACAGGACCTCGACAAGCTCCGGACGGCGGCTGCGGCCGGCGTTTCCGAGCAGGGTCGGGAGTCGGTCACACCCGCCGACCTCCTTCTGGCCTACCTTCGCTCGGCGACGGGGCGCGAACTCCTCCGTCGGACGGCGCACGACCCGGACCGCGTCCTCGATGCGGTGAGCGCCGCCATGGAGCCGCAAGGAGAGACGCGGTCGGCGTCGGAGGAGCCGTCCCCCGTTGCCGCGCCGGCCGACGGAGCCCCGGCCTCGACGACCGAGGTGGAGGAGGACCCGCTGGAGCGGTTCGGTCGTGACCTGACCCAGCTGGCAAGCGACGGCGTCCTCGATCCCGTGTCCGGTCGTGACACCGAGATTCGGGATCTGATCACGGTCCTCATCCGCAAGTCGAAGAGCAATCCTCTCATCGTCGGACAGCCCGGCACGGGGAAGACAGCCGTCGTCGAGGGCCTAGCTGCCCGGATCGCCTCCGGCGACGTCCCCCATCGCCTCCGCGACGTCCGACTCATCGAGCTGAGCCTGACCGCGCTGCTGGCCGGGGCGAAGTACCGCGGAGAGTTCGAGGAGCGACTCGAATCCGTGCTGAAGAAGGTGCGGGAGAGCGCCGGGAAGATCCTCCTGTTCCTCGATGAGATCCACACCCTCGTGGGCGCCGGCGGTGCCGGACTCGACGCGGCCAACATTTTGAAGCCGGCCCTCGCCCGAGGGGAGATCATGTGCATCGGAGCGACGACTCTCGAAGAGTTCAAGATCAAGATCCAGCCCGACAAAGCCCTCGCGCGGCGATTCACGGAAATCGAAGTCAAGGAGCCGGAGGACGACTTGGCCTTCGAGATGCTGCAGGCCCTCCGACCGAGGCTCGAAGCGCACTACGGGCTGCAGATGACTGATGATGCGCTGCGCGCATCCGTCGAGTTGGGACGACGCTACATATGGGGACAGTTCTTGCCGGACAAGGCACGCGATCTGGTCGAAGCCGCAGCCGCACACTTGAAGCTCCAGATGGAGACGTTTCCCGAGGAGCTTCACGACGACGAGGCAATGAGCCTCGGTCTGCAAGAGAAGATCCAGATCGCTGAGCAGGGCGAGGCAACCGCGGAGCTCGAGAAGCTCAAGCAAGAGTTCGAGGCACATCAGAGCTCATACGGCCCGGTGCGGTCTCGCTGGCTGTCGGAGCGCGAGGTCGGCACGGAGATGGCTTCGCTACGGAGCCGGCGGGCCGACCTCGTAACCAAGCTCGCCCGCTCGCGGCGAATGGGCGATACCGCGGCCGCGGCACAGTCCACGGTCGAGCTGGATGAGATCGAGAAGCAGCTCCTGGAAAAGCAAGAGCAGATGGCGGCGCGAGCTACCGACGGGGCCTTTCTGAGTTGGCACATCGGGGCCGATGAGCTGGCTCAGGCCGTGCAAAAACGGACCGGGATACCGGTGGGTCGGCTGATGGAGGATGAGCGCGAAAAGCTCCTTCGACTCGACGAGACTTTGAGAACTTCGGTGGTCGGTCAGGACGAAGCGATCAACGGCATCGTCGACTCGATTCATCGCAATCGGGCTGGGGTGAGTCCAGCCAACCGGCCGGTGGCGAGCCTTTTGTTCGTGGGACCGACCGGCGTCGGCAAGACTCACCTCGCGAAGACGCTGGCTCGAGAGCTCTTCGGTCGCGAAGACGCCCTCGTGCGCATCGACATGGGGGAATACCAAGACAAAGCCAGCCACACGCGCCTCGTTGGCGCCCCTCCCGGGTACGTAGGGTACGACGGTGGGGGTCAGCTAACGGAAGCCATTCGCCGGCGGCCGTTCTCGGTCATCTTGTTCGATGAGATGGAGAAGGCGCACGAGGACATTCTTCTCATGCTCTTGCAGCTCACCGACGAAGCGAAGCTCACCGATGGGCGTGGCATGACCTTCGACTTCTCGAATGCACTCATCATCTTCACATCCAACGCCGGCGCAGCCGAAGTGGAAGCCCACCTGAATGCTACGGAAGAGTGGACCCCCGAGGATCGAAGGGCACTTTATCAAGAAGCTCTGAAAGGGAAGTTGCGCCAGGAGTTCCTCGGCCGCCTGGATACGGTCATCTTCAATGGTCTGGGGCAAGCCGCGGTCGAAGGCTTGGTCGCCCGCGAGCTCAAAGGCGTTGCTGGCCGCGTGCAGCAGACCCGGGGCCTCGAGATCAGCTGGTCGCCGGCAATCGAGTCGCATCTCGCGTCGTTCTACGACTCGACTTTCGGCGCCCGGTCGGTGCTCGCCCACATTCGTTCGGATGTCGAGAAGCCTCTCGCGCGGCACCTCATCGAGCGGGGTCAGTCCGGCGAGAAGCACGTACGACTCGACGTCTCGGACGATGGCGTCGTGCTCGTCGACGTGGCACAAGGAGCATGATGGACGTCAAACACGCCTTTCGGCGCGTTCGCTGGGCCAACGGTCTCGCCCTCGACGCCAAGCACTTTCAGGCCCTGGATGAGCGCATCGAAGCCGTTCAGCGCTGGGCACTTCGGCCACTGCCCGGCAACCACGGCGTCATCGAGTCTACGCCGGAGCTTTCGAGCTTCGACGTCGAGTCCGGAGCGGGGGGCGGCGTTCTTTGGGTACAGGTACGGAGTCTCATGGCGATTTCTCCAGCGGGAGTTCCGCTGGTCGTCGGTCCCGAGGATGGTCTGGAAGGCCAGCTCAACATCGCGGATGCCCAGGGTGGACAGATGGACGCCTACGTCGTGCCCGGGGGTTGGCGGGAGGACGCCGAAGAGATCAGTGTCGCCGGTGGAACCGCCGGAACCTTCGAGTACCCGAGCTACCAGGTCACATTCTTGAATCCGCAGAGTCACAGCGCAGAACTGGCTCGACGAGGCCTTCAGGTCGCCTCCTTCAATCGCGCGAGCAGCACGGACTGGTCGGCCGACGAGCTGTTTCTTCCCTGGTGCCAGACCATGCGTGCCACGGACCGTCTGCGCGAGGAGGTGAAGCGAATCCGTGAAGACGTGCTGGCACTCCGCGAGATCTGCATACGCTCCTTGGCCGGAGAGACGCGCGCTGCGCCCGCGCCTGCCGCCCCACCCACACCTCCTCGCTCTTCCTACGTGCGAGTCCCGCCCGGTTATGACGCCGAGCAGTCCGCGCGTAGGAGCCGACGCCCTACCCAGTCTCGCGAGTCTTCTGGACGGACGAGCCCACCGTCGTGGGCGGCACCCGTCGCCGCGGCCGCATCGCAGTTCCTCGCGCGGGTCGGTCGCGAAGACATCGGGCCCATGGCGTATTTCTCGGAAGTGGAAGCACTGATGGGAGCGATGAGCTGCTTCTTGGGCTCGGGCGCAACCGAGGTCCCTCCGCCGATCGCGGATCTAGCCGACATGCGTCGATGCATCGACACCTGCGCGGAACAGATCGGTCTCGTCGTCCATCACCTTCGAGAGCGGGCATGACATGGCCTCTTCCGTCGACCGGCCGGCTCATCAGGAAGGCGAGCTGAGCGCGCCCGACCTCGAGGGTCTGATGAAGGCCGCGCGGCTATTCTGTGCGGTCGACGCCGTGCAGTCGGAGCGCGTCCCCGAAATCACCGCCAAGCTGGGTGCGGCCGGACGATCGTTGTACGCCAGTACGGAAGACGAGGATTTCTGGGCCATCGGCCCGCACCTTTGGAGCGTCGAGCCCCCGACGATGGACTGGCTTCAGAAGGAGCTCTGGTCCAAACCGTGGGGGATCTTCATTGCCAGCCGCGTCGGATTCGATACGCTCTTCGAGCATCTTCAAGGGCTGAATGTCGTCGAGGGCCCCGATGGGACCCATTTGAACTTCCGCTACTACGACCCTCGGGTGCTGCCGGCCTTCATCCCCACGTGCACGGAACCGGAACTCGCCCAGCTCTTCGGGCCAGCAGACGCATTCGTGGTGCCGCCATCTCCCGGCGAAGACCGGCTCCGGACTCTTGGCTTCAATGTCCCGATCTCGTCGTTGCGCGCTGCGCCACCACCCCCCAGGGGAACAGGTCCACGGCCCCCGGGACCGCGACCGCGCTGGCGGAGGTGAGGCGTGTTCAAGATACGTCCTGAGCAGCTGCAGGCCTTTCAGGAGGAGACGGACCGCCTTCTGACGGGTCGGATCTGTCAGCACCTCGTGGACAATCACCTGGAAGACGTCAAGTCGTACGACCCGTCACAGCTCGCCAAGCTGGTCAAGGGCGGCGTTGCCCGAGCCCGAAGCTACGGACTCGTCACCGAACGGGGAATCACACTATTCGTGACTCTGCTTTTTACGGTCTCGCCCGGGTTCTACGCCGACAGCGAAATCCACGAATACCTCTGTCGGCAGGTCGAGTCTGCGGACGCGAGCCTTCCCATCATGGTCGCCGAACTATCCGATCGCGTCTGGGAACGAGCAGCGAGCTTGAGTCATCCCGAATACTGGTCGTATTTGGAGAATGCACAGTCATGAGTGCCAAGATGAAAGCCAAATCCTCGGCCGACTCGTCGACTTCCGCTCCGGCCGAGCCCCCCGGCCCGGTGCAGCCATGCTCCGGCCACGACGCCACAAAGAACACGGTAGAGGCTGATCCCCCTCGAGAAAACAAGCCCGAGGAAGCGGTCGGCTGGATCGAGTTCAGCATCGTGGACGAAGACGATACGCCCCTTCGTGGCGTCACGGTCAAAGTCGTCGACGGAGAGGGCCGCTCGGCCATGGGACGAACTGACGACGACGGTCTACTTCGAGTGAGTGGTCTCAAGCCAGGCGACGTGGAGATCTCGCTACCGACCCTCGCCCCCGAGTCTTGGACGAAGGAATGAATTAGAAGAGAGAGGCGGCTTCGGCGACCGAGCTTCGGATCGACTCGTCGGCCTTGTCGGTCATACGCTTGATATTCTGTTTCACGCGGACGTTGAGCGGCTTGATTTCCATACCTTCGAGCCGGCTCTCTAGCGCTTCGCGGAGGTCGCTCAGTTCGAGGTTCTCGGCGAACTGTGCCGCGTAAAGAACCGGTCGTGCTTCGGACGGCCGAAGCCCCTGAACGGCAACGGCCGCGAGCGACCAGCCGATGAAGTTGGCGTCCTCCTCGCGATCGAGTGCGTTGTCGGCCAAACGAAGGTAGAGCGAGTACTTGCGTCGAGACGCCTTGCCCCCTTCGACGAGAGTGTCGGTCGCCTCGTCACGATGGCGCATCTCCATGAAGCAAGCGCTACACCAGATATAGGCGATATCGAGATCGGGTGTCTCTCGAATCTGCTCCTGACAGAGCCTCAAACACCGGTCGGTCTTGCTATAGAGATGGCTCCGCACGTCGACGAGGCGATGAAACGATGAAAACGAGCGAGGCTCATCGTCGTCGAAGTGGAGTTCCACATCGTCGCGGCTCACGACCTGTCGGACGAGCGCCTGGATGCGGGGATCAACGTCGCGAGCCGTAACAACGAGCGGACGCGGGGCGTTCTCCAACTCCCCCCGCGCACGCTTGGCGACAAACCCAAAGTAGCTGAGAAAGCTCAAAAACCGCCCCCGGCGCAGGAACGTAGCGAGTGCCTAGGCCTCGAGCAAGCCCGGGCGGCTGGTCCGAACGCCGGGATCCGCGGGTCGTCGAGGCGCCCGTTGTCGGCAGATGACGCACCGCCTCCCAAGGGTCCGCCCTAGGGTCCAATCTCGCGCTGTGCTATCTTTCGCACGCTGTGGGGCTCGACCTCGACAAGGACTACGTTGGTGAGGTCGTCGCTGGACGCTACCGAATCGACGGCGTCCTCGGCGCTGGCGGTATGGGCGTCGTCTACGAAGCCCACGATCTCAACGTCGAGACCAAGGTCGCTCTCAAGGTGCTCCTTCCGGAGCTGAGTCTGGATGAAGAAATCGCCAAGCGCTTCGCCCGAGAGTCGTTCATCGCGCGAAAACTGAAGCATCCAAACACCGTGCGGATGACCGACTTGGGTACGCTGGACGACGGTCGTCCCTTCTTCGTATCCGAGCTTCTCGAGGGTTCGACGCTCGATAGTCGAATGCATCAAACCGATTTTCGCTTGCTGCGTGTGCTGACGATGGCTCAGCAGGTGTGCGGTGCCCTTTCCGAGGCTCACAACCTGGGAATCGTGCATCGCGACCTAAAACCGGCCAACATATTCATGCAGAGAGTGGACTTCGGAAACGAAGTCGCCCGCGTGCTCGACTTCGGCATCGCCAAGCTGGTTGGCGATACTTTGAATCAGTTGACCGGGCGCGGTCAGATCATGGGGACGGCGGCCTATATGGCACCGGAGCAGGCCTTGGGAGAGACGGTCGACGAGCGCACGGATCTCTACAGTTTTGGGATCGTCTTGTATCAGTGCGTGAGTGGTCGCCTTCCTTTTCCGGCACGCCCCATCGCTGCGGCCTTGCGTGCTCATGTCGAGGATGTTCCCCCGAGCCTGCATGAGTCCGCCTTGCGATTTCCCGTGCCTGACGACTTGAAAGAGATGATTCACCAGCTCCTCGAAAAGGACAAACAGGACCGGATGCCGTCCGCCGCGGAGCTACGACGATGCCTGCGGCTGGTCGAGGCTCAGTTTCTTCTCGACGCTCCCGATGACGAAGCGGAGACGGTCAGCGGTCAGTTCGCCAAGGCCTCGGTGCCGGATACGGTGGAAGAATCTTCCGCACGACCCAGCGCTCCACCCACTCGCTGGTTTCGCTTCGACACGGGGCGAATTCACACACTCTACACGGGCTTTCGAAAGCGGACGTCTCTCCCTCTTCTCTTGCTCGGGTTCGCGTCGGCCGCGGTCTTGAGCTTCGTGCTTTTGGAGGCTTTTTTGGGCTCGGCGCAAAGTGAGCCGCTTCCTTTTCTTTCCTTCAACCAGGTACAGGTGACGATTCGAGGCGACTCGTGCACCCCGCCCACGTTGAAGGCACAGCTCGACGGTGCGCACGTGGACGAGGCCCAATCAGTCCCTAGCCCCCAGGGGCGTTATCGGCTGCTCACTTTCGATGCTCCCACGGGAGAGCGGACACTGATCCTGAATGCCGAAGACGGTTGGGAGCGAACGATTCCGCTTTCCATCGAAGAGCAGGAACCGGCCCGAGTCGAAATATCCTACGAGTGCCCGTAGGTTTCGAGCACTTCGAGTCAGAGATCACCGGAACACGCGAGCTGACCGATCTCGGATGCGACGCCTTCGATGAAGGGATCGTGTACACCGGCGTACTGCGCCAGCGTCAGCGCGTTCACGAGATTGAGCTTACGCCCCGCTGACTTTGGGTCGGCGACCCAGGCATCGTAGGCCGACCGTAGCATGTCCATGACGATGACGAAGTACTCGCGCAGCGCACCGTCGACCAATTCCTGGATGTCTTGCGACTGGGCGAAAGACGCGTCCTTCGAGGCCTGGCGAGCGCGATGGGAGCTGCCGAAAGGAGGGAGGGGCATCGGCTGACCGTTGCTGTACGTGAAGACCTTGTACGCACAGTCTTCCAGGATCCGTCGGTACCGATTGAGCTTGGCTACATCGACGGTGCGCATGAGATTGTACTCGTCCACGCGACCCATCGCCTCTTCGAAAGCGTGCTTGTACGCCTGCTGGGCTTGTTCGTACTCACGGTAGAGCGCCATGAACCGGTGGTCGTTGTAAAATGGCGAGTCCGGCATCGACGACCGGGCAAGCGGTCGCTGAAGCTCGAGCACCACACCCTGGCTGCCGAATCGGAACACCACGACCGCCCCATGACGCAAAGAGCCTCGGCGATTGTCAAGCCGCCCAACCGCGCTCGCTGCCCGATCGGCGCATGTGCTCGTCTTCGATACTACAGGCGGGCGTCGAGCTCGTTCGATTCAAAAACGCGTGAACCAGAAGACGTCGGCGCTCTGCAGGTCGTATCCCGCCAAGACCTCGAGGGCCCAACTGGGGAAAAAGCGCCAGCGCAGGACGCCCACGCGACTACCGACCTGGGACTGGTCGAAGTTCCAGCGGAAGGCCACGAAGATGGTATCGGTGATCCACTTGCCCACCGTCGCCACCGGAGCGCCGCGGCCCATGGTGACGTCGAACGTATCGATGGGTAGCGTACGCTCCAGCTCTCGCGTCAGAGGTCCGAGAAGAGCACCGCCCGCCAAACCCACCGCCGCTCCCTGACCGGTCTCGGCTTCCTGATCGGGGTCGGCAACCCCGGCGAAGAACGCCGTGAGCTGGGCTTGAGTATACCCGGAAGGCGTACTGGAGAACGTGACGCTTGGATTGCTGGCGCGACCGGTGAGCATCGCCGTGAGAATCAGCGTCTCGAACGCGTGCTCGAGAGCGAAATCGACCGTGGGATCCGGTGGCACCTGACCGTCGAACGTGACGACCCCACGCGTGATTCGGTAGTCGATGCCAAAGATACTGAGCCTTCCGTCGTTGAGACTGGTTTCGCCGTTCAAACGAACGGTTTTGTCGCGAACGTCGATGGTCAACCGAGCGCTCGCCGTCGCCTCCGAGGTCCGAGCCCGCATGATGATCGGCCCTGCGCTCTTCAGATTGATCCGCAGGCGCAGTGGGTCATCGGCCAGAGCTGGCACGACCTTGACGGCGCGGCGAGGGCGCACGCCGAACGTCTCCACGTACACGACGTCAGGGATCGGTTTGATGTCGGCGAGGTCATTCCCGACCTCCGCCTCGTCCAAGGTGAACGACGCGCGCTCGATATCGCTGTCGATCTCGAAGTGTTCCGTCTGTTGCGCCCCCTGGAAGGCCAACCGAAGGTCCGCCTGCGCCGGCACGTTCGCCGCCAGGTATCGGAGTTTGTCCGCTTCGAGCCGACCGGTCAGCCGTGCTCCTGAGCCGTCGTCGCGGAGGTCCGCGCTCAGTCGAAGCTCGCCGTCCGAACCCGATTTCGCTCGTAGCCTCAGCGCAGCCGCGCCGGCGGTGGACGTAACCGTCAAACGACCGGCAGACAGCGTAGGTAGTACGCCCGGCACGTTCACGCGGAGGCTCTCCACGGTCAGCGAACCACCGACCGCTGGACCCGCTCGCTCCTGGCGGAACGTGACGTCGGCGCGGAGAAGGCCCGTCACCGCCCCGGTCTTGATCCCCGCCGAAGACAGGAGCTCGGAGATGAATCCGAGGTCCAGGTCATCGACCTTCAGATGCGCCTGTGGGGGCGCCGCTCCACCTCGAGAAGCTACGAGCGTGACGTCGCCACCCGACGAACTTCGAGCCGAAGCCTCCACCCGAGTCGCCCCTTGGCGATCGGACACCGACGCTTCGATGCGGTCGAACCGCTGTGAGGCGAGAACCGCATCGGTCCACACGAGGTCGCCGAGTAGCCTCGGGTCGCCCAGTCGACCCCTCACCGTACCCGTCGAAGCGATCCGCCCGCCCAAGAGGTCGGGTCGCCGCACGAGCAGCGTGCGGGCGTCGGCCGGCTCGAGCTCCCAGGAAGCCCGGAGTGTCGAATCACGCGAGAACCGACCCCGACCGTCTCGCCCTAACCGCGCCTTGACTCGGAGGGGCGGCTGTCCTTCGCGCCCCACCGAGAAACCGGCACGAGCTCCCGTCGACGTCCAGGTTGCGTCGAGCTCGGCGGCGAGAGGAGCGAGCCACTCGCGCATGATGATCTTGGAAGAACGAATGCTGAAGCTTCCAGACTTCCGTCCGAGATCCCAGTCGAGTCGGCCGCTGAGAGTCCCGGCGGGATCGCTCGGTAGCGATACGAGGGACCGAACGCCGACCAGGTCCACCTGATCGAAGTGAACGTCGAGACGCCCGCTCGCCGCATCTTTCATCCAGTTCGTGCTTCGCAGCGGCGCCCGGTACGAACCACGGATCTCGCCGAGACCTCGACCCGCCAAGGAAACGGTGGCGGTGAGGCTTCCCTGACGCAACAGAACTGAGGCATCCCCTTTCAGATCGGGCGATCCCGCCCGGAGCCGTCCTCGAAGGCCAGCTTTCAACCCCACTCGCCATCCGGGATCGCTTTGCACATCATACGCGAAGGCGACCGTACCCGAGGATGTCGAGACCCACTCGTCGGGAGCCTTCACATGCGTGAGGAGCGTCTCGAGCGGCACGCGCAGCAGCGTGCCCGCGATTCGGTTCTCCCCGCGACGAGTGACCGTGGATTCCCGACGCACGGCTGCACCCGGCGCGTCGGGGGTGGGGTCCGAACTCGGTCCCACCTGCTCGTCGATGATCTGGAACGTTTGAATCAAGCCGAGTTCCCACGAGGACGGCCGCCACCAGGTCAGCGGTTGCGCAACCTCGAGGCGGGCCTCCAGACGCTGTGATTGCGAAGCCCGACCGCCGACTTGTACCTCGAGCTGCTGGTTCGCCGCCCGAAGCTCGACGCCGAGACCGAAGGGGTCCGACAAGTTCCCCAAGACGATTTCGGATACGACGACCGCGGCCTCGCCTTCCAGCCCTTGCGCGTCCCACGAGACGTCCGCGCTTGATTCGAGCTTTCCCGCGGGGAAACGGACATCGACGTCCTGAAGATCCCGAACGTCGGCAATCACCTTGAGCCGGCCGGTCGGCGGAGTCGTCGTCCGGGCTTCGAAGTCGGCTTCGATGTGGCCGCTTGCCGAACGAGCCACGAAGTCCGAGACCTCGACCGCGTCGCCGTCGATCTGCAGCCGGAACGGCTCGAGTCGCCATCGAGCCCGAGACCCCTGCAAGAAGCCTTCGTCAAAGTCGACGGACAACGTCGGTGAGTACGTCACCGAACCTCCAAGGTCGAGTCCACGGAGCTCGGAACCCGAGCCTCGGAGATGAAAGGAGGCCGTGCGCAACGTCGAGGAGCGAAGCCGCAGGCTCATGGTATCCAGGTCGGCCACAGGCGTCTTCAGGTCGCTGACGTCGGCTGCAAGCTCGGCTGCCGACAATGAAGCTCCGGTACCGGTGGCGGTGACGACGAGGTCCGTCTCGGCCGAAGAGATCGTTGTCATACGCAATGCCGAGGTCCGAGCACGCACCTTCGCTCGCCAACTCTTGCGTTCGGCGACGCCATCGAAACTCGCCTCGACGCCTCCGGAAACGTCGACCCCCGGGAGCTCGAGCTCCTCGAGTCGCGGAACTTCGACTTCACCACGGAGCACCGCCTTTCGCGCTATGTCGGGAATGCGGCTCTCCAGGGTCACGTTGGCCGACGCCCGCGGCCCTGCTAATCGAAGCGTACTCTCGAGCCGACCGGCGGAGGCCGTGGCCGAGAGTGTCAAGTCGTGGTGAAGGCCGAGGGGTGAGGTCGAGCTCCGCCATCGGGCCGAGCTCTGCAGAGCAAGCCGCGCTTCGAGGGACGACAGTTCGCCGACTTCCGGCCATCGCGACTGAAGCCGTGCCGAGCCGCTGGCCTCGATTCTCGGTGTCTGCGCATCGACGTCGCGTGAACGCAACTGCGGAAAGTCGAGTTGCGCGCGAGCAGTGCCGCCGTCTTCGATCGAGGCTCGACCTCGAACCCGCGACGCTCCGGCTCCGAGCTCGAGCTCGAGCCGGAGCGAGCCATCTCCGGCGTCTTGCGCAATGGCGACGGTCGCCGATGCCCCGCGCGGAAGCAGCGTCGATCGGGATGGGAGAGGTGCCGGAGGTACGCGAAGGCGGGCAGTCGCCGTGCTGGAGCCGGTCCAGTCCAGCCGGCCTCGCACCGACGCCGCGAGCGTGGCCCACCGAACGTCCGCTACGGCAACCCGGATGCCGTCGTCGGCCGCCGAGCCTCGAAGCTCGAGCAGCGCCGGTTGGTCGAAGACGTGGTCCGCCTCCGACTCCGCGTCGAGGCGCCAGCGACCGGCGTCGTGGCGCACTGCCGCGGTGAGGCTCAGGGCCGATACCGCGGACACGGTCGAGGACGTCGTGCGAAGCTCCAGATCACCGTCGACGATGGAAACCTGGGCCTCGAGCGGCCATGGGATCGAGAGCGAAACGGGCGCCGTCGACGTAGCGGCTTCCGAGGCCTCGACCAGCCGACTCCAGTTCGTCCCCGGAACCGTCGTGTCGAGACGAGCAAAAGGAGACTCGATTCGAAGCTCGGGGATGACGATCCGACCGCTGATGAATTCCGAGACTTCGGCGCGAATCGCCAGCTCGTCGGCGGTCAGGAGCAGGTGACCGTCGGAGTCGCGGAGCTCGAGATCCTGGAGCGAGAAGCCCGTCATGATGCTTCCCTGCACCGCACCCACGTCGACCCGACCGGCCAAGACCCGGTCATTGAGGAGGTCTAGGCCGAGGCTGACGGCGAGACGTATTCCGAGAGGCGTCGCCAGCAGGACGACCAAGAGCACCACCAGGGCGATGACCAACGCCGCGACGCCTGCCGCCGCCCGTCGTACCCAGACCCCCATCAGAATGCCTCTCCGATCGTCAGGTGCCACGCGACCCGATTCCAGTCATTGCCGTCGATGGGCACCGGCGGTTCCTCGGTTCGGTTGAGACGAACGCCCACGTCGAATCGAACCGGGCCGATGGGCGTGCCCAGCCGAAGTCCACCTCCCACGGCCCAATGCAGGCCGGGGAATCGCAGGTCGGACAGTTCCCGAGCAACGTCGGCGCCGTCCACGAACGTCACGAAGCCAAAGGGAAACGAAAAGATATCGAAGAGATGAAGGCGAAGCTCGGCGTTGAGTTCGACGAGATACTCGCCCCCCAAGGGCACGATATCGCCGTTGTCGTTGAGCTCCGACGGCGCCAGGCGTCGATTCGGAAACCCCCGCTGACTGATGGCACCACCGGAGAAGTAGCGCCGAGTCGCGGGAACCGGGCCAGCGTCAAGCAGCGAAAAGCCCGCCCGAGCCCGCGCGGCCAGGACCAATCGCGGTGCCGGGTCGATATAGCCTCTCACCTCGGGGGTCAGCAGCATATAGGCATTGCTGGCGTCGGCCGCGGCATAGCCCACCTCAATGGCGAAGCTCCCGAACCAGCCTCTCCGTGGTGAATTGGGGTTGTCGCGCACGTCGAAAGCCAGCTCGGGCTCCAGGGACACGATCGGCAGCGGGTCGAAAATGCCGTAGGACGCCCGCTGCGCTTCGTCCAAAGACGCGTCGATCTCGTCGAAATTCACGTTGTAGTAAGCGAAGCTGAGCGGGACCTTCAAACGAAGCCGGTCGAGGACGAAGGCGCGGGCGAGCGAGGTCGTGACCTTGGGACCCAACGTCTGGATGGCTTCGAGCTGACGAAGTTGGTACCCGACGCGCAGCGCACCGACGACGCGGGGAGCGAACAGGTCGTCGCGCGACAGCGTTGCGACGGCCGTGATGTTGGGCCGCGGTTCCCCCCGGAGGTCGGACTGAAAGACCAGAGCCGGTCGAAGCTCGAGGTCGAGGGTGCTGAGGGGATGGAAGATGCCCGCATGTCGGTAGTTCGCTCGTAGCCGCAATTCGAAGTTCACGCGGTCGAGCGCGGCTCCGCCTCCGACACGAAACTGCCGGGGCTTCGTCGTTCCGACGGCGATCGTCAGCGGAAGCGGTTGGCGCTCCGGGTCGTTGGGCCAGTCGAATTGAACCGTCCCCACCAATCCGAGGCTATGGATTCGTCCTTCGGTCAGCTCGATCCGATCCGGGTCGAAACGCTCGCCTTCCTTCCAGGCGATCCGGTTCCTCACGGCCTCTTCGGGGACCTCCGGTGGAACGATGACGGTGACCGGCCCGAAGTACGTGAGGTCGTGGGGCACCGCGACAACGGCCACGCGGGCCGTCGGCTGGTCTCGCAGGACCTCGATCGCGCCGGAGACCCGGGCATGAGCATACCCGGCTGCGACCAGTCGACCGCGGATGTCGACCAGCAGACGCTCGTACGCCGGGTAGGCGATCAGCTCCCCCTGCTTCAGGCCGACTTCTTTGGCCAACCGGTCGACATCGAGCGGCACGTCATCAGGCAGACCCTCGACGTCGACGCGGGACAGGAGCGCCGGGACGCCGGACCGGACGGAAAAACTGATGTGAGCTCGGCCGTCCTCGATCGTGACCACGGGAGGCTCGACCACTGCCCTGACGTACCCCGCCTGCTTGTAGAAAGAGTCGACACGCCGGCGATCGAGCTCGAGAGCGGTCGAATCGAGGTTGCTTTCCCGCCGAAAGAACCAAAACCCCGAAGGAGGGCGGTGATGAAGCTTTTTGATGAGCCGACGATGGTCCATCTCCACCGAGCTCTCGATCTCGACGCTTTCGACGACCGGCGCGACCGGCGCGGCCGACGCGTCGGGCGCCGGTCCCGGCTCGGCGGCGGCGAGGGTGCCCAGGAAAACCATCCAGCCCAGACCCCCAATGCGGGAACTCCTGCGCTCCGTCCGCCCGCACTGCACCCAGCACCCCGCCACGTGTGCTGGTCCTCGCAAGTTCCCAAACTCGAGTCGACGACCGTCCTCGGTTGCCGAGGGACGAGGAGATCGTTGCTCGATCGGCCGATGATTCGCTAGGACATCGGAGTGCGGGTTTTCGTTACCATCCTGGCTGCCGGCCTCCTCGGTGCCGGCCCCACGTCGGGCGGGGGCCCCGTCCCCGGGCGAGATGTCTTCCTCGAAGCGTCCGGCTCGAGTCGCGTACCGCACGCTGGCCCCGGTTCGCGCCTGCGGTACCAGGTCCGCACCACGGAGCCCCGCGTCGGGGTTCCGACCGTGCTCTGGGTCGCCGGCCGCCCGAAGCCGCCAGCGTGGGCCATCACTCCCGCCGGAGCCGCGACCGCCTTTCTGGAGGAGCTGGCTCCGGTGTACCGATGGACGCCCGAAGACGTCGACCGCCTGCACATCCACGAGGTGCACGACCACGGTCACGGCACGATAATCGTGAGCTTCAGCGGCCGCGTTCGTGGAGTGCCGGTCTTCCGGGACGAGGTCAACGTGGCGCTCGACCAGCGCCTTCGGCTCCTGGGCGTGACCGGCTACGTCAGTCCCTTCATCGCCGAAGCCGACGGCGCGGCCCTCGACTTTGCCCTCGAAGAGCCCCAGGCGCTTCAGGTCGCTTTGCAGGACTTCCTGGACCGACCCGGCCCCGACGTCGCGCCCCACACGCGAAAGGGCGAGTGGACCGAGTTCCGCGCCCGGTCTTCGAGCTTCGACGTGCGGCTCGGCGAGCCCACCCGGGTGCGACGTGTCCTCTTCGGTCACGCGACGGGGCTCGAACCCGCCTACCACGTCGAGGTCTCGCCGGAGCTGGCAGACCGCTCCGAGATGCTGGCTTACGTCGTTTCTGCGCGAAGCGGCGAGGTGCTCTTTCGCCACGACCTGATGGCGGAGCACCCCTTTACCTATCGAGTATTCGTAGACTCGGGCGGTCATCCCCAGGACGGCCCCAACGGCGAAGGCGAGATCCCCGACCGTACCGGGACTCCCGCGCTCCCCCCACGAAACTGGGAAGCGCCTCGCCTCTTCACGACCGCGCACGGCGCGATCTCGACCGGAGACCCTTGGCTCACCGCGGGCTCGACGATCACCAACGGCAACAACATCGACGCCTACGCCGACCGGGACCTGGGCATCACACCCGGCAGCCGAGTCGATGGTTTCAGTCCCGGCGACTTCCGCGCCCCCACCAACGGTCCGGATACGTTCGACTATCGTTTCGACGTCACCCAGAACGCCAGCGCCAACCGACAGCAAGGACAAGCGAGCATTGTCCACGCCTTCTATGTGACCAACTGGCTCCATGACGAGTTCTACGATGTGGGCTTCGACGAAGAGAGCGGGAACGGGCAGACCAACAACTACGGCCGCGGCGGGATCGAAGGCGACAACCTGCGGGTCGAGATCCAGGACTGGTCAGGGCGGAACAACGCGAACATGCGCACGCCTGCCGACGGTGGGCATCCGATCATGCAGATGTATCTCTGGACCGGCCGGGACCGCGTGAGCATCGTACGCCAGCCCGGCACGCCACTACTGGCGGGGGGCGCCGGCTTTGGCCCTGATGCATTCGACGTGACGGGCGAACTAGCCGTGGCGAGCAGCGCGATCGATGGGTCGAGCGAATCTTGTTCCGAGCCGCTGAACGCGGGCCTGACCGGCCGGATCGCGCTCATCCTCCGGGGCAACTGCACTTTCGGAACCAAGGTCCGAAACGCGGAGGCGGCCGGCGCCGTCGGCGTCGTCATCTACGACGACCCGGTCGACCCCGGACAGATTCAGGCGAAGGTGCCGCCGTTTCTCGGGAGCGACGGCGGTCCCGCGGTCGGCATACCGGCGGTGTCGGTGACGCTCGCCGACGGACTCGCGCTCCAGTCTGCCACCTCCACGGGAACGGTTTCCCTTCGCCTGACGGGTTCGGACGCCCGGGAGACCGACTCCGGTCTCGATACGCTGGTCCTCGCTCACGAATGGGGTCACTACGCCAGCAATCGCCTGATCGGAAACAGCGTGGGTCTAACCGGAAACCAGGCGCGAGGCATGGGGGAAGGCTGGAGCGACTTTCATGCCCTGCTCACGACGACCCGTCCCGATGACCTCACGGTGCCGACCAATCCATCGTTCGGTGGCGCCTACGCCGGTACGAGCTACGTCCGCGACGGCTACTTTGGGATTCGCCGGGTCCCGTACTCCGTCGACCGCACCAAGAACGCCCTCACGTTCGAGCACATCCAGCAAGGGGTGCGCCTTCCCGATGTTCCGACCGCGTTCGGTCAAGACGGCTCCCAAAATCACTTCGTCCACCGAACCGGCGAAGTCTGGGCCACCATGCTCTGGCAGGGCTACGTATCGCTATTGAACGAGACTCAGCGCTACGCCTTCGACGAAGCGTACGAGCGCATGAAGACGTACATAATCGGAGGATACAAGCTCACCCCGGTGACGCCCACGCTGGTCGAAGCACGGGACGCAATCCTCCTCGCGGCATACGGAAGCGACGTCCGTGATTTCGAGCTGCTGTACGAGGCCTTCGCCAGCCGGGGCAACGGCGTGAGCGCCCAGGCTCCGGACCGCTACGACTCCTTGAACACACCGGTGGTCGAAAGCTACGGCATCGGTGCGAGCGCCGACATCGTGCGGCGACGCATCGACGACGAACGGTTCTGGTGTGACCGAGAAGGCACGCTCGACTCCGGCGAGACCGGAAACCTCGTCGTCGAGCTGGCCAATTTCGGAAGTGCCGATCTCGTTCGGCCGACCATCACCCTCCGTGCCCTCACTCCCGGATTGTCGTTTCCCGACGGCGACCAGCGCTCTATCCTTCCCCTATCGCCTTTCAGCAGCGACACCGCGACGCTGGCCGTATCGCTATCCGGGATCACCGACGTCAGCACCGCGTCCATCGCGATCGATGTGACCGACGCACCGCTGGCTTTCGGCCCCACCGTGACCACCACCGTCGGTATCCGGGTGCATACGGACGAACTGGCGTCGGTGTCGGCCACCGACGACGTTGAAGCAACGCGCTCGGTCTGGACCGAAACCAGGCTCCCCAGCTCGGCCACGGGCTTCGTGCGCTACCAGCACGGCCCCCAGCAGCACTGGTGGCGTGGCGTCAGCGAAGGCCGGCCGACGGAGTCCACGCTCACCTCTCCCGCATTGGTGGTGGGCACGGGGCCCCTCACCGTGACGTATCGCCATCGCTTCGACTTCGAAGACCGCTATGACGGCGGGGTCGTCGAGGTCAGTACGAACGGGATCACCTGGGAGGACGCATCCCTGTACGCCTCGCCACGGTACAATCAGATTCTGTTCTCGTTCACCCGGACTTCGCTGGCGAACCGACCCGCTTACTCGGGTAACAACGCCGCGTATCCACAGTTCGAGACCGTCGATCTCGAGTTCAACCAGACCTTCTCCAACACGACCTTCTTCATTCGCTTCCGAATGGCGACCGACCCGGCCGCGTCGGGAGCGGGCTGGGACATCGACGACATCGAGTTCACCGGAATTACGAATACGCCTTTCTCGACCGTGGTGGCCGACCGCGGCCTGTGCATCAATCGGCCACCGGTAGCGAACGCCGGCTCGGACCGGGTCGTGGATGAACGGACTTTCGTACAGCTGGACGCGTCGGGCAGTACGGACCCGGACGGCGACGTCCTCGACGTCTCGTGGCGGCAGGTCGGGGGTCCCTCCCTGAGCTTCACGGCGACCGTGGGGGCGTTCGTCGCTCCCGAGGTCGTGACGGACACGATGGTTTCTTTCGAGCTGAAGGTCTTCGATGATGAGTACGTGAGTGAGCCGGACGTCGTGAACGTGCTCGTCCGCGACGTGAATCGCGCGCCCTTCGCGCCCGTGGTGTCCGGCCCGACCGCGGCGGTGGAACGAACGCTCGTCACGTTGACGGCGACGGCCGCCGACCCCGATGGGGATCGCATTCAGCGATACCGCTGGACGCAGGTTGGGGGGCCGACCGTAGCCCTCGAAGGGTCGACGGACTCGGCGGTGACGTTCACGGCCCCGGAGAACACCGAATCGGCAACGGTAGCGCTCGCGGCCGCCGCGTCCGACGGGATCCTCTTTGGAACGACGTCCTCGGTGACGGTGGTCATCCGGTCGGAAAACCGAGAGCCGACGGCGCCCGAAGTATTGGGGAAGACCGCCAATGAGGGCGAGTGGGTGTCGCTGGTTGCGCGCGCCACAGACCCGGACGGAGACCCTTTGACCTTCAACTTCGAACCAGAGTCCGGGTCGGGCATTTCGGCGCAGGAAAAGGGCGAGCCGCGCTTCCGGTTCTTGGCACCCCAAGTCGAGGCCGACACCGCGTTCGAGATCGACGTCAGCGCCGACGATGGGTTCGGGCCCGGGCCGGCGGTGACGGTCGTCGTCAATGTCCTCGACATCGCCGCGCCTCGACCCGATGCCGGGTTCGCCGATGCGGCTCCCGGACGCTTGGCGGCCAGTGATGATGGCTGCGGCTGCACGAGCTCTGGTCGGCCTTCTACACCCTGGCTCGGTGGACTGGCGCTGCTCGCCGCTTTGGTCCTGACTCGCCGCAAACCGCGCGGCTAGCCTGCGAACGATGAAGCGCTTTCTCAAGTTCCTGCACGAGCTAGGAACCATCGGCGTCATGGGGGCCGCGGGAGTGCAGCTCGGGTTGTCGGTTTACGCGGCGGACCTTCCGCCCGGCGAGCATGCCCTCCTCCGCGGCGCGATAACGACCGTGACTCGTGGACTGTTGATCCCATCGCTCGTTCTGACCGTCGTGACCGGTCTGGCCACCATGGGACTTCACAAGAGCTTTCACAACGCGGCGTGGGTGTGGGTGAAACTCGCGATGGTGCCGCTCGTGTTCGAGGGGACGATCCTGGTCATTGATTCGCCCACGCGCGCCGCGGCCCGGCTCACCGCGCAGATCGCGGCCGGCGACCTGACGGCGATGCAGCCTCTCGCCGAAGCGCTCCGCATGGAGCGAAGCGGGCTGGTGATCATGCTCGTGGTCTACGCCGCGAACGTGGCGCTTTCGGTGTGGCGACCGCGCATCGTTCCCAAGCCCGCTCCGCGGAGCGCTTGAGTCTGCTCGGGTCCGGGGAGGTGGAAGGCCCCGACACCTGCGACTCGAGACCCGGATGACGGCGCGGCTGATTTCAGCCCCACGGCCATACGCGCGTGCTATGGCGGGTCGATGCGTCTGCAGGATCTCCAAGGCCACCGCGTCGGGATCTGCGTCTCCGGCGGACTCGACAGCAAAACCGTGACCACGCGTCTGCTCGAAGCCGGCGTTCAGGTCACGTGCTTTACCGCCGACCTGGCACAACCCGATGAAGACGACATTCAAGGCGTAATCGCGAAGATGGCCCCGACCGGTGCGGAAACCATCGTCGTCGACCTCAAGTCGGAGATGGCCGCCGCCTGTTTCGACGTGGTCCAGAGCCAGGCCATGTACGACGGCGGCTACTGGAACACGACGGGCATCGCCCGGGCGGTCACGGTCCGCGGCCTACTCCCCAAGATGGTCGAGCGCGGGTGCACCGTCCTGGCCCACGGCGCGACTGGCCGGGGCAACGACCAGCTCCGCTTCGAGCGGTACACCAACGCTTTGGCGCCGACGATGAAGGTCTATGCCCCCTGGCGGGATCCGACGCTTCTCGAGCAGTTTCCAGGTCGCAAAGAAATGGCGGCCTATCTCCAGAACAAAGGTATCGAAGCCTCGACCGGACCGCGGAAGCGCTACTCGACCGATGCCAATCTCGCGGGCCTCTCCCATGAAGCGGAAGACTTGGAGGACCTGACGACCTCGTGTCGGATCGTGAAGCCGATCATGGGCGTCTGGCCCGAGGAAGCTCCCGACGAAGTCGAGAAGGTCACCCTACGGTACGAGCGCGGAGCGTGCGTCGCCATCAACGGCGATGCGATGTCTCCGCTGGAGGCGATGCAGCTGGCGAACACCATCGCCGGGCGCAACGGCATATGGATGAAAAACGCTCTCGAGAATCGCGTCATCGGGACCAAGTCCCGTGGCGTGTACGAAGCTCCCGGGATGGAGCTGCTCGGATTCGGGCTTCGAAGCGTCTTGCAGGCCACGCTGGACCGCAGAGCTTCACAGCTCTTCGCAACCCTCTCTCGCTTTTTGGCGGACCAGATCTACGACGGTCGCTACTTCGACCCGGCGGCCCGTGCAGCGCGGGGTGCCGTCCAGGCGCTGACGAAGCCGGCGACGGGGCTGGTCGAGGTCGGCCTCTACCGAGGCAATCTCTTTTTCGAAGCGATGAAGGCCGTTCCCCAGTCGATCTACAACGAGGACGACTCTTCGATGGAGGCCAGTCAAGGGCTCAATCCAGCCAGCTCGCAAGGGTACGTCGAAGTCCAGTCGGTCGAGGCCTTGGCCCTCGCCCATGCGGGTCAAATCGACGGCGATGGGTAGGGCTCGAAGTCGTCATAGTAGGATGTCGATGTCGACCCGCCGGTCCCGGGGGAAGTCGGCGGGATCGTCGCTGGCTTCGCTCGGCCCCAGCGACCGGTACTTGATCCGGTCTTCGCTCACCCCCTTCGCGACCAAGTAAGCTGCCACTTGTTGGGCCCGGGATAGTCCGAGCTGAACGTTGTAGGTTTCGTCGCCCTGCGGGTCGGTATGTCCGCGGAGGAGAATGGTGTGTCCCCGAAGCGGCCCCGAGACCAAGCACTCGGCGAGTGCATCGAGGTTTTCGTGTTGTGCGACCTGGTCGGAGTCGAAGGCAAAGTAAGTCTTCAGCTCGGGCACGCGACACTTCTCGACCACGACCTCGACCTCCATGACTTCCATGGCCTCTTCCGGGGGAACCTCTTCTCCGTCGGACGTCGTGACCGAGCTTCCGCGACTGCTGGACGCGCAGGCGGTCATCGCGAGACCGAAGCCGACGCACCACATCCGAGCCGTACCCATTTGAGAGCATGATAGCAGCACCTCCCCGCCCCCAAAACCGATGAGCCAAGAGTGGATGGTGTAGGCTCCGTCGCGTGACCTGGCTGTGGCTCGCCGGCTTCTTCCTCGTACAGATGGGGCTCGGCATCTGGGCTTCACGCTCGATCGGCACCGAAGAGGACTATTTCGTGGCCGGTCGCCGCCTGGGGACGTTCGTTCTCACCCTGTCGCTGTTCGCGACTTGGTTTGGGGCCGAGACCTGCCTGGGGGCATCCGGGGCGGTGTATGCGTCCGGGCTGTCCGGGGCACGGGCCGACCCGCTCGGCTACGCGCTGTGCCTGCTCCTGACCGGACTCTTCTTGGCCCGACGATTCTCGTCGGGTGGGTACGTCACTCTCGGCGATCTGTATCGTCGCCGGTACGGCGTGCCGGCCGAGCGACTCGCGGTGCTCATCCTCGTGCCTTCGTCCCTGATCTGGGGTGCAGCTCAGGTACGCGCCTTCGGGCAGGTCTTGGCCGTGACCGGTGATCTCGACGTCGACACCGCCATCATCGTGTCTGCCACCATCGTCATCGCCTATACGTTCGTGGGGGGACTGATGGGCGACGTGGTCACCGACGTCGTCCAGGGAACGGTACTTGCCGTGGGACTCTTCGTGGTCTTGGCGTTCAGCCTCGGTTCGGTCTCGACGTTCGATGGCTCACTCAGCCAATCACGCCTAAGCCTCGTTCCCGCCGGCGAATCGTTCCTCGCGCAGCTCGACCGATGGTCGGTCCCCGTCTTGGGCTCACTGGTCGCGCAAGAACTGATCGCCCGCGTGTTGGCCGCTCGATCTCCGGCGGTTGCCCAGCGGGCCTCGCTGGCCGCCTGCGGGCTGTATCTTGCGGTGGGCGCGGTGCCCATTGCCCTGGGGTTGGTCGGACCGTCAATCCTTCCGGGGCTGGCCGACCCGGAGCAGCTTCTGCCCAGTCTATCCGAGCGGTTCCTCCCCCATGCGCTGCACATGGTCTTCGCGTGCGCATTGATGGCGGCGATCCTGTCGACGATCGACAGTATCCTTCTCTCGTCTTCGGCTCTCCTCTCGCACAACGTTTTGGTACCCGGCCTGAAGATCACGTCGGAGAGCGCGAAGGTGTGGGTCGGCCGGATGGTGGTCGTCGGATCGGGGGTCTTCGCCTACGTCGTGGCCATCCATGCCGATAGCGTCTACGGACTGGTAGAGACCGCTTCCACCTTCGGTACGGCGGGCATTCTCGTAGTCACGATCGCCGCGCTGTACGACCCGCGGGGCAGCGGACCGGCCGCCGTCGCCGCCCTGATCGTCGGATTGGTCACGACGCCGATCGCTCTGTACGCCTTCCCCCTATCCGCGCCTTTCTTGACCAGCGTGTTCCTGAGCTCGCTCACCTACCTCGTCGTTTCACGATCGAATTCTCGACGTGGAAGCTGAACGCCGCGGAACCCCAGCCTGATGGATGGGGTCTTTCATCCCGAGCCGAGATCGCCGACGCACCGCGGCGGCCGGAGCCGTCCGAATCGGCCGGCGCAAATCGCCGCCCGATGACATTGCACCTGCGCCGCCTCGACGCAGCCCTGCGCGAGTAGAAAGCCATTCAATGGCTCGACGACAGACGCAAGCGTCTCCCATCTGTCACATCGTAGCCCTCGGCCGCGAACGTTGACCTGGCACTGAGCGTCCCTACGCCAGTGGTCACGTGCGGAATCCCACATTGAGGTCCGACGGCGTGGCCGAAAGCACAGGGAGGTTCACGACAATGAGATTGAGCACACTATTCATGACGGCGGTTTTGGCCGCCTCGAGCGGGACCGCGTTCGCCAGCGGTTCGGCGGTTAGCGAAAGCTGGGGCGACAGCGCCGGACTGAAGGTCCGCACCTTTCCCCCGCAGTTCCTGCTGCCGTTCTATCGCGGCAACATCGTTTTCGGCGTCGTCGAGAACAAGAGTCACGACACCGTCGTCGGTCCGGTTCGCGTCGTTCTGCGCAACGGTCATCGCTTCGCCAAGAACGCGGACGGCTATACGCCCAGCGGCGACGCGGTCTTCATCATCAACCCGTCTCTCGACGGCGAGCTCGCACCGGGTGACCGTTCGCACCCGTTCGTCGTGAAGTTCTCGAACCCTCGGGGAAAGAATCCCCCGGTGGGCGGCTTCTTTGAAGCCGAGAACGCGTTCGTCCTGAATCTGCTCCACACCGCCGATAACGACGGCAACACCGGACTGGAGAGCGTAGCCGAGTTCTCGGGCATCATCGAGGTGCTCGCGGACCAGTTCCCGAACAACACCGCGCGCCTCGCTTCCGGCGACCTCACGATTCCTGGGCCGTCGGCCTTTGCCCAGGCCGATGCAGCGCTGGCTCCGTTCCTGGGTGTGCCGGGACAGAGCCGTGGCGACATCCAGTTCCACAACCTGATGGGCTTTCAGGCATCCTGCGTGGGCAACCACGAGATCGATACCGGCACGATCGGCTTCTTCGACTTCACCGCGGTCGACGGAAGCTACGGCGGCGCCGACTTCCCATTTCTTTCGGCCAACATCGACTTTGCCAGCGAGCCGAATCTTTCGCCGCTCCTCGTAGCCGACGGCCAGGATGCTTCGACCATCCCCAATAGCTACGCGAAGTCGGCCGTCATCACCGTGGATGGAGAGACCATCGGTCTCGTCGGGGTCGCCACCCCGACCCTTCCCGTGATCACGAACATCGATGCACAGTTCGTCACGCCCGCAGTCGATGACCCCGACCTCCTCGCGGCTGAAGTTCAGCCCGCCATCGACGCGCTGGTGAACCAGGGCGTAGACAAGATCATCGCCTTGATGCACCTGCAGACGCTAAACGCCGAGCGAGCCCTGGCCGTCCGTCTCGTGGGCGTGGACATCATCGTGGGCGGCGGCTCGAACACGCTGCTCGCCGACAGCAACGACCGAATTCGGGCCGGTGACTCGCGGCAGGGCGACTACCCCGAGCTGTTCACGAACCCGAACGGAAAGCCGGTGGCGCTCGTGAACACCGATGGCGACTTCCGCTACGTCGGCCGGCTCGTGTCCGCTTTCGACGCGGACGGCCTGATTCTTCCGGGGCTGCTCGACGAAGTGCTGAGCGGCTCCTTCGCCGCCGATGCTCAGGGCGTCACGGACCTCGGTGCCGTCGCGAATCCTGACGTCGTCGACCTGAAGAATGCCATCGAAGGCGTACTCATCGCGCAAGAAGGCAACATCTTCGGCAACGCCAGCGTCTTTCTGGAAGGTCGCCGGTTCGAGACCGTCGACGGTTTCCAGACCGGTGTTCGCATCGCGGAAACGAATCTCGGCAACCTGACCGCCGATGCCAACCTCACCTACGCGCAGGGCTTCGAGAGCAACGTCGTCGTTTCCTTCAAAAATGGCGGCGGCATCCGCTCGGAGATCGGTCGGATCGAGTTCCCGCCGGGTTCGACGAACCCGGAAGACGTGCTTCTTCTGCCGAACGCTCCGATCGCAGCCGCGGGCAAGCTCGAGGGTGACATTTCGCAAGCCGACATCAGCCGGGTCCTCGCCTTCAACAATGCGCTGTCCCTCCTGACCCTGACCAACGACGAGCTGAAGGCGGTCCTCGAGCACGCGATCGAGAACGTCCCGGTGGGCGCGGTATCGAACGCCGGCGGGCGCTTCCCGCAGGTTGCGGGCATCCGCTTCAGCTTCGATCCGGCCCTGCCCGCGGGTACCAAGGTGCAGAGTGCGGTCATCGAGGGCCCCAGTGGCGACATCGTGATCGTCGAAAACGGCGTGACCGTGAACCCCACGGATACGTACCGGGTGGTGACGCTGAACTTCCTCGCGGGGGGCGGCGACGGCTATCCCTTCCCGCAGGGACCGGCGGCCAACCGGGTCGACCTGCCCAACGGGATGTTCGACGGCGGAGCCACCTTCGCGGAGACCGGCACGGAGCAGGACGCGCTGGCCGAGTACCTCCTGGCCACGACGAGCGCTGCGTTCCCGTTCTCCGAAGCGGACACGACGGTCGTGGATGACAACCGCATCCAGAACCTCGAGTTCCGGTCGGACGGCGTCATCCTGCCCTAGAGTCGTCCCCTCCTTCGCCTGAACCGCCTCGGCCCCTCTCTCCTCACGAGGAGGCCGAGGCGGTGGCCTCGGCATGCTTGGATATGCCTCTCGGGGGGCCGCTACCCCGGATGGCGTCGGTCGGGTGGTCGGGTCGAGGCGCCTATCGGCCGAGGTCCTTGGTGTGACCGCGGCGCGGGACGCTCGGACGGGCGGACACGATTCCCCACCGGTCCCTCGTTCGCACGAGGACCTGCGTCACCAGACCGGCCGTCGGCTGACCCGCGGGCAAGGCGTCCCCGCGGACCGACCACCGCCCGTCGACCACCGCGATGTCGCAGGTGAGAAATCGGACGCGTTCCGCGGTCAGCGTGAAACGGGAATCCCGGTACGGGCCGGCCAGGAGTCTTTCATAGAAGTCTCGGACGGCTTCCCGACCCCGCACCACGCCTCCGGACAGAGTGTGTAGATCGCCGTCCGGGAACCAGAGGTCGGCCAGCCCGGCGACGTCCGCAGCGTCATACGAACGCTCGAAGGAACTGAACAGCTGCTCGATCGCCTCGCGACGGGCAGCTTCCGGCGCGCAGTCGCCCAACACGTCCGGCGCGGTGGAAGACACCGCGCACGCTGCTTGCGCGAGGATCCACGCCGTCCCCGCCCCAGCCTTCACCCGTGCCCCCTGACTCCGCCCGCTTCGTCGTGCAATTCTGCCTGCAAATGAGAGACCGGCGGTCCCGCTCTCCGCGGGTCCGGGTCGTATTGTCGGGGATTCTCTGGACTGGTAGAACCGAGACGATGGCGGAGGGGCGCTACCATCGCGTGCAGGCCGGCGAGTGCGTCTCTTCGATCGCCGATCGGTATGGCCAAACCGCCGACGCGATCTGGAGCCACGCGAACAACGAAGGACTCAAGGATCTCCGGCCGGATCCGAACGTTTTGGCCCCGGGCGACCGTGTGTTCGTCCCCGAGACCGAGGCCAAGACTCAGAGTCTGCCGACCAACCAAAAGCACAGCCTCCGAGTTACGGCCGCCACCAACCTTTTGCGGGTTCGGGTGTGCGTTCTGGATGAACCGGTAGCCAACGCTAGCTTTGAACTCACCGTCGATGGCGGCGACCCTTTCGAGGGTCAAACGGACGGCGACGGACTGGTCGAGGCTGCGATCTCGCCCAAGGCCCGCCGTGGCGTCCTCAGAATCCCGGATCATGGCCTCGTTTATGATCTCGACCTCGGGCAACTGGACCCCATCGATGAGCTCGAGGGTGTCCAGGCGAGGCTCAACAATCTGGGATTCTTCTGCGGTCGCGTGGACGGCAAGCTCGGCCCCCGGACTCGGTCCGCTCTCGTCGACTTCCAGTCGTCGCACGAGCTGGACGAAAGCGGCGAGCCGGACGACGACACCAAGGACAAGCTCACCGAGGCCCACGGCAGCTGAAGTACGATAGGGTGTCACCATGATCTTCGCCCGACGCATCGCCCGAGCCCGCCGAGAGGACCAGGACACCTACCTGGCCAACCTTCGAGCGATGCCCCCCGCCCTGTTCGTATTGGACGGGCATTCCCACATCATGACCAGCCACACGACGCCCATGCCGCTTTTGTGGCCGCGTTTTCCGATGCGGATGAGCCGAAAATGGGTCGAGCGCCCGACCGGCGGACTCGCGGCAGCGGGTATCGGAGCCGGTCGACTGGGGGCCGTGGGCAAAAAGCCGACGATGCAGATCGCCGACATCGCCGTCCGCGAAGCAGACGAGGCGTACGACCGTCTCGAGGCACCGGCCGAGGGCTTCGTGGGGCTCATCGTGCTGCCCATGGACATGGACTACGCCCATCATGCCGGCCTGTCCGGGTTCCAGGTGTACTTCCGGGTCAAGCGCCGAGAGATCATCACCGAGACCTACCGAATCCCCCGCAGTGGAACGACCGTGATTCGACGCACCATTCCTCCTGCCCGCGACGACATCGACGTTTCGGGACTCGGTCCGAAAGCAGCGCGCCTGGGCCTCCCACCAGAGGTCGCAGACCAGCTGGCAGCCATGAGGGCTCGCGAAAAGGCGAAGAGGAGTCGGCCGATGGTCTCCGTCAGTCGCAAGGTCATCGAGGAGCCCGCTTACTTCGCACTGATTCTCCACGAGCGGAAAGACGGTAGCATCGAGCGCGAGCTGGTCTGGCTGGACGACAACGAGTTCAAGATGTACGTGCCGTACGCCCGCCAGGTCCGAGACCATCAGTTGGCGGCATTGCTCCACCCTCTCAAGATCTTGCCGCTGTATCACTACGAGCCTCGGCGCTGGTCAGAACGGGAGCAGACCTTTCGCAGTTCGATCGCAACCGCGTCGAACAAAGGTCCTTTCGTGGGTATCAAGATGTATCCATCACTTGGATACAAGCCCAACGACTTCGACCGGATCGAAGGGCTACGGAGCCTCTTCGGATTCTGTGAGAAGGAGAAGATCCCAATCATGACTCACTGCAGTCCCGAAGGGATGTATACCCACGAACGGGGCATTTATTTCCGCCTGGATGCGCCAGGAGAGGCCTCGTACGCGGCGCTGAAGAGGGAGTACGACAAAGCCCAGGGCGGCCGACGCCAGTTCAAACAGGATTGGCCCAGCTACTGGTTCAGTGAAACGTACGTCTCCCCGAGCGCATGGGGGGAGGTCTTGAAGGCCTTCCCGAAACTCCATTTATGCCTGGCTCACTTCGGTGCCGACAGCAACGGCTTCTCGACGTGGGGGGGCAACCAAGGCAAGACTCAGGGCTATAACGACGCCATCGTCCCCTGGGACGAGCGGATCATCGAGCTCGTCAAGGCCTATGACAATTGCTACGTCGACATCTCGTTTCTCTTCATATGGGAGAATGCCAAGCGTTTTCGACAGCTGATCCTGAGGCCGGAGAACCGAGCCCTCAAAGACAAGATCATCTTCGGAACCGACTGGTACATGATCGAGATGGACGGGTTTCATCCGATCCGCGGTCGAATCGGCTACAAGTATCAGCAGTTCTTCAAAGAGACGAAGAAGCTGCTCGATCGGATCGACCCCACACTGTGGACGCGCTTCACTTGTCTCAATCCACTTCGGTACTATCGACTCAAAGAGATCGCCGACAACCACGCCGATGGACTCCGCGAGACGGCCGACAGCATCAGCAAGAGCGTTTTGCGTAAGGCCAAGTTCGACCGGGGTGCTTTCGAAGCCGGTCTCGCGGAGCAGCTCCAAAGGCTCGAAGCTCTCGACCCGGAGCCCTTCGAAGATTTCATCGGCTATCGGCGGAGCGGAGGCTCGTAATCGCGGGTCGAAACCGCGGCGCCCAGAGGCGAAATGAGGATATGGTCCGCGGAGTGGCGCGTTCGGCCATCATCCTCGTCGCTCTCTGTGGCGTACTCGGTTGTCGATCGCGGAGCGATTCAATGCCCGACCGGGCGACCGGAGCGACCGGAGGTAACGTGACGAAAGAAGTTGTGAAACGAACGGTCCTGCTGCCGGAGAGCATCGACTCGATATTCAGCTTTCCCCGAGCATCGACCGTGGCGACCGTCGCCCTGGGAAACGGCGTCACTCTCCTTGATCTGTCGGGTTCGGGCGCGACCGCCTCGACACTCGCCGAAGACTACCTGGACAACGTTGCCGACGGTGAATTCGATTTCTTGCCCGTCTTCAACCCAAAGCTGGCGGGTTACCTGAACCTAAGGCTCCTCGTTTTACTCGACGCACGAACGGGCGAAGCGTCTACGCACCGGGTCTGCACCATTTTTGAAGAGACGATCTCGGGCGGGTACCGCTGGGGACCGAACACACTTCTGGTCGGAATCGAAACCTTGTCCGCGACCGCCATGGACGCCGAGTACAGCCTGCGAGCGTTCGCGGTCGCGCCCGGCAAAGCCGAACGGACGGCCGAGGTCGCGATCGGACCTGGTTTTGTTTCGCCCCACGGCAAGCTCGTCTTTCATGGCCGGTCCGGGTCCGTCGTTGCCTTCGATGCGCAGCTGAAGGAAACGTCCCACCCGCTGATCGACGGCCTCGCAGCGTGGTGGGCGCCCGACCCGATGCCTCCGATCACGGACCTGGTCGCCCACCCGACCCACCGCTTCGCGCTCGTCCAGTTTGCCGGAGGAGCCTACCTCGGTGCATCGTGGAGCCGAGGTCCCGTCACCCGGTTCGAGGTGCCTCTGACGACCTTTCAACGAGTCGACTTCTCACCGGACGGAAACTGGCTGGCTGTGTGGTCGGTCGCGGGGAGCCAGACTCGCGTGGACGCCGTTCCGGTGGTCCGAACCGACGGGGGCCTACGGCTCGGCTCTCCCCAACGTCTCGAGAGCTTCTCCCGGCGTCTCGGCCCCGAAGCGAGCGCGTGGACGGACGCTCCCCTTGGCCTCGCCATTCTCCAGCCGGACAAGCCCGCACTCCGCCATTTCCTGCTTCCGACGCCGGTCGACGGCCCGGCTCAATCGCAATAGCCCGTTTTCATTGAACTTCTGCGCCTACTCCGGCCGGGAGCCTCCGGGGTGCTTCGTGTAGCACCCTCTTGACTGCAGGAGGTGTCAACCGCAGACTACACCGCGGAATCTTCCGCAAGGAGAGCGCGATTGAGTCTGGCCGTCCTCGAATCTTCATCGCCTGGTCCGGCCGCGGACGCTCCGACGGACGCGGCTCGGATCGGCCCGAACGCGGTCCTGCAGACCCTGCGGGCCGCCCGGGAGCTCGAAGGCGCCTCGTTCGAGTGCGACCTGCTCGAGACCACCGGCCTTCGTCGGGAGTCCTGCCGAGCAATGATTCCCGAGACCTGGTTCGTCGACCTGGTCACGGCGCTGCGGGCCCTCCGCCCTCACGATCGATCGGAGGCCATCCTGAGCCGAGCCGGCGAACTCACCGGTCAGTACGTCGCCGAGAACCGGATCCCCCCGCCCTTCCGCTGGGTCCTCGGGGCGCTCCCCGCTCGGCTCGCGCTGCCCCTCTTGTTGCTCGCCTTCTCACGTCACGCCTGGACCTTCGCCGGGCGGGGTGGGTTTTCGACCGAGGGTCCGTACCCGGGAGTGATTCGACTCACCGACAGCCCAACCTGTCGTACGACCAATGCTGCCGAGCCCGCTGGAGCTTACTACGCGGCCGCCTTCGAACGCCTTCTGCAGCTAGCCGCCCCGGGAGTCCGCGTCCGCGAGATCGAATGTGCCGCTCTCGGCTTTCCGGCCTGCCGGTTTGAGATTCGACCGCCTTCCTCTCTTTTAGGAGAACCATCATGCGCATCATCCTGATTCACCCGAACTACCATTCCGGCGGCGCCGAGATCGCCGGCAACTGGCCCCCGGCCTGGGTCGCCTACTTGGCTGGTGCCTTGAAGCTTCATGGATACGAAGACATTCGCTTCATCGATGCCATGACGATGAACCTGGACGATGACCAGCTCGAGGCCCTGCTCCGCGAGGAGGCGTCGCCAGCGTTGATCGGATGCACGAGTATAACGCCGAGCATCTACAAGGCCGAAGAGACCCTCGCCATCGCCAAGAAGGTCCATCCTGAAGCGGTCACCGTACTAGGCGGGATCCACGCTACCTTCATGTACCAGCAGGTACTGCGAGAAGCGCCACACATCGACTACATCGTACGCGGTGAAGGTGAAGAGATCCTGGTCAACTTCGTGCAGGCGCTCGAGGCGGGGACCTTGAAGCGCGACCGACGACGAATCCGGGGTCTCGCCTTCCGCGACGGCGAGGACACGGTCGCGACACCAGCCCACCAGCCGATCAAAGACCTGGATGGCCTCCGTCCCGATTGGAGCCTTCTGGACTGGGACAAGTACATCTACTTGCCGCTCAACAAGCGAGTCGCCATTCCCAACTTCGCCCGAGGCTGCCCGTTCACTTGCTCTTTCTGCTCGCAGTGGAAGTTTTGGCGAACCTATAGAATGCGAACGCCGAAGAACTTCGTGGACGAGATCGAAGACCTCGTGAGGAACCACGACATCGGCTTTTTCATTTTGGCCGACGAAGAGCCGACGATCAATCGGGAGAAGTTCATCGCGCTCTGCAACGAACTCATCGACCGCGACCTCGGTGTTCAGTGGGGCATCAACACCCGGGTCACCGACATATTGCGCGACGAAGACGTTCTGCCTCTGTATCGCAAGGCCGGTCTCGTGCACGTGTCGCTGGGTACCGAAGCCTCGGCACAGTTGAATCTAGAGCGCTTTCGAAAAGAGACGACCGTCGCCCAGAACAAGAAGGCGATTCGACTCCTTCGGGAAGCGGGAATGGTCGCCGAGGCCCAGTTCATCATCGGCCTCGAGAACGAAACCCCCGAAAGCATCGAGGACACGTACCGTTGGGCCATGGACTGGGAGTGCGACATGGCCAACTGGATCATGTACACGCCTTGGCCCTTCTCCGACCTTTTCGAGGAGCTGGGCGACAAGGTCGAAGTCCGGGACTACGCCCGCTACAACTTCGTCACCCCCATCATGAAGCCCGAGAGCATGACGCGGAGCGAGGTGCTCAACGGGGTAATGAAGAACTACCGGCGCTTCTACATGCGTAAGACCTTCTTCAGCTATCCGTGGCTCAAGGACGGCTACAAGCGCAAGTACATGCTGGGATGTCTGAGAGCGGCCATGAAATCCGGATTCGAACGACGCTTCTATGACCTGGGCCGCATCGGGTACCGAGGGCAAAAGGATATCGACTTCAAGTTCGATCCGGACCGCGTGCTCACCAAGGAAGAGCTCGTGCAGATCGAACGCAGCCGGCCCAGCGTAGCCAGCAGCTATCAACGGCAAAATGCAGCCGCCGCGGCCAAGGTGTGCGGTGGGGGGCCCGAAACGGGAGCGACCATCGCTGCTCCGCGCGCGGAGTCCGAACTCCCCGACCTGCAGCATCCGGCCGAGGTTCTCGGAGAAGCTCCGATCGACGAGTTCTTGGACCCGCGCGGCTTTGCTCGCCAGCGGGCTCGGGCCAAGCGTCAATCGGCCCAGCTCACGACGCTGGAAGACGAAGCGGCGCCCGTCGGCTGACGGCCGTCGTCGAGGTGGCTCGCGGCTCGACGTAGCGACGGCTAGAAGCGGTCCGGTCTCAATACGCGGACCTCGCTCACGAAGGCGACCCCCGGCAGCTCGAGGAAGAGCTCGGCCAAGGACTCGAGCGTTTCGTCCGCGATCTCTTTCGCCATGACCGCCACGACCACGACGCGATCGTCGGCATGCGTGAGTCGGTCCGGCACCCAGTCACCGCGGCTGCCTTTTCCCGAGAGGGTGGGGAGCACGGTGTAGCCGCGCACGGTATGCCGTTCCAGGACCTCGACCACCCGCCGCAAGTGCGGTTGGTCGATGATGATCTCCAGCTTGTGTCGAAGGTGGGTCTCGATAACCATCATGCTCACCCCAAGATCCTGGATGCGGCGGCGACATAGGTCGGAATGCCGATGATAAGATTGAACGGAAAGGTGACGCCGAGCGAAAGTGTCAATGAGTAGGCGGGGTTGGCTTGCGGGAGCGCGACCCGCATCGCGGCCGGCACCGCGATGTACGACGCGCTCGCGCAGAGCGTCACGAAAAGGGCGCCGCTCCCCACGGAAAGACCGATCAAGAACGCTCCCATCAATCCGACCAACGCCCCGATCATCGGCATGAGTAGGCCGAAAGCCACGAGGCTGAATCGGAGATGCTGCGCGCCGCGGATCCGCGACGCCGCGGCGATGCCCATATCGAGAAGAAAGAAACACAGTACGCCTTTGAAAGGTGTGTCGATGAAGGCGTCGATCTGATGATAGCCGTCATCTCCGGTCGCGAGACCGATGACGAAGCTGCCCACGAGCAGCACCACGCTGCCGTTGAAAAGGGCCTCGCGAAGAAGACCACTCGATTTCGCTCCCGGATCCGGTGCCGATGCTGCCGAGCCCGCAAGCCAAAGACCTGAGAGGATGGCGGGAGTCTCCATCACCGCCACGACGGCCACGAGGAATCCATCGTACTGGAGCCCTAGGGATGAAACGTATTGCGTGCCGGCTACGAAGGTAACCACGCTGATCGAGCCGTAATGGGCGGCGATGGAAGCCGCATTGATCCGGTCGAGCTTGGTGAGCACCTGGAGGAGCCCGAACGCCACTAGCGGAAGTCCAAAGGACGCGACCGCCCCCGCCGCGATCGTCGACAGCATGGTGGGACTGAGCCCGGCGTGCGTGACCTCGACTCCGCCCTTGAAGCCGATGGCGAGCATGAGATAGAGGGCCAGCCCCTTGGCGATCGACTCTGGAATCGACAGGTCTGATCGAACCAGACCCGCAAAGAAACCGAGCCCGAAGAACAGAACGATGGGCGAAAAGATGGTCTCGAGAGCTGTCGTCATCGGTCGGCGCGGTTTCGAACCAGGAGGCTCTCGGGGCTACCAGCCGGTACGGTCTGCGTCGAGGTGCATGTGCTTCGACGCCGCTTCCGGCTGGACGGAACGGGCGAATCTTTGGCGACGAGCCTTACTCGCCACGAGCCGCCCGAGGAACCAAACCGCGCTCACGTCTCCCCCTGCATCGCGGACTCAACCTCGTCAGACGATCGAAGACCAGATGGCCCGCAGCTCTTCCTTCTCACGCTCGGGCGAGTACTCTTTCGAGACGAAAGCCCGGGCCCGGTCCGCCATGGCATCCATGGCCTCCGGGCGCTCTCGATGTTCAGCGAGCGCACGCTCGACTTCATGAACGAACGACACGACATCCTCGGATTCGACGGGAAAAGCGAACTCGGGCCGCATGTAGTCTTTTCCGCCCTGACCATGGAACCCGATGACGATGCACCCGGCCATCATCGCCTCCATGGGCGGACGCGGAAGCCCCTCCAACGAACTGAAGCTGAAGAAGAACCTCGACCGACCCATGATCTCGGCAACGCCGTCTTCGGAAAGGCCATGCATCGGCGTCAGCTGAAAATCGGCGATGCTACCGCGCGCCTTCAAGATGGCAACGACCTGCGATATCTCTTCGTGACGCTTTCTCGGAAAAAGACAAATCTCGGCCCGCTTTGCGGGATTGGGTCGGAAGACATCAGGGTCGACCGACTTGTGATAGTAATGAATGGGTAGGTCCGGAAACGCCAACCGCATGAGCTCTTCGTTCTGTCGCGAAACGACGATCATACCTTCGACTCTTGGATCTCTGAAAGGGTGACTCTCCGGAGTATCTTCGAGACTGATTCCCCGAAGAACATTGAAGGCATTCAAGTTGAGAATCACGATTCGACGAAAGCGAGCGGCCAGGGCTCGTGCTTCCGCCAGCTGGAGCGGGTTGAGCCAACGAGCGAGTGGTTGTTTGACGAAGTCCTTCGTCCGGCGCACCAAAGTGTTGGGGTTCTTGGGATCGAGGGCATTGCGGTATATGTCGGGCAAGACCAGGATGTCGTCGGGTCGGGGAGAGACCATGCCAAACGTGATGACTTCGGCCGAGGAGCGAAAGGCTCGAAGGCGGGCTTTGGTCCGGCGGTGGACGACGCGCGCTGCATAGCCGAGCTCCTGCAGCACTTCGGCTTGGCGGTAGATGGTCTTGTGACCGCCGTGCAGAACCCTAGCGTCTGGGCAAGGGATGTATATGTTCGCCTTCATTCCGCCGCGGGCCCTCCTACGCCGCTCTCGGATACGGGTCTAGAAGGCGATGGGACGCCTCGTCTAGTTAACCCTTACCGGGAGCTTCGCTGCCGAACCGAGCAACGGCCGCCATCTTTCGGAGCGCAATCGTCGCCCACAGGGAGCACGTGCGCCGTGGCAAGCGCACATTGGCTCCCGAACGTTCCCGTGCCAGGTTCCGCGCGTCGCGGGCCGCCCGCCGACCGACCCCCTGACCGCCGTCCATGAACGACCAGGAGCAGTCGACGGCACCGACTTCCGGGACCGACCCGAGTGGTCTTTCGCGCTTGGTTGCCCGGGGCGCCGTTTGGTCGATGACCTCTTACGGCGGGGCTCAGGTCATTCGCCTCATCAGCACGCTGGTCCTCACTCGGCTGCTCTTCGAGGAAGCTTTCGGACTCATGGCGCTCGTGGCAGCGTTCTTCGCGGGTCTGGAGCTTCTCAGCGACTTCGGGATCGGGCCCAGCATCATCCAGAACAAGCGAGGGGACGAGGCCAGCTTCATCAATACCGCATGGACGATCCAGGTCGGCCGGGGCGTCGCCCTCTTCGTGATCGGCCTGGCTGGGGCCGTACCCTTCGCTCGTTTCTATGGTGAGCCACAGCTCGCGTCACTGATTCCGGTGGTTGCCGTCGCCGGCCTGATCACCGGATTCAACTCGACCAAGCTCTTCACCGCTCAGCGCAACTTGGCCATCAAGCATGTCGCCCTCGTAACCGTCGCGTCCAGCTTGGCGGGGACGGCAACCATGATTGCTTGGGCCTTCTTCGACCGCTCGGTGTGGGCCTTGGCCAGCGGAAATGTCGTCAACGCGCTGGTTCGAATGCTCCTCAGTCACATCGCCCTGCCCGGCACGCCGAATCGCCTCCACTGGGACGCCAACTCTGCCCAGCACGTGGTCCGGTTTGGTCGCTGGGTTTTTCTCAGCACCGTGCTGACTTTCGCCGCTCGACACACCGACCGGCTCATCTTCGGCAAGCTCATCCCCATCGGGATGCTCGGGGTCTACAGCATCGGTGCAACTCTCGCGTCAGTCCCCACTCTGGCCATCAACAGCCTGGCTTCGCAGGTCCTGTTTCCGGCGTGCAGCCGCGTGTTCAACGAGCAGGGAGATCTCGGCGCCGTGTTTCGACGCATGCGACTCGTCATCTTGGCCGTGGGCGGGTGGATCTTTTCCGGCTTCGTTGCCGGTGGCCAGACCATCATCGACATCCTGTACGACGACCGCTACGTCAACGCAGGTTGGGTCGTCCAGATGCTCTCCATGTCGAGCTGGTTCACCGTCCTCGGCTCGACCGCCGGAGCCGCCTTCTTCGCGAAAGGCGAAGCCTATCACGTCGTCAGCGCGAGCCTGGTGCGACTCGCGTGCATGGTCGCCCTGATCCCGCTCGGTTTTCACTTTTTCGCCTTTCCTGGTGCCGTAGCCGGTTTCGCCGGATCGGAAGCGCTCCGGTACGTCGTCACCGGCACCCTGCTCCAGCGGAGCGGGATGAAGACGGCGGGGATGGACCTGAGCTACACCGCCTTGGTGGTCGGCTCGGCACTCCTTTCGAATCTGGCCGGTCGCCTCGCTCGACAAAGCGGCGCTCCCCTCTTCGTCGAGGCTCTCGTCATCTTCGTGGTCACCACCCTGGTCTGGCTCCCGACGGGAGCGAAGGCATGGAAGACCTGGCGGACCCGGAGTCTTTGAAAGCGGCTTTCTATTTTTCGGCTCAGTCGGCCAAGCGGACCGATAGATCATCGACCCGATAGTCTAGACCGGCAGCTTCGAGCGGGTTCCCTTCGGCGACCACTCGAAATCCGTCCAGCTTGGGACAGAACAGCAAGTTCAAGGGACCGTACCCGCGTTGTCGATCGTCGAGGTACAGCTCGTAGCGCTCCGCATCCAAATCGATGACTAGGCTGACGACGTGAGGCGTCGTCAGATCGGGCACGATGGCCGGTCCCAAACCGATGAGGCCCGGCACTCGATACCCGCTCCCATCCAGTGTCACGGCGACCATGGGCTCGAGACCATCCAGCGCTTCCAGGCGGACCGGCTTGGCGCGCTCGACCGAAACGGCTCGCCACCGGATGCAGGCCCGACCCGTACGCATCGGAGAGCCGTCGAAGCGAGCCGTCGCACTCGCCGGGCCAGAGCTGCGCACGGCGCGCATGTGATTCGACGAAAGCGGTGGTGGTGCTTGCACCGAAAATGCGGTGGGCTGCAGAAAGTCCAGCCGATCGTTCGGTGGTGGAGTCGGAGGATTCGGGTTGGGCGTCTGATCGATCACGTTGCTCGGGCCTTCGAAGTCGGCGTGAAACTTCAGCGTAGGGCCATTCTTGCAGAAACCGGGCGGGGACGGCGGAATCGAGCCCGTCGGCCCCGTGCCTTCAGGCATCTCGCACTCTTCACACGGACTTTGAAACCCCGAAAGGCCGCCCAGCACCATGTCACTGAGCCCCAGGCGTGCATCGACCTCGCGGATCACGCGCTCGTCGGGTGCCCCGGACCCTTTCGCGAGTTCCTTGAGAATGCGAGCGCCAGGGATCGCCTCGGCCGCACAAAGGATGCGGGGGCAAAGACGAGGGCCGAGACCCGGAATGAGCCTCTCGAGTTCCGCTTCATGGGTCCGATATCGGTCAACGAGCTGCAGGGCCTGCCGTCGTCCCGCCGACGGCGACCGAGAAATCGCGTACACTCCACCGGGCTCGAATCTCCCTACGAGTCTAGATTCTCGTCGGTCGGCCCGGATGCGTACCAACCTCGAATCGTCGACCTTCCAGACCACGACCTGTGACCTCTTCCAATAGGCTTCGAGCAGGTCGTCGAGAGTGACGACCGCAAAGCATACGCGATCGAACATTGCCTCCTTGGGAATCCGGAAGGCGACAGCCTGGGTATCGAGCAGGGCGTCGGTGACTCGCTTTTCGGCCTTTACCGATTCCGCCTTCAGTATGGTCAGGCAAAGCCCGTCGTCGCACTCATCGGAGCACTCCTCACACTCGGGGCCTTCCTTCGACTTGCTACAGGCTGAAAGGATGGCAAGGGAAAGCGCGACGAACCCTCTCAACGCGATCTTTGAATCGGACATGACCATTCATGGCGGTTCACATGCCACCACCGTCAAGCCGCGCGCCTTCGCGACTGACCGTAGAGCCGACTCGGCGAGGAACCCCCGTTGGCGGTCGCGGCGACTCATCCGCCGTGAACCCGCGATTCGCCGGCACTCTGTCCTTCTCCGTTCGACGGCGTTACCGGGCCACACAAGATGTTCGAGACCGGGAAGCGGTGATCGTTCGTCGGTGTGGCTCGGGGACTATGACGCTGGTTTGTGGATCAAGCAGACTTGGCCCTGCACCCAGGGCTCGAGAAAGACATGGTCGGGAAAGCTGGCGATCGTCGTCTGATACTCGGTGCGCTCGGCGTCGTGAACGACGAGAACACCGCCCGGCTCGAGGAGCTCATATCCCGCCTTCATGCAGTGAATGCGGGCACGCCCGTCGACCAGGACGAACTGATAGGTCATCCCGAGCGTGGCCGGAAACCCAACGTAATCGGCGAAGAGTTCGGGCTCCTGCTCTCCCCGCAGCGTCCACGCGTAGAAGGCCTTCTTGCGCTCCTTGCCCTTCCCCGGAAACTCGGGCTCCGGTTCGGCGCCGGGAACGCAGTGAAGGTGGAGCCGCGAGTCAACCACCGTGTCCTTCACCTTTTCGTACCATTGAGGATGATGCTCGATGCTGACCTGGGTCTTGATCGAAGGACAGGTCGCGAGGATCGCGGCGGTGCTCCCCCCGGTTCCCCATTCCAGGCTGCGCACTGGAGCAAGCGTGCGCAAGATCGCCGCGAGCTGCCCGAACTCGATCGGATGCATGTACACCGGCAAAGCGGCGGCGAGCACACTCTGGAGCCCGCGCCGACCCTCGGGCGTCGTCTTGAGCCTCTTCCATTCTCGGTAGGATTCCACCGGTACGATTCCTCGGGGCCCTATAGCGGGTTTGTTGTGGTGGGCAAACCGAGACATCCTTCGGTATCGCCGTCTTCGCGGGCCCGCAGCTCACCGCTTGGGGGGGGGGGGGCGTGGGGAGGCGCCGGGACGGGGGGGGGCGGCGGGCGAGAGGAGCG
>CAYYOT010000002.1:0-27099 GCA_964473255.1 uncultured Myxococcales bacterium | reverse complement strand
AACCCGCACCGAGCCGCCCCCAAGACCATGAGTTGCGACGGGTAGCAACGGCGATGAGTCCACCGAACCAAGACGAACCGTCGCCTCCGAGTCGTCACCTCCGCACCGACCATCTTCGACGCGATATGGCTCGGCGCGTCGCGAGAGGCTCGATCGTCGTCACCGTCGCTCAGGTCACTCGAGCCGTCGTACACATCACGTCGATCGCACTCCTGGCTCGTCTTCTGGCCCCCGAGTCCTTCGGGCTCATGAAAATGGTCACGGCGGTCACCGTCTTCATCGAAGTCTTCCGCACCGCGGGCCTGTCCACGGCAACCATCCAGCGCGAAGACATCACGGAGGCACAGCTGAACACGCTGTTCTGGGTCAACTTCGGACTCGGCGCGTTCTCGATGCTGGTCGTGGCGGCGGCGAGCCCGCTCCTGGCGAGCTTCTACCGCGAGCCTCGCGTTCTCCCGGTCACATTGGTTTTCAGCCTGAACCTCTTGTTGGGTGGGGCCAAGGTTCAACACGAAGCACTGCTCCGCCGACAGATGCGTTTTCGCGCGCTGGCGACCATCGAGATCGGCGCACTTGTGTGTGGGTTTGCGACCGCCGTGGTCCTCGCCGTCCAGGGCTTCGGCGTGTGGGCGCTGGTTGGTCAGTTCCTGGCCGAGCAAACCGTCTCCTGTGTCGGGACCTGGACCGCGTCGGGCTGGCTCCCGGGGCGACCCCGCTGGGCGCACGGCTCGAAAGCGCTGCTCGGCTTCGGCGGCAGTTTGACCGCGGCGAGCGTGCTCAACCGGATCGGCGCCGGTCTCGACAGCATCGTCCTCGGTCGCGTCTACGGAGACACCATCGTCGGATTCTACTCGAAGGCGCGGGAGATCATGCTTTTGCCTCTCTCCGAGATCAATCGACCTTTTCGCGTGATCGCTTTGCCGTCGATGAGCCGTACGCTCGTCGAGCCCGAGCGCTACCGAAGGTCTTTCGTCCGGGTGGTGGAAGCAGTCACGCTGTTGGCGGGACCGCTGGTCGCAGTGATGGTCTTTTGCGGCGATTGGGTCATACGTCTGGTTCTGGGCTCGCAGTGGGGAGAGACGGCCCGATTGCTTCCGATTCTCGGTCTCGCCGGCTGGATCCTCCCCGCCTGGAACTTGATCGGGATCCTCTTCGTTACCCAGGGTCGAGCTCGCGAGCACCTGTCCTTCCACATCCTCGATTTCTTCGCCAAGGCCGCTTCGGTGCTGCTCGGTCTCTTCGGTGGGGTCACCGGCGTCGCCATCGCGGTGGCCGCGCGCTACTATGTCATGCTTCCGATCTTCGCCTACATGGCCGGGCGCCAGGGACCGGTTTCGGCTCGGGACACCTTGGGCGCGTTGATCTTCCCCTTCGCCGTCACCGCGACCACGGGGCTCGCGCTGGCCGGGCTTCGCCAGTCCCTCCCCGACGACATCTCGCCTGCGGTGGGCCTCGTAGTCGCCCTACTAGCGACCGCCGCCGTCGTAGCGTTCGTCCTGCGCCTCACACCGCCGGGAAGACGGCGCTTCCAGATCCTGACGGAGCTCGCCGCAAATCTCCGCTCGAAGGAGCGTCCGGCACCCGACGAATGAACTTGCCCCAGCGTGGAAGAAACTCACGGTTCACGACCCGACGAACCCGGAACGTGGGTCGCGGGAGGGCGGCCGGCGAGTGTTTCTTCGAGGTGGAGTATCAAGAAGACCAAGCCCATCTCGAACCGGAACCCATGTCGGGAGACTGCGTCCGCCAAGAGAGCTCGCACGGGTCTCTCGAGCAGTGGGTTCAACACTTCCCCCGCCGACTCCGACCGCGCAGCGCGTTCACGAAGCTGCCGCCAGGCGGGCGCACCAACCACGAACTGCCGCCAGCTCGGCCAGCTTCCCTCGGTACTCCAGCGCGCTCGACGGCGACCCGTACGGCGAAGCTTCATCCATTGGCGCCCGACGGCGGTCCGCCAGGCCGGCGCATCGAGCGGCGCACCGGTATTCGCGAGCGCCAGACCTGCAGTCCGGGGCGCCAGAGATGCGAAGACCTCATCGATGACCTCCTGACTCCACGTCCACTCCCGCGACGAGCCGGCCGCTAGCTCGATGATCGGACGGTGCAAGAAGAGCTCATCGACCTGGGCCAACCGCTGGAGCACGTGCAGGTGACTCGCGGCTCGTTGCCGGCTGACCGGGTAGAACCAGCTCCACGACCCCGCCGTCTTCGGGCGCCACTCGGCCAGCTGCTCGCTGCGGGCACGACTGCGCTCCAGCACGTCGTTGCGGACGGCCTTGCGCAGCGCCGAAAGCTCGTTCTCATCCGGCTTCCAGTCGTCGAATCCGCCACGACGAGGGGAGAAGCCGCGCAAGAGCGTATCGCTCAGATAGCCACCGACCAAAACGTTACCCGGGCGGGGCGGATCGTCGAGCAGCACCAGCCCGTGGGCGTGTCCGGCGGCGCGTTCCGCCCCCAGGAGGCGATGCTCACGAAGCATGGGCTCCGCGTAGAAGTCATCGCTGCGGCGTAAGACACGGTGACGCACGCCTTCGGCCGCGGCCACTCGGCGGGCAACCTGGAGCTCCTGATTGTCATCGGGGCCGGCGAAGGTCACTGCCAACCCGCGCTTGGGCTCGGGAATGACTGCCTGGACCACGCGGGAGTCCTTGCCTCCGCTCAAGAGAACGCTGGTTTCGTCGGTCTCCCAGGCAACGCACTCGGAGGCGCGTTGGACCGCGCTGCGGAGTTCGACGGACAGGGGTTGGGCCGAGTCGAAGGCACCCTCTGCGGGTCTCCACAAGGACGTCGCGCGAACCGAAGCCGGCGTTGCCGGCTCCATTCGGAACGACGATCCCGGAGCGAGCTCGCGCATGCTCCGGCGCGTCGTAAACGGAAAGGTCGGCGCCCGACGGACGAGAATCTCCGCCAAGCTGACCGGGTCGAAGTCATGCGGGATCTTCGCCAGACGGGCAACGAGCTCGGGCATGCTCCCGACAACGTGATCTGCGGTCCCGCTCGCCTCGTACACGGGTACGACGCCCATCGGGTCGGTGACGACCGTCAGGCCGCGCTCGTCGCAAGCGACGAGGACGAAAGCTCCCGAGAGCCCTGGATAATCCTCCTTCCAACCGTCGCCGGCCAAACCGCGCCGCAGGAGCTCTTCGCGCGAGCCATGGCCTGCGCTCGGTCGTCCGCAGGCAAAGGCTAACGCGCCTCTCTCCTCCACGAGGTCTGGGGTTTGGGTCCAAACCGCTCCCCACGAAAAGACGTGCTCACGCACCGGCCGGTCGTTCATCCCCGGGCGGTTCCGAAGCTCCCGCGCCGGTGATCTCGCGAGGGGCGATGATCCGAAGACGACGCAGAAGTCAGCCATCGACACTCATGACACTCGAAACGAGCCGCTCCATGCTACACCCGCGATGCCGACAGCGCCATCGCCAACCAACGACGGGCGCGGCAACTCACCATGCGCTCGTCACGCTGCTACCCAGTGCATGGTGTCTCTGGTAAGGCCACGCCATGCTGGCCTTCGGGCGAGTCTCGCGGGTCGTCAGCGCCGACCCTACCCTCGCGCGTCTGCTGATCGTCTATGCCGTCATCCAGATGGCGGTGGCGGTTTGGGACCTTCCGAACTCTTGGAGTTGGGAAGAGGACGCCGTTGCTCCCCGTGAGCTCTTCATGGGACTCGCGAACAACCTGAAGCCGGGCAGCTACCACCGCTACCCGCTCTTGCATTACGTTCTGTTCGGTTTCCTGTCTCTGCCCGTCTCGCTGTACGGAGTCCTCACGGCCAACGACTGGACGCCGGAGGCGATCGAAGCCAGCTTCATCCGCTACGAGATCATGACGGGGATCGCCGTGGTCGCCAAGATCCTGACCATCGGAATGGGAACGGTGGCCCTGTGGACCCTCGCCACCATCGCCCGCCGGACGGTGTCGGTGACAGCCGGTCGGTGGGCGGTCGCGTTCGCGGTCTGCAACCTCTCGGTCGGCTACTACTTTCGGACCCAGAACTTAGATGGGCCTTACCTGATGTGGACGGTGCTGGCGATGAACAGCCTGCTCACCATCGCCGAACGCGGCGGGACGCGCGACTACGTGCTCTTCGCCGTCTTCGTCGCAGCTTCGATCGCTACCAAGGACCAGGCCTACGCTGCCTATGTGCTGGTGGGTCCGATCTATCTCCTGCTGTGGCCCGCTTTGCGCCCCACGGATTGGGCGGCCGGGCGCCGGCACTGGCGGCGCCTCGCCCTCGCGGTCGGCGTAGGCGCGCTTTCGCTCGGCGTTCTGAGCGGAGCGCTCCTGAACCCGACGGGTTTCGCGCGACGCTTCGAGTTCTTGACCGGTCCGGCGAGCGGGAATTTCCGCGTCTATACGCGGGACGCCGCCGGATTCTCGGCGAACGTGCACGACGTGCTCTTCGCCCAGGCCGAGTTCTGGTGGCCCGGTCCCATCGTCGGCTTGGCCTGGCTCGGTATCATGGTCGCCGTGCGCCGACCCGTAGGCGCGGGTCTACGGACTCGGGCGTGGCGACTCTTGCCGCTCACCGCGGGCCTGAGCGCCTTGTTCTTTTTCACGCTGGTCGTAGGACGATGCGAACACCGGTTCTTGCTGCCGCTCGGGTTTTGGCTATCCTTCTACCTGGGCGTACTGGCGGATCGCGGTCTCGACGCACTCCGGGCTGCGAAGTGGCCCCGCGCTGCAAGCGTCGCGTTGATCGTGGTTCTCGGCATCGTCTTGGTCCGACGACCCATTGCTCTCGCGCTGACCCAATGGTTCGACGGACGCCATCGGGTCGAAGCTTTTCTCTCTTCGCTTCCTTCCGGTTCGACGGTCGAGACCTACGGTCGCTTGCCGCATCAGCCTCGCTTCGAACCGAACGGTCCATATCGCGTCGTCCATGTCCACCCGACGAAGTCTGCCCGGAGGCGCCCTCCCATGCCGGGCGTCGAGATGATCCGCGCCCCGTACGAGCATGTCCTGGAGCGTCACCCCGATGTGATCGTCCTGAACCCGAGCATTCGTGGGCGGTATGGACAGCGGGGAGCGCTACCCCGGGGGCACGTCCTCTCGAACCACTTGAAGCAGTTTCGAGACAATCCTCGGGTCATCGAACTCATGCAGGCCGCCCTTCGGGATGAGCTCCCCGGCTATTCGACGCAGCTCGTCGCCGGGCCCTCCATTCCCTCATGGCTTCGGAGACTCGGTCTCGAACCCGTCAGAATCCACGCATGTACGGCCGGGACTTTCCGCATCCTCGTCGCCCGTGTCCCGGGACCTTCCGGTGACGGCCCTCTTGGCAAGCCCGTCGATACCCGCTAGTGACCGATGGAATGATGGCTAAGTACACACATTGTTTCGCGATCGTTGCCTTGGCGCTTTCGATGGCCTGCTCGGACAGCGACGACGACAACGGCGGAAACGGCAGTCTTCCCGACGTCGGCCAGCCCGACGCAACCGGCCAAGCGGACGCCACGAGCCTGCCCGACGCGACCGGGATGGCCGACGCCGTCGCCCAGCCGGACGCGACCAGCCTGCCCGACGCGAGCGTCGGGCCGGACGCCACGGCCGAAGACGCCAGCGGCCAACCGGATGCTGCCAGCCAGGGTCCGAAGTACACGATCGACGGGGACCTTTCCGATTGGACGAACCCGATCGCAACCATCACCAACGACGGATTCGGCGTTCCGCCGGACAACTGCGGCGGTGCCTTCGGCGGCGACAACCGCATCGAGCAGATCTGGGTCGACGGTGATTCGAACTACTTCTACATCGGCTACCAGTATCGAGCTTCGGGCAACAGCAGCATCATTCACCTGGATACGGTCACCGGCGGTGAATCCTCGGCCGGGGGCTTCGAGGCCTGGCCGCGCCTGGTGACGTTCGCCAACCCCATCGACAGGTTCATCGCCCAGTTCGAAGGCCAAGACGTCCAAGTTCGAACCGTAATGAGCGATACGAGCGTACCCGAGATCAGCGAAACGTTCATGAGCGCGACGATGGGCACGGGCCCCGGATATACGAGTGAGCTCGCCATTCCGTGGACAGCCCTGGGCCTGTCGGGTGCCAGCGCCAACACCTTCCGAATCCACGCCGGGATCTACGGAGGCGACAACTTCGGCGCCGGCGACATCGCACCCAATGCTTGCTCGACTCCGGCGGATGCGAACAACGCGATCGACAACGAGAACAGCTTTGCGGTCGACTTCCAGGGCGGCTGGGAAGTGACCGCTCCCTAAACTGGCGGAACTACCGATGGCGGCAGACCGAGTTTCTTCGGTCTGCCCTGCCCCTTTTCGCCGTTCCGGGAGTCCGCTAGAAGTTCACGTCGACGCCCGGCCCAGACGTCCGAGGCCGTCGATCGTCGACACGAGACGCCCTTTCCATGCAGCAGCGTGGGAGCGCAGGGGGTTTGGCCAGTCGGCTCCCCACAGCTCGACCCGCGACCGAGCAAGCTCCACCTCCGCCCTCAGCGCATCCGCGACCGCGGGGAGGGCTCCATAGTCCGCGGCCGAGCGGAGCGTCACGTCGAGGACACGGGCCCGCGACCCGAAACCACCGGGCACCTCCTGCGTTCGTCCCGCCCGACGGATCCGTTCCGTCGTGAAGAGAAGACCGGAGCAACGCGGCGTGAGGAGATGGTCCACGACATCCCGGAGCGAGGTCTGTGACTCGGCCAACAGGTCGGCGAGACTCGGCTCGTCGAGCGGTGGGCCCTCCACCCCTTGGAGCTCGAGCGCATGCACATGATCGACGAGCAGCTCATCGCAGAGCTCGAAGACCCGATCGAAGAGCGGGTCGGCGTGAGCCAGCACCGCCTCCTTCAACACCGGAAACCAAGGAAGGACGAGCTGCCCGAGAACCTGGGACGCTGCCGTACGCACGCGAGTCCGCGAGTCCTCATCGGCGTCATCCATGGCGTCGGCCTCGGCCCCGCTCAGGTAGGAGAGCGCCGCGAGCTCGACGCCGAAGTGGTCCGCCCCCTCTTTCGTCGGGTCCCAGCCGAAGCCCACTCGCGGGTACAGAGCCGATACCGCCGCCAGTCGTTCTCCGGTCGGCGAGCTCGCAGCGTCGAGAAACACGCCCTCGAACGGATGAACGTTGAGGTCGAAGAGCCGGTGGTGCCGCGTGCCATACAGGTCGAAGTCGACCTCGCTCGATAGATCCTCGGCAGCTTCGACGAGCTCCGGCCAGGTTGCCACCTCATCGAGGTTGTCCGGTCGTATGCCCCTGCGGACCAGGTCGGAAAAGAGCGCGTAGGCTCGGCTGCGTGCATGAGCCTCGGCGGCTTCGCCGGCCATGATTCACCGGCGCCCGAAAGGCTTCGACGGATTGGCGTAGGCCTCGACCTTCGGCTTGAGCGGCCGCTTGAGCCAAAGCGGGCGTCGCGTGCCGTCCGGGCTGTTGTCGATACTCGAGCGCGTCATGGCAACCCACTCGCGATAGACTTCCATCGACCGTTTCGTATCGACGTAGACCTCACCGTAACGATGCGAAGGTCCCGCCTTCTCCACGTTGACCGCCTTCTGCAGCCAGCAGTGGGCACCACTTATCGGGTCGGGGTGGACGGCATGGGTGAGGTTCTGGTGAACGCCCACGTCTTTCCACCAAACGCGCTCCGTATCGGGGTCGAACGTTTTCCAGGGCTGAGCCCCTCGCTGAACGTTCAGGCGATGCCCACCTTGGCCGTCCTCCTCCAGCTGCACCAGGTTCGACATTCCCGGATTGACCCCGGTCGCCGCCTCGAGTCGCCAGCGCCCGAGATGATGGCTCATGGCGACCACGCCCGGCTTGATGCCTTCGGTCACCCAGACGCGGTCGACGAAATAGCCGATCTCGGTCTCGACCCTGACGAGGTCGCCCGTATCGAGGCCGAGCCGCTCGGCATCTTGCGGGTTCATCCATACCGGGTTCTTGTGGCTGATCTCGTAGAGCCATTTCGCGTTGGCGCTCCGGGTGTGGATCAGGGTCGGTAGGCGGAAATTGGGTAGTAGGATCATTTCCCCCTTGGCCCGATCGATCTTCCGCGGGCTCACGTGACTCTCCAGCTGCCAGGGGATGATGTACTCCTGCTCGGACCAGCCCCACTGGTCCAACGTGCTGGAATAGAACTCGAGTCGACGGGATGGCGTTCCGAAGCCAACTTTGCCTTCTCCGTCGACCAGGGCACCAACTGCTGCCCCCGACGCATCGAGTACTCGATCGCGTTCGTCGGTCGTCGTGCCCTCGGAACTCACGGGCTTGGCGTATGGAAAGTACGCGTCCCCCGGGACGTCGAAGCAGCCGTACTTCTTCATGTAGGCCAGCGGCTCGAGACCTTCTTCGGCCGCCTTCTCGGGAAGGCCGGGGACGCTGTTCTCGAAGATCCACCGCCAGTACTCGTCCATGGAGATGATCTCGCCCGGACGATAGGGGCTCTCGAACCACTGCCGTACCCCGAGCTCGCCGTCGGGATCCATCGCGACCGAAAGCTGAATCCAGAACTCCGCCTCCTCCCATACCTCGCCAGGATTCGCCTCATAGGTGAAGCCAACCGGCTTCCCCGCCCGCTCCATGGCGACCCGACGCACCGGCTGACGAAAGCCCACCCATCGGCCGGCGTGCGTCTCCTGACTCATCAGGTCGTGGCGCTCGCCAGCATGACCCATGGGGAGCACGTAATCCGCGAACCATGCCGATTCGTTCCAGGTCGGCGTGAGGGCAACGTGCAGCTTGAGCTTCTCTTCGTCGCGAAGAGCCTTCAGCCACATGAAGCCATCGGGGTTGATCCACATGGGGTTGTAGACGCGGGTGAAGTAGACGTCGACGTCGCCCCGCCCTTCCTCGAAGAAGTGCGGCAGGAGAAAGCTCATCTCGTACATGGCGAACGGCCATTCGTGCGGGAGATGCAGCTCGTTCCAGGCCTCGAACGGTGGCGGCTGCTTGAAAGGCTTGGGGACGAACTTGTTCCAAGAGTTGCCCTGAGTCCCACCAGGGTTCCCCACGCTTCCCGTGAGCACGTTCAAGAAAAATAGACAGCGGGCAACCTGCCACCCCCCGAGATTACCGATGGTCGCGCTGCGCCAGGTATGGGCGGCCAGCCTTCCATCGCAGTCGGCGACGTACTCGGCGGCCTCCCGGATGCGTTCGAGCGGTACTTGGCACTCCTTTGCCGCACGCTCGAACGTATACTCTCCGTATAGAAACTTGAGCGCCATATCGAAGTCCTCGAAAGTTGGCTCCCGTTCCTTCACCGCCGCGAACATACCCCGCACTCGCGGGTCGTCGATGCCTTGGGGAGCCATTCGCAAAAACTCCTTCCAGTTCACCCAACGTCGCACGAAGTCGCGGTCGTAGCGATCAGCTTGAATCAGATGGTTGGCGATGGCGAGCAAGAGTGTTGGCTCGGTGCCCGGCCATGTCGGCAACCAGACGTCGCTCTTGCTGGCGGTATTGGAGAGCCGAGGATCCATCGTGATGAGTTTGGCGCCCTTCTCTTTGCCCTCCATGATCCGCTGCGCATGCGGGTTGAAGTAGTGGCCCGTTTCCAGATGACTCGAGATGAGCAGAATCGTCCGGGCATTTGCATAATCTGGACTAGGTCGATCGAAGCCCGCCCAGAACTGATACCCAGCCCGGGCGCCCGACGAGCAGATGTTGGTGTGGCTGTTGTGTCCATCCACTCCCCACGCGCTGATGCAGCGATTCGTGAAGTGGTCCTCGCCGGGCCGACCGACGTGATACATGATCCCGTCGCGTCGGCGCTGGCGGCTTTGTCGCATCTTCGATCCGATGTCTTCGAGAGCTTCTTCCCAAGTCACGCGCTTCCACTTGCCTTCGCCCCGTTCTCCAACGCGCTTGAGTGGATAGAGAATCCTCTCCGGGTCGTAGACCTGGTTGTGAGTCGCCGGCCCCTTTGCGCAGTTCCGCCCACGGCTGCCCGGATGCACCGGGTTGCCTTCGAATTTCCGAACCTCGAAGGTCGTCTTGTCGACATAGGCGAGGAGGCCGCATGCGCTCTCGCAGTTGAAGCAGATCGTGGGAACCAGCGTGTAGCGGCGCGGCACCTTGCGTGGCCACGCCTTGGCGTCCCATTCGACCCAGTCGTCCCACGTTTCCGGCGGAGGATACTGGCTCATGCGCCCATCGGGATGCCTCACCGTCGTCAGCTTCACGACGGGCCGCTCGGCATCTCCGAAGCTGGGGAGACTCTCCCCCCCGGCATTCGTGGGGCTCGTACCCGAGGGACGAATGCGGTCCCGGGTCGCTCGGGCCAGCCGCTGAATGAAACTCGGAGTACTGGAATGAGACATCTGCGTTCCTCAGCTATTGGGCACGTGCTGGGGCGCCATGACGAAGGCATACTCGAAGGCGTAGAGGCCTACTATCGCCGCTAGCGCCGCCACCATGACGGAGGCGGGAAGGAGGGCCAGCATCAATAGGGGCAAGACGTGGCCCACTACGACCGAGCCGAGCCAAAAGTGCGATGCGTAACGCCCTTGTCGAATGTCGTGCGCGGCCGCTCCCGCGACGTCCGTCCCGTGGGGCATTCCGAACTCCCCGAATAGCGTCATGAGGAGGTCAGCGACGATCGACGACGAGAATATCAGGATACTCGCCCCCGAGACTTCGGGCGGCACGTCCGTAAATCCGGAAATCAAGAGCAGGGCGGCAGAGCCCACCACGAGGGCTTGCACCACCAGATGGACGGGCAGCAGGCTGCTCTGCCAAAGATCCCGTCCTTCGGCCTGACCGAACAGGAAAGCCGTATAAACGATGACCCCGAATCCCAGCAGACCGCCGACGGCGAAGGCCAAAGTTCGCAACCCCTCGACTGGAGTCGGATCGACCCAACCCATCCAGACCGCAAGCTCGGCGAGAGACTGGACCGTCAACACCAAAGAGAACGACACGAGCAGAACCGCTCCCCGGACCAGCCAGCTCCGCCACTGGGGACGAAGGAGGATCCGAAGAAAACGCTCGGGCCGTTCGAGGTCGTAGACGAGAAGCACCGTAGTCAGACCGATGAAGGCCAGGCTGGTCAGCAGCCCGATGGTCAGCGTTGGTCCGTGAGCGGGAAACGAACCGGTGAGGATGCCGAGCGCGAGGATCAGGTAGATACCTCCTGCGATCCCCTTGGTGACGAGATAGGCGGGCACGGGCCAATGCCAGGGCACTTCGTGCTGAGCGTTGTAGCTGGTTTGCACCATGTGCTCGGCCGTGCGTCCGGGCGCGAACTGGATCGGGCCCCGCTTGGGGTGACCCTGTTCCTGAGGTTCACGCAACGCCACACCGCTCGAGGCGTTGCGGGTGGAAGCTCGGGCCGCATGCCCATTGGAGCTACCGTTCGCCGGCTCGATCACATCGGCCCAGAGAAACGTATCGGGGCTGCGTTGGCCCGCCGTTGGAACCAGCGCGTAGTCGTTGCCCTCGATGTAGAATAGCTTCGGACCCGTCCCCTGCTCCGGCTTCCGGACGCTGACCTGCTCTTTGGCCAGCACTCGGCTTATCTCGGAATCCGGATCGTCGAGGTCGCCAGCCACGATCGCATGCTCGGGGCAGACGACGACGCACGCCGGCTCGAGTCCGAGGTCGGTCCGATGTGAGCAGTAGTGACACTTCGCTGCCGTTCCCGAGTCGGGATCGACGTGAATGGCGTCATAAGGGCAGGCCTGCAAGCAAGCTTTACAGCCAATGCAGACGTCGGGATCGAATTCGACGATGCCATCGTCGCGCTGGTACATCGCCGTGACCGGACAGATACGAACGCAGGGAGGGTTCGCACAATGGTTGCAGCGGGTGACCTGGAAGTTGCGACGAACGTCGGGATACGTTCCGACCTCGGTATACTTAACCCACGTACGGTAAACACCCAGAGGTACATCGTTTTCGCTCTTGCAAGCGGTCGAGCATGCGTGACACCCGATGCAGGTTCGGTTGTTGATGATGAAGCCGAAGTTAGTCATGAACCAGAACCGCGGAAACGATAAGGATAAGGCTGATTAGCCTGGTTCGATGCGGAAAGTACACACCCGCCACCAGCACGGTTTCATGCACGCAACCACGAATCAGTTTCGCAACTCAGTACTTTTTACGGGGGCTCGACCCTCCCTCACTGGATTGGACGAAAGCTAGCTATCGAACCGTGGGAAAGCGGGACTGGAACTCGTTCCAGCCCACCATGCCTGCGCCCATCGCGGCGATGAAGATCAAGATGTCGGGAGTCATCGTGCCGAGCGTGGCGATGGCCGGACCAGGACACCAGCCAGCCATACCCCAGCCGATTCCGAAAAGGGCCGAGCCAACGACCAGCCTGCGATCGACTTGCCAGGTGATGAGTCCCGGCTCTTTCACGCCGTGGGCAAGAACCCAGCGACGGGTCGTCATGTGCACGAGCACGGCCCCGCCCATGACGAAGCTGAGCGTCGGGTCCCAGTCGCCGAAGAAGTCGAGAAAGCCGATCACCTTCGCCGGAATGGTCATGCCGGAGATGGCCAGTCCTAGTCCGAAGACCAAGCCGGAAATGAACGCGCTGAGGTTCCTCACGACGTGATTCCCAAGGCCCGCAGCGCGACCACCGTGGCCGCACCGAAACCGATGTAGATCAGCGTCGCCACGATCGAGCGACCCGAGAGGCGACTGATGCCGCACACCCCGTGACCGCTCGTGCAGCCGTTCGCCATCCGGGTACCGACACCCGTGAACAGGCCGGCCGCTATGAGATAGGCAACGTTCGAAGACGGCCCGGCGGCGAACCGACCCGGCTCCACGCTGTAGACCAGCATCCCCCCGCCGATCACGCCGGCCACGAACGCCGTCCGCCACCACCGCTCACCGACCGGTTCGTGCAGACCGATCATCGCGTGAAACATGCCGCTGATCCCGCAGGTGCGATGGTTGAAATAGAGGAGGATGGTGGCGGCCGTGCCGATGAGCACCCCGCCAGCGAGGGCCAGTCCCCAGCCTGTGATATCGATCTCCATGAAAGAACTACCTTTTCGCGTTTTCGGCCTGGCTTCCGAGGCATTCGACAGGCCTCGGACTCTGCACTGCCGTTCGATCGATGCAACACCATTGGTCAGGGGTGTTGCAACCTCTAGGTCACTTATGAAACGGTAGTCACAGCCGTGAGACCAGTACAAGACGATGCTGAAACCATGCTCGAGTCGGATGGGCGGGTCTCGCCGCCAGCTTCTTCAGAACGCGACCCGGCGACGAGCGTTCCCGCACCGGCCGCTGCACGGGGACCGCTCGAGCGGATCTTCAATCAAGTCGGCATTCAGGAAGCCTTCTTGGCTCTCGGCGGCCTCCTCGACGAGGCGGTGTTCGTCGTAGACCAGGACCGCAACATCATCTTTTGGAGCGCGGGTGCAGAGCGCCTGCTGGGTTACCGAGCCGATGAGGTGCTCGGACAGTACTGTCTCAAGGCCAATCGCTGCGTGAGCTGCATGAGGGGCTGCGGAATCAGCGAGCACGGCGAGGTCCGCAACGTTCCCATCCACATGTACGGTCGACACGGGAGCGACATCCCCGTCCGCAAAACGGGCCGAGCGTTCTTTGATGAAAACGGCTCGTTCCTCGGCGGCATCGAGGTCCTGAAGATGGACCCCAACATTGGCACCGACCTATCGACGGCGGCGTCGGCCGGCGAGCGAACCCGGATCGCCTTGGCCCTCGAGGAGTCGAAGGGCCACGTCGGACGGGCCGCGGAGGCGCTCGGCATCAGCCGAGCCACGTTGTGGCGCAAACGCAAGCGCTACGACCTCTGAGCTGTTCCTCGGGTGGCTCGGCGTCCGGTCTCCGCAACGACGCACGACGTTCTTTCGCGACAAAGCTGCGCCGACGTCGACTGATGCGATCGCGGTAACCGCACTCGGTGCGACCCCGTCACCCTGCCGCCACATCACCCCGCCAGCGCCGGGACGGATCGAACCCAGCCCAGTGGTACGTCGAATGCACGCTTCGACTGCGGGTCATCAGGCCCGGGAGCGCACACATGGAACGCAAGAGTCTGCTGATTGGACTGACGCTGGGATTGGGAGCGGGCTGGGTCGCCCGCGTCTTTGCGCCGTCGATAGGGCCGTACCTACGTCCGCTTACGAAGTCGACGCTGAAGGCCACCGTCGTTGCGTTCGAGCGGGCGAAGGAGGCTGCCGCAGAACTGGCCGAGGACGTCGACGATACGCTGGCCGAAGTGCGGGAAGAGCTCAAGAACGAGGCCCGCCCCACCAGCACCGAAGCCCACCAAACCAAGACGGAGCAGAGCGCATGATCCGAGCGACGGTCGTGCATGTCTTGCCGGGTCGCGTCCGCCTGCGCTTGCCGGATCGAAAAGGAGACGAGGCCTTCTTCACGAAGATGCGCGCCAGCCTCGAAGACTGGCCGCCCCTGCGCGAAATGCGCGTGAATCTACGAACCGGCAGCGTCCTCTTGCGGCATGAGGGAGATCTGGCTGACCTCAGTGACTTTGTCGAAAGCCGCGAGATCTTCCAGCTGAAGCCGAAAGAAGAAGAAGTGGGGGCCGCGCTCCGCGCGCTCGACCGCCGAATGGTCGACCTCGACCGCGTGGTGCGGACGACGAGCCGCGGCGTGCTCGATCTGAAGTCGGCGGCCGCCGGCGGCCTCATGCTCGCCGCGGGCTTTCAGGTCTTGCGGGGTCGAGTCTTCGGGCCGGCGACGAGTCTGTTCGGACTGGCGCTCGGAGTCCTGTCGCTGTCGCGGGCCCGCCTGGGGATCGAGGATGAGGCCCAAGCCTCGGACGAACTCGAACCCGTCGATTGACGTCGGCTGCGCCGCCTTCGAAGTCGCGGTCGTACGTACGCCGTGCCGCGGTCGCGTGCGCCTCGCCGTCCCTCGGATAAAGCGTGACCGCGATGCCGCGCAAAGCATCGAGCGGCTGTTGCTTCGTCTTCCCGGGGTCAAGGAGTGCCGTGCGAGCCCGCTGACCGGTCGCATCCTCGTACGTTTCGAAGCGGTGCTCTCGGTGGAAGACGTCTGCGAGTGGCTGCTTGAACGACGACAGGAATCAGTAGTTCACGAGCAGCCGTGGCACGCCATGGCCGCCGCCGACGTCACCGAAGCGTGGGAGGTCGCACCGCTGAGGGGCCTTTCGACTCTGCAGGTCTTGAAGCGGCGTCAGAGCTATGGATTCAACGCGCTCCCGCAACCGCAGCCGCGGGGACCGCTTCGAATCTGGCTCGACCAGTTCGAGAGCCTGCCGGTTCTGCTCCTCGCGGCCTCGGCGGGGCTCAGTCTCGCCACCGGGGGCGTACTCGACGCTGCCCTCATCATGGGCGTGGTGGGTCTGAACGCGGCCATCGGTTTCGTTACCGACAGTCAGTCCGAGAAGACTTTGGCCGCCCTCGCCCGAGCCGTCGAACCATTCGCCGTCGTCCTTCGAGACGGCGAAGAACGAACGGTCGAAGGGCCTGAGGTCGTCCCGGGCGACATCATTCGCCTGCGGCGAGGGTCCTACGTACCCGCGGACGCCCGTCTCCTCGAGTCCGATCGTCTGAGCATCGACGAGTCGGTCCTAACCGGAGAGAGTCACCCGGTCACGAAGAGCATCCGAGCCCTCGCGTTCGAACGCACGCCGCTCGCCGACCGGCTCTGTATGGTTCATCGCGGAACCGTCGTGACCGGCGGCAGCGGTACCGCGGTGGTCGTGGCCACCGGACCTTGGAGTCAAGTCGGTCGGATCCAAGTGCTCGCGGAGGGGGCATCGCAACCGGCCACTCCGCTCCAGACTCAGCTCGAAACCCTTGGTACTCAGCTGGTGTTGGTATCTGCCGCGGCGTGCGGCGTCGTGTTCGTCCTCGGACTATTACGAGGTCAGAGCCTGGTCGAGACGCTGAAGACCGCGGTGTCTTTGGCCGTGGCCGCCGTACCCGAAGGGCTACCTACGGTCGCCACGACGACTCTCGCGCTCGGCGTCCGCGAGCTCGAGCGACGGAACGTCTTCGTTCGTAAGCTCAGCGCCGTCGAAAGCCTCGGTGCCGTGCAGACGGTCTGTCTCGACAAGACCGGCACCATAACCTGCAATCGCATGACCTTCGCCGCCGCAGCGTGCGGAGATACGCTCTTCGCCGCGGACGAAAGGGGACTGGCGCGGAAGGATGGCGCGCCCCTGACTCGTGCGGACCAGGCGGGCCTGAACGAGCTTTTCGAACTCTGTACCCTGTGCAGCGAGGTCGAAGCTCTCGATGACGATAGCCTTCACGGGACGCCAACCGAGGTCGCGCTCGTGAAGGCGGCGCGTCGCTTTGGCGTCGACGTGGCAGCGATCAAAGCCGGGTACCCGAGGCTCCAGCTCCTCGAGCGGACGCAGGATCGCAACTACATGGTTACGGTCCACGAATCCGAGCCGGGAACTCTTCGCGTTGCCGTGAAAGGTCGACCCGCCGAAGTGTTGGAGCTTTGCGACCGCATCCTCGGGCCTTCGGGGCGAGTCCAACCGCTCACCCAGGCGAATCGACAGCGGATCACCGCGGACAACGAGCGCATGGCGGGCCAGGCGCTCCGGGTGCTGGGCATCGCTACGACGACGATCGAGGATCTCGATCACATGGAGGCGCCGCTCGCCTGGGTCGGTCTAGCCGGCGTTCTCGACCCTCCGCGCCCTGGAATGGCCGAACTCCTGACGAAGTTCCATCGGGCCGGAATCCACACCACGATGATCACCGGCGACCAGAGCGCGACGGCCCTCGCCGTCGCTCGGACCATCGGCCTGGCCGAAGGGGACACGCTCGAGGTCCTGGACTCCACCCGTATCGATCGTATCGACCGTGACGTTCTGCGTTCACTGGCCCCGCATGTCGACGTGTTCTCTCGCGTGAGTCCGGCGCACAAGCTCCAGATCGTTCAAGCCCTCCAGCAGTCCGAACAAGTCGTTGCCATGACCGGCGACGGCGTCAACGACGGTCCCGCCTTGCGGGCCGCCGATGTGGGGATCGCCATGGGGCGAGCTGGCGCTGACGTAGCCCGAGACGTCGCTGACATCGTCGTCGGCGACGACGACCTGTCGACGCTGGTGGGCGGTATCGAACAAGGCCGGCGCATCTACGATGACATCAAGAAGGCGGTTCACTTCATTCTATCTAGCAACACGAGCGAGCTGCTCATCACGACCGTGAGCGTCGCCGCCGGCACCCCGCCTCCGCTGAATGCAATGCAGCTGCTATGGATCAATCTCTTGACCGACGTCTTCCCCGAGCTCGCGCTTTCGGTCGAGCCGGCGGAAAGCGACGTGATGACGCGACCGCCTCGAACCTCCGCCAGCTCGATGTTCACGCGGCGGGACTTGCGGCAGATGGCGGTCGAGGGAGGCCTACTCACGGCCGCCGGCCTGGCCGCTTACGGCTTGGGAGCGAGTCGCTATGGCATTGGACCCCGCTCGAAGACGATGGCTTTCAACGCACTGACCTGGGCTCAGCTGCTCCACGCCATCAGCTGCCGGTCCCAGCCTCATTCCATTTTCGACCGCGACCGCCTTCCCCGAAACCCGTATCTGCCGGCCGCGGTCGGAGGCGGCGTCGCGCTACAGGCGCTGGGCACGCTCGTCCCTTGGCTGCGAGGCATGCTGGGTACGGCGAGACTCGGGTTCTCAGACTGGTTCCTGTGTGGTGCAGCGGCGGCCGTCCCGCTAGTCGTCAACGAAACCCTCAAACTCATCGGGCGCCCAGACAAGGACGGTGCATCATGAATTCCGAGTTCGTATTCACATCGGAGTCCGTTTCCTCCGGCCACCCTGATAAACTATGCGATCAGATCAGCGACGGATTGATCGGTGAGTACCTGGTGCAAGATCCGCTGGCGCGCGCCGTGGCCGAATGCGCGGTTTCGACCAGCTTGGTCTTCATCAGTGTGAAGGCCCAGACCCGGGCAACGGTCGACATCCCGTACATCGCGCGCTCGATCATCGATCAGAACGGCTACCGGATCGGTCGATTCTCGGCTCGCGACTGCACGGTGATGACCAGCGTCAGCGTCGGCGATTCCGGTCCTCCGCGATACGACGAAGCCGCACTCGATGACGAGAGCCTGGACACGGTGTTCTCGCGCGACCACGTAACCGTTTTCGGATTCGCCTGTAAGCACACCTCGGAGCTGATGCCGCTGCCCATCGTCATGGCCCACCGGCTGGCCCGCCGCTACGACCTCCTTCGCCATTCCGACCTCGACTACCTCGCTCCCGACGGCAAGTTCCAAGTGGGTGTCACGTTCCAAGCGCGTCGGCCGATCGCCATCCACAGCATCAGCATCCTCGCCAGCCAGAACCGGAGCAGCGTCTCGGAAAGCAAGCTGCGCAGCGACCTTCGCGATGCCCTCGTCGAACCGGTGTTCGAGGAGCGAGACATGCCGTTGGGCTCGGACACGGAGATCGTCATAAACCCCGAGGGTCGACTGTTGGGAGGCGGACCTGCGGTGCACGCCGGTTTGACCGGTCGAAAAAATGGAGTCGACAGCTATGGCGAGTTCGCTCGCCACAGCGGAGCTGCGCTCAGCGGCAAAGACCCGACCCGCGTCGACCGGGTCGGGGCCTACGCCGCCCGACACGCCGCCAAGAACGTGGTTGCGAGCGGACTCGCCGACCGCTGTGAGATTCAACTCAGCTACTCGATCGGCAAAGCCCAGCCCGTTTCGGTTCAAGTGGATACCGCCGGGATGGGTCGAGTCCCCGACGAGGTATTGCGGGCGCGAGTGCGCGACGTCTTCGACTTTCGGGTGGGTGCAATCATTCGCGACCTGCGCCTTCGTGCGGTGTTCGGCGCCGGAGACCACCTTCCCCGTCGTCTGAGCACGTACGGACAGGTCGGCCGGACAGACCTCGACCTCCCCTGGGAGAAGACCGACCGCGTCGAAGACCTTCGTCAGGCGGTCGCATGACGCGGTCGGCTTCGCTCTCGTGCCCCCCACGCGTTCCGAACGCGCCTCCCTCTGCTCGCTGATCGGCAGGGCGGGTTGCCTACGGATGAACCTGAAGCTTAAGGGAGGTCCGTGCGATCCTGCGGCCTTCTCTTGGGAATTCTGACGCTCACCGCCTGCGGTTCAGACGGCGGTGTCGCATCGTCGGGCGGGATTCAAGATCTCACCGTCTTCTGCACGGCGTCGGTCATCCCCGGCACGGTCGACTTCACGGTCCAAGGTGATCAGCTCACGCTCACGTCGGAAGGCGAAGTCGTCTCCCTGCTCCGCCTGTCCACCGTGGGTTCGGGTATGGACGGAGAATGGCTTCTGCTGGAGGACAGCGCGATCCAAAGCGGTGAACGGATTTCGATCCGCGGGGTTGTGACCTTCGAGGAAGATCGAATGACGATAACGAGCACGTGTGATGGCCCGTGCGGCCGACTTGTCGCCGAGGCCTCGAGCACGATCGAGCGCCAGGGAACACTGACCGCCGGCACCCTGGAGATTCTGGAGAGCGACGAAGACTTCCTGCAGGACCAGTGTCGTGGATGAGCCGTCGTCTTCCTGACGCCAACCAAACCGCTGAGCCCCGTCACGGCCATGAGCGGCAACCGCGGGGCATTTTCGTGGTAGGGCGACACGATGAGCGCCGAGGCGTCCGGGCGGCCGTCCAGTCGGTTGTGGCAGCCGGCTACGATCCGTTGGTTCGTCGCCATCTTCGGTGCGTCAACGGTCTACAGCGTCGTCCGGTATCACTTCGCCGGCGATGTCGCTTGGACCCATTTCCCCCTCTTCATCTTGAACAAGGCCACCGCGCTGGCTGCGGTCCTGTTCTTGGCCAGCTCGTATCTGATCGGAAAGGTGATTCGCTGGTACGACAGCGACAAGCAGCTCCGCCTGGTCGTCATCAAGTTCTGCGGTCTGGTCGGCTTTTTCCTGGCCGCGATCCACGCCTTCATGTCGGTCGTCCTCATGAGGCCGGCGTACTTCGCGAAGTACTTCCTGGCGGACGGTCGACTCGACCTGCAAGGCGAGCTCGGCATCACGACGGGGACCGCCGCCCTCTTCCTCTTGCTCGGTCCCGCCGTGACCACGCTGCCAATGATGGCTCGCGCCATCGGCGGCCGACGCTGGAAGCGAAGCCAGCGCCTCGGGTATGTCGCGCTGGGCTTCGTCGCCGGACACCTTATGGCCCTCGGCCTCGAGGGCTGGCTCGTGCCGTCCCAGTGGCCGGGCGGCTTGCCGCCCATCAGCTCGATCGCCTTCGTCGCTGCTCTCACACCTCTCGTCGTGCGTCGGCACCTCACCCGAGAGCGCGACCAGCGGCGGGCCCAGCGCCGCAGCTCACCGTCCGCCTGACGCGACGACTTTGCCGCCTTTGACGCGTCGCGCTGCGGTTCCGCCCGTCGCTTGAACGCAGCGGGGAAATGACAGTCATGCGACACCTATCATTTTGCGTCTTTCGGCCGATTGCGCGCCGAAGGGATGTCGCTCACGTCCGACGCCGGTAACGCCCCGGCGGCAGCCGGGAATGCGCATTGCTGGCACAAAACCTGCGTTCACAATGGAGGTGGAGGTCGCTCATGCTGCGCATCGGACTCATCGTGGCCGCCATCGGAGCGGTCCTGGGCCTCATTGGTGATTACCCGATTAACTCACCGGCCTATCTGTCATTCGAACTCGCCGTGGTCGGCGGGCTGATGCTCGCTCTCGGCACGGTTTTCGTGTTGTGGGCCTCCGGCAAGCGCGGCGGCCGAGGCGACGAGCCCCCCGGCTACATCCGACCCTAGTCAGGCCGCTTTCGCCGGGTCTCGATGGCGGCGTAGAGGGTGGGCAGGATGAGCAGGGTGAGCAGGGTCGCGGTGACCAGGCCCCCGATGACGACCGTAGCCACCGGTCGCTGGACTTCGGCGCCGACGCCACGGTTCAACGCCATCGGTAAGAAGCCGATACTCCCGACCAGCGCCGTCATCAGTACCGGCCGCATGCGGCTTTGAGCCGCCGTCCGAGCGATTTCGACGGGATCGTGAGAGCCCTCCAGCTCCAGAATGCGGGCGAAGAGGACGACACCGTTCAAGACCGCAATCCCGCTCAAGGCAATGAAGCCGACTGCCGCGGAGATCGACAGCGGTAGGCCGCGCAGCGAGAGCGCGATCAGTCCGCCAACGGCGGCGATGGGGATGTTCGTGAGCACGAACAGGGCCGGTCGAATGCTACCGAACAATCCCAATAGAAGAGCGGCGATCAGCACGAGCGCCAGCGGTCCCACCCGCAGAAGTCTCTGTTGCGCGTCCTGAAGCGACTGATACTGGCCTCCCCATTCGAGCCGGTAGCCCTCGGGAAGGTCGACTCTCGAAGTGACGAGCTCTCGAACTTCAGCGACTACCGACCCGAGCCCTCGACCTCGCACATTGAAGCCCACGACGATGCGGCGGCTCGACGACTCGTGCGCGACCAGGCTGGGTGTCGCCTGCTCTTCCACGCGAGCTACCGAGCTCAGCGGTACGAGCTCACCTTCCCCCGTGAGGATCGGCGTCTGCCGGATGGTCGCGCTCGAGACCTCGGACCCTTGCTTGATCCGCACGGGGACGGGAACGCGACCGTCGTACACCCGGGCCACCTCGATACCCACCTCCACGGCTTGCACTGTCCGCAGCACGTCATCCGCCGTCAGTCCGGCCTGGCCCGCAAGGAGCGGGTGAGGATACACGTCGATGCTCAGAACCTCCGGCGGAGCCGAAATGCGCACGTCGTCCGCGCCGGTCACGCTGGCCGCGAGACTCCGGACGGATTCGGCAAGCCTGCGCAGCTCGAGCAGGTCCGGACCAAAGACGCTAACCGAAACATCGGCGGTGTCGCCTCCGATCAACTCGTTGAAGCGCATCTGAATCGGCTGCGTGAAGGCCGGGTCTCCTCGGGGATCCAAGGCCGCAAGCCGCTCCCCGATCATCTCTCGAAGGCGCTCCTTGGTCAGTCCTGGGCGCCACTCGGACTTCGGGGCCAAGTCCACGAACACGTCGGCCTGCTCCAAGCCCATGATGTCGGTGGCAACGGTGGGGCTGCCGATCCGGGACGCAACGTGGCGGACTTCGGGAATGGGCAGGATGGCCTGCTCGAGTCGGGTCGCGCCACGGATCGATCCTTCGATCGACGAGTCCGAACGCCGGAGCGTCTGAATGACCAGATCGCCTTCATCGAGCTGGGGAACGAACGACCGCTCGAGCCGCATGAGGAGCGCCACTCCGACCGCGAGAAGGACCGCCGCTCCAATCCCGACCAACGCAGGCCTTCTCAAACAGGCCTCGAGGCTGGGCTCGTAAATGCGCCGAAACCAGCGGGGGATCCATGGCTCCTTCTCCGGTATGTCTTTCGGCCGCAGAAATAGGGCGGAGGCGGCCGGTACGTAGGTCAGCGCCAGGATCAAAGACGTGAACAAGGCCAGAACGACCGTAGCCGCCATGGGACGAAAGAGCGCCCCATCGACCCCCCGCAAGAGCAGCAAGGGAAGATACACGAGTATGATGATAAGGACCGCGACAGCCACCGGAGCCGCCACCGACCTGGAGCATCGGCGTACGCGTTCCGACCACGCGAGGCCCGACGCGCCGCCGTGAAAGTAGCCTTCGACCTTCACGACGGCTCCGTCGACGAGCAGCCCGAAATCGATGGCGCCCAGGCTCATGAGATTTCCCGGGATGCCCAAGAGGACCATCGAAGCCAGCGCCCCGAGCATGGACAGGGGAATGACGAGCGCCACCACCAACCCGGCACGCAGGCTGCCCAAGAACGCGAACAGGACTACGATGACGAGCACCCCACCCTCGGTCAGGTTCTGAGTGACGGTTGCGATCGTTGCCCAGACCAGATCGCTGCGGTCGTAGGTCACCTCGAGATGTACGTCCCGTGGCAACAGGCTCTTCGCGGTCTGCAGAGCATCGTGGATGCGCCCGGCGATCTCGAGCGCATTGGCCCCCCGAAGCATCTGCAGCATGACGTAGACCGTCTCGCCTTCGCCGTCGCGGGTGGCGGCCCCCAGACGCAAGCGGTGACCGCGGGCCACACGGGCGACATCCGCCAATCGGATCGGCATCGAGTCATCCCGCTTCGGACGGATCGTGAGCTGGGCGAGGTCCCGAGGCTCGAGCGGACGTACGATACCTCGTAGATAGGCCTGCCCGTCGCCGTCGGTGTCGATGGAGGCTCCCGCTTGAATCTTGACCGACGCCGACACCGCTTCTTCGACATCCTTCAGCGTGAGCGCATAGCGGGACATCCGAATGGGATCGACGATGACGTCGAGAGTTCGCTCCTTGCCGCCCCAAGGGTTGAGCTCGACCACGCCCGGAATCGAGCGCAGGACGGGGCCGAGGTCGTAGCGCACGATCTCCAAGAGCTCCGCCAAATCTCGGGTCGGGGAACTCACCGTGAACTGGAATATCTCGCCTAGGCCCCCCGACAGCGGCCCGATCTCGGGGATCGAGACGCCGGAGGGCAACGACTCGACGAGCGTCGGCAGCTTCTCCTGCACGTACTGTCGGGCCTCCGACAAGTCCGTACTCTCGTCGAAGATCAGCGTAACCGAAGAGATGCCGTAACGAGAGAGGCTGCGCTGCTCGACGACGCCCGGCAGAGAGCCCGTCGCCATCTCGATCACGGTTGTCACTTGCTGCTCCACCTCGACCGGGCTCAGGCCGGGGGCCGAGGTCAAAACCACCACCTGCTTCCCGGTCACGTCGGGCAGCGCATCGAGCTCAAGGTTCTGGGCGGTGGCCAACGCGGCAACGAAGGCGACCGCGACCGCTCCGAGCGTCGTCTTGGGTCGCGTCGTGCAGAAGTCGACCAAACGACCGAGCAAGTCAGGGCGCCTTTCCGTCGTCCGAGAGCAGGACCGGGTCGAGCGCGACCTCGTCCCCGGACCGAAGGTCGGCCCGAACGACGGCGCTGCGGTCGTTCCGCTGCAAGATTTCGACGACCACTCGGTCCTGCGTCCCGCCGGAGTCTCGACGAAACACGACCAAGTCCGACCCATCCCGCAATATCGACTGCGCGGGAACCTCGAAGACGTTTGCTCCCCGGGCCTGAGCCGCCAGGAAGCCCACCATCTCGGACATCACCTGCTCGGGTCGGGCCAACCGAAACCAAGCCCGAAACGTACCGCTCGCGGGGTCGGGTACGACAGCCAGCGGTTCGGAACGAACGGCCCAAGACGATCCATCTGACGCCCGAAAGTCGAGTTCTAGTCCCGACGTCGAGGGGACGGGAATACGGGCTTCGATCCGAGGCCGGCCGCGGCCTCGGATCTCGATGAGCGGAACCGTACTCGGTCGGACGACGTGCCCCAGCTCGACCTGTACGGCAACCACGGTGCCTGCGATGGGACTCGTGAGAACCCACCGCCCGGTCCGCCGGAGTCTCTCCGCTTGGGCGGTGCCGACGCCGTGCGCGGCGAGCTGACCGTTCAGCTCCATCAGATCGCTCTCGACGCGGGTCAACTCCGCCAATAAACTCTGCAGGCTATCTTGCGATCCGATTCGTTCCTCGGCCAATCGCTGACGACGTTCGACCCGCGTTCTCATGATCGAGAGCGTCTTCTTCAGACTGACCATCTCGGCGGCCATCCGAGCCAGCGCTGGACTGGCGACCTCGACCAATGGGCGTCCGCGGTCGACCGAATCACCGGGACGGACGAACAGGCCGGCCACGATTCCTTCGGCCAGCATGGAGACCGACGCGGCTGCAGTGCCCGTCCCAACCATTCGGGCAGGGGCCTCGAAAAGGGGCAGCCCGGGGCTGGGCCGAACCGGGGCCCATCCCGTGAGCTCATCGGGATATGGCTCGGGTTCCGGGGCCGTCGTCTCCGTACATCCGACGCTGAGGGCTCCAAGGAGGAGCACGCGAACGTACGTCATGGTTCCTCGGCACGTTGCAGCAGCACGACGTCGAACGTCGCCACCTTGTAGCGCTCGTGAGCTCGAACGAGGGCGATCTCTCCCTCGAGCAGCCGGAGTCGCGCCAACAGCACCAGACGCAAGGGAGCATCTCCCAGCTCGAACTGCTTCGCGATCGCCGATGATTCAGCCCGGAGAGCAGGAAGAAGCTCATCGCGATGGAGCTGCTCGACCGCTCGCGCATGCGTCAGTTCGTGCGCCATCTCCGCTCTCCGTCTCCTCGCGGTGCGGCTGGCGGCGTCGACCTCGACCGCGGCCTCGGCCCTCAGACCAGCCGACTGCGCCGCGGCACGACGGTTCCCGTCGAAGGCCGGGACCCGAAGACCGAGGACGGCGAACGGGATGAGGTCGCCGGGCGGCTCGGTCGCTAGAAAAGCTCCACTCTGAAGCTCGAAGCCGCCCTGTTTGGCGGCCTCCTTCTCCCGGGCTCGCGCCGCTGCCAAACGCCGTTCCGCCCGGGCTCGCTCGGGCGAGGCTGCGGCTCCCATGAAGACCTCGTCGATGTCCGGCTCCAAGAAGTCGGGTTCGTCGCCCCGAGCAACGACCGGGCCGGTCTCGGCGCCAACCGCCGCGGCCAGGTCGAGCTCCGCGTCGAAGGCTCGACCTTCGGCATCCAGCTGCTGCAGCTTGGTTCGAGCGGCGAATGCTCGCGCTTGGGCGAGTTCGATCTTGCCGCCCATACCCAGCTCCGAACGGCGAAGCGCGATGCGAAGCACGTCGTCGGCCTCCCGGACGAGGTCATGATGAAGCTCGAGCTCGATCGTGCGGGCTCGCGCAGAGAGCCAGGCTCGACCGGCTGCCGCTTGGGCGTACAGCTCGGCCAACCGAGTCTCGATCCCCAACAGGTCTCGTTCCTCGGTCGCGGCCCGCTGACGGGCGCTCCCGTAACCCGAAAGATTGAAGCTTTGGCTGACTCCGAAGGCCCCGTCGAATCCGTCGTTGCTCGTGGGGGTTCCAAAACGGTAGCCCGGCACGACTTCGATCTTGGGATCCGACGTGAGGCCACCGATACCATCATCGCGCTCGACTCTCTCGCGGAACGTCGCGCGGACCGCTTCGACTTCGGGGGCGACTATCGACGCCGCGAGCGCCTCTTCGAAAGTCATCGTTACGGGTTGAGACGGGCTGGAAAGCCCGAACAGGACCAGCCAAAATGTCACAGGGGCCCTGTGCCATCAAGCGAGGGTCGAAGTCTAACCTCTCGTGGAGCGGCTGCGCACTTGCGAATGCGATGCGAAATCTATTCTTGCGTCTTCCGGCCACCGTCGGCGGTACCCTCGGCCACGTAGGCTTCGAAACGCCGATCCATGACTCCGATGTGCCGCACGAGCCATTCGCGCAGGCCACCAACCAGGGCCCGCCGCCCCTCGAGCGTTTGGGAGCCGGTGAAGCCTTTTTCGAATTTCTGCAGTTCTTCCAAGAGACGATCGTGCTCATGAGTGTGGGCGCCATACTGCGGATAGCCGTGCTGACGCATGACGAGCTGCTCCGACATGAAGTGAATCTTCGTCGTCGCGACGAAGCGCCCCACCAGTTCTTGGACGGCAGCATCGTCGGCACCGCTGTCGAGCGCGTCCTCGAGCTCGGAGACCAGACCGAGCTGAGCCTCGTGCTCGTCATGTAAGGTTGCTTCGGCAGTCGGTGCGGGCTTGGTCATGGCGGCCGGTCGAACCCGAACCGCATCCCAAAACGACGAAGCCCCGGCAGACACGAGGTCCGACCGGGGCTCCGATGGGTTCGGCGCGAGGGAGCGCCGAGCCGAGCCGACTGTGAGTCAGGGACTTAGTAGTCCATGCCTCCCATGCCGCCCATGCCGCCCATGCCGGGAGCGCCGCCGCCGGCCTCTTCCTTCTTGGGCTTTTCGGCCACGAGCGCCTCGGTGGTCAGGAGCAGACCCGCGACCGACGAAGCGTTCTCGAGCGCCGTGCGCACGACCTTGGTCGGGTCGATGACGCCGGATTCGACCAGGTTCTCGTAGACTTCGGAAGCCGCGTTGAAGCCGAAGGCGCCCTCGCCGCTCACGACCTTGTCGAGGACCACGGAGCCCTCCTGACCGGCGTTGCCCGCAATCTGGCGCAGCGGCTCCTCACACGCCCGCCACAGCAGCTTCACGCCCGCATTCTGGCTCTCGTTGAGACTCGGGTTCTCGAGGACCTTGCGCGCGCGCACGAGCGCGACACCGCCACCGGGGACGATGCCCTCTTCACGGGCGGCCCGCGTGGCGTACATCGCGTCCTCGACGCGGGCCTTCTTCTCCTTCATCTCGACCTCGGTCGCGGCGCCG
>CAYYOT010000001.1:0-204883 GCA_964473255.1 uncultured Myxococcales bacterium | reverse complement strand
CCGTTCCAGCTCCGGGAAGTTAGGGATCGCCTGATCGACCTTCTCGAACGGCATGGGGCAGACGCATAGCCAGTTCGGGCCGGCTTCGCCACGGAGAAGTGGCAGCCTTTTCCGTCGAAGCCCGACTAGCTACAGAAGTGGCGGTGAGAGTCGTGGCCGGTCGATTCGGTGGGCGCCGCATCTCGGCGCCCAAGGGCGACCGTACGCGACCGACGAGCGACCGGGTTCGCGAGGCGCTCTTCTCCGCGCTTGGGTCTTTCACTGCTGATGCCCGCGTTCTCGACCTGTGCGCCGGCACCGGCGCGCTCGGGATCGAGGCACTCTCGCGAGGCGCCGCCCACGCGACGTTCGTGGAGCGCGACCCGTCCGCCCTTCGCGTCATCAGGGCGAATCTCGACACACTGCAGGTCGATGACGCCACGAAGACCTTGGTGCTGGGGGATGCGATCCGGTTCGTGGCCTCGACCTCGAGCTCCTGGTCGCTGGTGCTCTGTGACCCCCCGTACGACGACGCGATCGACATATTCACTGGTCTGTTCGCGCACGCTCCGCGATGCCTCGACTCCGACGGCCTCATGGTTCTCGAGCACCGCACGGGAGTCGACTTGATGCTACCGGCTACCTTGCGGCTCGAACGCGACCGGAAGTATGGCGATACGGTGCTATCTTGGGTGAAACACGCAAAGGATCCTCGATGAAGCTTGCCGCTCGAATGGCCTCGATCGCGCCTTCGGCGACGCTTGCGCTCAACGCCGAGGCTCAGGCCCTGCGCGCCCAGGGCCGCGACGTCGTGAGCCTCACCGCCGGGGAGCCGGACTTTCCATGCCCCGGGCACATCGTGGAGGCTCTGGTCCAGGCGGCGCGCGACGGCGCTACCCGCTACACGCCGGTCGCCGGCATACCGCAGGCTCGGTCCGCCGTCGCCGAGCGCTATCGGCCGCTGTTGAGCGTCGAGACCGACAACGTGATCCTCACGGCCGGCGGTAAGCAGGCGCTGTTCAACGCAATGCAGTGCCTGCTCGATCCGGGAGACGAGGTCATCACCCCCGCACCGTACTGGCTGTCTTACCGGGACATGACGATGATCGCAGAGGGGCGCTTCGTCCCGATAGAGACCAACGAGTCCACGGACTTTCTGATGTCGGCGAGCGACCTCGAAGCCAAGATCTCGTCCCGGACCAAGCTGGTCGTCCTCAACTCCCCGTCCAACCCGACCGGAGCCCTATACGGTCGTGAAGAGCTGGCGTCGCTCCTGGACGTGATCCGGGCCCATCCGCAGGTGGTCCTCGTGTTCGACGAGATCTACGACCAGATCGTGTATCCACCGGCGACCTTCGTATCGCCCCTCGACCTCGCCCCGGATCTGGCCGACCGGATGGTGGTGATCAATGGCGGCTCGAAGACGTACGCCATGACGGGTCTACGCATCGGTTGGGCCCTCGCTCCCAAAGACCTGATCAAGGCGATGTCCAAGATCCAAGGCCAGTCCACCTCGAACCCATCGGCACCGGTGCAGCATGCTCTGGTCGCGGCTCTTCAAGGCGATCAGAGCGTGGTCGAGGTCATGCGCGCCGCGTTCGAGGTTCGCCGCGACCGCGTCGGCGAGCTCCTCGCCGCGACCGATGGCGTGCACTGCTTCACGCCGCGCGGCGCGTTCTATGCCTTCCCGAACGTCGCTGCTCACCTGGGAAAGACGTCCTCCTCCGGAGCCGTCATCCACAGCGCCGCCGAGCTGTGTACGCATCTCCTCGAGGCGTGCGACCTGGTCGTCGTACCCGGCAACCCCTTCGGAGCACCGACGAACGTGAGGCTGAGCTTTGCGACCGAGCCCGAGATCATCGAGCGCGGACTGGAGCGCTTCGCGGCTGGGCTCGCGGAGCTGACTTAGACGAGGCCGGGGAGCGGCTCGCTGCCTCCGTCACCGAAGGTGCTCCGCTCGATTCCCATCGCCTGCAGGAACGACACGAACAGCTTACCGGTGCTCGTTGCGTCTTCATAGACGACGCGACGACCTGGCCGGAGGGCGCCTCCGCCGCGGCCGGCCACGACGATCGGAAGGTCGAACATCCCGTGGGCATCGCCGTCGGAGATCTCGCTCCCGAAGTAGAGGATCGTATGGTCGAGAAGGGTACCCTCGCCTTCCGGCACCCGCTTCAGTGCTTGGATGAGGTACGAGAGCTGCTCGACTTCCCACGTGTTGATCACCTTGAGTCTCTCGAGGTTGCGCGGGTCGTTTTGATGGTGGGAGATGTCGTGGTGCGGATCTTCGATCCCCAGGAAGCCGTAGATCCGATTGCTCGCCGCGTTCGCCAGCATGAACGTAATGATGCGAGTGAGGTCGCACCGGAACGCGAGGACCATGAGGTCGGCCATGGCGCGGACTTTCGAAACGAAGTCCGGGGCCTCGGGGCGGGTGCCTTCACACTGCGGCCCGATCTCGAAGGCGTCGATTCGGGTCTCGAGCTCCCGAACACCGGTGAGGTACTCGTCGAGCTTCGCTCGATCGGACGTACCGAGGTCGCTTTGCAGATTCCGGGCACTGGTTCGCACGTAGTCGAGCACGCTTCGCCGATACCGCCGCCGCTTTCGTGCTTCCTCCGCGTCTTGCGCCGTGCGGTCGCCGACCAGGCGGTCGAACAGCGCGCGCGGGTTGACCTCTTTGGCCAGGGGAGAGTCCGCGTCCGCCCAGGAGATGTTGCGGGTGAAAGCACAGCTGTCGCCCGACTCGCAGACGCCGGTCGCCCCGCCGCCGTCGATGCCGACCTGGAGTGAAGGAAACGCCGTGGCCGAGCCGATCGCCTCCGCCATGGCCTGGTCGACGGACTGCGTGTTCCACACGCCGCCGTCGCCGTGCGGCAGTCGGGTGTTCGTCAAGAACGACGCAGTGCCGGCGCCGTGTGCCCCCACCTGGGTCCAAAGGCCCGCTCGGTTGGCGAGCCCTGAAAGGACGAGGATGTCCTCCTTCACCGGGGCCAGCGGCTGCATGATCGGGGAAAGCTGAAAGTCGGCGCCCGACCCCAGGGGCTCCCACTCGGCCAGATTCATCCCGTTCGGCACGTAGTAGGCGAGAAACCGCGTCGGCGGGCCAGAAGCGTCGGCCGGACCGGTCTGGGCGAACGCCCGACGCGAGTTCATCGCCTCCAGCCAAGGAAGCGCGAGGGCGACGCCGGTCCCCCGCAGGATGCTGCGGCGCGATAGACGCTTCACGGTCCCTCCTCCACCGACCGTCGAGTGAACGACGCACTGGTGACCAAACTCTCGATCAAGACCGGGAGCGCGTATCCTCCGTCCACGAATTCCTGCTCGATTCGCTCGAACGCGCAGGCGTCGGCCTCGGTGGGGCCCCGGCCGAGGGCGAAGACCGCGAGCTTCTCGACGAGACACGCGGGCAGTCGCTCATGGTCCTGCAGCAGCGTCATGAGCTCCCCGGCCGTCGAAAACGCCTGGTCGTCTGGGGGAAGCACGCCGGAGGGGTCGATCGGAAAGCCATCGTCGGAGTCGCGCCAGGCCCCAATGCCATCGTAGTGCTCGAGAGCAAATCCCAAGGGATCGATGACGGCATGACACCCCATGCAGCTAGGCGACGACCGATGCTGTTCGAAACGATCGCGCAGGCTACCATCGGGGTCGACCGGCTCGGGAAACGCCTCCACGTTCGGAGGTGGCGGATCAGGGGGCGCGCAGAGCAGCGCCTCGAGGATCAGCGAGCCGCGGCGCACGGGAGAGGTACGACGCGGCGGAGAGGTCACGGTGAGCACGCTTCCGTGAAACAGCACCCCACCGCGTTGCTCCGGGTCCACGGCCAGTCGGACCAATTCGGACGTACCCGGCTCCGGAAGACCGTAGTGGCGGGCCAGCCGATCGTTCAAGTAGGTGAAGTCGGCCTTCAAGAGCTCTCTTGCATCGCGCCCCGACCGAAGGAACTCGCCGAAGAAGAGGGGCGTTTCCTCGGCCATGGCCGCACTCAGCTCGTTGTCCCAGTCGTGAAAGACGCGAGGACTCGGCGCGACTTCGGAAAGCGCGCGAGTGTGCAGCCATTGGCCCACGAAGTCTTCGATGAACGCCTCGGAGCGTGGGTCGGCGAGGAGGCGCTCGACCTGACCGATCATGACGTCCGGGTCGTCCAGTCGCCCCTCGTCGGCCAGGCGGCTGAGCTCGGCATCGGGCGTCGTGCGCCACAGGAAGTACGACAGCCGAACGGCGAGTTCGTGGTCGGTCAGTCGTTCGGGGTCACCGGGAACACCGCGCTCGACCCGGAACACGAAGTGTGGCGAGAGCAGGATGGCCTGAAAGCCCACCGCCAGACCGACGTCGAACGGATCGCCTTCCTCCTCGACGATGTCGGTCAGTGCCACGAGCCCTTCGACCTCGTGGTCTTTGACCGGACGGCGCCAGGCGACGCGAGCGAAGCTGCCCAGGACTTCGGCCGAGCAGGCCCGTCGCCCGTCCACTGCGGGGTCGCAGGCCACGAGCGCTTCCCGACCCGGTTCGTAGAGAACGAGCGACGTGTTCGGGCCGTGGAGCTCTACCCAGTCCACGCGGAGCTCGCGTTCCTCGGAATCGCCGGGCGGCGAGACGTGACGGAGTACGACCCGCGACGCCTGCGGCGACAGGTCGACCGGCAGCCCCAAGGTCGCGGGGTCTCGGGCCGTCGCCCCCACCTCGGTGCGATGGACGACCTCGCCGCCCACTTCGACTTCGAGTTCCGGGACCGCTCCGGATTCGGAGGCGAAGCGCGCGGACAGGCGTGCCCGCAGCTCGTAGCTGGCCGGCGCGGGCACGTCGAACGTGAAGGTCAGCGACGCCTCGGGCGGCAGGACGCGGTGACCATCGGCGACGAAGCCTCCCTCCGCCCAGGCATCCTCGGCTTCCACCCGAACGACGGAGGGCTCGACGATGCGCGGGATCATCACTCGTCGTGCAAGGTCCTCCGCAGCCGCCTCCATCGTGTCGAAGAGAAGCGGCGACAGCGCGAGGGTCGCGGCCGTCGTATCGAAACCGAATCCCGTGTCGTCCGCGGGAAAGGTCTCAGCGGGACGGGACTCGTCCCCCAGCAGATCGCGGACGGTATGGTTGTACTCCGTCCGGTTGAGGCGCCGGAGCGTCGAACGTCCCGGCTCGCACGCTACTGGTGGGTCGGGGTCATCGGAACCGTCCGGAATATCCGGAAGGTCAGGAACGTCTGGCGGTCGGCGGTCGTCAGTGCCGGCAGGACCTGGCCCGCCACTGCAGGCGGTGCCGACCGCCCCGATAACGACCATGAGGGCGATCCCCAGTCCCTCGAGCGCTCTTTCCCTGCGAGACCCCAACGAGCCGACATCTAAACGGCCGAAACCGGTGGGAAGCAACACCGGGTGCGGCCTCGGCGGGGGCATCTTCTCGGTTTTACCGGTCTGCGGACGGCTTGGGCGCCGTCGAACACCATCAGGGAACCGAGGACCGCTCCATGGGAAGAGCCGTACCGCCAACGTAGACCTGCCGGACTCGATAGGCCTCCCCAGCGAAGACCATGGTTCCGAAGTAGTCTTCGGGGGTCGCTCCGGCCCACGCCGGACCGCGGGTGTCGACGACCACGACGTCGGCAAAATCCCCGACGGTGAGTCCGGCCGAAGACCGCCCGGAAGCTTGAGCCCCACCGCGGTGGGCCGCCATCCAGAGGTTGGCGCCAACGTCGCTGCTGGGCCTGTCGACGACGTTGCGCCGCCCGGTCCGCAAGCGCTGTCCGTACTCGAGCCACCGAAGCTCTTCGATCGGCGACACCGACGCGTGAGAATCGGTGCCGATACCGAACGCCCCATCGGCGGCGAGAAGACTCGGTAGCGCAAACAATCCGTCCCCCAGGTTGGCTTCGGTCGTCGGACAAAGCCCGACGACCGCTCCGGAGCGAGCGGCCCGAACGATCTCATCTTCGGTGGCATGGGTAGCGTGCACCAGGCACCACCGCTCATCCACATCGAAGCGGTCGAGCAACCAAGCGACGGGCGTCGTCCCGTGGTGGCGCGCGCAGGCCTCCACCTCTCGGGGCTGCTCGGCGATGTGCAGATGGATCGGTACGTCACCGTCACTGCGGGCCGCGAGCACCTCCCGCATGGCCTCCGGTCCCACGGCTCGCAGGCTGTGAAAGGCGACTCCGGTCCGATGCCGGGTGCCCTCGACCGCTTTGTCGACCGCTTCCAGGAGCCGTAGATAGGCGTTGGTGCTGCAGACGAATCTTCGCTGGTCTGCCATCGGCTCCGCCGCGCCGAAGTCTCCATGTTGGTAGAGAACCGGCAGAAGCGTGAGGCGCAGGCCGGCGTCTTCGGCCGCCGCGATCAGGGCCTTGGCCATGGTGGCTTCTTCGAGGTACGGCGTGCCGTCCGCCTGATGGTGTACATAGTGGAACTCGACGACCGACGTAAATCCAGCTTGCGAAAGTTCCCGGTAGAGCCGCCCGGCGATGCGCGCCAGCTTTGCGGGGTCGATCGTGGTCGCCAGCCGGTACATCCGTTCGCGCCAGGTCCAAAACGAGTCGCGGGTAGCAGGACTCACGGTCTCCGCCCGACCGGCCATCGCCCGCTGAAACGCGTGACTGTGGAGATTCGTCAGCCCGGGAACGGCCAGTCCCCCGATCCGTGACTCACGCGGGCCAGCCGGGCCCATCTGCTGGATTCGGCCGTCGCCGTCGACCTCGATCGCGACGTCAAAGCGCCATCGCTCGCCATCGAACAGGCGCTGGAACGCCAGTCGCACGGTCATGGCGAGGAAGTGCGGCATAAGGCCTTACGGATCAACTCCCCGCGATGGTCCTGGGCATATTGCTTCGACCGAGGCGTTGGGCTCATCCTGCTCTGCCGCCATGAAACGCCGCTGGGACACGCTGTGGTTGGACGGGAATCTCGCCACGATGGAGGCCGGAGGCGAGCCATATGGGAGCGTTCTCGACGGCGCGATCGCCGTTCGGGAAGGGCGGCTGGACTACGTCGGGCCCGCTGCTGCCCTCGGAGCAGGCGTCGAAAATCAAGCGGACCGGGTCATCCGCCTGGGCGGCGCCTGGGTCACCCCCGGACTCATCGACTGTCACACGCACCTGGTCTTTGCGGGTGACCGGAGCGGCGAGTTCGCGCGAAGGCTGTCCGGCGTCTCCTACGAAACGATCGCGCGCGAGGGAGGCGGGATCGCTTCCACCGTGCGGGCCACCCGGGCAGCGTCGCTCGAACACCTGGTGTCGGCGTCTCGGTCGAGGCTGCGAGGCTCGATGCTCGAAGGCGTCACCACGGTCGAGATCAAGAGCGGGTACGGGCTCGAGCTGGAAACCGAGCTACGAATGCTTCGTGCAGCACGACAGCTTGGACGCTCCGAGCCGATCCGCATCGTGACGACCTATCTGGGCGCGCACGCTCTTCCGCCTGACTTCGATGGTTCGCTCGAAGACTACGTCGATCGGATCTGCGGGACCGATCTTTTGGCGGTCGCGGAGAGCGGCCTCGCCGACGCGGTGGATGCGTTTTGTGAAGGCATCGCTTTTTCGCCGGACCAGGTGGCGCGCGTCTTCTCTCGGGCAAAGGACCTGAACCTCCCGGTGAAGCTTCACGCCGACCAGCTGAGCGACCTTGGCGGGGCCGCGCTCGTTGCCCGCTTCGATGGCCTGTCCGCCGACCACGTCGAATACACGAGTCCCGCGGGCGTGCACGCGATGGCCGATGCTGGCACCACGGCCGTGCTCTTGCCGCACGCTTTCTTCACGCTCGGGGAAACGCAGCGCCCGCCCGTGGGAGGCTTTCGGACCGCCGGCGTCCCGATGGCGGTGGCCACCGACTGCAATCCGGGGTCGTCCCCGACGACCGCGCTCACGACCTGCATGAACCAGGCGTGCACGCTGTTTGGCCTGACTCCGGAGGAAGCCCTCGCCGGCGTCACCCGCCATGCGGCGCGCGCCCTCGGTCTTTCGGACACCGTCGGCACGCTCACTCCCGGCTTGGCCGCCGACCTCGCCATCTGGGACATCCGCCACCCGAGCGAGCTCGCCTACTGGACCGGCGGCGGTCGCCTCCGCTCCACCGTCTTCCGCGGCCTACCCCGCGACCTCTGACCTCGCCCCGCACCGGACCTCCCCCTCGAGGGTTTTGCATCGACCCGGACCAGGAGCCTTGCTAGCTCCCGTCGGGGGCGACGGGTCGAGCTCGAGCCCGCGGAGGCCCTTCGGCCATGAACGGCTCAGCGCTCAATACGATTGTCGGGGTCGCGTTCTTGGTTGCACCCCTGGTGCTTTCATCCACTTCCTCCGTGCTCGCCGCGGGGACCGAGCGTGACGCTTTTTCGCCGCCCTCACTCGCCGAGATCGAAGAAGCCCTCGCGTCCTTGAAGGCCGATGCGACCCTCGACGAGTCCCTCAAGTCCGTCCTGCGTCGGGAATTCGAGGAGGCGGGGCAGGCACTGCAGGCCGCAGAAGCGTTCGCCGAGCAAACGAGGGCGTTCCGAGAGACCATTCAGTCTGGACCGCGTCAGGTGGAAGCACTCCTCCGCCAGGCTCGCGAGATCGCGGCTTCCGGTCTCCAGAGGATCGATCGGTCACAACCGACGGCGTCGCTTCAGGCGGAGCTCGACGCCGCTCGCATCGGACTATCGGACCTCGCCCAAGAAGGAAGCGACGCCCAGCGACAGCTCGACGCGCTCCGCGATCGTCCGGTGAAGCTCACTTCGCGCAGTGCGGAGCTGGCGACCGAGACTTCCGAGCTCCGAGCCCAGCTGGAGGCAAGCGGAACTCCGCCTGAAACGAGCTCCCTTTCTCGGGATGCGCGTCAGACTCTACTGCGGAGCCGTTTGGCGCGGGCCAATGCAGAGCTGCAGATGCTGGACGTCGAGCGACGCAGTCAGAGCATTCGGGAGGAGCTTCTGAGAGCGAAGATTCAGTTGCTCGAAGCCCGCGTGGCGCGGCTCCGGGCAACCGTAGCCGAGCTCGAGGCCATCGTGGCTGCGAGGCTGGCAACGACGGCTGACCGAATTCGTGCGGCGGCCGCGAACGCGAAGCTCTCGATGGTGCAGACGAGCTCCGAGGCCGCCCAAACGTGGAGCGAAACATCGCGCTCGCTCGAGAACTCGACCAGGTCGTAGCCGACCGCGGCCGGGTCGATGAGGCCAAAGAGACTGTCCTGAAGCGGCTGAGTCTCTTGACCTCCGACTTCGAGAGTATCCGCGCCCAACTCGAGCTCGGGCTCGGGGGACGCTCCGTGGTTCAGCTCGTCTTCGCTCTGGACCGCCGATGCATCCGCGAACCTCGACAGCTGGAGCAGATGGACGTCCCAGCGCTCGAGGCGGTGCGAGTGGCGGCGCTACGGCTGCCGGACCGGCAGCCGGTCAAACGCTCGCTACCGGGTCCGATGACGAAACAGGTCGACGAGCTCTTCGCGGCTCGACGCGACGGTCTCGAGGAACTCCAACGCCAGTACGGCGGCCTCATTCGCGGACTGGCCGCCCTCGAACAGGAGAAACAGAGATACCGGGACCAGGCCGCGCAGATCCATGCCTACCTGGCTCGGCAGCTATTCGGGTTCGGCCTCCAGTCCAGCCCACGGCTCGGCCTCGATACGTTTGCGGATCTGCCGTCCTCTTTGGGGTGGCTCAAAGGAAGGCTTGCCGAGCTCTCCATCGTGGTCCGATTCTTGGCCAATGAACGCCCCGGAGTGAGTTTCTTCGTCCTCGCGTTCCTCGGGCTCCTGGCCGGTCTCCGCCCGCGATGGCTCCGAACGCTCCAGGAAACCGCCGAACTGTCCGGCGGAGGTGCAAACGCTGGGTTCTCCGCCACCCTTTGGGCGCTGCTGGCCACGTTGGGACTCGCTCTCCCCCTGCCGTTGTTCATCGGTTGGCTTAGCTCCGTCGTCGCTCAACCGGCCCTCACCAGTGACTGGATGTGGGGGTTCAAGTCTGGACTTCAGCGGGCGAGCCTCGTGGTCTTTGCCGTCACGTTCGCGTCGGCGACCTTGCGCCCGGGAGGACTTGCGCTCGTCCACTTCAAGTGGCAGCCGGAGCGATCTCTTTCACTGAGAACCGTCATCGACCTGGTCGCTTACGTCTATGTCCCGGCCATGGTCTTGACCATCAGTTGTTCGTTTGGAGCCGCGTCGATCCACTTCGATAGTCTGGGACGCGTCAGCTTCCTTGTGGCCCACGCGTGGACCCTTGGAGTCCTGGTACGATGGCTGCGGTTGCCGTCGGTCCGAGCGGTCACCAGGAGCAACCTGCCGTGTTGGTCACTCGTCATCGCCGTGCTGCTCCTGATCATACTTGCCGGCCTTGGCTATTTGATCACCGCGATCATGCTGAGCCTGGGCGTGATCGTATCGCTGGGCTTGATCTTCGCCGGCCGAGTTCTCCATGGCCTGACCCTCCGATGGTTCCTGCTTCGTCGAAGCCTCGTCGCCAGCAGAGGGCAGCTTGACCCGGTCGAGGCTGCCCCGCAACCGGAGTCGAAGCCGCTTCCGGACGGTGTCGAGCGCTCCAATCCCAATGCCGATCGCGCGCTCGATCTGACCACGGTGACCATTCAGATCCGAAGCCTGATCGGCGCATTCTTCACGATCATCACCGCCCTGTCCGTCATCACGTTCTGGTCGACTGCTTTTCCGGTCGTCGACCTCGCCCGCTCGATTTCCCTGGGCGGATTCACGGTCCTTCAGGCGGTCGTCGTACTCTTCGTGGTCTTGCTGGCCACGACCCTCGTCCGAAACCTCCCGGGTCTACTGGAGCTGACCGTATTTCGGCCAGCCCAGCTTCTACCGGGGACTCGCTTCGCCGTCGCTACCCTAGTCAGGTACGCAGCGGTCGCGGTGGCCGCTGCGGTCGTTCTTCAGGTGATCAAAGTCGACTGGGCGCAGTTTGGGTGGATCGCCGCCGCCCTGAGCGTTGGCTTGGGCTTCGGCCTACAGGAGATCGTCGCCAATTTCATCAGCGGCTTGATCATACTCTTCGAGCGACCGATCCGAGTGGGAGACATCGTGACCGTCGAAGGAACGACCGGGATGGTCACGAAGATACACATGCGCTCGACGACCGTGGTGAACTGGGACAGTCAGGAATTCGTCGTCCCCAACAAGACACTCATTACCAATACACTGCTCAACTGGACGCTGAGCACATCGGTCAATCGAGTCGTGATTCAGGTGGGGGTGGCCTATGGAAGCGACGTCGACCGAGCACTGGAGATCCTTCTCGAAGTCGCAGGGGCCGATTCCAACGTCCTCGACAAACCGGCGCCAATCGCGACCTTCGAGGAGTTCGCGGAGAGCTCCTTGACCTTGATCCTTCGAGCTCACGTGCCCGACGTCGGCTCGAGGCTGGCGACGATTTCCAGGCTCCACGCCGAAGTGCACCGTCGGTTCGCCGACGCTGGAATCGAGATCGCGTTTCCCCAGCGAGACATCCACCTACGTCCCTGAAGAAAGGAGTATTTCTTGCATCTTGCCATCATCTTGTTCGCCGCTTCCGGCCAAACTCAGACGAGCACCCAAAGCCACGACTTTCATCGCCCACCTCAGGCCGGCCCCATCACGGTCGACTGGATTCGCTTCGAGTCGGGGGAGTGGCACAACGGTGAGTGTCGACGAATGGACGTGGATGAGATCGAGTTCGATGCCGACCAGTCCGGCTTGGATGTCTGGGACTGGGACGATGTGACGGATCTCTATCTTCCCGGCGTCAGCGAGTATGTATTCGTCAAGGACGAGACGCTGAAGGGCACGGGACGCCTCGATCGTGATACCGTCATCGTGCAGACAGCAGCCGGCGAGCAACGGCGACCTCGGTCGGAGCTGCTGCGGATCGTGGTTGGCGTGAAGAGAGAGCTAAGCCGGTGGTCATTCGACCTTGGGCTGCAGCTCGATGCCAACGCGGGCAACACCCGCAACGCCAACATGACGGCCACCATGGACTTGGGCCGGCGGGGCCGAACCACGCGCTTCCGTCTGGGCTATCGAGGAGCAATGGGCTCGGCAGTGACGGCCGACACCGGCGGCGAATTCGCGGTAAACATCTTCAACCATAAAGGCTTGTCGAGCTTCGACTGGTACTTCACCAAGCGTTTCTTTTGGCGAACATATGACGTGTATGTTCGTCACGACCGCTTTCAGGACGTTGCCGTCGAGGTGCGGCCATCAACGGGCATCGGCTATGCACTCATCGAGGCCAAGAAGGTTACCGTGGATACGTCGGTTGGAGGTGCGTTTCAAAACACGACTTTCATCTCCGATTCGGGAGCGATCAATACTGCCGGCATCTTGGCGACGGCCGTTATAGAATGGGACATCACCCCGGACGTGGAGCTTCGTTTCGATGAGCGGGTCTTTGGCGATCTTCGTATTGAGTCCGGGACCGACTACCGAAACCAAACGGAGCTAAGGTCTCAGCTCGACTTCGAGTTCGAGATCACTTCGGTGCTCGACTTCATCTTGACGGCAATTCATCGCTTCCGCCTGGAGCCGGCTGGAATCAGTCCAATCACCGGCCAAACGCCCAAGCAGAACGATCTCACCATGGGCGTGGGCATACAGGTCTCACTCGGCCAGTGATCACCAGCAAGTCAGCTCCGCTCGGCCGTGAACTGAGCGGTGTTGGTCAGCAGCGACCGGCGAGTCGGGCGTGGGTCTCGGCGAGCTCGACGTTGACGATGGAGCGAACGTCGAGATCCTCGACCAGCCCGCACGCCACATCGGTTCGCTCTGCTGCCTCGGCCGCCAGCAGGACCAAGAGCTGCGCTCGCTCCGTCGGACGATGACGGAGGTTTTCTCGAGCCAACTCGAGAGCCAACTCCGGGTCGTCGCCGAGACCACGAAAGAACTCCGACGCGTGATCGAGGTAGGCTCGTCGATGCGACTCTAGGCGCGCCCGATATCGCTCTTCCGCCACCTGTCGCCAGCGCACGGCCGCCTGGTCATCTGTCCCCATCTCCAACTCGGCGGACATGGCTGCGAGCTCCGGGTCGTCGCTCCGCGCATGGAGCGGGATCAGGCGATCGAGAGCCGACCGCGCGTCGCCCGCCTCGAGGTCGAGCTCGGAGAGATGAATGGCCATGGTCACGTGCTCGGGCAGATGCCGGAGACCAGCTTCATACATGCGGCGTCCCAAATCGGGACGGCCGGCCTGCTCGGACCACATGACCCCGCGACGAAAGTAGGCTTCGGCGATCGGGAATGGAGACACGTTGTCGTATCCATCGATGGCGGCAACGAAGAGTTCATCGGCCGCCTGGAATCGCCCCTGCGCGGCCCTGGCCCCGGCGGCGAGCAAGGTTGCTCCGAACGACTGACGCGCCGATTCGAGCCAAGCGAGAGCGTCATCGGGTCGGCCGACGGCGAGCGCTAGCGCTGCCCGCGCTTCGGGGCGGTCGCGTCCATCGACGACCTTCGCCCCCTCCAGGTCCTCCACGGCCTCGGCGAACGCGTGTCGAGCCGACGCCACCCTCGAACGGATCCGAGCCGCCTCCGGCCGAGCATCGAGAGCCAAATCGTCGGCCACGTCCTTCGCATCATCCAGGTCCGCGACGGAGCCGAAGACGGCGAACCGCCCCAAGAGCCCGTCGACATAGATACCCGCCGACTCAGGTTCACCGGAAGTCTGCCAGGCCGTTCGACCCCGCTCTACCGCGTCATCGAGATTCAAAATCGCGAGGCTACTGGAAGTGGTCTTGGGTAGGGGGAGCGGCAGCTCGTCGGCATCGACCTTCTGGTCGCAGCCTAGGCTACCCAAGGCCAGCAGCAGGATCTCGAAGAAGCGGTGATTTCGTTTCTGATTCATGACGGGTCCTCCTCAGGGCAGAAAGGGAAAGGTTGAACTGGGTGACATGTCGTCGGCCGGGACACCGTCCGTCACGCCACCCACGCCGCCGACCGCGAGCGCCGAGTACGTGACGTCGATGACGTCGTAGCTCAAGGTTCGTCCGCCGCAGTCGGAGTTCGCCGCCACCTGCGTGGCGTCCAGCTCGACCGCCAGGTACTGACCGCAGCTCGCTCCGTCGGCGTTTACGTAGAGTCGGTCGTCGGCCAAAGCCCCAGCCAGCGCCTCGTACCGGGTGCTCCCGGCATCGGCGATGAACTGATTCCCGCAGACGGCGTCCAGCGCGTCGTAGACGGCCAGATTGGCCCGGATGTCGCTCGTGAAGGCGCTCCAAGTCGCCGGCTCGGCGGCGTTGTAGTCGTCGCGGGCGTCGCCCTTGTCGTCGTCGGCCGCCAGCACCGAGATCAGTGCCGTGGTTACGCCCGCACGCCCGTGCCGGTCGATCTGCTGGCCCAACTCGGGACGCTCCGGAATACCGTCGTCGCTCGAGCCATCGTCGCCGCAGGCCAGTCCGACGGCCACCATGCCCATCAGAATCATCGAATTTCGCATCTTCATGATCTCCTTTCGCGCTCAGCGGCGCGTGCTCCCCCAAACGGCAAGAATGCTTCCACCGGCATCGACCAAGGACCGGTCGACCTGAACGACGAGCGACTGGACGTTGCGTCCCGCGAAGTCGTCGCGACCAGCGCTGCCGTCCGGCTCGAGCGTTAGCTGGGTAGCCAGAGCGTTCGCAGTATCTACGTCGAGCGCCGGACATCCGTCATCGTCGAACGTGAGGTTGGGGGCGGCGTCTTTGACGAGATCGATCGTTGCGCCGAAGCCCGAGATGTTGAAAAAGAATGGGTCGTCGCGAAGCCCGGTGTGGACGCGGACCATACCGCTTCCGTCGCTGATTCCGCTTTCTCCCGTAGCATCCCCCGAAACATAGACGTCTTCGCCGACCCAGCACTCGACGCGCTGAGAAACGTCGAATCGACAAAGGATGGTCGTCGTCGGACCGCTCATGCCGTACGCCGGCATGCTCTCGATGTGAAAGACATACTGCACCTGGTCGGAGAACGCCGCCGTGGCGATGTTCATGATCAGGTTCAGGTCTTGCCCGCCTTCGACCCACGCATAGACATCGGCGATGTCGGCCGCAGGATCGGCGACGACGGCTGGTGAATCGGTATGGTCGGCGGCTCGCGCCGACGCAGAAATGGAGGTCACGGCGCACAGCGCACCGATACCCCGCAAGAGGTATTGCATATTCATTGCTCCTTCGAGTCGGACCGAACCGACGTGGTCCGGCCGAGGCGGCGACCGCCGGCCTCCCCTCCCCTACGCCGCTGGCCCGGGGATGGTTGCCGTCGACCAAGGAAATCTCGAATCAGCCGGCGCCCTTCGATGGAAATCGCAGAACGGATGCAACCCATTTGACGCCCCAGACGGATACCTGATGACGCGGTGGGCGATGGGGTCGTCAGCCTGTTGGTCAGACGGTATAACGTCGACGGTGGCCGGCGGTGCGTTCACGGACGTCGACGACGCAGAGCTCGTGCGGCGGGCAAAAACGGGCGACCGGTCGGCGCTCGGAGATCTGTACGACCGGCATGCGGGAGCCATGCTCGTTTTGGCTCGACGGTGGCTCACCGAGCGGGCCGCGGCAGAGGACCTGGTGCACAACGTGTTCTTGGAAGCTTGGCGAAGGATTCGGACATACGACGAGGGCCGAGGCACGGTCCGGACCTGGTTGTTCACCATCCTGCGGAGCCGTTCTCTGGATGCGCGCCGCGCGCGCGGTCGCTCTTTGGAAGACCTGAATCCCACCGCTGACGACCCTGCGGGTGCACAACGCCTGGGTGCGGCCCGACCGAGCGAGCGGCTCGGCGAGTTCGGCGAGCTCCACGATAGACTCGCAGCGCTTTCCGAGCCTCATCAGCAAGTCATACGACTCGTATACTTCGAAGGATGGACCGTCCCGGAGGTCGCTGCCCATCTCGGTGAACCCGTGGGCACCCTCAAGGCTCGACTGTCCCGCGGACTGGACCGGCTCCGTTCGTCGATGAGGGGAGAAGACCCGTGACGAGTGAGGTACGCCTTCTCGAGTATGCGCTCGGCGATCTCGAGCCTCGTGAAGCACGCGACGTCGAGGTGGCCCTGTCCGGTTCGGCCGAGCTACGGGCGGAGCTAGCCGAGCTGCGGGCTGCCCTCGGGGTTCTCGCCGAATCCGGCGCCGCGACGGCTTCCGTCAGAGCGGGTCGGGAACGGCTGCTGGCAGATCTCCAGGGATGGCGGCGCTTTCTGCCCTTTTCGAGCGAGTTCGCCGAGCTCTTCGATCTCGACGTGACCACCGCCGAGGACGTGCTGAAGGCTACGGACCGGCTCGCCGACTGGACACCGGTCGGCGTGCCCGGAATCCGGGCGTTTCACTTCGCCGGGGGGCCGAGACTGGCGGGGATCGATGCCGGCCTGGTGCAGTTCGAAAAAGGGGCGGCGTTTCCCCGTCATCGTCACCACGGACGCGAGCTCACCTTTATCTTGCAAGGAAGCTTTCACTTTTCGACCGGCGAGCGCTTGGGGCCGGGCCAGAGCATCCTCTTGGACGGGGGCGTCCACCACGTATTCGCGGCGCCCGACTCCGAAGTCATCTACGCGACCTACCACGATGGTCTGACCCTCGAAGACCAGCCCTGAACCTCTGGCCGCCATATTTGCGCAGGTGAGACCGCCTGCGCTTCAGCGCGCGACACGGGGAACGCGTCGAATTCAGTCAGGTCTCGACGGCGCCCTTGCTCGTCGGCGCTCAGGATTTCAGCATGCCGGTATGGAGGGGTACCTGCGCGAGGGAGGAAACGCTTGCGTCGTCGCAAGCGTCCTGTGCTTCAACCTCGCCTGCGCCGGAGACGGCGGAGCAGGAGGAACGCGCCCATGGACGCCCGAAAGTGGTCCGGTCTGCTCGAATCCAGAGGACTGCGCGGAGCTCGGAGACGAAGTCGACTACGTGATTCGACTCGTCGCCTACGATTCCGGTCACTGCATCGTGTATCTCGATGACATGCTTCAATTCGTTCGGGTCGACGGCGAGCTCATCGACGCGCACGAGTGCATAGCCGAATGGCGAAGCGGACGGTGTTCGAGTCCAAGCGGCGGGACGATGACGGCCGGTGGTAAGCCCCTTCCGAAGGCTCACTGCGAACGATCGTCCGCTGGACCCATTTGGCAGCCCGCGACCTGTGGCGCTGTGCTCATCCATCCCGAGTGGGTCGCGACGGCTGCTCACTGCGTAAAGAAACTGGGGCCGGGGACGGTCGCTGATACAGCGGTTCAGCGTCTATTCTTGGCCACCCGTTTTCTCGATCTCGGCTTCATCGACCATGGCAATCCAGAGCACTTCGTAGGGTGCCCGATCCGGGGAGTTGGCAGCCATGGATGCACCTGCCCGCCCGATGTCGACTGCAGCCAAACGGCGCTGGAGGTGATCGTCCACGAAGACTATCAGGGATGGCGCGAAGACACCGTTGCCCAGGTCTTTCCATACACCAACGATATCGCGCTCATCCGAGTCCCTCGGGGTGCCCTGGGTTCGAAAACGATCGCAATCGCCGACGATGTTCAAACGCTTCAGCCAACCGGCGAACCAACGAAGGTCGTTGGCTTCAGTTGGCTGGATGATGACGGTAACCCATCCATCATGCGACGCGTGGCCATGAACGTGCGTGGTGTGACGGAGACAGAATGCGAGACTCCAGGCGCTGACCCGCGGCAGATCACCGAGAAGATGATCTGCGTCGGGGACGGCACCAACGGCGGATGCCGAGGAGACAGTGGCGGACCCATCGTCTCCGCCAACGGCCTGGTTGGGCTGTATAGCTTCAACCCCTCCGGGCGACGGTGTTCCACCGACACACAGCCGGTCGTCGCGACGAACGTCGTGGCCCTTGCAGCGTGGATCGAAGACACGATCGCTTGCCGGAGCGCAGGCATCGGGTGCGGGGAATGAGGCGGGCTTCGTCGGTTGCAGTATTGGCCGCGCGGACCAAGTAAAGTAGGGGACGGGCGACGCTTCCGGCAACGAGCCGGTCGGTCAGAGGGAGACGACGCATGACGGATCCGAGACGCGACCCCTACCGCACGATCCGCGCCCCCCGGGGACCGGAGAAGAGCGCCAGAAGCTGGCTGACCGAAGCGCCGCTGCGCATGCTCATGAACAATCTCGACCCCGAGGTCGCCGAGCGCCCCGAGGATCTGGTGGTGTATGGCGGCATCGGTCGCGCAGCCCGCAACTGGACCTGCTACGATGCGATCGTCGAGACTCTGCGTCGGCTCGAAGACGACCAGACGCTGCTCGTGCAGAGCGGCAAGCCGGTGGGCGTATTCCGCACGCACGCCGACGCGCCGCGGGTCCTGATAGCGAACTCGAATCTCGTACCCCACTGGGCTACGTGGAAGCACTTCAACGAGCTCGACCGCGAGGGCCTCATGATGTTCGGTCAGATGACCGCAGGCGCGTGGATCTACATCGGGAGCCAGGGGATCGTTCAGGGTACGTACGAAACCTTCGTGGAGATGGGCCGCCAGCACTTCGGCGGAGACCTCACGGGAAAGTGGATCTTGACCGCGGGCCTCGGCGGCATGGGTGGAGCCCAGCCTCTCGCAGCAACCATGGCCGGCGCCTCGCTGCTGGCGGTAGAGTGCCAGCGGAGCCGCATCGAAAAGCGCCTCGCCACTCGCTATCTCGACCGGATGACCGAGTCCTTGGACGAAGCTCTGGACCTGATCGCCGAAGCAACGCGATCGGGCCGTGCAATGTCGGTAGGGCTGCTCGGCAACGCCGCGGAGGTCCTGCCCGAGCTGGTCCGCCGCGGCGTCCGACCCGACGCCGTGACCGACCAGACCTCGGCGCACGACCCGATCAACGGCTATCTGCCGGAGGGCTGGACCGTCGAAGCGTGGGACGAAAAACGTCGCTCGGCGCCGGATGAGGTCGAGGCGGCCGCCCGCGCCAGCATGGCCAAGCACGTCCAGGCGATGCTCGACTTCCATGGCGAGGGCATTCCGACCTTCGATTACGGCAACAACATCCGCCAGATCGCCCTCGACGAGGGCGTAGAGCGCGCTTTCGATTTTCCCGGCTTCGTACCAGCCTACGTGCGTCCACTGTTCTGTCGCGGCGTAGGCCCCTTCCGCTGGGTGGCGCTATCCGGTGACCCCGAGGACATCTATCGCACCGACGCCAAAGTGAAGGAGCTGATCCCCGACGACCCGCACCTTCACAACTGGCTCGACATGGCTCGGGAGCGGATCGCCTTCCAGGGACTCCCGTCGCGGATTTGTTGGGTCGGTCTCGGTCAGCGCCACCGACTCGGCGTGGCCTTCAACGAGATGGTCGCCCGGGGGGAGCTGCGGGCGCCGGTCGTCATCGGACGGGACCACCTCGACTCGGGCTCGGTGGCGAGCCCCAACCGAGAAACCGAGGCCATGAGGGACGGCTCGGACGCCGTTTCGGACTGGCCACTGCTGAACGCGATGCTGAACGTGGCCTCGGGCGCCACCTGGGTCTCCATCCACCACGGAGGCGGCGTCGGCATGGGCTTTTCTCAGCACTCCGGGGTCGTCATCTGCTGCGACGGAACCGAGGAAGCGGCCCGTCGCATCGAGCGCGTCCTCTTCAACGATCCGGGAACCGGCGTCATGAGGCACGCCGACGCCGGGTACGAACTCGCCGTCGAGACCGCCCGCCAACGGAGTCTCGACCTCCCCATGATCGAACGCCGATGAATCAGCCGCGTCCTCTCGTGCCGGGTCGCCTCACTCTGGCCGAGCTCCGGGAGTTCTGGACGCATCCCGGGGCCGTCGTGCTCGACGCATCCGCTTACCAAGCCATCGACGCCGCCGCTCGGGCGGTCGCCGACCTCCTCGCGTCGGGCCGGATCGTGTACGGCGTCAATACGGGTTTCGGACTGCTCGCCAATACGGCGATTCCTCGCGCCCGGCTCGAGGAGCTACAGCGCAAGCTCGTGCTCTCGCATGCCTGCGGCGTCGGGCCTCTTCTCGACGACGCGGTCATACGATTGATGATCGCTTTGAAGATCGCGAGCCTCGCCCGCGGTCACTCGGGCGTACGGCGCGACGTCGTCGATGCCCTCTCGGCCATGCTCGAGCACGACCTGCTTCCCGAAGTGCCGGCGCAGGGATCGGTGGGGGCCTCTGGTGATCTGGCGCCTCTCGCGCACGTGAGCGCGGCCCTGATCGGCGAGGGCTCTGTCCGCTATCGCGGCGAGCGCCTCCCTGCGACGGAGGCCTGGTCGCGCGTGGGACGAACCCCCGTGCTCTTGGGGCCAAAGGAAGGACTCGCGCTCCTGAACGGGACGCAGGCATCGACCGCCCTCGCGCTGGTGGCGCTCTTTTCCGCAGAGAATGCGTTCGCAGCGGCGACCGCGGCGGGGATGGTGTCCGTCGACGCACTGAAGGGCAGCCACGATCCGTTCGACCCGCGGATCCACGAAGCGCGCGGTCATCCGGGCGCGATCGATTTTGCCCGCGTCGCGCGCGACATCTTGGGGGATAGCGAGATCCACGCGTCCCACCGCGACTGCGACAAGGTTCAGGACCCGTACTCTCTCCGCTGCCAACCGCAGGTCATGGGTGCTTGCCTGGACCTCCTGCGCAAGGCGAGCGAGCTTCTGGCCATCGAGGCCAACGCGGTGACCGACAATCCCCTGATATTCCCCGACGATGGTGATTCGCGATCCGGCGGCAACTTTCACGCTGAGCCGGTGGCGTTTGCCGCCGACATGATCGCGATGGCCGTCACCGAGATCGCCTCGCTGTCCGAACGCCGATTGGCCCTCCTCGTCGACCCCAAGATGAGCGGCCTCCCCGCGTTCCTCGTCCGAGACAGCGGCGTAAACTCGGGTTTCATGATCGCGCAGGTCACGGCGGCAGCCCTCGTCTCCGAGAACAAGATGATGGCTCATCCCGCCTCGGTGGACAGCATCCCCACGTCGGCGAATCAAGAAGACCACGTGAGCATGGCGACGCTCGGTGCGCGGCGATCTTCGATCGCCGCCGACAACGCGTGTCAGGTCGCGGGCATCGAACTCCTTGCGGCGTGCCAAGCGATCGATCTGCTGCGGCCGCTGCGAAGCTCCGAACCCCGGGAGGCGATCTGGGCGAAGATTCGAGCGGCCGTCCCCGCCTATCAAGAAGACCGGTTTTTCGGCCCCGACCTCCTCGCCGTGCGGGAGCTGGTCATGAGCGGGACTCTTCGACCGTGGTGCGCCGGCATTCTCCCCTCGGAAGCGAACCCATGATTCCAACGTTCGAGCTTCGCCGGGGGTCGTCCCCACTACTCGTGAGCATTCCTCACGATGGTCGCGTCGTCCCCGAGGACATCGCCTCGCGCTTCACGCCGAAGGCGGCCGCTTTGCCCGACACCGACTGGCATGTCGCGCAACTCTACGGCTTCGTCGACGCGCTCGACGCCACGGTCATCATCGCCACCCATTCCCGCTACGTGGTCGATCTCAATCGCTCGCCGGGTCGAGAGCCGCTGTACCCCGGACGCTTCGAATCGACCTTCGTCCCCACGACCACGTTCGAAGGCGACCCGATCTACGCAGATGCCGAGCCCACGGCGGAGGAAGTCAAGGAGCGACGACACCGCTACTGGGAGCCCTATCATCAAGCGCTGGCTCACGAACTCGACCGCATCAAACGTCGTCACGGCATTGCGTGTCTCTGGGACGCGCATTCGATAAAGAGCCGCGTCCCGAAGCTCTTCGACGGGAGCCTCCCCGACCTCAACCTCGGCACAAACGAAGGCAGATCTTGCTCGAAGGACCGCGCGGCCGCGGTCGCAAGAGTTGCCAGAGCCAGCCCCTATACCTGGGTCGAGGATGGGCGATTCAAGGGAGGCTACATCACGCGTACCTACGGTGCGCCCGATGACGTCCATGCCTTCCAGCTCGAGCTCAGCCAAGCGACTTACATGGGCGAGGCGCCCCCCTACCCCTTCGACGAGTCACGCGCCGCCCGCCTCCGGCCCCTCTTGAAAGGAATGCTCACCGCCTTCGCAACGCCCGTGAAATAGACGCTCACGCGAAGAAGATGCGCCCCACGAGGCGAAGGACGGGAGCGATCGTGTCATTTCGATGACCGGAGGCAGGACGCGTTGCAAATTCGATTCGTGCCTCTTAACTGAGGGTCCGAGGGCGGCCAATGAACTCGGAGCTGACGCGGATCACGGTAGGCGCGGCATTGTCTTGCCTGGTCCCCGCCGCCGCTTTCGGGGCCGCGCCCTTCGTCGAAACGCAGAAGCTGGAGGCGGCAAGCGCAGCGCTCGCCGACGCGTTCGGCCAATCGGTCGGCATCGATGGTGACACCCTGGTTGTGGGCGTACCGTCCGACGACACGACCGCCGGTCTGGATGCCGGCTCCGCGATCGTCTACGTCCGCCAAGGCTCGGACTGGGTGGAGCAGCAGACGCTGGAGGCCGGCGATGCCGCAGCCGGGGACCGCTTCGGTATCGACGTTGCAATTTTCGGGGATACCATCGCGGTCGGCGCCGACCTCGACGACACTTCGGCCGGGGTCGACGCCGGTTCGGTCTACGTCTTCCTCCGCAGCGGGACCACCTGGAGCCAACAGCAGAAACTCGAAGCGAGCGACGCGGCGGCCGATGACTTCTTCGGGTTGAGCCTCGACATCGACGGAGACACCATCATCTGCGGATCATCGTCCGACGATACCTCGGCCGGCCTTCGCGCCGGCTCGGCGTACGTCTTCGTGCGCAGCGGAACCACGTGGAGCCAGCAGCAAAAGCTGGAAGCCAGCGATGCGGCGGCCGAAGACCTCTTCGGTATCGACGTTGCGGTGTCGGGAGACTCGGTCGTCATCGGCTCCGGCTCCCCGCCCCCGACCTCTGCCGGTGCCGCCTATGTCTTCGTTCGTTCGGGAAGCACGTGGTCCGAGCAAAGAAAGCTCACCGCGTCCGACGCGGCCTCGAACGACTTTTTCGGAGATGCGGTGACCATCGACGACGACACCATCGTCGTCGGCGCCCCTTCGAAGAGCTCGGCGTTGGGCTTCTTCACCGGTGCCGCCTATGTCTTCACTCGAACGGCAACGGTCTGGAGTGAGCAGCAGGTCCTCCTTCCCGACGACCAAGGCGCGACCTGGTTCTTTGGTTTTGACGTAGACCTGGAAGACGACCGTGCGGTCATCGGGTCCACGGGAGCCGAGACCGTACTCGCTCGAACCGGCGCCACCTACGTCTTCGAACGAAGGGGGACCCGCTGGAGCCAGCGCCAGAAGCTCGCCCCCAGCGACGGCGTCGATTTCGGCTCCTTTGGGACGGCCGTCGCTCTCTCCGGGGGCCGGGTCCTGTGCACGGATCCCACCGATGACACCAGCGCCGGAAGCGATGCCGGATCCAGCTATGCCTTCGAGATCCCCGCCAGCTTCCCCGCTTCGGCCATCTTGCCCGGAGTCTCCTCGGGGTCGGCGCCGGGCTCGGAACCCGACTTCGCGACCAACGGCGGACTATCGGGGTCAGGCGGAGACACCGTCTTCATCGGCGGTGCGGGCCTCGGTCGAAGCGGCGTCTACCGGGAGAGCGGCGGCACGACCGAGATCATCGCCAGCGCCAACACGGCGGTGCCCTCGGGGGCAGGAACGTTCGACACGACGTTCATCGACGTCGACACCGAGGGCGACGACACGATCTTCAGCTGCGAGCTCGGGATCTTCGGCATCGAGAACAATGGGCCCTTGTTCCGCATCGCCGACCTCACGACACCCACCCCCGGCTTTCCGGCCTTCAACCTGACCGACTTCGGTCAGGTCGAGGTTTCGGACGGAGACTTCTATTTTCAGGCGGGCCCGACCGGATCCATCCGTGGGATCGCTCGCGACCGCAATCGCACGCTCATTTCCGTGGTTGATACGACGACGATACTTCCGGGCTCGGGTGCCACCCCCACGACCTTTCTGGAGCTGGCGTCGGGCCAAGGCGAGATCGCGTTCACCGTCGATACCGCCAGCGGACCCGCCGTGCTGAAGGCGAGCAGCGATCCGATTCCGGCGCTCACGCTGATCGCCGACACCACCACACTCGTCCCCGGTGCCGCGACCGCTTTCACCGATTTCGAAGAGGTCTCGATCCGCAATGGCGACGTCGCCTTCGTCGGAATCGGGTCGGCGGGGATCTACCGCGGCGACGGAACTACCCCGTTGCGAACCGTCGTCGACGACGGCGACTCCATTCCAACGAGCCCCACCGATACGTTCGGCTCCTTCGACCTGATCGGCGACCTCGACAACGGCGAGGTCGCCTTCATCGGTTTTGATGGTTCGGGGAACGTGGAGGGGATCTTCCGGGCGACGGACACCTCACCGACCATCAACACGCTCTTCGACATCGCAACGACCCTCCCCGGCAACACCATTCCCGCGGGGAGCTTCGGTGAGACGGCCATCGACGGCAGCACGGTCATCTTCGTCGCCGAGGACTCGGGTGGAGACTTCGTGGGTGTCTTCGAGGTGAGCGTCGGTTCCGCTGCGACCCAGAAGCCGATCGCTCAGATACCCGGAGCCCTCAGCTGGTCTCTTCTCGGAGCCCCAGTCGCCGCGGGCGAAGAGTTCGTGTTCTTCGGCGTGACCGACGTCAACAAGCGTGCGCTCTATCGAGCGAGTTCGACGAGCGGGATCGAGGAGCTCGTCGGCAATGATGTGGCCATTCCGGGTCTGCTCCTGCTCGAAGACTTCTTCGGGTACGGCGTGCTCGACGGGTCTGTCGTGTTCGATGCCCTCGACGAGGATGGTGACCACGCGATCTATAGCATCGACGAACAGTCGAACATCTCGACCGAGTACGGCGGCGCCGGCGTGACCCTCCCGGGCGGCGGGACGCTCGGGGCACCCTTGCCCCCCGACGTCGGAGGCCTCGGGACCGACATCATCTTCTCGAACCCGGCCACCGGCATCTATCTGGATACCGGTGCCGGCAATCCGACGGTCCTCGTGGACGACCAGACCGCCGATCCCGACGGCACCGGACAGCTCGGTCCGGACTTCGTTCTGCGGTCCGTGCGGGGAAACGTCTTCGTCTTCGTCGCCGAAGACTCATCGGGTACTCCGGGCCTGTATCGCCAAGTCCTGCAGAATGCCCCCGTCCTCATCGCCAACAGCAACACCCCGGACCCCGAAGGGTCGATGGGCGGCACCCTAGGGGGCTTCAGCACGACCATGCGCGCCGCGGCTTCCGGACCAGATGTCGCTTTCGTGGCCGATGACGCCGCCAGTCAGCCCACACTCTACCTGTGGAGCGGAGGGGCCATTACTCGCCGAGTCATGGTCGGCGACGCTCTGGACGGCGGCGGCACCATCGGCAGTCTCACCGATGCGACGGTCGCCTACGAAGGAGGGCGATTCGTATTCACCGCCGAAAACGACAGCTCCGAAAACGGACTTTACGCCTTGACGGGCGCAACGATCCAAATCCTGGCCGACGAACGGACGCCTAGCCCAACCTTCACCAGCTTCGAGGACGTCGCCCTCGAGGGCCAAAGGGTCTTCTTCAGCGCCACCGACGGAGGGGTGCGCGACGTCTACACCATCGATCTCGATCCCCCACCCGCTCCGCTCGTCCCGATCGGGTCGACCTGGCCCCTCGTTCTGTTCCTGATCGCCACGGCCGATCGGCTTCGCCGCCGAGGCCGCTGAAGCTCGATCGGATGTACGGAGCGTCCTGATTCAGATCGTGATGGATGGAAGGGGAAGATGGACGTTCGAGGCGTCGTAGTCGATGGCCCAGTTGCTATCCTTGTCCACGTGGTGGGTCTCGCCAAAGCCTCCGTTGGGGGTGAGCTCGTATTCGGAGGGCTCGACGTTCATCGCAGCGAAGAGCGTGGCGATCATGCGGTTGAACTGCACCCCTTCGATGACCGGACCGTCGTGCTGACGGAAGCGCACCGGACGGTCGTGATCGATGTAGTCGATGTAGCGGCCGGCATTGATGTAGCCGCCGGCCCGACCCCAGAGGCACGTGGGAATGCTGTAGTTCAGGTGATTGAAGCTCAGCTCGTTGCTCCACATGACGAGAGAGTGATGGAGGAGTGACTCGCCGTCCGGCTGTTCGGTAGCCGCCAAAGCATCGAGGAGGCGCAAGATGATGGCATCCGCAACCCACTCTGCGCCCTGGGTCAGCCAGCGGATAGCATCGCCGTCCCAAGCGTGCGCCTGAAAGTGCCAGTTGTCGCGCCCGGCGGAGTTTGCGTTTTCCGAGTCGCCCATGCCGAAGACATCGTTGCCGTCCGTGACGACCATCTTCGTCACGTCGATGGTTGCCAGGCGCGTCACGTCACACGCGAAGGCTACGGCGACGATGTCGACCATGTCGTCGAAGAGCTGGGTTACGTCGCCGGCGTCGGCATTGAACTCGCCTCCCGTATCCAGGCTGCTGGGCGCTTCTGGTTCGGAGCAGGTCACGGTGACGTTCGCGTTGAGTTTCGCCTCCAGCTCCGAGAGGCGCGTCATGTGCTGCTCCAGTACCTGGCGGTCGCGGGCGCTCAGCAGCGGACCCCTCTGAGCGCGCCGGTAGTCTTCGACAACCCGGTCCACGAGCTTCACCGACGGGGCAACATCGCTGGCGCCGCCCACTCCTGCGAGGACGGCATCGAACGCCGTCCGAGGATTGATGAATGCCTGGGCTTGCTGGACGGCACTACGTCCGGTCGCGAGAAGGTTGGCCGGATCGGAAGGAGCGTAGGAAAAGGTGTTCCGCCGGCTACCGACATGGAGGATCCGCGGGCCGACCGGCGGTGCGGGATAGACGTTGGGCGAGACCGCCATTATCTGGTCAGCGGTCACGTTGATTCGCGCTCCGGGAAGAGGACCGCCAACCCCGTTCGTGCGGAGACCGAAGTTCCCGAGCATGCCGCCATGGTTGTGGTTGAGGTTGGGCATGATGTCCAAGCCTCGGATCAGGGTCATGTTGTCGTGATGTCGATTGAACTCCGTACCGAAGATGCCGGACACACCTCCGGCGGCAAAGTCGGAGAGCGGTGCCCAGTGACCGAAGTATCGATTTCCGTCCGAGTGTCGGCCGGTCGCCTCCGATAGCTGTCGAGTCAAACGCACGCGGCCGTCGCCACCGTGGGTTTCGAAACCCGGCGTCGCGCCCGGATAGAAGGCCTTCAGCGGCGTGCCGTTGTAGGTCTTCAGGGCTACGAAGCGGCGCGGGATGGCCGGGGGGGCAGCCTCCGCCTCCCGACGGAGCGGTCGAGGCAGCAGCGAGGTCAAAAAGGGCACGGCCACCAGCGTGCTTCCGGCGCCGGTCAGAAAGAGCCGTCGATTGTGGCGGTCATAACGCATGGATTCAGTCCTCGAGACGCCGCTGCGCGAAGGCCGGTTCGAGCGCAACGGAGACGAGCGCCTCGCGCAGCGACGCCCCCGCTTCGAGTCGAGCTGCCACCGAGCCGATCGTGCAGTCGTCGATGGGTACGTCGTTGCGCCGGAAAGTGAAGCGGAAGTACTCGCGAGCGAGGCACAGGTTGGGCTTCACGCTCTCGGCGATGCGCTGACTGAGCTCCACTGGACCCGCGACGGGTTTCGTATCGTTGTACTCGACGAGCGGAACGACCTCGGCGTCGACGGGGACCGAGCCGCGCTCTGCCCCCTGTGCAGTGACGAGCCGCTCGTCGGTGCGAAAGCGGCCCAGACCATCATAGGCCTCGAGGACGTAGCCCAAATCCGAGAACTGAGCGTGACAGCCTGCGCAGGGCTGGTTGGCCACCTTCGCTTCGAACGCCGTCCGCGTGCTCGTCCCCTCTTCGACCGGCGGGGTCTCCAGCGATCCCGGCGGGAGGTCGGTCGGCGGAGGAAAAACCACATCGCAGAGGATGGTCCGGCGGACGAAGACTCCCCGGCGGAACGGATTCGTCGAACCATCCGACGTGTAGAGCATGCCCGCTCGCGTCAAGAGACCGGAGCGCTCCGAGGCCGGGAGTCGAGGTGGTTCGCCCTGTCCGTCCCACGCTTCCACTCCGTACAGGCTGGCCAGTCGCTCGCTGCGCGCGAAGCTGAAAGGTGAAACCAACACGTCCTTCCAGTCGAGCTGGTCGGAGTCGAGGTGGTACGCGAGCAGATCCCGAACCTCGCGTCGCATGTCGTAGGCCAATCCGTCGGTGGACAGGCCGTCGCTCAGAGTCTCGAGCCGGGGGCTGCTGGCAAAGCCGCCTCGCTCGAGGTGCAACCATTCGGCAAAGAATTCCATCAGGGTGTCTTCGGTCCGGGGGTCGTCGGCCAGACGCTGGACTTGCACGCGGTAGACGTCCGGATCGGTCAACGTCCCGTCGTCGGCCCGAGCCCGCAGCACGAAATCTGGGGGTCGACCCCAGAAATGGAACGACAGCCGCGACGCGAGTTCGTGGGCGGTGAGCTGCACGACGCCGGCTTCCGCAGTCCCGCGGTTCTCGAAGCGGTAGAGGAAGTCGGGCGCCATCAGCACCGAGAAGGTCGCGGCCAAGTAGCGCTCCGTGCCGGCAAACTCCATTGCCGCATTCACGATGCCGTCGACTTCGTCGGTGTCCGCCGGTCGGCGGAAAGCCTCCTCGATCAGCTTTGCCACTCCACTTCGAAGACATGACTCGCCCGAATCGGACTCGGCACACGGTCCGAACACCCGGCCTCGAAGCGAGGCCTCGCTCGCGACCTGAGTCGCGATGTCATCGGCGACCTCGTAATAGCCCTCGATGTGGCGGTCCGTGACCCGCTGGTCCTGACGTGAAAAGGCCCCCTCCGCTTCCGGATCGTCGCGAGGAATGGTGGCGAGAACGGACGCCACCGCGTCGACGGGCTCGGCCCCAAAGATCATCCGCAGCGACGCCTCATACTCGGCAACGGTGAAGCGACCGAGGGGCGCGGCGGCTGGGACCGCCGGTCCGGTGCATTCGATCTCGGTGACCGGCCGCGGCGGGTCGACCGGGTCGACCGGGTCGACCGGGTCGACCGGGTCGACGGGGTCGACCGGGTTGCGCTCTGAACGAACGACTCCAGGCTCGCCGACGACGCCTTCACACCCGGCAGCCAAAACGCCGAGACCCACCACGCATGCAGCAGCGCGCACGAATCGGAGGAAATCAAAAGGTACCGAAAGGTTCAACGGCGCCGATGTAGCAAGAAGTGCGCTGGTCCTCTAACCATCGCCCTGGATGGTGTGCAGCTTCAAGACGTTGGTGTGCTCGGCCTCCACGAACGGCATTTTGCTCGTGATCACGACGGTTTCTCCGGGTTCCAGGAGATGGCGATCGACGGCGAGATGCTCCACCGAGCTGACGAGCGATTCGAACGAATCGGGGCGCGGAATGCGAATGGGGTGAACGCCCCAGTATAGGGCAAGACGCCGGGTGTCCTCATCGGAGCTCGCGCAACCCAGGATGGGACAAGGGGGACGCCACGTGCCTACCGCCCTCGGGCCCAAGCCCTGATTTGTATAGCTGACGATCGCCGAAGCCCGGATCTCCTCGGCGGTGACGACCGCCGCACGGGCGACTGCCCAGACGGAGAACGCTCGAAGCTCCTCGACGAAGTCGGGGCGCTTTTTGGCTTCCGGCGCGTTTTCAGCCGTCGCGGCCAACGCGGCCATCGTCTCGACGGCGCGAACCGGGTAGGCCCCGGCCGCCGTCTCGTCGGACAGCATCACCGCATCCGTGCCGTCGAAGACCGCGTTGGCCACATCGGACACCTCGGCCGAGGTGGGCCGCGCGTGCTCGGTCATGGACATCAGCATCTGCGTGGCCACGACCGTCACTTTCGCACGAGCTCGAGCCATGCGGATCGCTCGTCGTTGAATGGCCGGGACCTTCTCCGGCGGCAGCTCGACGCCCAGGTCGCCGCGGGCCACCATGATGCCGTCACTCTCGTCGACGATCGCCGTGAGGTTGTCGACGGCCTCCGGCTTTTCGATCTTCGAAATAATCGGAACGACTCGACCGAACTGCTTCATCAGGTCCCGAAGGACCCGAACATCGTGAGCGGTCCGAACGAACGAAAGCGCCACGTAGTCTGCACCGAGCGCCAGACCGAACTCGAGGTCGGCGATGTCTTTGTCCGTCAGCGAGGGAGCACTGATGCTCGAACCCGGTAGGTTGATGCCTTTGTTCGAGGAGACCGTGCCGCCCACCTCGACTCGAGTGTGGACCTCGTCGCCGTCGACCGTGTCGACGATCAGTGTAAGGCGCCCGTCGGCCAACAGGATGGGCTCCCCAGGTCTCACGTCGCGTGCCAGCCGCTCGTAGGTGGTCGGAAACCGCCGGCCCTCGCCCACGAAGTCATTGCGGCAGGAGAGGATCACCGACTCCTCGGCCACCAGCGTTTCCGGCTGGACGAGCTTGCCCAGCCGGATCTTCGGCCCTTGGAGGTCCTGGAGGACGGCGATCGGTCGACCTACCTCGGCCTCGGCGCGGCGGAGCGTTTCGTAGACCTCGCGGTGAGACTCGTGCGTGCCGTGGCTGAAGTTGAGCCGAGCGACATCCAAACCCGCGCGAATCAGTCGCTCCAGTACTTCGTATGCAAACGACGCAGGGCCGAGGGTACAGACGATCTTGGTTCGCCGCTCCGCACTCAGGCTGGACATCGGTACGTCGCGATGACGACCTAGCGGTCGTCGTCGTCGTCCTCTTCTTCGTCGTCCTCGTCCTCGTCCTCGTCCTCGTCGTCGTCGTCGTCCTCTTCCTCGTCGTCGTCGAAGTCGAGTTCCTCCTCGTCGTCCTCGTCGAACTCCTCGTCGTACTCGTCGTCGTCGTCGTCGTCGTCGTCGTCGTCGAGCTCCGCATTGGGGTTCATGCCGACGATATCACCGTCGTCGTTTTCGGGCGCTCCATACATCGACGGGAGCTCCACCGTCATGACCCCGACCTCGATCTGGAATCGATTCTGGATGGCGGCGGTCGCCGACAGAAAGTCATCGAGAGCTTGCGATAGCGCCCGGGCACGGTGCGGCGCAGGCTTGGCCCCACAGCTCGGACACTTGATGGCGTTCGGGCGCTCCACGAGGTGGGTGACCTTGAGCTCGAACTCGTGGGAACAAGACATGCACTGCAATCTGATCGATGCCATGGTTTCGGATCCGCCCTTGGACACCGGGACTGTGGTCATTGATGAACCGTTTGTCGAGGGCCCCGATGCAGCAAAAACAGTCGTCGATGGTGAGGTTTCGCGGTGCTCCTCTTCGAGCTTCTTGACCTTCTCCCAGGCTTCGTCCAAGGCGACCGGGTCGGCTCTCCCCGGCGGTAGCTCGGACTCCAAACGACGGAAGCGTGCTTCGAAACGGTCAATGCTGGAACGCAACGCATCTTCCGGCGACACGCCGAGATGGCGTGCAAGATTCACGACGGAGAAGAGCACGTCGCCGAGTTCATGCTCGACGGCCGCCGGGTTTCTTGCCGTCCGGGCCTCGGTCAGCTCGGCCCATTCCTCTTCGACCTTGGCCGTCGGGCCAGCAGCATCCGGCCAGTCGAAGCCCGCACGGGATGCTTTGCCTTGAATGCGCTCCGCTCGCAGCAGAGCCGGTAGGTTGCGCGGGACACCGTCGAGACGAGACCGCCGACCCTTCTTCTCCTTCGCCTTGATTGCTTCCCAGTTCTGGACGACGTCCTCTGCGCCCGAGACTTCCGTATCGCCGAAGACATGTGGATGACGACGAAGCAGCTTGTCCGAGATGGCGTTGGCGACCGCTGCGGCGTCGAAGGCACCTTCTTCACTGCGGATCTGACTTTGGAAGACCACCTGAAGAAGGAGGTCACCGAGCTCCTCCCGATGGTCGTCTATGCTCCCGTGGTCGAGCGCATCCAGAACTTCGTATGTTTCCTCGACCAGGTACGAGCGGAGCGTAGCGAGCGTCTGATCGCGATCCCACGGACAGCCGTCTTCGGCCCGTAGTCGAGCCATGATCCGGATCAACCGACCGAAGGCGAGGCCAGGATCCTTCTGCGGCCCGTCGTTGATCCACGACTGCTCAGTCATGCTCGGGCCCTGCCATGACCGAGCTCGAACGCCAAGCGCGAGCGCGACCCTCGGCTAGCGCCCGAGTCGACGCATCAGGAAGCGCCACAGACGGACCGCTTCGCCGATCCCGAGTGCGCGGGTGGTTACGAGGTATCCGGCGGCGCTCACCCCGATGAGGCCGGCGAGCACCGCCGCTCGAAACGCGAACGTTCCCTCGCCGCCCAGCCAGTCGACGCGACGAGCCCCCCAGTATGCCGCCGCACCCCACGGAGCGATGGCGATGGCGCACCGAAGAGCGTGACCGAGCAAAGCTAGAGGCTCCTCGGTGCCGGTGGTCGAGGCCTCATGCATGCGGGACCCAACCCGTCGCTCGAAAGACAGGACCAATACGGTCAGCTGGCCGATCGAGGCCACCGTGGTGGCTATGGTCAGCCCAACGATCTCGAGGCTGTGCTGGAGAGCCAACCCGAGCCCGGTCGTCACCAGCAGCGATGCCAACGCAGCGCGGACGGGATGCACCGTATCTCCGACGGCGTAGTAGGCCGGTACCAGCACCCGAACGAGCCCGATCGGAACCAAAGCCAAGGCCATGATCTGGAGGAGCGAAGCGGTGAGCGCTGCGTCAAAAGCGGAGAACGCGCCACGCTGAAACAGGACCGAAACGATCGGCGTCGCCAGCACGCCGAGGCCGACCATCGAAGGAATCGTTATGAAATTGGTCGCACGCAGCGCGTCCTTCAAGACCCGACGAAAAGCCGTCAGGTCACCGGCAGCTGCGTGCTGAGAGAGGGTCGGCAGGGCAGCGACGCTGATGCTCACGGCGAAAACGCCCAGCGCGAACTCTTCGAGCCGCGTGCCGTAGAAATAGCAGCTGAGCTGCCCCTGTGGCAGGTAGCTCGCGATCTGACGGATGACGATCAGGTTGAGCTGATAGACGCCGACCCCGAAGACGGCCGGTCCCATGCGCCGCAACAAGAGCTGCAGAGCCGGATCACGAGGGCGCCAACGAGGACGGACCCACATGCCCGTGCGGACCAAGAAGGGGACCTGAAGGCCGAGCTGTAGCACACCTCCGAGGACGACTCCCCAGGCTGCGGCCTCGATGGGCACCGAAAACCAAGCAGTCGCCCCGAGAGCCATCAGGATGATCGAGAGATTGAGCAGTACGGGCGCCCCGGCCGAGGGCGCGAACACCCCCCGCGCGTTCAAGGCCCCGGCGGAGACCGCGAGTAGGGAGACGAAGAAGAGGAACGGCATCATGATTCGCGTGAGACGCGCAGCCAGGGCTGCACGCTCGCGGTCGAAACCCGACGCGAACGCCTCGACCAAGACCTCGGGGACGGCGACCCCGAGCCCGACGAGGACCACCAGAACAGGGATCAAGAGACCGAGCACCGCGCTCGTGAATCGCCGCATTCCGGAAAGGCCGTGCTCCTTTTCCTCGGCGGCGAGGAGAGGAACATACGCGATGGTCAGCGTGCCCTCGGCGACGAGCCGGCGAAAAACGTTGGGGATCGTCTGAGCCGCGACGAACGCGTCGAAGGCCACACCTGCGCCGAACGCGTAGGCGAGCGCAGCGTCCCGGAAATACCCGAAGACGCGACTCAACAGAGTGAATGCCGCTACGATACCCGCTCGCCGGGCCACGCGACCGCTCCCGGGACTGGTCATCCTCGTCAGACCTAGCAGGGCGCACGGAAACGGTCACATTTCGGCACGGCCCCGTCGGCGGCTCCTCCTTCTTGACAAGGCGGAGCGCTCAGCCATAACACCCGCGATTCCTTGGAGGAACCCGGTGCCGAATCATCGATCCGCTGCAAAGAGGCAGCGCCAAAACGAAATCCGTAAGACCCGCAACCACGCGTGGAAGTCGCGCATGCGGAAGGCCATCAAGCGTGCTCGGGAAGCGGTCGAGAATGGCTCCGAGGACCGCACGACGCTGGTGAAGGAAGCAGTCTCGATGGTGAATCGGGCCAAATCCAAGAACGTCATCCCCGCGGGAACGGCACGACGCTTCGTCTCGCGGCTGACCCACCGGCTCTCGCAGACCTCCTGAGCCTACCGACTCGGTCCGCGCGACCTTCCCAAGGCGCGATGACCGATGTCTCGACGCATCTGCATTCCGCGAAACTCGATACAGCCTGCCGCGCGGTACGCCTGCTCGGCGGCCAGCTCCAGGTCCGCCCCGAGACCCGTGACCGCCAAGACTCGGCCGCCCGCCGTGACCCACGCGTCCTCGACCTTGGCGAGCCCAGCACAAAAGACCTGGCCCCCGGCCCTCCGGGCGGCCTCGATGCCCCGGACACGGTCTCCTTTCTCGGGAGAGCCCGGATAGCCTTCCGCGGCCAGCACGACCGTCAAAGCCGCTTCGTCGCGACTGACGACTGGGCCGGCTCCGAGCCGGCCCTGAGCGGCGGAAAGGAAGAGCTCAAAGACGTCCTCGTCGACGAGTGGCAACACCGCTTGCGCTTCGGGGTCCCCGAACCGGACGTTGTACTCGAGAACTCGAGGACCGTGCTCGGTGATCATCAGACCCGCATACAGGAAGCCGGCGAAGGGCGTTTGACGGCGGCGCATCTCCTCCAAGATCGGCAGCAGGCAAGTCCGCTCGATCTCGTCGAGGCGGGGTTCGGTCACGACCGGGGCCGGCGCATACGCGCCCATGCCTCCCGTGTTCGGGCCGCGATCGCCTTCGAAGATACGCTTGTGATCCTGCGCCGCGGAGAAGCGACGTGCTCGCTGTCCATCGCAGACTGCGATGACCGACACCTCTTCACCCTCGAGGAACTCCTCGACTACGATCCGGGTCCCGGCTGCTCCCAGCTGACCGTCGAGAAGCCAGTCGATTGCGGCTTTGGTCTCGGACTCGGTCTCGGGAAGCAGGACCCCCTTGCCCGCGGCCAGTCCGTCCGCCTTGACGGCGACGCGGCCGATCTCTCGGGCGAACTCGAGCGCGGGACCAGCCGTCTCGAACTCGCCCCATCTCGCCGTGGGAACGCCCGCAGCCTCCATGATCGTCTTCGCGAAAACCTTGCTACTCTCGAGTCGAGCCGCCGCCCCGCTCGGACCGAGGACCGGGATTCCGACTTCGCTCAATCGGTCGGCCACACCTGCCGCCAGCGGCGCCTCGGGCCCGACCACGACCAGATCGACTTCCTCGCTCCTGCACCGCTCCACCAGGTCGGCCTCCGGCCAGGTGGCGAAATCGGCAGCGATACCGGCATTACCGGGAGCTACCACGACCTGGCGGGCGGGAGAGGTTCGAGCGAGGGCGGCGGCGAGGGCATGCTCGCGACCGCCGCTCCCCACGACGACGACCGTTTCCATGGCGAGTGAGCCTAGCTCACAAACCGGCGCGGAGCATGATCCGACGGAGTCGAAGGCTGTTCGGGTTCAGCGCATAGGCTCGCTGGAGCTCCTGCAGCGTGGCTTCATCCACCTGACCGTCTCGCACGTCGAGTCCGGCGAGTTCGACCCTGGCGGTGAGCATCCCGGGATTGCTTCGAAGAGCCGCTTCGTACTCCTCGCGCGCCTCGTCCGTCTTACCTTGGTCGGCGAGGGCTCGGGCGAGCAGTACATGTCCCAGAGGAAAGCCGCGCTCGATGACCAGGAGCCGCCGAGCGCTCTTCTCCGCGCGCTGCGGGCGGCCGGCGTCGAGCTCGAGCTGAGCCCGATAGATGAGGCCGGCGTAATTGGAGTCATCGAGCCGCAGCGATCGCTTCACTGCTGCCATCGCTTGCCCGGGCTCTCCCGCGAAGTAGTACATCATCCCGATTGCGGCCCAAGCGACGGGGCTATTGCGCTCCACCCGCGCCGAGCGCTCGAACGCCTCGATCGCCTCCTTGACCGGACCGTCGGTTAGGGCGGTCGGCGTGAACCGACTGCGCGACTTGGATTCCTCGGGATCGACCTCTGCCGCTTCCCGCATCAGCACGTAGGCCTGGTTGGCCTGGTTCTGCTGGAGGTAATACGCCGCCAACACGCCGCGAAGCCGTGGATCCTTCGGATCGTTTTCGGCGGCCCGCCGCAGCCGCTGAAGAGCGACGGCGTGCTGACCGGATCGCGCGTTGGCTCGCCCGGACAGCACCAGTGCCGCAGGTTCGTTCGGTCCTTCCTTCAGGGCTCGGTCCCCCATCTGCATGGCGATGTCGTCTTCGAGAACCAGAAGGGCAGCCTCACCTCGTGTCACCAGGGCCGGCAGGTACTCGCGATTGGCTTCGAGCGCGAGGCCGGCGAGCCGCGCCGCTTCGGCTGGCTGGCCGTCGAGCAGCGATGCGCGCGACCACGCCGTGTAGATTCGGGAGGCGCGCTCGCCTCGGGCGTCAGCCCACTCTGCGGACGCCGTCAGAGCCTGGATGGCCACCGCGGGGCGGCGGAGCTCTAGCATGAGTTCACCGAGCTCCAAATACGCCGCCTGTCGATAGCCTTCCTTGTCGAGGGCCCGGCGAAAATGAGCCTCCGCTTCCGCCGCCTGGCCCAGAGCCCGCGAGAGCCGACCGAGCTCGATGTCGATCGCCGCGTTGTCGGCATCGACCTTCTGGCGCCGTTCGAGGATCTCGCGGGCCGAACTGAAGCGTCCGAGACCCGAGTAGGCTCGAGCAAGCACGCGGTCGGCACGCCGAAGGCGCGGCTCGGCGGCGACTGCGCGTTGCGCTTCCTCGACCGCCAGCGGGACGTTTCCCTGCAAAAAGCATCCCGCCAGCAGCAGCCGCGCCTGGCCGTCGGCCGGATTCGCCTTGAGAGCATCGGATGCGTGCACCTGACACTGGTTGAGCCGCTGGCGGCCGAGAGCGAGAGCGGCGGCTGCCCGGTGCACTGCGGGGTGCTCCGGCTCGAGCCGAAGCGCAAATCGGATCGCGGCCTCCGCCTGCTTGATCTCCTCGGGATCCGCTTGGTCGAGGCGCCAAAGAGAGAAGTTCTCGATGTAGCCGCCCAGCGCGTCGGGATGGTCGACCTCCTTGACCAGGGCGGCCCGGTAGGACTGCTCGGCCGACGCATATCCGGCCCAGGTATCCTCCAAGTGTCGGGCTCCCGCGTCATCGAGAAGCTCGGCGAGCGTGACCGGCCCCCGAGGCACCGACTCCGACCAGTTGGCCAACTCTTTCTGGTACGGGTTCATGCCGATCGCGAGCGTCGCCACCCGGCCCCGGCTCAAATTTTTCCATATCCGCTGCAGCGTCTGGCGCTGGGCGTAGGCTCCATACCCGAGCCCCACGACGACAGCGGCGATCAGGATCGTTCGAAAGCTGATCGACGGACCACCTCGCGAACGCACGATGGCCGTCCCCGCCGTGGGATCCTGAAGGGCGGCCTGAGCCTTCAGCGCATTGATGTACGAGAGCTCGGGGAACGCGTCGACGGGCTGAAAACGGGTTCCGTCTCGGGAGACCTGGTCGGTCGAGCCCATCTCTCCGCTCCGCAATCGGGCCCGAACCTCTTCCAGGCTGAGCGGCCCCATGACGTGCCCTCCATGGCGAGGACGCACGAACCACTCGTCGCCCACCGGATCGATCGGCGACGCCCCACTGACCGGAGGGTCGTCCTGCCGCCGCTCCCGCTGGTGCAGCTCGCAGAGTCCGATGACCTTGTCGAACTCGTCGTGGAGTGCCGTCCCGCAGACGGAGCAGGTTCCGCCGTCGCCGCCCGCCCAGGTGATCTGCTCGGCAGCGGAGGCCAACTCTGGCCCGCTCCCCGCAGGGTCGGAAGCCGGGAGCCCGGAGGCCGCAAACGGGGAGACCGCGCCCTCGGGGGGTGCCGCCTGGACCGGCGGGCCCATGTCCATGTCCATGTCCGGCGGAGGCCCGTAGGCAGTCGTGGGCGCTTCGCCAGGATATCCGGTGGATGGTCCGGGCATATCCTCCGAAGGCATCGGCGGCGGGGCTTCCTGAAAGCCGAGGCTAGCCGCCGTATCGAAGGCCGGTGGCGCATTGCGGACGGTCTGTGGGCTGGGAAATGGAGGGGGCGCGGGTGGTGGCGCAGCCGGTTCCGCCTCGGCGGCGGCAGCCTCGGCCTCGGCCCGCGTCACGAGCTTCACGTGACCGCAGTACGGACACTGGGCACCGATCGGCTGATCCGACAGCTGAGCGTCATCGATCGTGTACGTTGCGCTACAGACTTCGCACTGAATCCGCATTCGGGCCCCCGCCCCCGCGATGCCGGGGCGTCATCGAGGGATTATCGCAGCCTCCGAGGTTGGAGCAAATTCCCGGGAGGCCGCGCCGTTCAGTGACGGAAGTGGCGGGTTCCCGTGAAGATCATGGCCACGCCGTGCTCATCGGCGGCCGCGATGACCTCCCCGTCCCGGACGCTCCCGCCCGGCTGGACGATCGCCGTGGCGCCGGATTCAGCGAGAACGTCCACGCCGTCGCGAAACGGGAAAAAAGCGTCGGACGCCACCACGGAACCCTGGAGGGCATCTCCGGCTTTCAATCGGCAGATCTTGACCGAGTCGACCCGGCTCATCTGCCCGGCGCCAACCGCCACGACGGCGTCCGACGACGAAAACACGATCGCGTTGGACCGCACGTGCTTGGCAACGGTCCACGCGAAACGGAGGCCTGCGGCCTCCTCCTCCGTGGGAGCACGCTTCGTCGCAACGCGGGCTTCCGGCACCTCCCGAAGGAAGCCGACCTGTTGGTCCTGGGTCTGAGCCAAAAAGCCGCCGGCGATCGGACGCAAGACGAATGGCGGGTGTTCGGGCAAGGCCCAGTGGCTCGGGTCCAGCTCGAGGACCCGCAGGTTCTTCTTCTTGGCCAGGACCCGACGCGCGCCTTCATCGTAACCGGGGGCCAAGATGGCCTCGACGAAGGATTCGTTCAGCACGTTGGCGGCAGCCTCGTCCATGGGCACGGTCAGGCACACCACGGCACCAAAAGCCGACAACGGGTCGCACGCACGGGAGCGAGCGAGGGCCTCGGCCCCATCCGCGCCCAGCGCGACCCCACAGGGATTGTTGTGCTTGATGTAGATGGCGGCCGGGCGGTCGACCTGGGCCGCCACGTCTTGGGAGAGGCCGAAGGCCGCGTCCAAGTCTAGGAGGTTGTTGTAGGACAGCTCTTTCCCTTGGTGGACATCGACGGCCCCCAAACCGCGAGCCTGACTCCCGGCCTCCTGATACCAACCCGCCTGCTGGTGCGGGTTCTCGCCATAGCGCAGCTCCTGGCGAAGCTCGAGCGCAGTTCCGAGGGTGACGGGGACGCCATCCGATGAAGCCTTTTGGCCCAGCACCCGGGCGATCATCGCGTCATACCGCGAGGTGTGAGCGTACACCTTGAGCGCCAGCTCGGCGCGGAGAGACTGGGGGATCTCGCCGCCGCTGCGTAGGAGTTCCGCAATACGATCGTAGTCCTCGGGCTCGACGACGACCGCGACGTCGGCGTGGTTCTTGGCCGCAGCCCGGAGAAGGCTCGGTCCGCCGATGTCGATGTTCTCGATGAGGTCGGACCACTCGGCCTGGCGACGCGCCGCGCTGGCGAAATCGTAGAGGTTCACGACGACGAGATCGATCGGCTCGATGCCGTGCTCGCCCATCTGCTTTCTGTGCTCTTCGACGTCGCGTCGAGCGAGGATCCCACCGAATACCTTGGGGTGGAGCGTCTTGACCCGGCCGTCCAGCATCTCGGGGGTGCCCGTGAAGTCGGAGAGATCGCGGACCTCGAGCCCGGCCTCTCGCAATACCCGAGCAGTCCCGCCGGTCGAGAGGAGCTCGACCCCGGATCCGGCGAGAGCTCTTGCGAGCTCCACGATGCCGTCTTTGTTCGTTACGCTGAGGAGCGCTCGCTCGATCGTGCCACCTGCCATGGGCAGGCCTTAGCAAACCGCCGGTTTACGGCAAACCGAAGCCGGCCGGAGGACGCTCGGGGCGGACTCCGCAGACGAAAAACACGGGGTTAGTCGGCGTCGTCGGGAAGGACGGGAAGCCGGTCGTGGTGCAGCGGAAGCTCACGCCCGTCGATGAAGGTCTCGAGATCTTCATGGCCCGAGCGGAGCTTCTCGAGGCCGGCGACCTCGACCTGACGGATCCGCTCTCGAGTGAGATTCATGATCTCGCCGACCTCCTCCAAGGTCACCCCCCCTCTCTCGGCCACGTCGAGAGCGCAGGTCTCCTCGAGCTGCCACACCTCTTTGTCGGGGAAGTTGATCTTGATGGAGCCGGTCATCGGGTTGACGTCCAGGTACAGATGGTACCGACAAGAAATGTACAGGCAGGGCCGCTTCGCCTGTCGGCATTCGCTGCGATTGATCGGACGCTCGTAGTCCACGATCTCGGGCAGCGTGCCCTCGGCAAGCATTCGCCGACGCTCCCGCAGCATCTGCTTACGAGCGATCGTCTTGCTCCGACGACGCTGGTTGGCCTCGCTCACTCGAGCTTCGTCGCTCTCTACCTCGTCGGCGACCATATCTTCCTGTTCGAGCTCCTCGGGCTCTTCATCCGCGCCGGCTTCCATTTCAGCATCGGCGGGCTCTTCATCCGGAATCCCGGTCAGCGTCTCGCTCGCCGGAAGAGACGAGTCAGCGTGCCAAGGGTCGGCGTCCACCGGCGCCCAATCGACGGCCTTCGGACGCTCCGTCGGGGCCTCCGACGCCCGATTCGATTTGTCCTTCGCGCTCACGAGCGGGCTCCGCGCCTCACCGACCGTCGCTTCCCGTTGAGTCCGGCGCCGCTTCCGTTGGCTGAACGCAAGCTGCGGCGCACCGAACCGTTGCCTTCCGAACGCTGGACGTCGCTGGTCCAGCGTTCGAGCCCTTTCATCCAGGTCTTGGCCTCGCGCCGCAGCGCGGTGAGCTCCTGTTTGAGCGCGGAACGCGTTTGCCGGTCGAGTTCCCGGCTGCCCAAGTCGCGTTCGGCAGCTTCGAGCGACTCATCGACGGCTACTCGCACCAGGGACAGCTTGGCGCGAACGGCGTGAGCCGCCTGGGAGAGCGACTCGAGCGTATGGCCGTCGTCCATGGCTTTCCGAATCTCTGCCACTCGGCGGACCACTTCTACCGGGTAGATGCCCCGACTACCCCGGTGCTTGCCCTTCTGGCCGACTCGGCGACTTCGCGGAAGAAGCCCGAGCTGTACGTATTTTCGCAGCGTTGCCTCGGACAGGCGCTCGCCGTGACGGTCGAACAGGTCTAAGATCTGCTTCGACGACAAGCCGTCCGGATTGTTCTTTTCGATCTGTGCGAGCGCCCGACTGTTCAGAGTCACGCGGGTAAGGTAGAGGGGATCTGATCTGGTGTCAACCCTACAAGCGATCGAATAGATGCTATTGAGTGGATGGATGTGGGAGGACGCACGTCATCGCCCTAGGTCGAAGTCGATGCGTGCGGCTTCGCCGACGGGGACCGAGAGTTCACGAATCGCCGGCGCACCGTCCTCCAGCTGAGCGCGCACGACGAAGGGACGACCACCCGGCACGTCGTCCACGAGCATGGGGGTGGAGCCGGCCAGCGCACGACCGTCGACCGTGACCTTGGCACCCGGAGGCTCCGATGTGATGCGAAGCGTGGCCGCGGGTTCCAGACGAACCGAGACGAGCTGCTGTTCGGACGCAACCCGGCCTACGACACGCCGTGCCAAACTGGCGTGTCCCTCCATGCGAATCTCGATCAGATACTCGACGTCGGGTATGAGTTCGACCGACATCGGGCTGGAGCCTTCCTGTTCCTGCCCGTCGAGGAGAACCGAGGCGCCGGGGGGGTCGGTTTCGATCCGGCAGCGGCTGGTCAGTTCGGCGCCACCATGGCGGTCTTCCGGGGCCAGCATCTCGGTCGCCGACGCCGCCCAACCACCGAGACGCTCGCGCTGCGAATAGACGACCAGGCCTGCCACCAGCACCAGCGCCGCGACGACGAACCACGACCGCGGCGTCGAGCGGGGTGGCGCCGGTCGGGCCGGCGTTCCGAACGTCGGCTCAAAAGCCCGAGAACGCGCGACCGGTGTCACCACGTCGAGTTCCAGGCTCGCCTCGGTCGGCGGAGCCGGCGCCGGCTCGGGATCGTTGTGCGGATCGGAAGGTGACCCGGGAACCACGGGCACCGGGCGGGGCTTGATGCGCCCCAAGGCCGAAGGCTTCTGTTCCCAGGACTTGGGAACCGCGCGCATGCTGGACCGCCGATCCTTGGACTCCATGGTCACGCCGAAGACTTCTTCGTACTTTTGCGCCGCATCCAGTCCCTCGCCGGCGACCGCTCGACCTCCAGATTCAGAGGATGCTGAACCCGGGTCCGAGGCGGTGGTCCCCTCCACCAACCCTCGGATGTACTCTGCGAGGGCCGCCTGCCCCGCGTAGTGCGTCATGGCGGCCTGAAAGCGCTCCAGCGCCAGGTGCATGTCGCGGGCATTCCGAAAGCGGTCCTCACGCTCGACGGCCAAGGCCGATTCCAGGATCTGAGCAAACTGGCGCGGCACGTCGGGTCGCAGTCCGTCGACGCCGCGCACGGGCTGGGCCGGTGAATACTCGGGGGCCTTGCCCAACTTTGCCTCGTGCAAGCGTTCGTTCGTCGTCAGCTCCCACAAGCAGATACCCAGTGAAAAGATATCGGAGCGCCCGTCGACTGCGTCGTCCCGGGACTGCTCTGGACTCATGTAGCCGAACTTCCCCACCGTGCCTTTCGCCCGCACACGGGTGAGCCCTTCGCGTGCCTTGGCGATGCCGAAGTCGACTAGCTTGACCGACCCGTCCACCGACACGATGAGGTTGTGAGGCGATACGTCTCGGTGGACGAGCCCCAAACCTTCACCCTTCGCGTCCGCGAGCGTGTGGGCGTAGTGCAGACCTTGGCAGATCTGACTCGCGACGTTCGCAATGTGCTGCAGAGGCATGAACTGACGGACCGACCGGAGCTTCCGCCGGATGTCGTCGACGGTGTAGCCCGGCACGTACTCCATCGCGATGTAGTAGACGCCATCGGCCAATCCAAAGTCGTAGACCTGGGCGATGTTGGGATGATTGAGCAGCGCGGCGAGGCGAGCCTCGTCGAGAAAGAGCTGGACGAAGCCCCGCTCCTTCGCCAACTGGGATAGGACGCACTTGAGGACCACCGGCTTGACAAAGCCCTCGGGTCCCACCTTCTCTCCCAGGTAGACCTCTCCCATCCCCCCGACCGCGATGCGCTTTCGCAGGCGGTAATCACCCAGCCGATCCACCTGAGTGCGGATCCTAGCAGCCGATCTGTGTCGTGTCGCCCACCTTGACGGTGCGGTTGACGCGGAGACGCCCCCGCTGGAACCTGGAGGCGCGTGAAGCGAAGAGGAAGACCCACTCCTACCGCGGAGCTCGTACGCTCGGTTCTAGGAGAGCAGGAGGGCCTGAATCTTCGTCACGGCAAACAGCTGTTGCGCGTCTTTCGCGCCTTCCAGTCGCTCGGTCCGCCGCTTACTCGACGGGCCGAGCCCGTACGATTCGTACACGGTGTCCTGACTCTCCGTGTGTTCGGAAGCACCTGGTTGACCGAGTTGTCTTTCTTGGCCCCCGATATCCTTCGGCGCACCAACGAGGCGCTGGGCGAGACTCGCGTTCGCTCGATTCGTTTCGAGGCCGGCCCCCCCGTCATGGAGGCCGAAGGCGCCCCGCGCAAGTTGCCCCCGACTCAGCTGGACACGGTCGAGAAGCTCGGAGCGGAACTCACGCGCCCCGAAGTGAGGGCTGCCGTCATGCGGGCCGCCGCCGCCCACCTGTCCCGAGCTCCTGGAACCGGGCGAGCTAAGCTTGCTGGCGGAGGAAGGCTTGCACACCATCCGCGGTGGAGACGAGGTTCGGGCGGATCGTCTGGACGATGAACCGTTCGAGCACCGGGGCGACCGTACCTGCGAGAAGACGGGGAACGACCGGAATCTTGGCTGCGTCGACCGATAGGTCTCCGCGGATCTCGAGCCGGGTCTTGTCGTCGACGGCGACGTAACGATTGCGCCCACTGCAGTGCACCTGTTCGGCGAACGCTCCGTGCTCGATCCGCCACTCGCACTCCCAGGTCTCCTCGTTCCAGAGGGCGTGGTCGAGCCAGACCAACATCTCCGGCTTGATGATAGATCGGACCACTTTCGGAACCTCGGCCGCGGCCTCCCAGCGGTTCAAGAGCCGGGTCACGGGAGGGTCATCTTCCCGTGATTCGACGGTGATCCGCCGGACGTTCGGCAGATGGGGAACGAGCTCGGGCAACCGGTCGCGATAGGTCTGGAAGACCAGGTCTCGCGGGAAATCGAGGACGGCATCTGCCTCCACTTTCATGACTTTGGTCTCGAACGAGCCGCGCGTGGATGCAAGCCCCGCCAAGTGGAGACCTAAGGCACTGAAAAGACACCGCCTTTGGTCTCAATGCACGCCGTCATTTCGGCTTGCGTGCCCTACCGTCATTCGCTAAAGGCCGCCAAACATGACCGCAAACGCAGAGAGCGACGGCGCCGGTCGCGTCGCCCAAGTCATCGGACCCGTCGTCGACGTGGAATTTCCTCCCGGAGCGGTCCCGGAAATCTATCACGCCCTTCGCGTTACCAACAAAGCGATCTCGGAAGACGAGGACAACCTGGTCCTCGAGGTCGCGCAGCACCTGGGAGAGAACCTGGTTCGCACCATCGCCATGGACTCGACCGATGGCCTGGTTCGCGGCACCGCAGTGCGCAACTCGGGGGGCCCGATTCAGGCACCCGTCGGCCGGGAGGTTCTGGGGCGAATCCTGAACGTCACTGGAGACCCCGTCGACGAGATGGGGCCCGTCAACGCGTCGGGCTTCGAACCGATCCACCGGCCACCTCCGCCGTTCGTCGAGCAATCGGTCGAGATCGAAGCCTTCGAAACCGGCATCAAGGTGATCGACCTCCTCGCACCCTACATGCGCGGCGGAAAGATCGGCCTCTTCGGCGGAGCCGGCGTGGGCAAGACCGTTCTCCTGATGGAGCTCATCCGGAACGTCGCGGTGAGCCGCGGCGGATTCTCGGTGTTCGCCGGCGTAGGCGAGCGGACCCGCGAAGGCCGCGACCTCTACGATGAGATGATCGAGTCCAAAGTCATCGCCGTGGAGCGCGACTCGGAAGGTGAGCCGGTTCGTGACGACCAGGGAAAGGTGAAGTTGATCCCCGGCGAATCGCAGGTTGCGCTCATCTACGGGCAGATGAACGAACCGCCCGGAGCTCGCGCCCGCGTCGCACTCACCGGTCTGACCGTGGCCGAGCACTTTCGCGACGAGGGCCGCGAGGTGTTGATGTTCATCGACAACATCTTCCGCTTCACGCAGGCCGGTTCGGAGGTTTCGGCGCTGCTGGGTCGTATTCCTTCGGCCGTGGGTTACCAGCCGACGCTGGCCACGGAGATGGGCGAGTTGCAGGAGCGGATCACGACCACGTCGAAGGGCGCGATCACGTCGGTGCAGGCGATCTACGTGCCAGCCGACGATCTGACCGACCCCGCGCCGGCAACGACCTTTGCCCACCTCGACGCCACGACCGTTTTGTCGCGTGGCATCTCGGAGCTGGGTATCTATCCCGCGGTCGACCCCCTGGACTCCACCAGCCGAATTCTCTCGCCGGAGATCGTGGGCGAGGAGCATTACGCCGTCGCGCGTGAAGTCCAGCGCATCCTCGCTCGCTACAAGGAGCTGCAGGACATCATCGCGATTCTCGGCATGGACGAGCTGACACCGGAGGACCGAGCCACGGTCAACCGCGCTCGACGAATCCAGAAGTTCTTGTCCCAACCATTCTTCGTGGCCGAGCAGTTCACGGGCACTTCGGGCAAGTACGTCGAGCTGAAGGACACCGTTCGTTCGTTCAAGGAGCTGGTCGAAGGGCGCCACGACGCGATTCCGGAGAACCTCTTCATGTACGCGGGCACCATCGACGAGGTCGTCGAACGAGCCAAGAAAGCCGGGGCTGCCTGACATGCCCCTACAGCTCGCCATCGTCACGCCGACCGAGGAAGCGGTTGCGCTGACCTGCGACCAGGTCATAGCGCCCGGCACCATGGGAGAACTGGGCCTCATGCCCGGGCACGTGCCACTGGTGACCGCCCTCCGCCCCGGCGTGTTGACGGTGACCGGAGACGAGTTGCGTCGGGTGTTCGCCGTGAGCACCGGATACGCCGAGATCGACGAGGACCAGCTGACCATCCTCACGGAAGCGTGCGTCGAATCGACGGCCATCAAGGTCGAGCAAGTGAAAAAGGACGTGGCTTCTGCCGAGGCGGCCATGAAGGACAAGGGTCCGGTCGACCCCGAGTTCGAAGCGGCGAGCGTCCGCCTGGCCTGGGCTCGTGCCCAGCTCGACGCGAAATCCCGAGCCTGAGTACCTCGCCTCGAGTTGATCCCGATTAGCGATTGGTCGATGACAGAGGTCATGCCGGCCGCGACCCCGACCGCCGAGCCGATCGTCCTCCAGGCGAGCTTTCAGCAGTACGCTTGGGGCGACGGAATCTTCATCCCTCGGCTTTTCGGGATCGATGCGCCGGAGGGCCCGTATGCCGAAGCATGGATGGGCAGCCATCCCGCGATGCCGTCCCGGGTCTTGCTCGCCGGCGTGCCCCGCTCTCTGCTCGAGCTTCTGCGAGCCGAGGGCCCGAGCCTTCTCGGAGCCGACGTCGCTCAGCGCTTCGGCGGACTGCCCTATCTCCTCAAGATACTCTCCATCGGGCGGCCGCTCTCCGTGCAGGTCCATCCGTCGGCCGCAGATGCGCGCCGCGGGTTCGAACGCGAGGAAGCAGCAGGCATCGCTTTCACCTCGCCGGCGCGCTCCTACCGCGACCCCAACGCCAAGCCCGAGCTTTTCGTCGCCCTGAAGCCGAGCTCGGCGCTCTGTGGATTCCGACCCTTCGACGAGCTCGTCCAGCCTATGGACGACCTGGCCGAGATCGCCGCAATGCTCCCAGCTTTCGAGCACAACTCCGAAAGCTGGAAGGCCTGGCTGAAGGCCTACTTCGACCTCCCGAGCGAGCGGGCGGCCCCGGCCCTCGAGGCCTGGGTCGACCGTCGAACCGCGAACCGGGACGACCCCAGGAGCGCTTGGATCCGACTCGCGCACGACACGTTCTCTCGTCCGGGTGCGCCGGACCCCGGTCTTCCATTCATCGACCTACTGAACCTCGTGCACCTCGAACCCGGTGACGGCCTGTTTCTGCGTTCGGGCATCGTCCACGCTTACTTGGAGGGTGCGGGTGTGGAGATCATGGCCAGCTCGGACAACGTCGTGCGGTGCGGCCTGACGTCGAAACACGTCGACGCGGACGAGTTGGTGAAGGTCGTCGACTTCCGGCCAAGCGAGCCCACCGTCGTTCGACCATCTCCCGGTCCTGGGCGCCGCGAGTCATCGTACGTAACGGAGACGCCCGACTTCGAGCTGCGTCGGTCGACCTTGCCTTTGGGCAGCGACGCCGAGTTTCTCGCTCGCGGCCCCGAGATCATCGTCGTTACCCGCGGAGAGGCTTCCATCGACGGAGCGTCTCCGGTTCGCTTGACCGGAGGCGGTGCCGTGTTCATCCCCGACGGCTGCGAGGTTCGGATCGACGCTCATGCGGACACCGAGATATTTCGAGCACTCGTGCCTCCGCCGGCGAATCCGGAGTTTCGAGGACACGCAACCACCGCGCTCCGCTTCGGAACGAGCGGGCTGCGTGGCCGCGTGGAAGACATCACCGATCTCGAAGCCTACGTGAACGTGCAAGGCTTCCTCGACTACTGCTACCGGCAAGGCGAGGTTTCGGAAGGCGATGCCGTAGTGCTGGGCGGAGACCTCCGACCGAGTACCGACCGCATTCTCGACGCCGCAGCCCGAGCGATCGCCGATAGCCGGCTCACCGTGGTCGACTGCGGTCGGCTTCCCACCCCGGCGCTCGCCGCCTACGGGCTGCAGACCCACCGTCCGACGATCGTCGTCACGGGAAGCCACATTCCCTTCGATCGCAACGGCATGAAGTTCTACCGCTCGCGAGGTGAAGTCTCGAAGTCCGACGAAGAGCCCATTTTGGTGTCCGTCGAGCGGCGGCGACGTCTCGAGTATTCCCGCAAGCCGGCCACCTCGATCTTCGCCGACGACGGGAGCCTACGCCTTCCCGTGGCGCCCCGAACTCCGTCCGAGGCCGCGCGTGAAGACTATGTCGAACGGTATCGCCAGTTCTTCGGCGAGGACGCGCTCGCCGGCCTTCACGTGGGGGTCTTTCAACACTCGGCGGTCGGACGGGACCTCCTCGTCGAAGTCCTGACTTCCCTCGGAGCGACCGTCTCCACCGGCGGTCGATCCGAGGCCTTCGTCCCCATCGACACCGAGGCCCTCGGCCAAGACCAGATCGACGCCATGCAGCGGCTCGCCACCGACCTCGAACAGCAGACCCAGAGGTCACTCGATGCCCTGGTCTCGACCGACGGTGACGGTGACCGTCCGCTGGTGATGGCGGTCCAAGGAGGGCGCGTTCGCTTCATTGGAGGGGACATGCTGGGCATCCTCGTGGCCGACGCCCTGAGCGCCGATGCGGTCGTGGTCCCCGTCAGCGCGACCGATGCGGTCGAGGAGCACTTCGAACCCAAAGGTATCCCGACCTATCGGACGAGGATCGGCTCCCCTTGGGTGCTCCACGAGATGGAGGCCCAAGCTGCGCAGCACGAGGCGATCGTCGGTTTCGAAGCCAACGGAGGATTCATGACGGCCGTGTCTCTCGAGCGGGACGGTCGTCGACTCGAGCCTCTGCCCACTCGAGACGCAGTTCTTCCCATCTTGACCGTGCTGGCCGACGTTCGCACCTCCGGCAAAGCGCTCTTCGAGATGGTGGACGCCCTTCCGTCACGGATAAGCCGAGCGGGCCTCCTCGACGACATCGATCCATCGCGCTCGCGGGTGCTCATGTCGTGGCTGCGGCCGACCGACGATTCCGTTCGAGCCGTTCGAACCGAGGGAATACGGTGGTACGGCACGGCCAACGATGGAACGCCGGCCGACCTCCCTGGGGAGACGGTCTCGGCGCTCGACCTCGCCGTCGAGTCGCTCAACGCCCGACTGGCGCGGCCCCTGGGTCTCGCGTCGGTGCAGGCTCTCGACATGCTCGACGGCGTTCGGGTCAGGTTTGGAGACGGGGACGTCGTTCATCTCCGACCTTCGGGCAATGCGCCGCAGCTCCGGGTGTACATCACCTCGGATTCGGAAGCCCGCGCCACCGAGCTCCTCACTCGTAGCCTGGCCGACGACGGCCCCGTGATGCGCCTGCTGCAGGACGCCGAGCACGACAGCACCGTGCGGGCGATTCGCAGGAATGCCTCGCAAGCCGAATCTCTCGCCGAGTCGCCAGAGGCGCCGGCTCTAGTCGGGACCGTCAGTGGTTCGTCTTTCGCTCAGGCGTTTTGGCAGCGCGAACTCGAGCGTTTTCGCACTTCTCTCGGAGCCGAGCAGGTGCTGTCTCTGCACGAAGATCTGCCGGTCAACCAGGCCTTCGGCCTGCTGCTTCTGTGGTCCCGGGTTCGTTCGTATGTAAAGCCCGGCCGCGGAGCCCTCTTCGCCTTCGTCTTCGGGGAGGGCACTCGGGCAACTCCATTCACGGAAGCCAACGATGGTCAAAAGCCGGCCATGGCCAGCTATCAACGAGTGCACGACGAACACGGCGTGCGCCAGGCTTGCATGGTGGAGTTGGCCCTTCGCCAGTTCGCACCCGTCGAAGCGTACCTCCGCCGGTCAGGCTTCGACGGTCTCGTCGTGAAGTGGGGCGACGAAGTGCAGATTCCCGCTCTCGATCTCTGCGGCTGCGATCCGCGGTTGGCCAACGCCGACGTGGTCCGCTTCGTCTCCATGCGCGAGATGACGGACGACGATGCCCGCAACAAGGACTGGGTCGGCGTCGACGAGCGCGGATTTGTAACTCGCTTCATTCCCCGACGCCCCCTGTCCGAGATGGAGAGCCTGGCTGACCGTGGGCTCCTTCGCCGGGACGGGGACCGCCTGGTGGGAGGCGTCAACCTTGGTTCCATCGCGGTGTCCCGGCGGCTGCTCGATGCGCTCGAACGAGAGTTCGCACCGGAGATTTTCGATTCTGGCGCCGACCGAAGGCTGCGCCCCGACCTCGACCCCCAGCTGTTCACGGCCCTGACGGTCGCGGTTTCAGCCCCTCGTGATCTGCGCGGCCCGACGTGGGAAGAAGCCTGCGCCGAGAGTTCTACTTTGGCCGCGCTCGAGCGGAATCTTCCGGGTATCGTGCATCGCCTCGGGGGCGTCGTCGACGACCTCGCCGCCCGCGACCAGCGACCCGTCCGGATCGCAGCGCTGGACTTCAAGGACCAGTTCTGGGGCGACATCGGGCAGCATCGCCAAATCTATGCGTACTACATGGCCCTGCTCGACAACGGTGGCGAGGGAGCCATCGCTCGGACCGTCGCCGGCGTCCCCGAGTCGGTCGACCGCGACGGGAATCGAATCATCGGCACGTGCCGGCTGGGCCCCGATGTCGTCGTGCGAGACTCCGTCCTGATCGACGTCGAGATCGTGCGCGGACGCGTCGAGAACTGCGTCTTGATCGGGACGCAGTGTGAAGAGATCGACGCCAAGGAGGCATTCGATGTTCAGAGCCGGGTCCGGCGCCTTCAGCTCGCGCCCCGCGCAGGCAGCTACCGTATGGTTTCTGCCGCGGCGGTGGCTCTGTCGCAGCAGGCTCGAGAAACCCATCTATTTTTGCCGGACGGCACCGTACGACTCGCGGTGCTCGAGACCACGGATCTCCGGAACCGACCGGCCAACTATGATCGACCGATACTAGGCAACTCCCTCTCTTTCGCCGAAGCCCACAGCATCGTCACTGCGCTGGACCCCGACGAGACGGAGGAACGTAGGTGCCACGCCCGCGCCGCCGTCGATTGGGACTCGGAGTAGCGAGCAACCGTCGACCAAGAGTGCTAGCTTTCGACCGTGGCCGACCACGGCGAGCAGCGGCATCCGTGTCCGCGGTGCGGAGAATCGATCTCCGATGATGCCCGGCAGTGCCGTCATTGTGGCGAGTCACAAACCGTCGAGCTCCGCGTTCGAACGCCGGTTCAAGACCCCAGGACAGCCTACGTCGCCGCTCGTGGTCTGGGCGCGATCGATGAATCGCTTTCCGATCTTTCGGGCGTGAGGCGGAGCCTGACCCGGCACGGAGCGACCCTGGGCCCGCTCACCGTCTCCGCGAGTCGAAGAGCACAGGAGATCATCGGCCAGCACGGAGGCACGAGCGACCTGAAGTTCAGCCCGGATGTCCGTCGGCGCTCGACCGTGCCGATCGCGATCGGCGTCGTCCTCTGTCTCGCGTCGGGCGTCGCCCTGTATGCCTGGCGCGGCAGCGGCGCCCGCGTCGTGGTGCGGTCGCTCTCCGAGCCCGCGGCCACCGGCGCTCCCTCGTCCGCAGTGGAAGGCATTTCCGTGGCGCAGCAGGAAGCCGAGTCGGAAGTGCGTAGTCCTTCGGAGATCGCGAGGGACTTCGTGAGCTCCACCGTGAGCCTACGGTGTAAAGACAGTCTGGGAACCGGCTTCTACATCACCGAGCGACTCATCCTCACCAACGCCCACGTTCTGTGCCGCGACACCGACGGCATCGAGGTCGTGGCCTCGGATGGAACGGTCCACCCGGGGCGCGTGGTTCATTCGGATGTGCGGCTCGACGTTGCCGTGGTCCGGGCGATGGGCACGACCGGTAGGCCCGTCGTTCTCGGCGACGCCACCAGCGTCGCTCAAGGCGATGATCTCGTGGTCATCGGAAATCCGCACGGGATGGACTTCACCGTGTCCCAAGGCATCGCCAGCTACATCGGCCGCGCCTTCTACGGCGTGGCCTACCTCCAGATCGACGCATCGGTGAATCCGGGCAACAGCGGTGGCCCCGTCTTCGACGATGCAGGGCGCGTCGTCGGAATCGTTTCGATGAAGCATGGCCAGGCCGAGGGGGTCGGCTTGGCTCTCCCCATCAACTATGTGTACGAGGCCACCTGGGGCGTATCGCCTCCCGGCGACGTCGACGGTGAGTCTTGGATTCAGCTTCGTCGGCGGTCCGAGCGCGACGATCGAGACCTGGGACGGCAAGCTGCTGCGAAGCTTCGAGCTCCCATCCTCGTTTCGGCGACGACGCACCGCTCGACGATTCGGAACTTCACGTTCGTCCGTCCCGTGATCGCTCGCATCAGCGACGAGCGTCCCGACAATGACGCCTTCGACTTCGAGGCTCGAACCGCGGACGACGGCCGCCTCGTTTGCAAGTTCGAAGCCGTGGTTCGAAGTTGGCACCCCATGCCAAGAGAGGAGCTTCCCCAAGAGCGCCTGCAGGCTTGGGCGGAGTCGCATGCGATTCCCATGTCCGCGTTCGCAGCCCAAGCCGTACCTACCACCGGGTGCCGACAGGGCGTCGGCGATGTCGTGCTCACCATGGAAAACGCGTCCGAGCTGTCGAAGCGCGTAGAGTTTCGCCTTTGACCCCGCCCACACCGCCTATGTCGGTCCGGTGTCGCTCTTCCTTGGTCAAGCCACCAACCGATCGTCAATAGATCCAGTGTGGGCAAAGCAGCCTTCTTCGTCGGACCTGGAGACTTGAATCGGGATCTCGGCTGCGTGCCGAAAAGTCCCGATGAAGGCACCGTCGTCATGGTCGAGTCGGCGGCGAAGCTACGGGCCCTGCCGTATCACAAGAAAAAGATGGTTCTCGTCTTGTCGGCTTTACACCACTTCGCCGAAGAGCTTCGCGAGGATGGGTATACCGTGGAGATCATCGAGGCGCCGACCTACGTGGAGGGAATCAAGGAGCACCTGACCAGACAGGGTTCCTCGAAGCTCGTCTACGCGAAGCCGCATGAGTGGGGGCTAATGAAGGCTCTCGAGAGCGCCGCCGAGGACGATAATTTCGGCGTTCCGGTCGAGTGCCTCGAGGATGGCGGTCCCCGCGGACACTTTCTGCTCGAGCGGCACGAGTTCGAGGAGTGGGCGGCGGACCGAAAGACCCTGCGGATGGTCGACTTCTACCGGTTCATGCGCCAGCGGACCGGGTGGCTGATGAAGGACGGCGAGCCGGTCGGGGGCAAGCTCTCCTACGATGTGGAGAATCGAAGCCATGCTCGCGGCCGGACGCCCCCCGACGTGCCGTCGTTCGAACCCGACGACCTTACGCGAAAGATCATGGCCCGGGTCGCTGAGTGGTCCGACCATTGGGGCGAAGTCGATGGCTTCGACTGGCCGGTCACCCGACGCGACGCACTGGACCAGCTCGACGCGTTCTTCTCCGAACGCAGCAAAGACTTCGGGACCTATCAGGATGCCATGCTGTCCGATGAGCCGTTCATGTGGCACGGCCTGATTTCGAGCTCGATGAACCTCGGGTTGCTCCATCCACGCGAAGTCTGCGAGCGGGCGGTCGCCGAGTACGAGGAAGGACGCATGCCTCTCGCGGCCGTCGAGGGCTTCGTTCGACAGATCATGGGCTGGCGGGAGTTCATCCGTGGGGTCTACTGGCTTCGCGTACCCCAGCTCCGCGAAGCCAATCTTCTAAGTGCCGATCGCCCTCTCCCTGCCTTCTTCTGGGAGCCCGACAAGACGGACATGGCATGCCTTGCCGACAGCATCGGCCAGGTTCGGGAGACCGGGTACGGACACCACATCCAGCGCCTGATGGTTCAAGGGAACTTTGCGTTGCTGGCCGGGATCTCCCCCCGCGCCATCTCCCACTGGTTTTGGGCCGGATTCATCGACGCCTACGAATGGGTCGAGCTCCCCAACGTCGTCGGCATGGCCGTATTCGCCGACGATGCCTTCACCACGAAGCCGTACGCAGCATCGGGCTCCTACATCAACAAGATGAGCGACTACTGCTCCTCGTGCCGCTACAACGTGAAAAAGCGAACCGGCCCCGATGCATGCCCGTTCAACCCGCTCTTCTGGTCTTTCATGGAACGACATCGCGAGCGACTGGAGGCCAACCCCCGCCTGCGCATGCTGTACCGAACATGGGACAAGTTCGCGGGCGAGGAGCGTCAGGCCATCCTCGAGACCGCTCGCGGGTTTCTGGACGACCTCGAGCCGGAGACGACCGGCTGGAAATTCGACGACGACGCCGGCTGAACGTCGGCGACCGGCATGCTTGGGGCGTGAGTAGTCTCGACCCGAGGACGTGACCGGCGTTCAAACTTCGAGCACTAGGCGCGTCGGATTCTCGATGACTTCCTTGATCCGCACTAGGAACGAGACCGCCTCCCGGCCGTCGACGAGACGATGGTCGTACGTCACCGCAAGATACATCATCTTTCCGATTGCGATCTCGCCGTCCCGAACGACGGGTCGATCCTGAATGGCGTGCATGCCTAGGATACCGCTCTGGGGAGGATTGATGATCGGCGTCGACATCAGGGATCCATAGATTCCGCCGTTGCTGACGGTGAACGTCCCGCCCTCGAGCTCCTCCACCTTCAGACGGTTCCCCTTTGCCCGCTCGGCGAAGTCGGCGATGGCCTGCTCTACCTGGGCAAAGCTCAAGCGCTCCGCATTTCTGAGCACGGGGACGACCAGTCCGCGTCCGCCGCCCACGGCGACGCCGATGTCGTAGTAGTTGTGGTAGACGATGTCTTCGCCGTCGATCCAGGCGTTGAGCTGCGGGTAGTCTTTCAGCCCTTCGATCACCGCCTTCACGAAAAACGACATGAACCCGAGCTTGATGCCATGTCGCTTGGTGAAGGCTTCCTGATACTCCTTGCGAAGCGCCATGACATTCGTCATGTCGACCTCGTTGAACGTCGTCAGGAGCGCCGACGTCTGCTGGGCCTCCACGAGGCGACCCGCGATACGCTTCCGCAGAGGCGTCATGGGTACGCGGTCTTCCTCGCGGGAGCCTCCGGTCGGCTCGGCGCGAAGGTGACGCTGCAGGTCGCCGAGCGAAACGCGACCACCAGGACCGCTCCCCGTGATGCCGGCGACGGGCACCTTGTGCTCCCGGATCAAGCGTCGCTCGGAGGGGGAGGCCAAGATCTGACCGTTGTCCGGCGTCGCGGACGGCGATGGCGGCCGAGCCGCCGGAGAATCGGATGTCGTCTTTGGAGCGGATGCATCGGCAGGAGCGGATGCAGCCGCAGGGGGCGGGGAAGGAGCCTCGGAGGTCGACCCCGAGGAAGTTGCTTCGGCAGCCGGTCGCTCACCACCCTCGGCCATGGTGGCGATGACTTCACCCACCTCGGCAATGTCCCCTGCCGACTTGACGATCTTCTCGATTCGACCAGCGACCGGCGCGTGGACTTCGACATTGGCCTTGTCGGTCTCGATCAGAGCGACCGTCTCGTCCCGGTCGGCCCAAGCGCCTTCTTCTTTGAGCCACTCCACGATCGTGACTTCGGTAATCGATTCCCCCGCAGAGGGTACTTTCAGTTCGATGGACATCTTAGGTTTCGCCTTCCGGCTCGGCCGCGAAGGCCTGTTCGAGGATGTGCTCTTGCTCGAGCTTGTGGGCAGCAGCCGAGCCCGTAGCCGGGCTGGCGGAGGCCGGGCGTGCGATCACCCGCAATGAGCGGCCGCCGAGAGCATCGTCTCCGAGCCGCATGCGCAAGAAGAACCAGGCGCCCATGTTCAGCGGTTCTTCCTGGACCCAGACGACTTCGACCGCGTCCGAGTAGGGCGACAGCGCGGCCCGGAGATGCTCGGGATTCAGCGGGTAGAACTGCTCCAACCGCAATATCGCCACGTCGTCGACCCCGCGCTCACGCCGGCGGTCCGCAAGCTCGAAATACACCTTGCCGCTGGTGAGGAGCACGCGGCGAACGCCAGAAGGATCCACGGGGATGGCATCCGGCATGATCCGCTGGAATCCGCCTTCGATGAAATCGCTCAATGGACTCACGGCAGCGGGACTACGCAGCAAGCTCTTGGGCGACATGATGATGAGTGGCTTTCGATACTTGCGCAGCACCTGGCGCCGCAGCACGTGGAACAACTGGGCGGGCGTCGTCAGGTTGCACACCTGGATGTTGTCGTCGGCGGACGCCATCAAGAACCGCTCCAGGCGAGCGCTCGAGTGCTCCGGTCCCTGGCCTTCGAAGCCATGGGGCAAGAGCAGTCCCAAGCCCGACAATCGACGCCACTTGTCTTCCCCACTCGTGATGAACTGGTCGATGATGACCTGGGCGCCATTCATGAAGTCGCCGAACTGAGCTTCCCAGAGGACCAGGGCTTCGGGGTAGTCGAGGCTGTACCCGTATTCGAATCCGAGCACGGCGTTCTCGGACAAGGGGGAGTTCCGCACTTCGAAGCGCCCCTGGTTGGGCCCGATGTTCCTCAGCGGGATGTATCTCTGCCCGGATTCGTAGTCGTGAAGAACGGAATGGCGATGACTGAACGTTCCGCGTTCGCTGTCCTGTCCGCTCAGGCGTACGGGTCGGCCCTCGTCGAGGAGACTGGCAAAGGCCAGCGCCTCTCCCGCCGCCCAGTCGAGCGGCCGCTCGCCTGCCGCCATTTCCTCGCGATGCGTGATGAGACGCCGAAACTTGGGATGCGGCGCGAACCCATGCGGTACGTGATTGAGGGCCCGGAGTAGCCGCTCGGCTCGCTCCCCTGAGATGCAGGTCTCGACTTCCTCCACGGATCGGTCGGCTCCGCCGGAGTAGTCCCGCCAAAACCCCTGACCCGACATGAGATCGACCGTCTGGTAGTCGTCGGCCCTCGCCGCCCCCAGGTCCTTTTCGAGGGCCTCTCTTCGCTCGATGGCGACGCGGTCGGCTTGCTCGGGCGTTATGCTCCCCAGCTTGTACAGGTTGTCGAGATACCCTTCGCGAACGCTCTTGCGCTTGCGGATGTGCTTATAGAGCACAGGCTGGGTGAAGGCCGGTTCGTCGCCCTCGTTGTGTCCGTATCGACGATAGCAGTACATGTCGATCACGACGTCTTTATGGAACTCGGCGCGAAATTCGAGTGCGAGATAGATCGCCTGCGCCACCGCCTCGGGATGCTCACCATTAACGTGAATGATGGGCACTTGGAGCATCTTGGCGACGTCGGTCGCGTAGGGCGAAGACCGCCCCTCGACCGGCGAGGTCGTGAATCCGATCTGATTGTTGACGATGATGTGGAGCGTACCGCCGGTCTCGTAGCCGGCGAGTTCGCTCATGTTCAGTGCCTCAGCCACGATGCCCTGCGCGGCGAACGCGGCATCGCCATGGATGACGATCCCCATACCTCGTCGGCGGGCGGCATCATGGTAGCGGTCCTGCTTGGCGCGAACGCGCCCCATTACGACCGGGTGCACGAACTCTAGGTGGCTCGGATTGAAGGTCAGCGACAGGTGAACCTTGTGCCCGGAGCTCGTGACTCGATCCGAGCTGTAGCCGAGGTGATACTTCACGTCTCCGCGGCCGAGCAATTTGTCGGGGTTGGAGTCGTCGAACTCGCGGAAGATCTGACTGGGGCTCTTGCCCATGATGTTGGCCAGGACATTGAGGCGTCCGCGGTGAGCCATGCCGATGACGATCTCATCGATGCCCCGATCTCCGGCGTCCTCGATGGCCATGTCGAGCAGCGGAATCAGACTCTCTGCACCCTCCAACGAGAAGCGCTTTGCGCCCACGAACTTCTTGTGGATGAACTGCTCGAAGATTTCGCCGTCGGTCAGCTTGGTGAGGATTCGGACCTGCTCATCCGTCGATAGGTGGCGGGTGTTCTGGGTACCCTCCATCTTGTCTTGGAGCCACATTTTGATGCGGATGTCGTCGATGTGCATGAACTGAACACCGATCGAGCGACAATACGTATTGCGCAGATGCTCCAGGATATCGCGAAGGCGCATCGTGGAGCTTCCGGGGATCGTGTTCGAAGAGAAGTACGTATCGAGGTCTTCTTGACCGAAGCCGTAATAAGCCGGGTTGAGTTCGGGATAGACTTCCTTGGGCAGGCCCAAAGGATCGAGCTCGGCCATGAGGTGGCCGCGAACACGGTAAGCGCGGATCAACTGGTCGACGCGGTCCTGGCGACTCGAACTCTCTCGCAGGCGCCGCGTGAGAACGCGGATGAAGCTATGGGCCAACCGACCATCGCTGTCGAGCAGTGCGACCAGCGCATCGCCGCGGATGCGCAAGAGCCGGGACGATCCGCGCACCACGATGTCGGCCGAACGCGGCTGCTGATCGAAGACCGACATTTCACCGACGACCTCCCCCACGCCTAGCTGAGCTACGAACTGGCCTTGCTTGCGCACCTCCACCGAGCCCTCGGTCACGACGTACAGATCGGTCCCGATCTCTCCCTCGTGAGCGATAACGTGGCCGTCGGAGAACTCGAGATCGTCTGCCAGTTGGGCGATGGCAGCGAGCTCCGCCGGGCTCAGGTCCCGGAAGAGCTGCAGCGAACCCAAGAAACCCAAGTGGGCGTCATCGGCGCTCGCGTCGTACGTCTTGGGGAGCGGATACTCCGGAGCGACGGTCGAAGGACCGGCTTCACCGACCCCGTTGCCGCCGGCGCCGGCGGGGTTGAAAATCGAGTGCGCAAGGAAGCTGGGAGCCACCCGAGCAGGGTGACCGTTCGCGTCGGCATCGACCTGCTCGAACACCCTCCGCCAGTCTTCGGGGACGGCGGACGGGTCCTGTCGATACTGAGCGTACAGGTCCTCGACGAAACTCAGGTTGGAGCTGGCGAGCTCGCTCAAACCTCGGGTCATCAAGCGCTGTCCTATCGCTTTGCCCAAAGAGCCACAACACGAGAGCGGGGGCTGCCGACAAACGGTGAATTGGGTGGTCGCAACCCCTGCCACAGACTGCTAGGGTCCGCCGCCATGAAGCTACGGACGTCCATTGCCGCGGCTGCCCTGGCGGCGGTCGCCTGCACGAGCAAGCCGGCCTCGGACGAGGCCGAACCCAAATCCACGGAGAAGGCCGAGACCGCCGAGGCGAAGCCTGCGGAGTCGAAGACCGCCGCATCCAAGACCACAGACCCGGCATCGGCCATCAACAAGCCGAAGACCATGCCCGCGCCCGAGGACGTCGCCGCCCCGCCGTCCGATGCGACCACGACCGAGAGCGGACTAGCGTACAAGGTCCTCGAAAAGGGCCCGGGCGGGGCGAAACCCAAGCCGGAGGACGCGGTCGTCGTGCATTACACGGGCTGGACCACGGACGGGAAGATGTTCGACAGCTCGGTCCTCAGGGGAAGACCCGCAACCTTCGGTCTCAACCAAGTCATCGCGGGATGGACCGAGGGGCTTCAGCTCATCGAGGTCGGAGACAAGGCGCGCCTGTGGATACCCGAGGATCTCGCGTACGGCGGTCGCGCGGGACGCCCGGCGGGCATGCTGGTGTTCGACGTCGAGCTGGTCAGCATCCGGGAGGCACCCAAAGCCCCGGCCGACGTCGCCGGACCACCCAAGGACGCGAAGAAGACGAAATCCGGGCTCGCCTACAAGGAGCTGAAGCCCGGCACGAGCGACGAGAAGCCGAAGGCATCGAGCAAGGTGCAGGTTCACTATTCGGGCTGGACGACGGACGGAAAGATGTTCGACAGCTCGCTGCGACGGGGTCAGCCGGTGAAGTTCCCGCTCAACGGCGTGATCCCGGGCTGGACCGAGGGCCTGCAGCTCATGCCCAAGGGTTCGAAGTATCGGCTGTGGATCCCGGGGGAGCTCGCCTACGACGGCAAGCCCGGACGACCTCAAGGGATGCTGGTCTTCGACGTCGAACTGCTCGAGATCTACGACTGACCGCGTGAGCGTGCCCCGCTGGCAGCGGATGGGCTGGGGCACGGCCGCGCTCCTCACGCTCGCAATCGTCGGCGGGCGGATGCCCCCCACCGACAACTCGGTCGTCGCCCTCCTGGCCTCGGACGCCCCCGAGGTGTCCGACTACCTGCGCTTTCGGCAAGCCTTCGGCTCGGACGACCTGACGCTGGTCCAGGCGCATGGCCCGGATCGTTTCGCCCTGCTAGACGTCGTCGACTCGATTCACCAGGCCCTGCGCGCCAGCCCGGCTGCGGTGGTGCTCACCGCGTCGACGGCCTACCCGAGCACGCTCGAGGTCCTGCGCGACCCCGACCTCGAGCCGGACGTCCTCGAGCGCCTGGCGGCCCGGTTGGACGGGCCGCTGAATCGCGAGCTGGGCCTTCTGCAGCTGGATCCTCCGATGGCGCACCTCTGGGCGCTGCTCCCTCCCGACGCCACGGGGGCGATGCTGCCGGCAACGCTGCAGACGATCCGCGAGGCGGGCAGCAAGATGGGCGTCGAGGTTCAGGCTGCGGGGACCGCAGTCCTCGGGGCCGCGATCGACGAAGCGGGGCGGATGGTCGAGACGCGCGCCTTACCGGCGGTCATCGGTCTGTCGGCGCTTCTCCTTTTCGTCATCTTTCGTCGTCCGGGCCCGGTGCTCATCGTCCTGTGCGCGGTCGGCCTCGTGGTGTTGGGAACGGACCGCGCCTATGGAGCGCTCGGCGGAACGGTGAACGTGTTGGTCGTCGTTCATCGTCCGATCGCCTTCGTTCTACTCCTCGCGGCGAGCATCCATGTCGTGGACGGCTGGACCCGATCGGCGGCCGAGCTCGGGAGCTCGCCGGCCGCGCTCCGCACGGTCCAGGAGCGCGGTCCCGCAATCCGATGGTCACTGCTAACGACGGCGGCGGGATTCGGGAGCCTCGCCCTCTCGCCGCTCGTCCCCATCCGTGACTTCGGCCTCCTGACCGCGCTCGAGCTCACTCTCGGCATCCCCGTGATGCTGGGCCTCGTACCCGCACTGCTTTCCTTCCTTCCCCCCGGCCGCCCGGCTTCCGAGCGTCGGCTGGCGCGCGACGCGGCCCGGTTGGTTCGGCTGAGCATCGAGTACCGCTGGCCGGTGATCGCGATCGGCCTTGGGACCCTGACCTTGGGAGCCGTCTCGGGTGCCGCCCTCGAGATCGATGCTCATGCGATCAACTACTTTGCGGCCAGCAGCGACCTGCGACGTGACCATGACGCGATCGAAGCGCAGGACATCGGCCTCCAGAGTCTCGAGGTGTTGCTTCGGCGCCAAGCGCCGTGGACCGGAGCACCGGAAGACGTGGAGCAGCTCGCCCGGTTCGCCGAAGAAGTCGAGCGCCTTCCGGAGGTCACGACTCACATCGACCCTTCGCTCTTCCTCCTCGAGGCCGGCCATGCCGCAACGGGCCGACCGGTTCCCCCAGATCCACTCACGACGGAGCGCGTCTGGGGCGAAGGCTCCCCGGTTCGGCGCGCGTTCGGAACGAGCGACGGGAAGACGATCCGCTGCTCGTTTCTCATTCGGACGGTCGACGCCGACGGCGTGGACCGAATCAGTGAGACGGTCACGTCGCTCGCTGAGAAGAACTTCGGCTCGGACCTCGGCGAGGTCACCGTCACCGGAACCTATCGCCTCGTCCTGGCGGCGCAGCGATCGCTGCTTCGCACGTTGGTCCGCAGCCTCGGCGCAACAGCCGTAGTCATGCAGCTCGTGATGCTCGTGGTTCTGCGTTCATGGCGGGTGGCGTCGATCGCGCTCTTGCCCAACCTGTTGCCCGTCGCAGTGGTCTTCGCCGTGATGCAGCTGACCGGTCTTCCGCTGGATCTCGGAACCTGCATGGTCGCCGCCCTCAGCTTGGGCATCGCCGTCGATGACACCCTTCACTACCTGTTGGCATGGCGAGGGGGCTCGCTCGTCGCGGCCGCGGAAAAGGCTGGTCCGGCGATCATCATCACCTCGCTGACGATCGCCCTCGGCTTTTCATCGCTCATTCCTGGCGACTTCCGACCAACCTGGGCTTTTGGTCTCTTGGCGTCGACCGCGATGCTCGCAGCCTTGTTGGGCGATCTCATGCTGCTCCCCGCCCTTCTCGGACGAGCAAACCCCGAGACGAGCAGCGAAAGCCCTGGTACGCTGGCTCCGTGAACGTCATCGTGACGGGTTTCGAGGCCTTTTCTGGCGTGCCCTCGAATCCGACCGTCCGGATCATCGAGGCCCTCGGTCCGCCGGTCGGGACCCGCATCCTGCCCGTGGACACGGAGGCCGTTCGGCCGACGCTGCAGGACATCTGGGCGAGTGAGCCCGACATCGTGCTCCACCTGGGGGTCGCCGAAAGGGCGTCCCACATCGCGCTCGAGACCCGAGCCGAGAACATCCGGAGCTTCCGCATTCCCGACAACGCGGGTCGAACCATCGTCGACCAGCCGGTCGTGGACGGCGGTCCGGCGCTCCTCGGGAGCCGGATTCCTACCGACGTCATCGAGCCTCGGCTGAGGGCGGCCGGCATCGAGGCATCACTGAGTCGGAACGCCGGTCGATTCCTTTGCAATCAGGTGATGTACGAGAGTCTGTTCCATCTTCCCCGGACCGCGGCGACGGGCTTCATGCACGTCCCACCGGATGAGATCCTGGCCGAACAGCTCGGGCTGGAAGGCTTCATGCCGCTGACCGAGCTGGTGCGCGCGGTCGAGCTGGCCCTCGAAACGACCCGGGCGTGGTCCCGGCCGACCTCGCGGGTCAGCGGGGATTCGCCGTTTTGAAGAGGGGGAGATTGGCCTCGGTGGCCACGTAGATCACGTTCGGATTCTCGGCCAGCGTCTTGATCCAGAGGTACTGAAGGTAGCTTTGGGTCAGGGTGGTGTTCACGATTTCCTGAGCCTGCGCCGCACCTTCCGCCCGAGCGATCTCGATCTCGGCATCCCGCTTGGCCTGTTCCAGCTCGAACTTCTTCTGCTCGGCTTTCTGCTCGGCGGTCAGCTTGGCTTCGATACTCTCCTTGAACTTGGTGGGCAGCTGCACGTCCCGAAGAAGGACTTCGACGATCTCGATGCCACGGGGCTCGAGATTCTCGGTCAGAGACTCTTCGACGCGCCGAGCGATCTCCTTACGCCCCTGCTCGCTGTAGATGTTCTTCACTTGATAGCCGCTGACGACGTCGCGGACAGCGTTTCTGAAGTACGGCTGGATGAGGACCTTCTCGAAGTCGCGACCGACCGTCTTCCGCAGCTTTGGGGCAGCCTCGGAGCGCACCTGGAAGAGGAGCGACGTATCGAGACCGACGATCAGTCCCTCCGAGGACGGCACCTGCGCTTGCTCCTTCTTCTCCTGAAGCTTCACGTTCCAGATCTCCACTTCCCGCGCGACCGGAAAGACCAGGGCCACGCCTTGAGGTATGGGAGTGTCGGCGATGGAACCGAACGATTTGGTGACGCCTACCTCGCCGTCTTCGATGACCGTACAGCCTACGGTCATCACAGCCAGAAGTGTCGATACCCTTAACGCATTCATCGATAATTCCTGATCGCACGAAGCATGACCGGTGGGTTCTGGGCAACGCCGAAGCTGCTTGGGCATGTCCTCGGCCTCGTGCAGGATGCTGTCCGTGCGCAGTCGGGCCGCTGGTTTCGCTCTGATCGTCGCCCTCGTGGTCTCGCTCGAAGCCGTGCCGGCTTTCGGCCTGGCCCAAGGAATCGTCGTTTCCTGTCCAGGGTACGGTCGAATCTGGGGCAGCGGCGAGATGGTCGACGCGGTCGAGGAGCTGCGGAGCCTGGGCGCCACCTGGGTCCAAATCCACCCTTACGCGCGGATCCATCGCGACGGCCGGGTGACCTTCACCCCGGCCAATGCGACCGGCTACCTGGAGCGCAGCGCCGATATCGTCCAGCAGGCGGGCTTGCAGATGTTTCTCAAACCTCATCTGTCGTACTGGGGCAACTTCAGCTGGCGGGGCGCGATCGACTTCGAGACCCGAGAGGAGTGGGACGTATTCTTTCGCGACTACGAGGACTTCATCGTGGACCAGGCCCGATTCGCGGAGTCCAACGGCATCCCAGCCATGGCTGTGGGGACCGAGCTGGAGAAGAGCGTGCGATTCGAAAAAGAGTGGCGCCGGATCATTGCTGCGGTCCGTCGAGTCTATTCGGGACACCTCACCTATGCGGCCAACTGGGACGGCTTCGACCGCGTACCCTTCTGGGACGCACTCGACAGCATCGGAGTGCAGTCCTACTTTCCGCTGGGGGATCGAAAATCGACGGCCGAACAGCTCGAGGCGCGGTGGGTTGCGGTGCTCGACCTGCTGGAAGGCGCGTCCAAGCGGTACGGTCGGCCGGTGGTCCTCGCGGAGGTCGGCTTTACGCGCAGCCTGAACGCCGCGTCCGAGCCTTGGAAGGCGGAACGTGACTCGAGCGCCGAGGCGATCCGTCTTCGAACCCTGCTGACCGACGTCGTTCTGAGAGTCACGCCGTCGCGGGACTTCGTCATCGGGATGTTCTGGTGGAAGTGGATCCCGGGATGGAACATGTTCCAGCGAGACTTCTCGATGCGCGACACGGAGATGCGCACTCTGCTGGAGACGTACTGGGTGCCCAGCCCCTGACCCGACGGCCCGTTCAGTATCGGAGCGCGAGCGCCATGAACCCCCCGATGGCGAGAATTCCGAGAGCGCTGGCCAGCCATCCGGGCAACGAAGCCCGAGTGACCGGATGGAGCGCCTGCGCCCAAAAGCCACGGGGCAGCGCTTCGGACCCGGGAAAGCCGAGCTTCCGCGGAGGATGGTCGGGTACGTCGGCGGTGCCGAACATCCAGTCCCAGGAGCTGAAAATGATGCCGAAATTCACGACCCGACGCGCGTCGTAGTCGTGATGCCACAAGTGCATCTTCGGATTGTTCAGGACGTAGCGGAGAGGACCGTAGTCCCAGGCCAGATTCGCGTGATTCAGGTGGCCGATCAGAGTGCCGAACACCGCGTGGACGAACAGCGCAACGTTCGAGAATCCGAACAGAACCAGCGGGAGATACTGGACGGTCCGGTAGACCACGACTTCCGTCCACTGAAACCGGAAGGAAACGATCCAGTCCATTTCTCCGTCGGCGACCGAGTGGTGAACCTGGTGCGTCGGCCACAGCCAGGAAACGCCATGGAGCAACCGGTGCACGCACCACTGAAGGAAGTCGAGACCGACCAGCACGAAGGGAATCTGAAGCCACAGAGACCAGGTCTCGGCGAATCGAACCTCCCGCCATGCCGACCAGCCGAGCGCCGTCATCAGACTGTCGAGCAACGGAAGGACCAGCCACCCGGCGAGCGAGGCCAGCGCGAGCCCCAAGAACTGGCCGTTGAACACCAGGTAGAGGACATCACTCAACAAGCCTTTGCGCAGTTTCGACTGGTCGGGGCGCGCCGGCCACCGCCATTCGAGCGTCATTACGAGCAGCGATATGGTGGCGAGAGCCACCGGATAGGACCACACTGGCATGAGGTAATCTCAGGGGGGGCCCCAGGCGGCTTCGATCGCCGGACAGGACCATCGGTCCATCCCGCGCTTCTTCGCCAGGTCGAAGATCGGCTTGCTCTTGTGGGCCGGGTCGGCCGTGGCGACCGCGAGGACCGCGTCGCGCAGACCGTAATCCCCGACGAGCTGCGACTCGGTGAAGCGTAGCGCGAGCTCTTGACCCTTGTTGTCGATGTTTTCGTCGGCCTCGATCGTCTGGGCCATCGTGCACAGAGCATCGAGGTTCTTGGGAGACTCGGACCCGACGCAGCCGGAGGCGAGCCCCAGCAGGATGATCCCGGTGTGACGCACAGCGAAATCCGTCGCAGCCCGCCGCCTCGAGTGTCAATCGGAGCCGTGTTGTCGCGGCGATCTCGGCCTCGGGCTAGCGTCCGTCCGTGGCCGCATTCGGTGAAAGCGACAACCTCGAGCGACTCCGCCGAAACATGGATCGCGAAGACGTCGACATCTTTCGGTGGCGAGAAGACAAGATCGACCGCGTCCTCCAGACTCGCGTCTTCGAGGTCCAGGAGCGACGGATCCGAGAAGACACCACCCAGAAGAAGGCAACCGTCGTCCGCATCGACAGCTCGGACTGGGTGAACGTCGTGGCACTCACTCCGGAGCGACGACTCGTCCTCATCGAGCAGTTTCGCTTCGGCATCGACGAGGTCACGCTGGAGATCCCCGGCGGAATGGTCGACCCCGGCGAGTCGGCCGGGGAAGCGGCCCGCCGAGAGCTCCGGGAAGAGACCGGCTTCGAATCGGAGGACTGGACGCAGATCGGCTTCGTCCATCCGAACCCGGCCATCCAGAGCAACGGCACCATGACCTACCTGGCCGAGGGTGCTCGGCGCACCCGCAGGCCGACCTTCGATTCGAACGAGCGGTGTCGCTTGGTGACGGTCCCCTGGGAGGACGCGCTGCCGTTGGTGGACGCGGGCCTGATCACCCACGCCCTCGTCGTGAACGCCCTCTTCTTCGCTGCTCGGAGGCTCGGCTGAAGTGCCGTCCTTCCCATCTTGACGTGGCACCTCCTCCGCAGTAATCGCGCAGAAGCTCATCGAGACCGGTCGAGGGACAGGCCTGACGACACCGGGGCAACCTGGATTCAATCCAAGGTGCCAACTCCTGCGGAGCCCAATGAGGCTTCCGAGAGATGAGAGGGCTCGCATTTCGCGGGTCTCGACGTTCGCGTCGGTCTCTCTTCGCAGGGTTTCTGAGATGAAACACAGCGAAGGAGAGATCATTGTTCACCGAAGCCAACCCCCAACTCGACCCCTACTGCACGTCGGGCCCGTCGCCGACGCGCCTCCGCCAACCTCCGCTCGAGCCTGGCCGAACCCTGCACCTCATCGGCGCCGGCAAGGTCGGCTGCGCCTTCTTACGGCAGTTGGCTGGCGCAAACCTGCGTCTCGTCGGAGTCTCGGATTCGACGGGCACCGCCTACGCCCCCGAGGGACTCGACCCGGTCGAAATCGCGGACTACAAGGCCGGGGGCGGCTCACTCGCCGACCACCCGCGAGGCTCGCGGATCGACTCCGCGACCGCAACCCACGTCGTTGAAGCCGAGATCGTCGTCGACTGTACGCCGACCAGCTTCGACGCCGAATCGCTCGAGCGGAGCCAACGGATCCGCGCCCGGGGCGCCCATTTCGTCACCGCGGCAAAAGACGTCGTTGCGCGCCGCGCGGAGTGGCTGGGCAGCGACCAGCCGCCGGGAATCAACGCCCTTCTGGGCGGTGCCGGACGGCGCCTCGTCGAAGAGCTCTCGGCGCTCCGTTCCGACTGCCTATCGGTGTCGCTGGCCGGCAGTGCCTCGACGACCGCGATCATCGAGGCGATCGAATCGGGCCGGAGCTTCTCCGAAGCGCTGGACGCTGCCCGCGGTCGAGGCGTGCTCGAACCCGACCCCGAGCAGGATCTCAGCGGTCGCGATGCCGCGGTGAAGCTATCCGTGGTCATCGGCGCGATCACGGGTCGCTCGATGGACCCCGCCTGCATCCACGTTCAGCATTTTCGCGACATCGACCTCGACGAGGTCCGGCGGCGCCCCGCCCGAGGCACGACCACCCGCCTCGTCGGCCGCTGGAATCGGGACGGTCATCCGACCGTGGGCTACGAAGAAGTGCCGCGAGGTTCCGACCTCGCCGTGCCCGTAGGGCGCGTCGTCTATGGCTACGACCTACGCGACGGCACCCGCCGCATCCACGCCGGCGAAGGCGTCGGACACGAGGAGACGGCCCGCGCTCTGTGGGTGGACCTCGAAGACTCGAGGCCCTCCCCGACGATCGTACTGAAGGCCGGCGACCACCTTACGCACTTGCCCTTCGACTTTCGTACGGAACACGGAGGTCGCCTTCCGTGCGGTCACCTCGCCTACCGACTCTTGGGTCCGGCTGGGGCACCGGTGGTGGTCACGCTCGGAGGCATCTCGGCGGACCGCCGCGTCAACGGTGAGGGCGGCTGGTGGAGCGCCGTCGTCGCCCCGGGCCGCGCGCTGGACCCGACTCGGTTGCGCGTCCTGGCGTTCGACTGGCTGGGAGGACCAGGTCAGTCGTCGTCGGAAGACCTGTCTGTCGTGACGACCCGCGACCAAGCGCGGGCCCTCGCTGCACTCCTCGACACGCTCGGCATCGAGCACGTTCACGCCTTCGTGGGGGCTTCCTACGGCGGAATGGTCGGTCTGGCCTTCGCCGCGGACTTTCCCAGCCGTATCCAGCATCTCGTCGCGATCAGTGCGCCCGACCGCGCCCATCCTCGCTCCACCGCTTGGCGAGCTCTCCAGCGCCGGATCGTCGGGTTGGGGCGGCGTGGGCAGCGGGAAAAGGAAGCGCTGGTGTTGGCTCGTGGGTTGGCGATGACGACCTACCGCTCGGCCGAGGAATTTCGAGAGCGTTTTGATCGACCGCCGATCAAGAGAGACGATGGCTTCCGGTTCGAGATCGAAGCCTATCTCGACCACTGTGGACGTCGATTCGCCGAGCGCTTCGATGGCGCGACGTTCTGTCGCCTATCGGAATCCATCGACTTGCACGAGGTGGAAGCCGAACACGTGACCACGCCAACGACCGTGGTTGCGATCGCCAACGACGAGCTTGTGCCCTGGCCGCAGCTACAGGCGCTGGCCGACCGCCTGCGAGGACCGACCGAACTCGTCCAGCTCGACTCACGATATGGTCACGACGCCTTCTTAAAAGAGCCGGCAGCCCTCGACGCGCTCTTTCGACGGACCCTGAAAGGAATCCAGCCATGACGCAGTCTCGAACTCGAGCGGTACGCGCCGCCGTCGCCCAAGACCCTCGCCACGGCGCCGTGATGCCGCCTCTGGTGCTGTCGTCGAACTTCACGTTCGAATCGTTCGGAAGCAAGCGCGCCTACGACTACACGCGCTCCGGAAATCCGACGCGGGACGATCTCGCCCAAGCGCTATCGAGCCTGGAGGGAGGCGCAGGAGGCGCGGTCACCAGTTCCGGGATGTCTGCCATCGCGCTGGTACTCCAGCGCCTCGGTCCCGCCGACCGCCTGGTCGCCCCCCACGACTGCTACGGGGGCACCTATCGCCTGATGCGGGCCTTGGCCGATCGGGGGCAGTTTCATGTCGACTTCGTAAACCTGACCGAGACGTCCGCGGTGGACCGAGTCCGTTCACTCTCGCCGACGGTCGTTTGGATCGAAACCCCGAGCAACCCGCTCCTTCGCATCACCGACGTCGAAGCGGTTTCAACGGCGGCTCACGAGGTCGGAGCCCGGGTGGTCGTGGACAATACATTCTCCACGCCGGTGTGGCTTCAGCCATTTGCGCTGGGCGCAGACATCGTCGTCCACTCCACGACCAAGTACCTCAACGGGCACAGCGATGTCGTCGGTGGGGCCGCGCTCGGGCGCACGGACGAGATCGCCGAAGAGCTCTGCTGGTGGGCGAACTGTCTGGGCGTGACCGGCTCGCCTTTCGACAGCTATCTCACGCTCCGGGGCCTGCGCACCCTGCACGCCCGGCTCGCCCAGCACGAGCAGAACACCGAAGCTCTCTTGGACGTGCTGGTCAGTCACCCCGCGGTCGCGGCGGTCCACCACCCGAGTCTCGAGACCCACCCCGGGCATGCCGTGGCTCGGCGCCAGCAGCGGGGATTCGGCGCGATGTTGAGCTTCGAACTCGTGGACGGTGAAGGGGCAGCCCGAGCCTTCGCCGAGAAAACGCAGCTCTTCACCCTGGCCGAGTCCTTGGGAGGCGTGGAGAGTCTGGTCGCGCATCCGGCGACGATGACCCATGCAGCCATGGACGCCCAGGCGCGCCAGACGGCCGGCATCGGTGATGGCCTCTTGCGGCTGTCGGTGGGGATCGAAGACCCCGAGGATCTCGTGGCCGATCTGCGGTCGACCTTGGATGCCGTCGCCGGAGCGCGCCCGCTCAGGCTGCGGGTGCCGGCCGACTCGGAGCCCCCACCCAGTCGGGAAACGAAAACCCCTTCGAGCGCAAAAACTCCGGGTTGAAGAGCTTCGCTTGGTAGCGGCTCCCGAGGTCACACAGAATCGTGACGATCGTGTGGCCGGGCCCCAAGTGTTTGGCCATGCGGAGCGCGCCTGCGATGTTCATACCTGCGGAGCCGCCCAAGCACATGCCTTCATGCTCGATGCAGGCGTACACTTGGTCGAGCATCTCCTGGTCGGGAATCTGGAACGGTACGTCGACCTCGACCCCCTCGAGATTCGCGGTCACGCGTCCCTGTCCAATGCCCTCGGTGATGGAGCTGCCTTCGGCCTTGAGCTCCCCGTGCTTGTAGTAGTGGTAGAGAGCGGCCCCCATCGGATCGGCGATCCCGATGACCACGTCCTTCTTCCGCTCTTTCAGGAAGTTACTGACGCCCCCCAAGGTTCCTCCCGATCCGATCGCGCAGATGAAGGCATCGACCTTACCCTCCGTCTGCTCCCAGATCTCGGGTCCGGTCGTCTCGTAGTGGGCCCGGCGGTTTGCAACATTGTCGAATTGGTTGGCCCAGATGGCGCCGTTTTCTTCCGTCGCGTTGAGCTTGTCGGCCAGGCGCCCCGAGTACCGGACGTAATTCGCCGGGTTCTTGTACGGAGCGGGCGGTACCTCGATGAGCTGTGCCCCGGCGTTGCGAATTGCATCCTTCTTTTCTTCGCTCTGACTGCTGGGAATCACGATCAACGTGCGGTAGCCCTGTGCTCCACCAACCAACGCGAGCCCGATACCGGTGTTTCCCGCCGTGCCTTCAACGATGAGCCCTCCCGGGCGAAGCTCGCCCCGCTCCACGGCATCCTGGACGATGTACTTCGCAGCGCGATCCTTGACCGATTGGCCGGGATTCATGAACTCGGCCTTGCCGAGAATCTCGCATCCCGTTTCCTCGGAGGCTTTGTTCAGTCGAATCAGGGGCGTGTTGCCGATCGCGTCGACGACGGAGGCGCATGTCTTCATGATGGGTCAGGTATCCCAATCACGGAACAGTTGACGTTGAAAAGCCACGAGATCACTGGTTCTCGGATCGTCGGCCTCGATCTTGTCGGCGAGTTCGATGAACCTGTCGTTCATCGAAGCAAGCCGCCTGGCCAATACCCGCGCAACGTTGACCATGAATCCCATGGCGGCGCCGTCGCCGTCGGCCAGTCGAGCCTCGAGTCGGTCGAACTTGAAGGCGATGGCATCGACCGGTTCGATGGCCACCACCTTCACCGGCTGAAACTCACGGCAGAGGAACTCGATCTCGCCGACCACGCCCGGGGCGTGGATCTCGGCCAGCTCTCGCTCGTCGAGATGGACTCGGGCCGAGCCCTTAACCAAGACGTAGACCCAGTCGTGCTCTCCGCTCGGGTCTCGGATCACGTCGTCCGAGGCGAAGGTCATCGGTTCACCCGCCGAACACAGGTTTTCGATCTGCGTCTGAGACAGGTATTTGAATACGGAAAGTCCACTCAAGTCCGGCATCGTTCGTACCTCACACGCCGCGCAGCACGGTCGCCTTTCCGACTTCGCGGATGGCGACCACATAGGCCGCGGTCCGCGGGTCGAGCTTCTTACTTTCGGCCATCGAAGTAACCGAATCGAATGCGGCTCGCAGGATCTTCTCCAGCCGCTGATTCACTTCCGACTCGTCCCAGAAGTAGCGCTGGGTGTTTTGAACCCACTCGAAGTAGCTGACGGTTACCCCGCCGGCGTTGGCCAGGATGTCGGGCACGACGAATACGCCGTTCTTCACGAGAATCTCGTGCCCCTCGGGCGTGGTCGGTCCGTTGGCCCCCTCGGCGACCACCTTGGCCCGAACGGTCTTGGCCACGTCGGCGTCGATGACGCCGCCCAGAGCCGCCGGGATCAGAACGTCCACGTCGGCACCGAAGAGCTCTTCGACCGAGGACGAGTCGCAGCCCGGGAAGCCTGCCACCGAGCGCTGAGGGCTATGGCGAACGTGCTGAGCCAGCGCCTCGACGTCGAAGCCGTCTGGGTTCGCGAGGTACGCGGCGTGGTCTCCCACGTAGACGACCCTCGCGCCCATCTCGGCGAGGCGACGCGCCGTCCAGCCGCCAACGTTGCCGAATCCCTGGATGGCCACGCGGGCTCCATCGATCGAGCGGCCGAGATGCTCCAGGGCCCACCGGGCCGTGGCAGCTACTCCTCGCCCCGTGGCTTGTTCGCGACCTTCGGAGCCGTGGAGCTCGACGGGCTTGCCTGTGACCACTCCCGGCGAGAAGCCATGAAACTTCTGATATTGGTCTGCGATCCAGGCCATCGTCTGGGCATTGGTATTGACGTCGGGAGCGGGGATATCGACATCGGGACCGATGATCAGGTGGATGTTGTCCACCAGCTTGCGGGTCAGAGTCTGAATCTCGGCGGCGTTGAGCTTCGTGGGATCGACGGCGACTCCACCCTTCGCTCCGCCGAAGGGAATACCGACGACCGCCGTTTTCCAGGTCATGAGGCTGGCCAACGCCATCACTTCATCCTCGTTGGCGTCCGGGTGGTACCGAATCCCACCCTTGAATGGTCCACGAGCACCGTTGTGTTGAATGCGATAGCCTTGAAAGACCTCGAGCTCTCCGCTGTTCCGCTCCAGCACGATCTCGACTTTCATCTGTCGTTGGGGAGTCGTGAGCAGTCGTTCGATGCTGGGGCTGAGCTCCATGATGCGGGCAGCCCGGCGAAGATAGGTCGTCGCGTCTTCGAAGTGGCTTCCCATTCGCGGGACAATAAGCCAGGCCCACGCCCGTGTCACGACGGGCGCCCTTGTCTCGACCGTCGGACCAGGATAGCTCCGCTGCATGATTCGTTTGACGGCGATGACGATGCTCATCGTCTACGGCGCCGCTCCCGCGCTCGCCGGGGAGGGTCAGTGGACGCCGGAGCAGGTCGCGAGCCTCCCCGCCACCGAGCTGGAGCGCCTGGGAATGAAGATGCCGGCCGAGAGGCTCTGGAACGGCGAAGACGGGTTGATTCGAGCGGCCGTCAATTACTCGGGTTGTTCCGCGGGCTTCGTTTCGGGCCGCGGCCTCATTCTGACCAACTACCACTGCGCGCATCCGGCCATCCAAGCGGCTTCGACTCCCAAGCGTGACCTGCTGCGCAGCGGCTTCGTCGCTCGAACGCTCGATGAGGAAGTGCCCGCCCAGGGTCGCAGCGAGATCGACGTCCTGGTCGCGATCACGGACGTGACCGAGACCGTGCGTGCTTCCATCGACGCCGCGGACGACGACCGGTCACGGGCTGAAGCGGCTCTGCGCACATCGAACGTGCTCGCGGCCGAGTGTGAAAAGGACTACCCCGGGCACCGGTGCCAGGTCGCCTCGTTTTTCTTCGGGAAGACCTTTCGGCTCTTTCGCACACTGCACATCGAAGACGTCCGCCTGGTCTACGCCCCGCCGGAGGCGATCGGTGAGTACGGCGGCGAGATCGACAACTGGTCATGGCCCCGGCACACCGGTGACTTTGCTTTGCTGCGGGCCTACGTCGGTCCGAACGGAAAGCCCGCGCCGAACGCTCCGGAGAACGTTCCTTTCGAACCCGACGTGTACTTCTCCGTCAGCCGGGACGGCGTTCGAGAGGGTGATGCCGTGGCCGTCCTCGGGTATCCGGGGCATACGGACCGCTACTGGTCGGCTCGGGGCGTGCGCTACTTCCAAGACGTCGTCTTCCCGTCGACGGCAGCCCTGTATGGAACATGGGTTCGAATCCTCGAGCGGGCAAGTAAGAGTCGCGCTCGCGCGATCAAGGCTGCAGCCCATCTCAAGAGCCTCGCGAATCGCGAGAAGAACGCGCGCGGGATGGTCGCGGGACTCCAGCGGATGCAGTTGGCCGACCGACGAGCGGAGTTCGAGTCGAAGCTGCCGCCCGAGGCCCGAGAGCTGGTTGAGGAAATGGACGCCCTCGTGGATCGGATGGAGGAAACGTTTCCCCGTGATCTCCTATTGGACAGCATTCCTCGCGGCCCGAATCTACTGGCAGTCGCCACCGACATCGGACGCGTGGCCCTTGCTTCCAAGGTCGAGGACGAAGCTCGCGATCCAGAATACGCCATGCGCAGCCGGGCGCAGCTCTGGAACCTGCAGAAGCGGCGACTGCAAAACTACGACAACGCCACCGACGTACCGTGGCTCGCCTCACTCTTCGTTCGGGCGGCCAAGCTTCCGAAGGACACACGGATCAAGGCGCTGAGCAAGTACGCAACGCGGAACCCCAAGGTCGCCGCCCAGCGAGCGCGAGCGCTACTTCGGTCGACCCAGCTGGCCAAGAAGGGCAAGGCGAAGGCCCTCTTCAACGCGGCTCGGCCGTCGCGCCTCGCCCGATCCCAGGACAAGCTCGTGCGCCTCGGCTATCGTCTCGCCCAGACCATCGAGAGGCGGGAGGCCCAGCGTCGGGCGCGGGAAGGGGCTCTGCTCGAGGTCGGCCCGCCGTACATCGAGGCGCTCGAAGCCGCATCCTCGAAGCGCCTCTATCCCGATGCCAACGGAACCCTCCGCATCAGCTTCGCTCACGTACGAGGCTATCAGGTGCGGGACGGACTGCTCGCCCAGCCCCGAACGTCGGTGAGTGGAATGCTCGCCAAGAGCACCGGCCGAGCACCGTTCGCCCTCCCCGCCGGCGTGCTGAGTGCTGCCCCCCGGCGCGTGGGCAGCACCTTCGCCGACCGAGACCTGGCCGACGTGCCCGCGTGCTTTCTTTCCACCGCGGACACCACGGGAGGGAGCAGCGGGAGCCCCGTGGTCAACAGTCGCGGCGAGCTCGTGGGGGCCAACTTCGATCGGGTCTGGGAGAACATCGCCGGGGATTTCGCCTACAACCCGGCCTGGTCGCGGAACATCTCGGTCGACGTGCGCCTGCTCCTTTGGATGCTGGCCGATGTCGTGAAGGCACCGGAGATCCTTCATGAGCTCGGCGCCGCCACCACCTCCGTCCCCGCCGTCGACTGAAGCGCCGGTCGCACCGGACGAGAGACCTTCCGTCGGGATCCCCCGTCCAATCCGCTCACCGGTCGCCGTTCGACGAGCTTCGGTTGTCGTCTCTGTCTCGTACCGCCACAGTCGGCTCAAGTGAAGTCGCCGAAGAAGGTCTTCAACTCCGATCGACTCTCGCGGACCCGATTCGCGCTGCGCGCCTCGGCGTATGGAACCATTGGCGTGATGCTCTCGTTCGGAAGCTGCGCGCTGATGGTCGGCGGACTTCACGGCATGGTCCTCGTTTCTGCGATCGCCGTCGCCCTGGGCACGGTCTTCGGAAGCTTGGCGGTCGCCTTCGGCGTCCTTTCCGATGGCGCTCATGCCGCGGCCGAAGCCATGAACCTCTGGCACCCACCACCTCCCGGCGAGGTCGAGATCGGCGCCGGCCAGCTTTCGGTGAGCGCCCAAGACGGCGAGCCAGGCCTCGTCAGCATGAACGCCGACGCGGCCGACGATCAAAACTCCGATCGCGGGCATTGAGACTCGTCCGGCGAAGCGTCCTGACCCTCCTGGCGTGCTTGACCGCCGGATCGTGTAGCCATGGTGGTCGGGGCTGCAGAAAAGGCCTACGCTCGCCCGGCATGCAGGTCGTCAGTTCGACCGATGTTCCGCCGCTGGCGGCGGAACCGACGTTTCGGGCTGCGGTGGCCCAGGTCTCGACGGCGCGGCTACGGGCCGACGTCGAAGCCCTGGCCTACCCCCGACACTACGAAGCCGAGCCGCAAGCAAACCGGCGGGCCGGTGCTTGGGTCGCCGAGTCTCTGGCCCGAATGAACCTCCACGTTCGGCGTCAAGGGCGCTTCGATAACGTCGTTGCCGATTCCCCCGGGATCCGCAGCGCCGCCTCGGCCGTCCTCCTCGGAGCCCACTTCGACAGCGTCCCCGGAACGCCCGGCGCCGACGACAATGCGAGCGCCGTAGCCGCGCTCCTGGAGTGCGCACGCGTGCTCACGAAGGTCGAGCCTGAGCTGCCGATCCGCTACCTCGGTTTCAACCGAGAAGAAGACGGCCTCATGGGAAGCAGCGACTACGTCACCGAGGGTGACGGGCCCGTGCCGGCTGCCGTCCACGTCCTGGAGATGCTCGGCTATGCGTCATCAGAGGTCGGCTCGCAGGAAACGCCGGCCGAGCTTCCAATCACGATTCCGGACCGCGGGGACTTCATAAGCATCATTGGTGATGCTCGGGCCGAAGGGAGCGTCGCGCTGGGGCTCAGCGCCGCCCGGGGCTACTCGAGTCGAACCGCGATCGGTCTCGTCGTTCCGTCCGGGCTGGAGCAGGTCTTGACCGTTCTCCACCGGAGCGACCACGCGCCATTTTGGACGGCCGGGATCGGCGCCGTCTTCTGGACGGATACTGCCGACTTTCGAAACCCCAACTATCACGGCGCGACCGACCGGCCGGAGACGCTCGACTACGACTTTCTGACCGAGGTCACGCGCATGCTCGTCGCGACCATGCTGGCCGAGGGCCGCCGGATCAAGGCGGCGGGCGCTCCGTGATCCAGCGACTGGCCACCCGAAGCCGTTCGGCGAGCGCAATGGCCCTACCTAGAAGTCACAGTCTCCGAAGCGGATGGTGCGGTCTTTCGGGTCGATCTGCATTTCGAGCAGAGACTGCACGTCCAGGCCGAGCAGACCATCGGCGACGTCCTCGGTGCACTCGTCGCAGACTGCGACCCGCAGGTCGTCGATACGCCGACCACCGACCTCCACATAGGGAACGACGGCCGTGGGCATGACGATGCGTCCGTTCGCCGTCACTGCACGAACCACCCGGGTGGTGTCGATGCTCAGGCCGGCTGCCGAGGCAAAGCTCTCGGTGATCAAGGTCAACGAGGCGCCCGTATCCACGATCAGCTCCGAACTGAGCCCGGCGATTCTGGCCGAAAGCCGAAGCGTCCCTGGACCAGCTTCGTCGTCGAGGGGAAGCGTGCACGGACCACCCGGCCCCGGGTCGGGCGAGGCCAGTGGCGGGACCGGGGCTTCCGGCTCGGCTTCGGGCGGGGGCGGAGGCGCCTCGGCCACGTTCCCGGCCCCGGCATCGCTGGGCGTCAAACCCGACGGACTCGCCTTCGGCCCTTCCCTCCCCGGTCCAACGACCGGCGCTTCCGGTCCGTCGACCTCCGCCCGCGTGACGGCCAGCCGGCGAAGGGTCGCTTCGAGCATCGGGACTCGCGCCCCGAGTCGCAGCGCGCGCTCCAAATGAACTCGCGCCTCATCGTCGCGGCCCTGCCCGTAGAGGAGAAATCCCAACCGCGCCTCGGCCTCACCGGTGGCATCGCCCAACTCGATCGATGCCCGCAGCGATCTCTCGGCGGCCGAGAGCTCATCGATCTCGAGCTGGAGCTCCGCCAGACGAAGCCATCGCTCCGGGTCCTTGGGGGCCTCCCCGACCCGTGACCATGCCGCGGCGATGGGATCCATCGAGACGGGCTCCGGCGCTTCGGGTCTGGACGACAACCACATACCGGCGGCCGCGGCGACGCCGATGACGAGCAGGATCGCGACGACCGCTCTCACGGGTCCTTTGCCTCGGCGAACGCGCAGCCTCGCGGTGGCACCGGAGACCGCGCGTCGATCTGGATCTTGACCCAGACGGTCGCGTCACATCGAGGTTCGAGCTCCGGAGGAATCAGGTCATCGACGAGGAGCCAAACGATCCCAGGATTGTGCCCGGACAACGTGCGCACGGCCTCGTCGACGGCTCGACCGAGGGCGGCTCGAGCCGCGTCGTCGTGGGCGGCGACCTCCGCCTGGACCCGCGCTGCCTCTTGGCGGCGGTCTGCTTCGCCGACCGCCGGCTGCCGTTCGAGACGGCGCAGGCGCTGGCGCTGTTCTTCACGGTAGGCGTCCCGGGCTGCGACGATCCGCTGAGCGCGGGCGGTCCCCCTCACGGCCTGGGCTCGATCGACGACGGCGTAGCCTCGCGCCCGGCATGCCTGCGCACTCGGCGCCGGCGGGTTTCGACCTTCGAAGCGGTCGGCCAGCCAGGACGACAAGTCACATCGCGAATCCAGTCCCACCACGCGACCCTCCTCGACTTCGAGGATCACGCCCCCGAGCCTGGACCGTGCCCGAATCAAGATTGCCTCCATTCGTTCGACCATCGGGTCGACCAGCTCGGCCTGCTGGCGATCGAGCTTCGCTTCGGAGGCCTCGATCCAAGCGTTCAGCTCCTGCCGCTCACGCTCGAATGCTTCGGCCGACAGCGTCCCTTCGCGCGCCAGCAAGCGAGCGCGACGCGCCGAAGCCTCGTCTTGCGCACGCTCCGTCAGTCCCTCGATGCGCGTCCGTGCCGCCCGGCCTTCCTCCGTGGCCAAGATGGACGCCTCGAGGTCGACCGTCCATAGAGGTTGGGCTCCGGCAGCAGCCAGCATCCAAACGATCACGGCTCGATTCCCAGCTGATTTTTTATCTTCTCTCGCCACTTCTTGGCGACCGCTTCCCGCTCCTCGGCGCTCGGCTCTCGAAGGTCGAGTCGGCGAACTCCCTCCTCTGGAAGCTCGTCGAGGAAGCGCGAGGGCCGGCGGGCAACGATACGACCATGCTTCGCTCGAGACCGGGCATAGCTCATCTGGAGCTCGCGCTGAGCGCGGGTGATGGCCACGTACGCCAGGCGCCGCTCCTCTTCGACGCTGCCCTCCCCTTCGAGGCTCCGGCGGTGGGGTAAAAGCTCCTCTTCCCAACCCACGACGAACACGGACTTCCACTCGAGCCCTTTGGCCGCATGAACCGTGGACAGCGTGACTTCGTCGCGCGTCTCCGGCTGTGGCGCCCGGTCGTCGTCGAAGCCGGTCAGCATGAGGTCACTGAGAAACGCGCGAAGCGCCGCCGCACCGCCCGCCACCTCCGACTCGCGCAGAAGCTCAGGCAACTCCTCTTCATCTTCGTTGGCCCGGCCCTCGTGGCGCTCGAGCTGCCGGACCAGGTCGCGCACCGTGTCCACCCGGCGACTGGTCACGGTTGCATCGTCGCTCGATTCCAGGAGCGCAGCTTCGATGCCGAAGGCGTCGAAGAGCTTCCTCGCAACGGTCGACGCCTTTCGTTTCAGCAGGAGTCGCCGGTGCAGCTCCAGGGTCGCCGTGAAGTCGGCAACCGCGGCCTTCGCCCGCTCCGACACGCCCGCCGAATCCACCTGAAGTAGGCCCTCGTAGAGCGAAACATCGAGTGAACGTGCTCGATCGTCGATCCGCTCCAGTGTCGTGGCCCCGATCCCTCGCGTCGGCCAGTTGAGGATCCGTCGTAAAGACTGCTCGTCTTCGGGATTCCACAGGACGCGGAGGTACGCGAGGGCATCCTTGAGCTCTTTTCGGTCGAACAGGTCGAGCCCCCCCACGACGCGGTACGGAATCCGCGCGTAGCGCAGGGCCAAGGCGAGCGCTCGGCTCTGGCGGTTGGACCGGTAGAGTATGGCAATCTCGGCGAGTGAGCCCCCGTCGGTCTGAATCGCGAGGATCCGTGCCGCCACCGCCTCGGCCTCCTTCTCCTCGTCGTCGTAGGCCACGACGTCCACCTCGCGTCCGGCGCCGAAGGCGGAGCGAAGCCTCTTCTCGTGCCGCAGTGGGTTGTGAGCGATGATCGCGTTGGCCGCATCGAGGATCGAGCCCGTCGACCGGTAGTTTACGTCGAGCGTGACCCGTCGGGCCGCGGGGAAATGCTCCTCGAACTGGAGGATGTTGCGGACGTCGGCACCCCGCCACCCATAGATCGACTGGTCGTCATCCCCGACCACGCAAAGGTTACCGTGGCCGTCGACCAACCGCCGCACGAGCTCGAGCTGCGCTCCGTTGGTGTCCTGATACTCGTCGACCATCACGTATCGCCATCTCTCGGAAAGTGAAGTTGCAACTTCGGAATTGGTCTGCAGAAGCCGGACCGTAAGAAGCAGGAGATCGTCGAAGTCGGCCACGTTCTGTGCGCGAAGAAGCTCCTCGTAGCGTTCGTACGTCTCGATGGCCGCTAGCCGGTATTCGTCGTCGAGGAGCGGATCCTCGGCACCTGGCTCGAGGGGGAGTTCGCCTTCGAGCCGACGGAACTCGTCCGGCCCAATCCCGGCATTCTTGGCTCGGCTGATCGCCTCGAGAATTCGGCGCACGTCGAAGCGACGGTCGTCGATGCGGAGGCTCCGGAGGATCCGCCGGACCGTCCCGTGCTGGTCTTTCGCATCGGTGATGGTGAACGTCGGACGTAAGCCCACATGCTGCCCGAAACGTCGGAGGATCCGGACGCCCAGCGCGTGAAACGTGGATAGCGTAGCTCCCCTCACCCGTGAGCCCACCAGACGGCGCGCCCGCTCCTTCATTTCGCGGGCGGCCTTGTTGGTGAACGTTGCGCAGAGGATGTCGCCGGGATCGACGCCCTGCTCCACGAGGTGCGCCAAACGGTAGGTGATGACGCGCGTCTTGCCGGATCCGGCGCCCGCCAGCACCAGAACGGGCCCTTCCGTGGTGACTACGGCCTCCAGCTGGGCATGATTCAGTCCCGAAAGGTCGAGCACGAGTCGCGAACACTGCGGCCATCCTCGCCGCGGGGCAACCGTTCCCTCAGCCACGGCGTGATCGCGCCCTCGGGGCCCACAACTGGCCTCAGCGTTGGACCAGCCGTCCGGCTGCAGCTAGCCTCCCCGGAGCATGACCGACTCGACCGACCTCATCGGGCGCCGTGTCGTCGTGGTGGACGACGAGCCCAACATTCGTCGTACGCTGTCGATGGTCCTGGAAGGCGAAGGCTACGAGGTCGAGACCTTCGACTCGGCCGAGTCGTTTTGGCCTCGGCTCGACGGCGGACCGATCGACGTCATCCTTCTCGACGTGCGGATGCCGGGGCAAGACGGCCTGGCCGCCCTGGAGAAGCTCCGCGAGCGACGCACCGACGTGCCCGTCATCATGATCAGCGGTCACGCCTCCGTCGAGGAAGCGGTGCGCGCGATGAGCTCCGGCGCGGTCGACTTCCTGGAAAAGCCTTTGGGCCGCGAGCGTGTGCTCGTCACCGTGAGCAATGCCGTCGAGCGACGGGCCCTTTCGGCTCGCGTGCGCGCTCTGGAGGCCGAGGAAGGGGCCAAGGATGAGATGCTCGGCGAGTCTGCACCGATGCGACAGGTGCGTTCCCAGATCGCCAAGGTCGCGGGAACCGGCGTGCGAGTCCTGATCACCGGTGAGTCGGGGACCGGGAAGGAGCTCATCGCCCGGGCAATCCACCGGGCCTCGAAGCGGGCCAACGGCCCCTTCGTGAAGGTGAACTGCGCGGCGATCCCGTCGGAGCTCATCGAGAGCGAGCTCTTCGGTCACGAGCGCGGGGCGTTCTCCGGTGCGGTCCAGCAGAAGCGCGGTCGGTTCGAGCTGGCGGATGGCGGAACACTCCTACTCGACGAGATCGGCGACATGTCGCTGGAAGCTCAGGCCAAGGTCCTCCGCGCCGTTCAAACCGGAGAAGTGAGTCGAGTCGGAAGCGAACGCACGATGATGGTGGACGTGCGGGTTCTGGCCGCCACCAACAAGGACCTCGAGGAAGAGGTGCAGCACGGCCGGTTCCGCGAGGACCTGTACTTTCGTCTGTCCGTGGTTCCGATCGTATCGCCGCCGCTACGCGAACGTGGCAACGACGTGCTGCTGTTGATGAAGTCTTATCTGGAGCACTTCTCGGCTGAACATGCCGTGCACCCTCCGGTGGAGCTCAGCGACGAAGCAGCGCACGCCATCGCAAAATATGCTTTCCCCGGAAACGTACGCGAGCTGCGGAACCTCGCCGAGCGGCTCGTCATCCTGGCCGAAAGCCCGGTCTCCCTCGACGACCTGCCGGCGGCGGTGAGTGACGGGCCCATGCCCTCCGCCGAGGACGGCGCGTTCGACCTGTCTCGATACGGTCAACTGACCTTGAAGGAGCTGCGGGAGGCAGTCGAGCGAGACTACATCCGCTCGAAATTGGAAGAGGTCGGGGGTAATGTAACCAAAGCCGCCGAGATCCTCGGAATCGAGCGGACGAACCTCCACAAGAAGATCAAAATCCTCGGTCTGAAGCGTCGCGCCGACTAGCGAGGCGGGGACGTCTCGCGCCGTTCGGACGCCACGACCTCGGGGGCTACTCAAAGACCGACGAGCTGCTAGGGTTCTCGTAAAGACCCGATGAACGTCGATGCTCAAACGCATGACCCGCGGGTGTCGCCCAAGTCGTATGTCGTGGCGACGGCATACGCCGCGGTGTTCGGCATTCTCGGCGTTCACTTCTTCTACTTGGGTCGTGTTGGGATGGGATTGTTGGACCTCAGCTTGTCGGTCCTGGGTCTCGGCCTTCTCTTGGGCGGCGAGCCGCTCTGGGGAGGGCTCATTCTCGCCCTCGACTTCCTGCACAGCGTGACCGTGACGTTTCGACTGCTGGTCGGGCTCGAGGTCGACGGCGACGGCCGCCGGATCATCTACCCCGGCCAGAAACTCGATCACCAACCGACCTGGGACGGCAGGTCATGAGATCTCGAAAGGACTTGAACCCATGAACCAGATGGTCGGCCCCGTGAGTGACAAGGGCTTCGTACCCACTCTTCTTCTCGCCCTGCTCCTTGGGGGCCTCGGCGTTCATCGCTTCTACGTGGGAAAGATCGGCACCGGTGTGCTTCAGCTCCTGACTTTCGGGGGACTCGGCATCTGGGCCCTCATCGACGTCATCTTCATCGCCACGGGCTCCTTCACCGACGCCGAAGGTCGCCCCATCAAGCCCTGAGCGCGAGACCCCTGGAACGCTCAGTCAGACACGGGCAAGACGAAGCGCCCAACCGGGTCTCGAGCGTTGGGATGCAACGCATTCGCCGAAAAATGTAGGGCTTTCATGGATGTTCATTGCAGCGTCGGACGCCCTGATCGAACCCATGTGCGATTCTCGACTGAGCGCGCGTGAAATCACTGTTTCCGTGAAGTTCGTGTGAACTCGCACTTTTCGCCCGTTTTGCCTCTTGTTCAAATCTGATCCGAAAGCGCAAAAAGATGATATCCCCCAGGGTGGGGAAACATCGCATTGGGGGGGCATACATGCGAGCACGGTATTGGATGTGGGTGCTGGTTGGAGGGGTGTTTTCCTTTCCTGGAATCGCTCGAGCCGACTTCACGTCGGACATCACCGGAGTCGGCAGCGGGAAATGTCTCGACGTCGAGGGCAACAGTCAGAGCGATGGCGCGAACGTCATCCAGTGGACGTGCCACGGCGGCGCCAACCAATCGGTCTTCTTTCGACTGGTCGTGCCGACCGTCGACACGTACGAGCTCGCATTCAGCCACAGCGGGCGGTGCATGACCGTCACGGGCACGGCCACGGGCGCCAACATCGTGCAGCGAGCGTGCACCGGGGGAACGGATCAGCAGTTCCGCCTCGTCGCTGACGCCGCCGCCAACACGTACAAGCTCGAGTCCGTTCACTCGAACCTGGTCGTCGAAGTCGCCGGCGGATCCGTCGACAACCTCGCCAACATTCAGCAGGGCACCGACATCGGGTCGAACGGACAGCTCTTCACGCTCAAGAGCACCGCCCCGGCGAACGGTACGCCCGATGCCGCTACTTACGGTTCATGGGAGCCATTGATCGTCTGGCCGCACATCGCGGTTTCGATGGCCCTGCTTCCGAACGGTCAGGTCCTCACCTGGTCGGGCTCGGAGCGCGAGACTTGGCCGAGAGCCGAACAAACCTACACTGCGGTCTGGGATCCCACGACGAATACGTTCAACGAGGTCTTCACCCTCGGCCACAACATGTTCTGCGCCAACCAAGTGATGATGGCCGACGGTCGCGTCTTCGCCAACGGCGGTCGTAACGGCGTCAATACGCCGTTCGTGAGCGTCTTCGATTGGCGCACTGCGACGTGGGAGTCCTTCGAGCCGATGGCGAGCGGCGGCCGCTGGTATCCGACCACCATCGCCCTCGCAGATGGTGACGTGTACACGGCCATGGGTACGGCCTCCAACCAGCGAACGCCGGAGAGGTGGGACCCGCGCGACGGATGGCAGCTGCAGCCGGGGACCGACTTCGGCCCCATGGTCCTGAACCCGTACCCCGACAGCTCCCACGGCGAACGCCGATGGTGGCCGCTCCTGCACGTTGCTCCCAACGGGAAGCTGATTCACTCCGGGCCGACGCCGGACATGCATTGGATCAACACCACGGGCCTCGGCGACTACGAGCAGACCGGTCCGCAGTGGAACAGCTGGTACCACAAGCACGGCATCACCGTGATGTACGAAGAGGGCAAGATACTGACCGCCGGCGGCTGGACGGCGGGGAAGAACATCAAGAGCGTCGCCGACGCCTTCACCGTCGACGTCAACGGTCCGGCCCCGGATGTGAAGCTGACGGACCCCATGAACTTCCCTCGAAAGTTCCATGTCGCGGTGATGCTGCCCACGGGCGAGGTCATGGCCGTCGGCGGCAACACCTCGGGCCGGAAGTTCAGCGATGACGGCGGTGTCCTCGACGTCGAGTTCTGGGACCCCGCCACCGAGACGTGGAGCATCGGCGCCCCGATGACGGTGCCGCGCGGCTACCACTCGACGGGCACGCTGCTCCTCGATGGGCGAGTGCTGTCGGCGGGCGGCGGCTACTGCTCGGGCAGCCGGACTTGCAACGGTTCCAGTCACAAGGACGGCCAGGTCTACTCCCCTCCTTACTTGTTCGATGCCAATGGCGACCCGGCGGAGCGCCCGAGCCTCACCTCTGCCCCCTCGACGCTCATTCCCGGCGAGTCGGTGACCGTCGAGGCCGATGAAGCCATCGACTACTTCAGCCTGGTGAAGATGTCCTCCAACACGCACGGAATGAATACCGACCTGCGCTACCTGCGGATTCCGTCGACGCTGGTAAACGGGACGACCTACGAGCTGTCTCCGCACGCCAACCCGAACGTGCTCACCCCTGGTTACTGGATCCTCTTCGGCATCAACGCCGATGGCGTCCCGTCGGAAGGCGTCGCCGTCCAGGTCATCACCACCGAGAGCGAGTATGAAAACCTCGCCCTCTCCGGAACGGTCTCGATGTCTTCGACGGCCACGGGAACTCCGAGCCTGGATGCGGCCAACGCGATCGACGGCGACATGGCCGGCGAGATCGGGTCGGGCGCGATGGCTCGCACCGACGAGGAAGAGGACCCGTACTGGGAAGTCGACCTACGACACTCTGCCGAGATCACGTCGGTCCGCGTGTGGAACCGCACCGATTGCTGCGAGTCCGAGCTCGAAAACTTCTCCGTCTTCATCTCCAAAGAGCCGTTCACTTCGTCGGGCTTCGCGGATACGATGGCGCAGTCCGACGTGGTCGAGTTCTCGGTGTCTTCACGAGTGGACCGCCTGCTCGAAATCGACATTGGTGAGACCGGCCGCTACGTACGCATCCAGCGCGAAGGGACGCACCGGCTCACCCTGGCCGAGGTCCAGGTCTTCGGACAAGACAACCTGGCGCTGGCGGGACTGGCGACCCAGTCTTCGCAGTTCGGCACTGTCGCTCAATTCGGACCGGAGAACGCCATCGACGGGACCCGCGTGGGAACGGCGTCGTCCAACTCCATCACCCATACTCTCGCCGAGCCCGAAGCTTGGTGGGAGCTCGACCTCGGTGCCGACTCCGATATCGAAGAAATCGTCCTCTGGAATCGTACCGACTGCTGCACGACGCGACTCAGTAACTTCGACGTCTTCGTATCCTCCGACCCGTTTACCTCGACTTCCCGAATGGACACTCGAAACCAGCCGGGCGTGAGCACGTACACGTATACCTCGCTCAGCGGGCCATCGGTCACGGTCCCGGTGGGCCACCTGGGCCGCTACATTCGGGTCCAGCTTTCGGGCTCGGAATCGCTCTCCCTGGCCGAAGTCGAAGTCCACGGCCTCCGTAATCGCTTGGAGGTCGACACTTTCGACACCCGACCTCAGCTCGTCGACACGACGGTGTTCTACGGGACGTCGGGCACGGGGACTCCGCCCATCGAGTACAACTGGGACTTCGGAGATGGAACGTCCACGGGTTATTCGACTTCGCCTTCGGCTTCACACACCTACACCGAGCCGGGCCGCTACGTCGTGACGCTTCAGGTTAGGGACGGTGCCGGGGACGATCGAACTTTGTTCGCGAACCAGCTCGTGCACCGACCGTTGACCTCCCGCCCTCCTTCGGCCTCCTCCTCGATCATCGTCGAGGGTCCCGCGGGCAGCTCGCGGGTGTGGAACGTGAACCCAGACAACGACAGCGTGAACGTTGCCTTCCAGGACGGCACGCCGATCGGCGAAATCTTCGTCGGCCACGGGCCATGGTCGTTAGCCAAAGCCCCGCTCCGCGATGAAGTCTGGGTTGCCAACAAGAAGGACGGCACCATCTCCGTGATCGATACGGCGTTACTCTCGGTGAGCCACACCATCGACCTTGGAGCCGGCTCGCAGCCGCACGGCGTGGCATTCGCACCGCTTTCGAATCGGGTCTACGTTGCGCTGGAGGCCACCGGTGAACTCGTGCGCTTCGATGCCGCGACCAAGAACATCGACGCCGCCGTCAACATCGGCGGACGGGTGCGCCATCTGTCCGTCAACTCCACCGGCGACAAGGTGTACGTTTCCCGCTTCGTGACGCCGCCTCTTCCGTTCGAGGACACCCTCAGCCCGGTCGTGAGCGACTCCAACGGCATTTACGGCGGTCACGTGGTGGTGCTGAGCGGCGGACTGACGCCGCTCACGACCGCCGTGCTGCAGCACTCCGACCGGGCCGCCTCCGAACATTCGGGTCCGGGCCTTCCGAACTACCTGGGCCCGGCTGTCATTTCGCCCGACGGCTCCCATGCCTGGGTGCCCTCCAAACAGGACAACGTCCTTTCCGGCGGTGCGCGAGGGAACATCGGTATGACGTTCGACCAGACCGTCCGCGCAATCAGCTCGGCGATCGACCTGACCACCGACCTCGAGGACTTCAACCTCCGCGTCGATCACGACAATGCCAGTGTGGCCACGCACGCCGCCTTCGGGCCCTACGGCGCGTACTTGTTCACGGCCCTCGAAGGTAACCGACAGGTGGCGGTCAGCGATACTTTCACCGGCGTCGAAGTGATGCGCTTCAACGTGGGTCGAGCCCCCGAAGGTCTGGCCGTCTCCGAGGATGGACGCATGCTCTTCGTGCACAACTTCATGGACCGCACAGTCGGTGTCTACGACCTGTCACCCCTGGTGGACGGCGATCAGATGAGCGTCACCCAGGTCACGGAGTTCCCGACGACAGCCTTCGAGTCTCTGGCTCCCGACGTCTTCGTAGGAAAGCAGTTCTTCTACGACGCCGCCGACGATCGACTGGCGCTCGACGACTACATGAGCTGTGCGTCTTGCCACAACCAAGGCGGACAAGACGGGAGAGTCTGGGACTTTTCGTCGTTCGGTGAAGGCCTGCGGAACACGATCGCCCTCAACGGACGCGGAGACCCGGACAATGGAATCATCCACTGGTCCGGAAACTTCGACGAGATACAGGACTTCGAGAACCAGATCCGTGGTTTCGCCGGCGGCACGGGACTCATGAACGATGCCGACTTCCTGGCCACCGAGCCGCTCCTGGGCGCACCCAAAGCTGGACTCAGCCCCGAGCTCGATGCGCTCGCCGCCTACATGGCGTCTCTTGAAGAGTATCCGGCCAGCCCGTACAAGCCGGTGAGCGGGGGCTTCTCCAGCGCAGCCGACTCCGGGCGGGAGCTCTTCTACCGAGAGGGGTGCGTAGGCTGCCACGCGGGGCCGGCGCTCACCGATTCCGGCTACGGGCTGCGACACGACGTGGGGACGATGTCCTTGACCAGCGGCGGGCGCATGGGCGGCGTTCTGGACGGGATCGATACTCCCACGCTTCGCGACGCCTGGCTGACCCCGCCCTACCTTCACGATGGGTCGGCCGCTACGCTCGAGGATGCGATCGCCCGGCATTCCGGAGTGAACCTCAGCAGCGCCGAGCTGAGTGAACTCGCGACCTACCTCGAAGAGCTCGAAACTGCCGACATGGGGGTCGTGACCACGGATGAGGTCATTCGTTCGCTATCATTTTCGGTCTTCGACGACCCCATCGCAGTCTTCGGTCCGAATACTTTCGAAGGCAGCGACCCGTCGACCACTCGAGTCTCGAGCCTCTCGTCGGCGGGACTCGACTATCGACTTCAGGAGTATGACTACCTCGATGGTCCGCACCAGCTGGAAGCCGTCGGTTACTTGGTGGTCGAGCAGAATCAGACCCGGCTCGGAGGCCTCGCCGCCGAGTCGAGCTCGATGCTCCTCCGGGAAGGGTGGACCACAGTACAGTTCGCGAACCCGTTCCCCGTAGCCCCGGTGGTCCTGGCCCAAGTCGTGAGCGAGGTCGAGAGCTCTGCGGTCACGCCGCGGATCCGCAACGTGACGACAACCGATTTCCAGATTCGGCTGCAGGAAGAAGAGGCGGCGGACGGAGTTCACGCGTACGAGCTGGTTCACTGGATCGCGGTCGAGCCGGGAAGCACGAGCGTTCTCGGGCGCCCGGTCTTCGTACAGCGGACGGGTCGGGACCGTCGTCACCGGTGGTCGACGATCACGTTCCCCCAAACCTTCTTCAATCCCGTATTTCTGGCAAATATCCAGTCGTTCTATGGTGGCGACACGGCCGGACTGCGGATCCGTCAGCTGACGGGCGCTTCGGTCCAAGTGAAGGTGGAGGAAGAGAAGTCGCGTGACAACGAGATGGGCCACGTCGAAGAGGTCATTGGTTTCATCGTCATCGGGGACTAGCGTAGCGATCGCCGTCGCCCTGGCCTTCGCCTCGTCGTCCCTCGGCTGTACGCGTTCGTCGCCCCCGCCCGCGTCCTCCGAAGTCCAGCCGCTGTGGTCGGCCCAGGGCTCTTCTTTGCGGGGCACGCTGGCCCCGGAGAGCGGATCCGTGCGCATTGGACGCATCGAGCCTTGGATCGTTCAACTGAAGGACCCCGACGATCGGCCGGTGTACCCGGCCCAGATCGGCGTCAATGGCGGGATGCCGGGACACGGCCACGGACTTCCGACCAGGCCGGTGGTCACGGAGTATCTGGGTGAGGGGCGGTATCGGGTCGAAGGCATCGAACTGAGCATGGCGGGGGAATGGGTGCTGCTCTTCGAAGTGAGAGCGGGGACACGGATGGACCGAATTCAGTTCGAGATCGACGTCGCCCCCACGCCCGACTCCCGCTGGACGGGCGACGAATCAGACGTCCTCGCTTCCCTGCTTCTCACCGAGGCTCCGCCACCACCGAGTCCGTCGAACCGCGTGGCCGACGACCCTCGAGCGGCTGCGCTCGGTGAGCGGCTCTTCTTCGACCGGTCCCTGAGCGGCAACGGCGAGTTGAGTTGCGCCAGCTGCCACGATCCCGAGCGCCACTTCACCGACGGGCGAGCCCGTGGCCAGGGTCTGCAAGACGGATTGCGAAACACGCCGACCGTGGTCGGCGCGGCTCACGGAAGCTGGTTTTACTGGGACGGCCGGCGCGACTCTTTGTGGTCTCAGGCCTTGATCCCGTTCGAAGCCGCCGGGGAAATGGGATCCAGTCGCGTCGCGGTCGTGCGCCGCATCCTGCAGGAGCCGACCTACATGCAGTCCTATGCAGGGCTCTTCGGAGCGTCCGGCGTCGATGCGTGGATCGACGAGCTCCCGGCCCATGCCGGACCCTTCGGTGAGCCGCCGGTGCGCAATGCATGGTTTCAGATCGCGAAGGAAAGGCAGGAGGCGATCAACCGAGTCTACAGCAACCTCGGGAAGTGCATCGAGGCGTACGAGCGTACGCTCCGGCCGGAGCCGTCCCGCTTCGACGCCTACGTGCAATCGGTGCTTCATGACCCGGAGTCCGCGAACCAGCTTTCGAGCGACGAGCGGCGAGGCCTGGCGCTCTTCATCGCCGACGAGTCCCGCTGCATGCGCTGCCATAATGGCCCGCTCTTCACGAACGGGGGCTTTCACAACATCGGCACCGGTCAGCTGACGGGGCAGGACCTGGACTTCGGGCGCGTATTCGGCCTGCAGGCTGCCTTCATGGACGAGTTCAACTGCCTGGGCTCGTACAGCGATGCGAAATCCGAAGACTGCAAGGCCTTGCGATTCGCGAATCGCAACGACGATGCTCACATGCGCGGTGCGTTCAAAGTTCCAAGCCTGCGAGGCGTGGCTCGGACGGCGCCGTACTTCCACGACGGGCGGCACGCGACGCTCGAAGACGTCGTTCGCTTCTACAACTCGCCAGGGCCGAAGTTCGACGGCTTGGAACTCGAACCACTGGGTCTTGACGACGACGAGATCCGAGCCCTGGTCTCTTTCTTGAAGACGCTCTGAGACCGACCGGCCTTCGTCACTTTGGCTCAGCGGATCTTTGCCCGGAGGAAGGCCTCGATGGCCGCGCAAGGCACGAGCATCGGCTTCTTCGTGATCCGAAACGAAGCGGCGCCTGGCTGGAGGTCGTACTCGCCATGCACTTGCCCGAGGGCAAGGTTCACCGTGTATCGACCGCGCTCTTCACCACCATCGAAGGTTCCTCCGGCCTCCTCGATCATGCCCTTGGCGGTCTCGACCAGCTCGGCCGGAGTGCCCCCGTAGTTGATGACGAAAGTGCACATGATCGCGGTGATACCAGACCACCTGTCAGCGCGCCATGCGGACCATTTCGCTCACGGAAACGATGGTCGGAAGTACTTGGACAAGCGCGGGCCACGTTGCGCCGCGTAGTTGGACGGCAGGTCGACGCCATACAGCCGGTCGGGCGGCTCGGTGAGACGCTCGTATGCCATCTGGCAGACCGGCTGTCGGTGTCGAAGGATCAGGTCGTCCTCGTACGGACGCACCTCGAGGACGGCCGGCGTCCCGAGGACCTCCCCCTGGCGGCCATAACCGAATCCTGGATCGAAGAAGCCCGCATAGTGCGCCCGGAACTCGCCCGCACTGGTGTCGTAGGGCAGCATTTCGACCGCGAGGTCGGGAGGTACGCCGATGAACTCGTAGGTACTGAAGATATAGAAGGCTTCCCGACTCAGGAAGAGCGCGCCCTCTTTGGGCCGGTGGATCGGCTCGAAGAACTCGCTGGGATCCTGAGTGCCCACCTCGGCCAAGTCGACCGGAGAAAAGCTTCGCTTCGCCGAGAAACCCACCACGTCCTGCTCGAGGTCGACGGTCATGAGCAGACCTTCCGGACTGCCGGGCGGCCAGCGGTCGGAGCCGATCGGTTGACCATTCGGTTCCCGCAGGATCGGAAGGCGCTCATGACGCAACTCCAGCTCGGCCAGGCTCAGGCGCTCGCGCGCGGCGAAGAAGATGATCTGGGTCAGGCTATCGCCCGCCCGCACTCGCACGTCGAAGCTCTTGGGGATCAACTCCAGCCACAGCTCGCCCCGATGGCCGTGCATGACCTTGTCGTAGCGCGGATTGGACGACGTCAGCAGGCGCGTCTGAAGGTCGATCCGCCCCGTACTGCTCTTGCTGTTGGCGTAGCCGGCGAGCTCCGGGCTCAGCTCGAGTCGCTCCTGCAGTCTCGCGACGTACACTTCGCCGCGCACGAGAACCTGTGGCTCGGACAGGTCGAGTCGGCGGCGCGCGTAGCGACGCGCGAGGTCCCGGACGTCCTCGCCGGGAAGCGGGAGCATGGAACCCGGCACCGCGTACGCTTCGTCGGCCAACGTCAGGTCGAGCGACGACGGCTGGATCCGCCCCGAGTCGACCACATCGTCGCCGCGCCTCACCGAACCCCCACCAACCAGGTCGCGAATGCGCTGGCTGGGAAGGACACCCTTCGGAAGCACAGTCACGACGAGCTGCCTTCATAGACGGCGAGTCTTCGCTGCCGGCGCGAACGGAGCTCGAGATTGCCCAGCTGCCCGCACGCAGCCATGACGCTGCGGCCTTTGATGCGACGCTGCTGCACGGGGACGCCTTCTTCCCGAAGCCAGTCACAGAAGCGATCCACCTCCACGTCTTGCGGAGCGCGGGTCAGGGGCCTCGTACCCGGATTGTATGGGATCACGTGGACGATCGAACGGCCGAGGGGGCCGCAGAAAGCCGCGATGCGCGACGCGTCCTCCCGCGTGTCGTTCCAATCGGGAAGCAAACAATAGTTGATGGAGAAAACCGCCCGACTCATGCGTCGGTAGCGGACGAGCGCAGCGGACAGTCGCTTCAGTGGGACGCTCCGATTGAGAGGCATGATGCGACTGCGGATCTCGTCGGTCGTGCCGTTGAGGCTCACCGATAAACCGAGCCGCCGCCACCCGAGGGATTCGAGGGTCGACAGGCCCAGTTCATGACCAGCGGTGCAGACGGTCAGCCGGGTTTGCGCAAATCCGAGGCCTCGGCGGTCGTTCAAGACGCGGAGCGCCTGGGTGAGGGCCGCGGCGTTGTCGAGCGGCTCGCCCATGCCCATGAAGACGACGTGGCTGACGTCCCAGCCGAGGGCCGAGCGGGCCGTCACCACCTGGGCCACGATCTCGTCGGCCCGAAGGCTCCGCACCAGCCCGATTTTCGCCGTCTCGCAGAAGGCGCAGGCCATCCGGCAGCCCACCTGGCTGGAAACGCACAGCGTGAAGCGGTCCCGGCCCATGGGAATGCGAACACACTCGACCTCGAGACCATCTTCGGTGCGCATGACGGCCTTGATGGTCTCTCGGCCGTCGAAGGACGTATCGGCGACGGTCCGAACCACTTCGAGCGGTGTGGATGCCGCCACCGCACGCCAGCGGAGCACCGCCTGGGGCGAGAGCCCCAGATCGTCGAGCGGCAGCGAGCCCTCGCAATGGGCGGATCGATAGAGCTGGCGGGCCACGCCCGAGCCTCGACCGACTCGCTCTTTGGCCTCCTGAGCGAACTCGTCGCTGGTGAGACCCATGACCCGAATCGGATCCACGGCGCTACATCCGACGAGACGCCCCGTCCCGGCAAGCGCGTCTTCCCGCGGTTTGCTGCCCACGGCGTTTCTGCCAAGGTCCCGGGCGATGCGCGCGCTGGGCGTGGTGTTTGCCGGTCTTGTCGCTGCCGGATGCACGTCGAAGGCACCCGCCGGACCCCGGCCGGCTTCGGTCCCCCGGATCTCGAGGATCGCCCTCCCTGGAGATGCACTTCGGGGGCTTTCGGGCCTCACGAAAGCCCCGAAAGGAGCACCGTACGACTACCTCTCGGTGGCGGAGCGTCTGCACCACCTGATTCCCATCCATACATCGACGAGCGGAGTCCGAGCGAGCGACCCGATCCCGGTCGAGGGCGTCGACCCCTCCCTCGACCTGGAAGGCCTCGCGTTCACCGACGATGGACGGCTGATCTTTTCGACCGAAGCCGACCGCGCCCGCTCGAGCGACCACATTCTGTTCGCCGAGATCGGCGCCGGTAAGGCCACAATCCTGCGGTCCCTCGAGTTCCCGTACGAGCCGTGGGGTATCACGCCCGACCGGAACCGAGGCCTCGAGGGCGTCTGTCAGGTCGGCGGTACGATCGTCGCCGCCAGCGAGATGGTGCGTGAAGACGATGGGCGGCGGTGGTCCCCCGTCGGCCTTCATGATCCGGAGCATGGCTGGATCCCCTACAAGGTATACCTAACATCGGGCACCGGTAAGATCTCGGGACTGGATTGCGTTCGGGACGGCCCGACGCTCGTGGTCGACGCCATCGAGCGACACTTCGACGTCCTCTTCTTGGTGCGGTTTCGATTGGAGCCCGATGCCAAGACTGCGTCGGTCGAGCGGCTGGGCGACCTGCGTCCCGGCTTCGACGCCACCCCTCCGAACTTCGAAGGGCTGGCCCGCCGTCCCTCCGGAGGCTGGGTCATGATCACCGATAACGACTGGCGCGGCGTGCGAGGGCCCACGGAGGTCATTCGGTGGGCGGTTCCCGGGGCGCCGCCGGCCGGACCGTCGAATTCACCGGACAGACCGAAGTGATGCGCTACCATACGGCGGCTTGAGCTCGGGCGCGCACAAGATGCGGAGGATGACGCTGGACCTGGTTTCCGAACGGCTCGCATCCTTCGAGCCGGCCCACGGAAGCTTCCCCGTCTCGGCGCGACAGGCGGCGGTGGCCATGTGCCTCCGCAATGCCCCGGAGCTCTCGCTTCTGTTCATTCGCCGCGCCCACTCACCGTCCGACCCCTGGTCCGGGCACATGGCCTTCCCCGGGGGCCGGGTGGAGCCGGCCGACGGCGGTCCTCTGCACGCCGCCATGCGTGAAGCCAAAGAGGAGGTCGACGTCGATCTCGCGACGACGCAGCTCTTGAGCCCCTTGTCCCCGCGAGACGCCACCCGCCGCGGACGGCGCACTCCGCTCGTCATCCACCCCTTCGTGTTTCAGGTGCCTGCCGAAACCATGCCCCGACCCGATTCTCGCGAGGTCCAGGAGACGGTCTGGATTCCCGTCGACTATTTTCTCCACGAAGCAGAACGCGGCTCGCTCGACTATGAATGGGAGGGCCGAAGCTACACTCTCCCCTGCTTCGACTACGATGGCCGTCAGATCTGGGGCCTGACTCTGGCCATGCTCGAGGAGTTCCTGTCCGCGCTTGCGCCGGTTCGATCCTGAGCAGAGCGGGAACGCTCGCGTTCTGTCGACGTTGCCGCTACGGTCCCGGCGCCATGGGGATTTACCCGCTCCGCGCCGGTTGGATCGTGCTGCTCACCGCCTGCGCGTCCAGCCCGCAGTCCGCTACGGCCGGCTCGCCCCTGAGTCTGGCCGAGATCAGCATCAACATCGAGGAACTCGCGAACAGAGTGAGTACCGCGGTCGTGCAGGTGGAAACGAGCGGCTATGCGCCGATCGCGACCCCCGACGGAACGGTGCTCGCCCGCCGGCGCTCGACCGGCGCCGGCGTCATCGTCGATGAAGAGGGCCACATCATCACGAACGCGCACGTGGTGCAGGGCGCACAGTCCATCTTCGTTCGCATGCCCCTTCCCCCGAGCATCAAGGAGCGCTTCGAGTCGGCGGTGAAGCCGCAAGGTCGAAGGGTCAAAGCCGAGATCGAAGGCATCGACCTGCAGACCGATCTCGCGCTCCTCAAGGTCGACGCCAAGGTCGAGGCGGTCTTGCCGGTCGCCGACTCGGACAAGGTGAAGCGCGGCCAGCTGGTCTGGGCATTCGGAAGCCCTCTGGGCCTCGAAGGTTCGGTAACCATGGGCGTGGTCAGCGCCATCTCACGCCAGCTTCGGCCGGACGATCCGGTCGTCTACCTGCAAACCGATGCCTCGATCAATCCCGGGAACAGCGGTGGACCGCTCGTCGACTCGGACGGCCGCATGGTCGGCATCAACACGTTGATCCTGTCTCTCAGCGGCGGCAGTGACGGCGTCGGCTTCGCCGTCCCCAGCAACATCGTCCGGAGCGTCTATCTTCAGCTCAAGAAGTACGGCCGCGTCCGCCGGGGAACCATCGGCGCCCTCACCCAGAGCATCCGGCCGGCCATGGCGAGCGGACTGGGCCTGACCCGACCGTGGGGCGCGATCGTGGCGGATGTGATTCCCAACTCTCCCGCAGATCAAGCGGGTCTCAAGGTCGGCGACGTGATCGTCGAGCTTGAAGGCAAGCCGATCGAGAACGCACGCCAGTTCGAAGTGAACATCTACCACGGGCCGATCGGCGGGAAGATCGATATGAGGGTCTTGCGGGACGGGCAGGAGCGGCGGCTGACGGCGACCGTGACCGAGCAGCCGGTCGTGCTGGAGCGTCTGAGCCTCGACTTCGACCCATCCCAGCACATGATCTCACGTCTCGGCGTGCTGGCCGTTACTCTCGACGACACCCTCATGCAGCTCATTCCGCAGCTCCGGGTCCGAGGCGGGGTTCTCGTCGCCGTCTCGTCCGCGGGTCATCCTCTTCGCCCCGGCGACATCATCCACCGCGCCAACAATCAGGAAGTCCAGAGCTTCGAGCAGCTCGCAACCTGGTTGGACAGCCTCGGCTCGGGCGATGCGGTGGTCTTTCAGGTCGAAAACCAATCCCAGCTCCGTTACGTCACCCTTCGCCTCGACTGATCGGGGGGCGATGCCCGCAGCCGAAGGCAGGCAGTCCAAACAATCGGACCGACCCGATGAGATGGGCTTGCCGCACGCGTCGGGGAGTGCCTAGAAATGACGTGGCGCGGCATCCCGCGCCCGGAGGCAAGAACTCGATGGCAGAAAGCATACGATCCGCTGCGGTCCTGGGGGCCGGCGTCATGGGGACCGGCATCGCCGCTCACCTCGCCGGGGCGGGCATCCGCACCCACCTTCTCGACATCGTCCCGCGGGACGCATCGGATGACCCGAACGACCGAAATCGCCTGGCCGAGTCCGCGCTCAAGGCGGCCCTCAAGGCCAAGCCTGCGGTCTTCTACGATCCATCGATCGCCAAGCTGATCCAGCCGGGCAACTTCGACGACCATCTCGACCGACTGAGCGAATGCGACCTCGTGATCGAGGCCGTCGTAGAGAACGTCGACATCAAGCGCAGCCTGTTTGCCCGGGTGGAAAAAGTCCTGCCCGAGCACGCGATCCTCGCTTCGAACACGAGCGGTCTGAAGATCGAGTCCATGACCCGGGACTTCGGTCCCTCACTGAAGGAACGTTTCCTGGTCCTGCACTTCTTCAACCCCGTTCGCTACATGCGGCTGCTGGAGATCATTCCCGGACCCGATACCAAGCCTGAGATCATCGACCAGGCGGCTCGCTTCGGAGAGTTTCTCGGCAAGGGCGTGGTGTACGGCAAAGACACGGTCAACTTCGTGGCCAATCGCATCGGCATCTTCGCCATCATGAAGGCCATTCGGCTGATGCAGACCCAGGGACTGTCGATCGAAGAAGTCGACAAGATCGCCGGACAGCCGATGGCGCGCCCCAAGTCCGCCGCGTTCCAAACTGCAGACGTCGTCGGACTCGACACCTTCTTGCACGTCGCCCAAAACTGCTACGACAACCTGACCGACGATCCGGAACGAGACATCTTCGCCACGCCGGAGTGGATTCAGCAACTGGTCGGAGCCGGAGCTCTCGGGCGAAAGTCGGGCGCGGGCTTCTACAAGAAGGTCGGCAAGGACATCCTCGTCTACGACTACGAGACCGGCGAATACCGCGAGCAAAAGAAGGTCCGATTCGACTCCATCGGGGCGGCACGAAACGTCGACGACCCGGGCGAGCGCGTGAAGACGTTGATCGCCGGCGACGACCCCGCCGCCAAGTTTGCCTGGACCGCCCTTGCCCACACGCTCTCCTACGCCGCGCGCTCGATACCCGAGATCTCCGACGACATCGTGCAGATCGACCGAGCGATGCGCTGGGGCTTCAACTGGGACCTGGGCCCCTTCGAGGTCTGGGACGCGATCGGCGTCCAGGCCTCGGTCGAGCGCATGCAGGCCGACGGAGTCGAAGTCCCCGCCTCGGTCACCAAGATGCTCGCGTCGGGCCGAGAGAGTTTCTACGCCGGGCCGCTGTCCGAGCAAACCTACTACGACGTGCAAACCGGCAACACGCCGCTCGTTCCCCGAGATCCGCAGCACTTGGTGCTTGCCGCCCTGAAGGAAAACAAGACGAACGTCGTCAAACAGAACTTGGGCGCGAGCCTGGTCGACCTCGGCGACGGCGCGCTGTGCCTCCAAGTGCACACTAAGATGAACACGATCGACGACGACGTCGTCAAAATGATGAACGAGGGCGTCGTCGAGGCCGAGAAGAACTTCGAAGCTCTAGTCATCGGGAATGACGGCCAGCACTTTGGCGCGGGCGCCAACCTCATGCTGATCTTCATGGGTGCGCAGCAGCAGCAGTGGGACATGATCGGAGGCGCCATCAAGGCGCTTCAGGACGCCCTTCAGGGCCTGCGGTATGCACGGGTGCCGGTAGTCGCGGCCCCCTTCCAGTTCACCTTCGGCGGCTGCGCCGAGCTCGCGATGGCCGCCGACGCCTGTGAGGCTCACGCCGAAACCTACATGGGTCTGGTCGAAGTCGGCGCCGGCCTCGTACCGGCCGGAGGCGGCTGCCTGCGCATGGTCGAGCGCTGGATCGGGCCGGTGGCCGACGTGAAGGAAGTCGACCCCCTGCCCCTGATCGGCCAGGCGTCGCTGAACATCGCAACGGCCAAGGTCGCGACTGGCGCCGAAGAGGCTCGGCTGCTGCGCTACCTTCTCTCCAGCGACGGCATTAGCCTGAACCGAGATCGACTGCTCTTCCACGCGAAGAACCGGGCCCTCGGCTTGGCTCGGGCCGGGTACCGTCCGCCTCGACCCCAGTTCCTCTCGGCGGTCGGGCTCGACGCCGCAGAGACGATCGGGATGCGCGTTTGGAGCATGCAAGAAGGCGGATTCGCCTCCGAGCATGACGCGCTCATCGCGAGGAAGCTTGCCCACATTCTCTGCGGAGGAAACGTGCTGGCGGGGACGCAGCTCACCGAGCAGCACTATCTCGACCTCGAGCGCGAGGCGTTCTTGTCGCTGTGTGGCGAAGAGAAAACCCAAGCTCGCATCCAAAGCCTACTCATGAACAACAAGCCGCTAAGGAACTGAGGAGCGAACCTATGAAGTTTCCATTCGACGTCATCGTCGCCAGCGCGGTCCGCACTCCGGTGGGACGCGCGATCAAGGGGACCCTGAAGCACACGCGACCGGACGACCTGGCGGGCATCGCCATCAAGGAGGCGGTCGCTCGCGTCGATAATCTCGAAGGCAAAGACGTCGAGGACGTCATCTTGGGGTGCGCGATGCCCGAGGCCGAGCAAGGTCTGAACGTCGCGCGGAACGCCGTCTTCTTGGCCGGCCTGCCCGACACGGTGGCGGGCGAGACCGTCAATCGTTTCTGCTCGAGCGGTCTTCAAGCCATCGCGCACGGCGCTCTCGCCATTCACGGTGGACTTTACGACTGCGTGGTCGGCGGCGGTACGGAGTCGATGTCGATGGTGCCGATGGGCGGGAACAAGGTCAGCCTGAACCCGGAGCTGGTCGAGCAGTTCCCCGAGGTCTACATCAGCATGGGTCACACCGCGGAGCGCGTCGCCAAGCGCTTCGAGATCAGCCGCGAGGCGCAGGACGAGTTCGCACTACGATCTCATCAGAAGGCGACGGAGGCTCTGGAGAAGGGGCGCTTTCGGGAGCAAACGGTCGCCGTCTCGGCACGGGTCCCCACCGCAAACGGAGTCGATACCGTTACGTTCGAACGCGATGAGTGCCCTCGACCCGATAGCACGCTGGAGGCGTTGGCCAAGCTGCGTCCGGTCTTCAGTCAGGGGGGAACGGTCACCGCCGGAAACTCGTCGCCGATGAACGACGGGGCGGCGGCGGCCGTACTGCTTTCCGAGAGAAAAGCGAAAGACCTCGGCGTCACTCCCATCGGGCGCATGCGTGCCTTCATGGTGAAGGGCGTTCCCCCGGACATCATGGGGATCGGGCCCGTGCCCGCCATTCGCGGCCTGCTCGAGCTCGTCGATTTGAAGCTCGAGGACATCGGGCTGTTCGAGATCAACGAGGCGTTCGCGGCGCAGGCCACGTACTGTCAGCGAGAGCTGGGCATCCCCGACGACAAACTGAACGTTAACGGCGGCGCGATCGCCATCGGGCACCCTTTGGGGTGCACCGGCGCTCGGATCACTGCCGACCTGCTGGCGGAGATGCGCCGGCGCGGCACGCGCTTCGGCGTCGCCTCCATGTGCATCGGCGGCGGAATGGGCGCGGCCGGTCTCTTCGAGCTCCCATAGGCGACTACCGCCCGGCCAAGAAATCGAGCAAGGATTCGCTCACGGCCTCCGGCGTCTCCAGCACACTGAGGTGGCCGGCCTTGGGCAGCACGACCAGCCGGGATCCGTCGATCGCCTCCTGGATCTCGACCGAGCGCGCGACCGGCTGAGCCGCGTCCTCTTCCCCGACGAGCACCACCGTCGGCTTTTTCACCCGAGAAAGCTCGGGCAAGATGGATTCTCGACGGACGAGGGCACGCAGCCCAACGAGCATCGACGGCACATCCAGCATCGCCCACCGGTCGGTCCATTGCCGAACCAGCTCGGTCCTGGACCGAAGCGTCGTCTTGCCGAACATGTTCTTGGCCACCTGGTTGCGGAGAGGCCGAAAGCCGCACAAGCCGGCAACCGCGCCCATGGACGACAGCTCCAAGCGACGAAAGAAGCCGTCGACCCCAGCCGCCGAGTCCAAAATCATAAGCGAGTCGACTCGGTCGGGCCAGCGAAGGGCCGCCCGCATGGAGAGCATCCCCCCGATCGATAGTCCGCACCAATGGGCTGAAGCGAGCTGGAGCTCATCGAGAACGGCAACCACGTCTTCGGCGAGGTCCCAGATGGTCCACGAGTTTCGCCATGGTCCCGAAGAACCGTGACCGCGGAGGTCGACGTTGATGACGCGGAACCGCCGATCGAGCTCCGGAATGACCGGAGCCCACATGTCTCCCGAGCACAAGAAACTGTGGGTCAGCACGAGCGGGGGTCCTTCCCCACTGACCGAGAAGTGGACGGCGCCATCGGCCCGCTGAACTTCGCCCATGGAGACAGGCTAATGCCATTGAACCTGTCTCCCCAACCTCGGGGCGAAGGAAAGCTTGCGCCAATTGTGCGCGGACTAGCGCTCGCTGCCGAGGGTCGGCCGGTCGAAGGGGTAGGACTCGGTTTCGACCCGGGGATCGGTCAGGCCGGTACGCATGAACTCGATGATGTCCGCGATCTCCTCGTCGGTCAGCTCGAGCTCTTCGTCGGCGAGCATCCGCTCGTCGGTATTGGTGTCGAGGGCTGGAGGCTCGTTGTAGACGTCCATGACCTCCTCCAGGCTCGAGCCTGCGCCTGCACCGTCGTGCAGCAGTCCGCCTGCCTCGCGAAGCGCAACGTTCCGCAAGGTCGGCGTCTTGAACTTGCCTCGATCCAAGGGATCACCGGTGTGCTGCTGCCGACCGGTGTCGAAGCTCGCGTCGACGAGGCCGAGGTTGGCGAAGAAGTTGTCGTCGACGTCGCCGTGAAACGACGGCGGGACGTGGCATCGCTGGCACTTGCCGCGATCCTCGTAGATTTCCCAACCGCGCTTGGCCGCACCGGTCAGTGCCGTTTCATCGCCCGCCATGAAGCGGTCCCATGGGGTCTCATTCGAGACCAGGGTTCGCTCATGGGTGGCGATGGCGAAAGCGACGTTCTTCGCGCTCACCACGGGGTCATCCGGGAAGGCCCAAGCGAAGAGCTCGGGGTACGTCGGGTAGTCACACAGGACGGCCGCCATGTCCTCGGGCAGGTCGGACGCGAACTGCAGCGGAACGACCACCTCCAGCTTCGCTTCGATGTCGTCCCACGTCCGGTCCTCACACGCCATCTCCACATCGCTGGTGGGGGGGCCCATCGACTGACTCTCGAGCGCTCCCCCGGCCACGATGGCGATTTCTCCCGTGTTGGGCACGGTGTACTGGCTCGTTGCTCGACCGTCCCAGAAGATGTCGGGGTAGAACATGGCGTCCAAATAGCTGGGCGCCTTTCGACCCGTCGCCTGCACGTCGGAGCCAAACAGCGCATCGTCGACCCGCACGATTTCGCCGTCCTGAATCTGGCAGCGCTTCACGCCCCGCGCACCGTGGATGTCGTCATCGTTCCCCAGGGTACCGTCCGGTCCCGGATGCGCGGCCAGGACGGCCCGCGGATCCGATCCGCCGGCGCCGGCCTGATGGCACGTTCCACAGGCCATCGTATCGTCGCTCGAGATCTGCTCTTCCCAGAAGAGAATCTTACCCAAGAGCGCTTTCTCTTGAGTATATGGGTTCTCGGGAGGGAACGGCACGGCCTCGTAGCCGTGTGGCTCCGTAGCTCCCTCGTGCGCCGGATACCCGGCGCGAATGGGCACGAAGTCGTCGGCGGGAATGACGGCGTCTTCCCGGCAAAGCGGATGCGAATCCGAAGTGACGTCGCCGCCATCGCCATCGGATCCGCACGCGAATGCTGCGGCCGCGGCGAAGGCCATTCCGAGTTGTCTTTTCATGTCTCTCTGCGTCTCCCCAAACGGTCCCAGTGAACCGCTTTCGGTGCGCTCATACCGTCCCGGCACGCTCGACGGCACGAAATATCTCGTGCGCTCGCGAGAATTCACGCACGTGTTGCCTGATCCCGTGTGCGATTCTTGATAGATACTTAGACGAAACAAGTGAGCCAAACATGAAATATTCAGCGGCAGAAACTATCGCACGGAAGCTGAGTGCGGCCCTCTGGCTCACGGCTGCAGGCCTTTTCGGAACATCCCTGGAAGCTCGAGCCGATACGGTCGTCATCGGTCCCAGCGCCGACGCGACCATCTTCGAAGAAGGTACCGAATTCGCGAATGGGAGTGGCCCGCGCCTCTTCGTGGGCGCGACGAACGACGGGTACGCGCGAAGGACCCTGATCACTTTCGACGTTTCCGCCGCCGTGCCCGTCCAATCCGACATTCATCGGGTCGAGCTCCGACTCCGGGTAGCGCGGACGGTGGCCGACGACATGCCCGTCTCGCTCCACACGGTCACCACGCCCTGGACGGAAGGTCCGGCCCCGGGACGCGGGTCGGGAGGCGGACAGGGAACCGCGGCCCGCCGGCGGGATTCCACGTGGATCTATGCATCCTTCAACGGTGCGCTGTGGTCGTCGCCCGGCGGTGACTATCTTCCGGAGCCGAGGGCCTCGACCATCGCGGGTCAGACCGAGGAGGACGTCGTTTGGACTTCCGACGGGATGTTGGCCGACATCGAGACCTGGGTCTCCGACCCCGATTCGAATCACGGCTGGGTGCTCATCGGCCGGGAAGACTCGCCCACGACGACCAAAGCCTTTCACAGTCGGCAGCCGGACCTCGAGGGAATCGAGCCTCTGTTGACCATCGAGTTCACGCCTCCGCCCGGCGCCGGAGCGTGCTGTCAGGCCTCGGGGCGATGCACGGTCGGCACGGCCGAGACCTGCGGAGAAACGTTTCAGGGCGAAGGCGCCCAGTGCTTTCCCAACCCGTGTCCGCAGCCCACGGGAGCCTGCTGCCTGCCCACAGCCGATGCGCTGTGCGAGGCGGGCACGCGGGAGGACTGCGATGCCGCGGAGGGCGTGTACCTCGGGACCGAAGCGATGTGTGACCCCAACCCTTGCCATCCCATCCTCGAGCCCTACGTCGATGAACTCCCCACGCTCCGTACCGCGGTTCCCACATCGACGCTCGGTGCGACGAGCTACCGACTGGTGATCCGCCAGACCAAGCAACGGCTGCATCGAGACCTGCCCGAGACCACGGTGTGGGGCATCGACGATGGTACCGGCACGAGCTTCCCTGGTCCGATGATCGAAGCTCGGACTGGAGAAGAAATCGACATCGCCTGGGTGAACGACTTGCGCAACGATCGAGGCTTTCCGCGTACCGACCACCCACTTCCCGTCTCGGAGTGCCCAACGGGCAGCGCCGACGAACCGCGGGTCCTTCCGCTGATCCATGGCCTGATCGCGCCCGATGCGGTGGAAGCCGATACCTTCATTCTTCCCGGAGAGCAGATCGTCCAGCGGCTGACCGTTGCTCAGCCGGCCGCCATGCTCTGGTATCGAGACCGAGCCCAGGGAATGTCCCGACTCAATCAATACATGGGCCTAACCGGACTGTTCGTACTCAGAGATAGTATTGAAGACGAACTCGGGCTTCCCGGGGGAGAGCGAGAACTATTTCTCGTCATCCACGACCGCACATTCACACCGGAGGGTGAGCTGTACTATCCCGAGGAGCCGACCGAGCACTTCTTCGGCAACACCGTACTCGTGAACGGAGTGGCTTGGCCGTACGTAGCCGTCGCTCCGGCTCGCTACCGAGTCCGTATCCTCAACGCGGCCAATGCGCGAACGCTGCAGCTGTCGCTTTCCAATGGGCACCCATTCTTGCTGATCGGAAGCGACCAGGGTCTCTTCTCGGAGCGACGTCTGGTGGAGTCCGTGACTTTGGCCCCCGGCGAGAGGGTCGACCTCGGCGTGACGTTCCGCCCGTTCCTCGGGAACTCCTTCTTCCTCGTGAACAGCGCACCCGCGCCTTTCCCGGGCAATGGCGGCGTGGTCCGCGACGTTCTTCGCTTCGACGTCGGCACGGTGACACCCAACCCGATCGCGATCCCCGCCGCGCTCCGGGCGATCGAAGCTCCCGACCCTTCGACCGCCTCCACGACGCGCGACTTCGTCCTCCGGCCGCGGGACGACGCGTGCGGTGGACGAGCCTGGATGTTCGATGGCGACGGCGAGTCCGCCACCGACCTCGAGATCCCGATTCAGAGCACCGAGATCTGGCGGCTGGTGAATCGGTCCGGTTTGGCTCATCCCATCCATGTCGGCGGGACGGCGATGAAGGTCCTCGACCGTCAAGGCATCGAAACCTCGGGGGACGACTTCGTGCTGGTCGGTGAGCCGGAAGAACCAGCGACCGAAGAGCAAGGCATCAAGGACACGGTACTGGTCGGGGCCAACGAAGCGGTGCGCGTTCTCGTCCATTTCGGGTCCAACGTTGGCCGCTACGTCATCCAGTCGCTCAATCTCGAGGCGGGCGACAACGAGCTCCTTCGTTCGTTCAAAACCTTCTCCGAATGCGGCGACGGACTGGTCGGCGTGCCGACCGAAGCCTGCGACGACGGGAACCAGGTCGACGGCGATGGATGCAGCTCCGAATGCACGGTGGAAGAACCGGAGCCGCCGGCTGCTCCGGAAGAGGACGCGGGCGGGTGCACCGTCGGCCCCCGGGGTTCAACGAACATCCTGCTCCTCGCGTTGGCTGGCGGCCTCGGCTACGCGCGACGAAGGCGAAGGAGCTCCCGTTCGACGTCGGCCAGGTGATCGTCGAGGAGATCCTTGGTCCGAAGTGCCTCCGCCAGGTTCAGAACATACTCGTCGTTGCGCCCGCTGGGACCGAACGCTCGGGCGACGTGCCGAGCGATCGCCTCGGGCTCCGCGACGCCGAGGTACTCGGGATTGTCGGGCGTCGCGATGTAGATCAGCGCGCGAACGGACGAAACGCCGTCCGGGGCTCCGAGGACCGTCACGTCCGAAGTAACGCGGGCGTAACCGCCTTTTTCTCGATGGTCGAGACGAGCCAGCACCGCGGTTCGTTCGTCATCGGGCACGCGAAACACGCGTCCCCCGACGGAGCCCTGTGGCTGAGGCAGGAGCGTGGCGACCCGCCCCGGGCTCCCGGGTACGCCGCGATGGTCGGTCGACCCCTGGTAGAACCGGCGCACGAAGCCCGTCAGGCGCGCCCAGTGCGCTTCTTCGTAAGGGATGCTGGGCTTCCAGATCAGGGACCCGTACCCGAAGACCCATAGCGGGTCGGGGATCTTCATAAGAGCCGCACCACCGGCTCCTCCTTCATCATGAACCGTCGCGTTCGGAGGTCGAAGACCGACGCGCAAAGCCAGCGATCGGCGTTGACCCCAAAGGATATTTCCAGCCGCGGGTTGCGATCGTCGGGGGGATGCGGGGGTCGCAGGTAGCCGAGCGTCGGATTGGACTCGTTCAGCGGCACGACGACGAGCTCCTGCTCGTGCTCGCCTTCGGCGTTCAGCACGTGGAGCTTTCCGTGCTGGTCCCAGGTGAGCCGTCGGTCGCCCGACCGCGCGCGACCCAGCTCGCAGATGACGAGCTTGAACATCGTCTCCGGCTCACCGAGCGAGCAGGTGGGAACCAAACGGCGCTTCCAGTAGTCGGAAACCGTGGGAAACCGCGTCCCTCCGGGGATGACGACCGCGTACTTCTTTTTGTGCGTCTCGAGATCGTGGGTCACGAATGCGTAGTCGTGGACGATGAAATCCGATGTCTGCACCTTGCCCACCGCAAACCGACACGCCCCCATCGCCACCGCCTCGAACGGGTGCCACGCTCGAACCTTGTTGCGGGAAAAGCGCTCTTCCATGTGACCGTAAACCTCGGGGAGCAGCGTCGAACCGCCGACCATCAGTACGTCGTCGACGTCCGCACCTGCCTGATCCAGGCACTCGTCGACGCAGGCTCCCAGCTCATCGTAGAGCCCACGTTCCCGGAGCAGACGCACCAGATCCGATCGATCGTAGCTGAGCGTTCCGCGCGTACCCCGCATGCGCTCGTCGAAGCGATGAAGCTCGTCCGGCGGAAGGGTCACCATCGTGACCTGGTCGCGAAAGAAGAGGCGTTCCTTTACACGACATGCTTCATCGAGCATCTGCCGGGTCCACTCGCTCGACTCGTCGTTCAGCCGACGCTCGTCCACGCGGTAGTCCAGACGCGCGCAGGCGTCCTCGAGAAGCCACCGGTCCACCAGCTGTCCGCCGATCGGACGGCCAGCTTTGCCCAAGACGGTGCCTTGCCCCTCCTCGACGCCTTTGGCGGTCAGCTCGACCAGGGCGACGTCGAGGGTGCCGCCACCGAAGTCGACGACCAACACCGTGCGGTCCCGGGCGGGGGCGATGTCGTAGCCAAGGGCTGCCGCCACCGGCTCATCGATGAAGCTCAGGCGGTCGACACCGAGGTCGGACAGAACGGACGCGAGTTCGGCTCGGTAGCCCTCGTAAGCGTCGACCGGGCTGGTCACCGCGAGATCGCGGATGCGACGACCAGAAACCGTCTGCACTTCGGCCAGGAGCTCTCGGAGAAAGAGACGGGTGACGTCGCGCGCCGACAGAGCAACCCCACCGGACCGGGCCACGGTCCGGAGGGGCGCCGTGGAGAGGCTCGGCTTGAAGCCGGAGCTGAAGCTGACCCGCGGCTCCTTGCGGTACCGTTCCCACGCCTGCCGTCCGATGAAGGCCTGGCGTCCGAGCAAGACCCGTCGCTGGACCGGACGCCACCGTCCGATCTGGGCCCAAAGGCTCAGGCGATCGAATGCCTCCACCGCCGTAGGGATCAGATGGGTCGGCTGCGCGGCTTCTTCGGGAACCTCGGGATCGGTCTGCCGGCCGATCTCGGGTAGATGCACGAGCTCGGGCCGACCGCGCCCCTCGTTCCATCGCGCGAGGGCGGTGTGGGTTGTCCCCAGGTCCAAAGCCCACATCAGCGGCTCCACAGCGAACGCAGGGGGATGCGCTCCTCCGGCTCCGGCCATCGGCCGAGGCGGTCGACCTCCAGTGCTGCGAGCTCCGCTTCGAAGGGTCCGATCGTCCAGCATGCGTCCGCCGGCAGCTGGACCAGCGGCGGCCCCTCTGCATTCAGGGGACAGATGTCCCGATGCTCCACCCCGAGCTCGGCCTCGACCCAGCGGAGGGGGAGTCCTTGGGTACGGCACACGTACGGACGCTCCGGATAGATCCGGCAGGCTCCAGCGGCATCGAGGAACGCGCAAGCCCCCGGCGGATGCGGCTCACCGGTCTGGAGGAGCTCCGCGTGGCTGTGCCGGATGTTGTCCGCCTCGATGGAGAAAACCGTGAGACCATCGACACAGCAGCTCGCGCATCCCCGCCGACACGCGAGCCGTGTCCGGTGGAGATTCGAGAGCCGGGCCGTTGCGCGGTCCACCCGGTCGTAGAGCGCCTTGAGGTCCGACTCGCCGACCACGAGTGACGGAAGCTACGGGACTTCTTCACGCGACTCCAGCGCCCGCGAACTTTCCGCATCAATCCGGGACGCCAGGCTTTGCTTGCTGCCCCTGGCCACGGATGTCACGTCCCCCGAATGGCGGGCGCAGCCAGCGGAAACGACCGGGTCGTGATCGCCCTGCTCATGGCCGTGATGTTCGTATCCGGCGCGGATCTGCTGGTCATCAACCCCACCCTTCCGCAGATGGCACGGGACCTGGGGGTCGACGTCGAGGTCGCTGGCCTGTGGGTCACCGCCTATGCGGTCTCGACCGGGACCTTCGCCCTCTTGTTCGGACCGGTGTCCGACCGGTACGGTCGACGGCCCATCCTTCGACTGGGGATCGCGGTGTTGACCGTCGGGACCACGGTCTGCGGATTCATGGACAGCTACTTTGGCCTCCTGGGAGCCCGCTTTTTGGCCGGCGCCGGCGCGGGAATGATCGTCACCTCGCTGACGAGCTTCGTCGGCGATCACTTCGGCGCCAAGGACCGCGCGATCGCGATGGGCTGGGTGATGAACGGCTTCTTCATCTCGCTCATTCTGGCCGTTCCTCTCGGCGCGTGGCTCGCCGAGACCTTCGGTTGGCGCGAAATGTTCGTCATCCTCGGAGTCGCCACCGGAACGATCGCCCTGCTCCTCTTCACGACGCTACCCGAAGCGCGTTTCGAGCAGTGCACCGACTGCCTCGAACTGGGTCGAGCCGTTCGCGGGTACACGGCGCTCATCACCACGCCCTGCTCCCTGGGTATCCTGGTCTTCAGTACGTCCGTCGGCGTCGCGATGACGATGTTCAGCGTCTATACGAGCCCGTGGCTCGAAGAGACCTACGGCATGAACACCCTCCAGCGCGGCCTCATGTACATGGTGGGGGGCCCCGCACTCCTGGTCGGAGGTCCACTCAGCGGCCGACTGGCGAACGCGCTCGGCCGGGTCCGGGTCATCACCCTCGGCTCTGCCCTCCTGATCGCCATGCTCGTCGTCATGCCGTTTTCCTTCGCTCCGAGCCGGGCCCTCGAAGGCTTCATGTATGACGGCATCGGTCCCCTGTGGTTTCAGGCCCTCGGCAGCCTGGTCGTGTTCTTCGGGCTGATGCTGGCGGGCTCGATCCGCGCCGGCCCGTTCTTCACACTCGCGATGGAGGTCGTCGGCCCGGGCGAGCGGGGGACCATGTCCGCTCTGCGACACGCCGCCAACCAGCTCGGTGCGGCGGCCGGCGCTTCCCTCGGCGGCCTCGTGTGGGCCCATGCGGGTGCTCGGTACGTCGTGATCTGCTGGACCGCCGCTCTGGTCAGCGTCGCCGGAGTCGCGATCCTCCGGCGCCTGTCCGGTCCCCGGTCCGTCGATTCCCAGGCCGCGCCCGCTCCCGCGGTCGCGACCTGAAGCTTGCCCTCCGTATACTGTTTACATACAGAGTACGGTGCATGCGCGCGCTGGCCATCGACCTCGACTCCGATGTCCCGGTCTATCGTCAGATCGCCGACGAGCTCCGCGGGCGGGCGGCCCGGGGACACGTCGAGCCCGGCATGCTCCTGCCGAGCGTCAGAGCCCTCGGAAAGGAACTCGGTGTCAACCTCAACACGGTGGCGAAGGCCTACCGGATCCTCGCCGAGGAGGGCCTCATCGAGCTCAAGCAGGGCGCGGGCGCTCGCATCGCTTCCACGATCCCCAGGAGCGGGCGACCGCATTTGGACTCCGAAGCTGCGCGCCGGCTTCGCGAGACGTTCGACCGATGGGTCTTGGCCGGAGGAGACCGACGCCAGGTGGAGGCGCTCTTGGCCCGCGCGGTGGACGCGTACTTCTCGGAGCGATCCGCGGAGGAGCCGTGAGTCAGGCGCGTCCCATCCACATCGGCGAACTGGTGAGTTGGCCCCTCCACGTTCTCTTCGTCGCCGTGGCCGTCGTTGCTTCATGGCTCTTCCTCCAGATCCTCCCCGACCTCCCCGACCGCGTCCCAACCCACTGGAATGGCCGAGGGGAGCCGGACGGCTGGGGGTCACCGCACGGCGGCTGGATGATGCTCGGAATCATGGTGCTGGACTACGGGATCGTCTGGGTGGCTGCGGCCACCAGCCTCCGACGCCCCGATAGCGCCGAGTTCGATACCCATCGCGAGGCCTTCGTGCAAACGCGCCGCCTCGCGGTCCGCATGCTCGAATGGATGCTGCTCGGCTGTAACGTCGCCTTCGCCGTCCTCTGGGTTGGCACGGCTTCGGCGGGACTGTCAGGCCGGGACCCCTCGGGGCCACCCGGCATCGTTCTCTTCCTGGTCGTTCTTGCCGCCGCCATCATCCTGCCCATCGCCATCTTCGCTCGCCTCATCCACCAGGCGACCCTCGAGCTCTACGAGATTGGCGGGGTCGACGCGGTGGGTAGCCGACCCGACCGATGGAAAGCCAAAGGCATGATCTACTATGCGCCCGACGACCCCGCGGTCTGGGTCCCCAAGCTGATCGGGACCGGCTACACTCTGAACTTCGCCCGCCCCGCCGCTTGGCTCCTTTTGGTCCTCTTGCTCTTCGGCCCGTTGGTCGTGGTGGCGCTGATCATCATTGCGGCCGGCGAATGATAGCTGGCTGCCTTGCGCTCCAGTCGAGCCAGGCGATGAGCGACTTCGGGCGTGGGCGATAGCTCCCACAGCTTCTTTGCTTCCGCGAGAGCCACGGCCGGCGTTCGAGCGCGGTGCTCGAAGTGCTTGGTCCGAGCAAGACCGACGAGGGCGCGGGCTTCCGGCCCGTCTGCATGCGCCGCCGCAATGCTCAGCCACCGCGCCTCACCGTCGACGTCACCGTCGCGACGACACGCCGTCGAGGCCGCGATCGCGGCTTCGAAAGTCAGCTCGACCTCCGCTCCGCCTTCGACCACCGCCTGGGCAAAAGCGATGACCCGCGGGTGGTCCTTGCACTTGAGAGCCCATAACGCGCGACACAGCTGGTCCTCTGGCTCGGCGCGACGGTCGACGCGAGCGTAGCCTTCGGCCGTGGTGGAGAGGAGAGCGGCGAGTGCCACGATGTCGTGGAGGTTGTGCTCGAGAACCGGCACCACGAACGACGGTCGACCATTTCGGAGAAAGCTCCAATAGGCCGAGGGGACTTCCGCGCCGTCGATATCGTGCTCGCGATGGTAGCGAAGGACCTCGCGCTCCAGCTCGACCAGCCGCAGCGTTGGAAGTCGACGGCGATACGAGCGCCGGCAAATGTGCAGCAGATCGATATGGGGTCGCTCCGGCCATGCCCCCGCGCGAACCAGGACCGCACGGGTGATCAGGAGCGGCAGGTCGTACGCTTTGCCGTTGAAACTCACCACGCAGCTGGCCGACTCGATGCGGCGACGAACCGCGTGCATCAAGGCGGGTTCGCTCTGCAGATCAGTGAGAAGGTACTGCTCGACGACGAAACTCTCGTCCTCGAAGAAGCCGAGGCCCACGAGGAACGGAATCGTCCCGGTCCCGCCACAGAGACCAGTGGTCTCCGTATCGACGTACACGGCCCGCTGAAGATCGACGTCGGCAATGCCTGGATCGTTGGCCAGTCGTGCAACATCCGGGGGCTCGACCCGTTGGGCTCGAGCGACGGCGACCCTTCCATGATGGTGGTGCGGCTCGTGAACGGTGACGATCCGCCGAACGAAACCGAGTTCGTTCTCGACCGCTTCGCCGGGCAGCGGTGGCTCATCGACCGGTGGCGAGATCGGGGCCGTCCTTTCCCGGACCCGGTCACGCTCCAAGATCCGAGCGATCGCGGCGCGGAGGGCGGTCACTCGGGGACTCGCCGGCTCGATGCGCGGCTCGACGAGTCGTGGCGCAGGGACGGCGGCCGGAGACATCGGCGGCGCCGCCGCTTCTTTGAGACGCGCCAGCCGTCGCGCCAAGCGGTTCACGAGGGGACCCCGAGTCGTTCGAAGACTCGAAGAGCAACCTCGCGTCGCGACCACGTGGTCTCCGCTCCGACCGCGGGTCCGATACACGAAGGACACCCATCGGTGCAGTCGCATCCCCGCACCAACCGATGCGACCGGGCCCACAGGTCGTGCCGCTCTTCGTAGAGGCGTGGCGCGAGCCCGACACCCCCCGCCACCGCATCATACAGATACAGCACCGGCTCGAAGCGATCGGTGCCCACCGCCCGGGCCGCCGAGGGCGCCTCACCGACGCCCGGCTCCTCGACGAGCGCCCGTCCCAGATCGTTCGGATCCATCATGAGCCCCACCGATGCCACCGCATGTAGCGCTCCCAGGATTCCGGACAGGGCTTCGAGGATCACGGCCCGGGGAACGTCGAGTGCGGCAAACAACTCCCGAGGAATCACATTCCAGTACGCGGTCGTCGGCTTTTCGATTTGCGCCAGGTGAACCTCGCCGTAGCCGACGTTCTCGTGAGTATGAAACTTGATCTTCTTGTACCCGACGACCTTCTCAACCACGTCGACTTCCCCGTAGCCGGACGGAAGGTCGATGATGCCTCCGAACGAGAGCGAGCCAACCGCTTCTTCGGTCAGGACCGCAACCTTCACATGCGTCATGGCCGTGGTGAAGTAGTCGGGCTCGACGCGACGGACGTAGGCCTTGTGGTTGTCGTAATCGAGGCGCTCGACTTGATACTGTCCGCCATCGTGCTGATAAATGGCCTGCTCGTGGAGCATGGTGTGGGTGGACCAGAAGTCCATCTCCGCGATCGTCTTTTCCGAAGGCTGCTCGATGATCACGAAGTTGTCCCAGGAGGCTGAGCGTAAGGACACGGCGTTGGCGGGATACGCATCGGACGCCCAGTGGTAGGTCGTGCCCTCTCGACCGGCCGCGGGGTGCAGCACCCGGTGGTCGGCGAGATAGCCGAGCGCATCGCCGACCGCGTCTTGCGGAACGTCGCCGAACCCATCGTCCTGACGAAACGGGAGCTCGAACGCCGAGCACTTCAGGTGCTGAATGAGAATGTCGAGGTTGTCGGGATCGATCCGAGCTTCCTCGACCGGTCGCTCGACCAAGACCCCGGGCGAACGGGCCAGGTATTGATCCAAAGGCGAGCTATTGGTGACCAAGACGGCCAGCGCGTCCTTGTCCCGACGCCCCGCACGTCCAAAACGCTGCCAGAGCGCCGCCGCCGTTCCCGGATAGCCGGCGCTCAAGACCGCTCCCAGGCTTCCGATGTCAATGCCCAGCTCGAGGGCCGAAGTGCTGACGACCGCGCGGATCCGTCCATCGCGCAGCCCTTCCTCGATCCGCCGCCGGGTCTCGGGAAGATACCCACTGCGGTAGGCCATCAGCGAACGACCGTCGATGCTCGGGTCGTCGGAGAGCCGGTCGCGGAGGTACTTGAGCATGACTTCCACTTGATTGCGGGCCTGCCCGAAGACGATGGTCGGCACCCGCGATCGAATGAGGTCTTCGGCCAGACGAACCGTTGCTTTGACGCAGCCTTGCCGGAGCCCGAGCTCGCGATTGACCAGGGGCGGATTGTACACGAGCACCCGCTTTCCCCCGGTGGGGGCACCGCTCTCCGTCACCGCCGCGACCGGTCGGCCGACGAGGTGCGATGCGTGCTCCGCCGGATTGCCGATCGTGGCCGAACTGAAGAGAAACCGAGGATCGGCCCCGTGAAACGAGGTGACGCGCCGAAGGCGTCGGATCACATTGGCGAGGTGCGAGCCGAACACGCCGCGGTACGTATGCAGCTCGTCGACGACGACGAAGGCGAGGTTCGAAAAGAACCGGGACCAGCGCGCGTGGTGAGGCAAGATCCCGGAATGGAGCATGTCGGGGTTGCTGATGAGCACGCCGCTCCGCTCCCGTGCCGCCCGGCGCGCATCGGGCGGCGTGTCGCCGTCGTAGACGACCGCGCCCTGCTCGATGCCGGCTTCAAAGAGCAGAGCCCGAAGCGACGCCTCCTGGTCGCGCGCCAGAGCCTTGGTCGGAAACAAATACAGGGCCCGCGACTCCGGATTTCGGATCAGCGCATCGAGGACCGGCAGGTTGTACGCGAGGCTCTTGCCCGACGCCGTGGGGGTTGCGACGACCACGTCGGTTTTGGCAGCGCGCTCGAGTGCTTCCACCTGATGGACGAACGGCGTCCTAATGCCTCGGGCTTCGAGCGCGGCCCGGAGGTCGGGGTGAAGCGCTCGAGGCCAGGGCGCCGAGCGCGCTGGCTCGGGGGGCAGCCGGTGGTCCAACACCACGTTCTTCCAGATTTTTTCCTGCGACTCCCAGTCCTCGAGAACCGCCTTGAGACCCGTCTCTCGAGACCACGGCGGCGCCGGCCGTCGCTCGAACGCTTGCTGCACCATCGTTCAGGTGTGTACACACGTTCACTGCACACCTGCAACGGAGTGTTTTCTTTGATTCGGGAGCTTCATGCGTCCTGAGGGTGGGCTCGACGCGTTCGTGGTCTGTGCACCAGGACTGGAAGCGCTCCTCGCTGGCGAGCTGGCCGGCTTGGGACTGTCGCCGGGCGCCTCGGAGGCCGGCGGCGTGCATCTGTCGATGAACGCGTCGGACCTGCCTCGGCTCCTGCTCGGCTGCGGCTTGGGGCTCGACGTCCGGGTGCGCCTGGAGAGCTTCGAGGCTCGACACTTCTCTACCTTGGAAAAGCGGGCGCGCCGGATCGCGTGGGCCGACGTCCTCCCTTCGCCGGCCGCATGGACGGTTACCGCCCGCTGTCGGAAATCCAAGCTCTACCATTCCGGTGGCGTCGAGCAGCGCGTCGCCGATGCCGTAGAGCGGGCCCTCGGCAGCGCGGAGCCAGGCGCGCCGTCGGTCGACGTTCACGTCCGCGTACTCTCCGACATCTGCACGGTCTCGGTGTCCGCGGCCGGGGTGCCCCTCCACAAGCGTGGGTATCGAAAAGCCGCGGGCAAGGCGCCGCTGCGGGAAGACCTCGCTCGTGCTCTTCTCCTGGCTGCCGGTTGGCCCTCGACCGATGGCGTCCTGTTCGACCCACTGTGCGGCTCGGGCACGCTGCTGATCGAGGGCGCGCTCTTGGCGATGAAGCGCGCTCCCGGCCTCCGGCGAGGCTTTGCCGCCGAATCATGGCCGCGTTTGGCGGACGGCTCGTTCGCTTCGGCCCGCGACCGCGCTTTGGAAGCGGAGACTCGTTGGACGGGGCCGTTCATCGGAGCCGATCGCGACGCAGGTGCGGTGCAGATGGCAGAAGGCAACGCCGAACGCGCCCACGTCGAGGTCGAAGTGATGAAGGCGAGCGTTTCGGAGTCCGCCGCATCCGTCCGGGCCGGCACGTCCGGATTGTGGGCCTCGAATCCGCCCTATGGGAGCCGCATCTCCGCCGGCCGCGACCTGCGGCCGCTCTACCAAACGATCGGCCGGCTCTTCCGGGACTTGCCCGATGCGTGGAGCTTGGCGCTCTGCACCAGCGACGCGCGACTCGCCGCCGCGACGCGGGTCCGCTTTCGTTCGCCGCTCCTCACCGAGCACGGCGGGCTTCAGGTCGGCCTGTTCATCAGCTCGGAACGAGACGCGCAACCATGAGCGCCGAGTCTCGCGCGAACGGCTCCCTTTCGAATCCGCCGAAGAGATCGCGGACCTCGAGGTCCGCTTCACGGGCAACCTCGCGCAGCTGGTCGCTCGTGAGGTAGTGGTGGATGAGCCTCTGCTCGACGGCCCGGTCTCCGAGATCGAACCAGTAGATGACGTCGAAGGTCTGGTCGGTCCTGTCCCAGCGATTGGCCTCGAACACCGAGACTTTCCGGCCATCGAGGTCGACGTCGGTCAGGTATTCGAGTTCGACGCCGTCGTCATCGTCCGGCTCGCTGTCCTCATGAAACGCGTCCGAGGCGTACGCATCGAGCCAGAGCTCTCCCCCTTCCTGCAGGTGCCGACGGCAGCAGCGTAGACAGCGCACCATGGCCTCCCGGCTCGGCAGCGCGAAGAGAGCCGACGCGGGAATGAGTATCCGGTCGAACGAGCGACCGAGCTGGAAGTTCTCCATGTCACCCGTGACGAGGACGGCGTCGGTGACGGAAGTGCGGGCGGCCTCGACCATGCCGGGCTCGGCGTCCAGCCCCATCCTCGTCGGCGCCGAGATCCGGCTCAGGATGCGCCCGTCGCCCACACCGAGTTCGAGGACCGACGGCGCCCCGCGACACACCCGCACATAGTGCTCGACGTCGCCCGCCGTCCCGCGATGGAGCGCCAGGTACAGTCTCTGCCCGATCTCGTCCACGAGCCTTCGTCCTTCCCTTCCCGACCGGCGGTAGAGCACCTTCAGGCCCACGTCGACACCGACGAGGCCTGTCGAGCCCGTCCGCAGAGCCCAGCTTGACTCCGGCATCGAGGACGGTGGACCCTTCCTGAGGGTCGGTCGAGATGGGTGAGCTGAAGGTCCGAAGTCTACCGAAGCGTCTCACGAGCAGGGTGAGCTCGTTGACACGAAGAACCGCCGTCAAGGGTCTTCTCGCCGTCGGTTTCGTGAGCACCGTGGCGGCGGCCGCCCTCGGGACCGCCCTGACGGGCTGTGGTGGCGGCAATGGATACGGATACGGCTACGACGGGACCCTGCTTTAGTTCCCGACCGATGTGACCGGCCCTCTTTCCGCCCGAGTCAGCGTCATCACGACCTACCGTGACGCCGCATCGTTCCTGGCGCCGGCGCTGGCGTCGCTCGGTCGGCAGACGTACGAAAACTGGAGGCTGCTTCTCTGCGACGACGGCTCGACCGACGCGTCGAACCGGATCGCTCGTGATGCGGCTCGAATGGACGACCGCATCCACCTGCTCACGAGCAACGGCGCGGGGCGAAGGCAAGCCCTCGCTTTGTGTCATGCGCACGTGAACACGGAGTTCTTAGGCTGGCTGGACGCGGACGACCTACTGGATCCTCGGGCTCTGGAGAAGACGCTACGAACACTGGTGGCCCGGCCGAGCGCCGGACTCGTTTTCACGGACCGCCACTACATCGACCACCAAGGCAGGCCGTTGAATCGAACCCGTCGCGCCTCTCTGCTCGCCGAGGATCTCCTCGTCGACTTCGCGCCATTTCATTTTCGACTGCTTCGAAACCAGGTCGTACAGGACGCGGGGGGCATTCGCTCCGGCCTCGAAGTCGGAATCGACTACGATCTCGTGCTGCGCATGAGCGAGCGAGCACCCGTCGTCCATCTTGCGGAGCGGCTCTATTCCTACCGTATCCATCGCCAACAGATCTCGTCGATCCGGCACGAAGAGCAGCGTCGTGCGTCGGCTCGTGCGGTACGTGACGCCCTCGGCCGGCGGGGCTTGGACCGTGACGTGCAGCTGCGGGTGGACGAGCGCACGGGCCGCTTCCACACCCAGGTTGCGCCTTTCCCGAAGCCTCGGAGCTCTCTCATGAGTCTGGCTCGGGGCGCCGCTCAGCGGGTCCGGCCGCATGCGTCGCCACGACGTGCGCTTCGACGCATGCAGTTTTGGCCCGACCGCCGGGTGGGGCTCATCGAACTGGGCCTACGAGAGGGTGCCCATCGTGTTGGGCTCCCCATCGTCCCCGGACCCGTGAACGCGGCTCGACTCATTCGGATGGCGGCGGGGGGCGTCGATGCGGACCTCGTCTTCCTCCACGACGTGGAGTTCTGGATGACGGCCGAGCGCCCCGGCGAACGAGAAGCAGCGGTCGAGATCCTGCGAGCTGCCCTGGCTCGAGCCCGGGGCGACGGAGCCCGCGTCGTGTGGGCCGCGTGGGACGACGCGGCAACATCCGGCTACTCGGAAAGCGGAAAGGCCGTAGCGGCCTGGTGCCACCTCATCCTGTCCTCAGAAGCTCACGGACGAAGATGGCCCCTGGGCCACTTCATGGAGCTGCTTCCCGTCATCACGCGGGACGGCGCTCGGAGCGCGCTCGGTTGGGACGGCGACGATGCGTGGGTCGTCTGCCTCGGCAGCCCGCGAAGCCGGGAGTCGATCATAACCTTTGCTCGGACCATCGACGCCTCGATTGCCGTTGCTGCCTCGGCCCACGACCAACCATGTCTGAGGGTCGGCGGGCCTCGCCTTCACGCGATTCCGTGGCCCAACGACCGGTACGTCCTAGCGCAGCTCATCCAGGCCAGCGATGTGATCGTACTTCCGGAAGACGCCGCGCCGTCTCTGGAGATGGCCTGCCGCTCACTCGGCCGGAACCCCATCCGGCTGACGGCGACGGGACGGCCGTCGACACCCGACGGGGAACCGGTCGCGTTCCCCGACTCGGGTCAGCTCGAGCATGCCCTCGACCGCGGCTCCGCCCTTCGCGAAATCCTGGGGGGAGCCGAGGTGGTCGACTGGGCGACCGTGGTTCGTGAGGTGCTCGAAGCGACCCACCCAGAGTAGGGGCCCCCGCAAAAACGCCTAAATCGCTCGAGGGTTCGGATTCGTCTGTTGGGCCCAGAGGCGTCTGCGCAGGACTCGCGCACGTTGACGTCGGGTCGAGGTCGGAACATGACCAGGCGTATGAGTTCACCCTCGCGGAAGACACCTTATGTTTGTCGTTTGTTGAGGATGGTCGGGGGCGTGGCCGCGATTTGCGGAACGCAAGCCCTGCTCTGTCCGAACTTCGCCAGCGCGCAGGTTCGACGGGCCACCCTCGTCGTGAACGCCGAAGAGTACATGGAGGAGACTTTGCGGTCCGCGGTTTCCGAGGCGCTGAACAACGAGGGCTACATCCTTGCCCCCGAATCTCAGGTCGAGGCGGCGCGGCTCTTCGTGGTGGGCGATGGCCAGACCCAACCAAATCAGCAACAGGCTCGAGAGATCTGGCAGCGCGTCGGCAGCGATATCGGGATTTTTCTCGAGGCCAAGGATGTCGGCGACAATCAGGTCGCGATGAGTCTGACCGTCTTCGGCGCTGGCCCTCAGCCCCAGTCTCGGGTGGCCAAGGCCTCGGGCTCGACGATGAAATACGAAGTGTCGTCGATGGTTTCGTCTCTGAACCTGGGCCAAGCCACGCCCTCCGGGTCCGGCGCAGCGACTGCGGGCGCAGGTGCCGCCAGTCAGACGAACGAGATCGGCGTCGCCCCTCCGGGGTTCATCTTCGACATCGGCTTTCTCGCTGGCTTCGGCGGTGAAGGCACCATCGAAAACGAGGACGGCGACGAGCTCACGTCCGGCGATTTCGATCCCACGCTGGGGGCCGAGCTGCGCGCGCTCTTCGCGATCGGGAAGTTCTTCGCGCTCGGGCCGCTCGTACGCTTTTCCCGCTATCAGCCGGAAGACGACGTCGGCACGGGGAACATCTTGGAGGTCGCGTTCGACGTCGCGCCCGTGGGGCGGTTCCGGTTTCACGAAAAGGGCGAGGTCTACGCGATGCTGCCCATCGGGTTCTCCCTCGGCATCTTCGATGAGGACGAGATCACCGGAGCGTTCGGGGGCGACAGCGTCGACGTCGGCGTGGGCTGGAACGTGGGCTTGAAAGCCGGGGCGCGCACCTACCTCCAAGCCGTTTCCTTCTTCGCCGAGCTCGGCGCGATCTGGAGCCGCGTCAACAGCTCCGTGAACGCGGGGTCGAACTCGGCCGACTTCACGGCGATCAACGGTGGTCAGTTCACCCTCACCGTGGGCGTGGGCTTCGGGAGTTAAGCGTCAGGTCGCACACCGGCCCATCCCTTCGAGCCCATCGCGACCATCTACGGACCGTCGACGAGATCTCCGACTTCGCTCGCGACGACCAGGTCCAACGCCTCCGCGCGAACGAAGAGCTGGTCGGCGCGCCGCACGCGTTCCTCGGGAGATAGCCGACCGCGGCGCGCGGCGACCACGGTCCGAACCAGGTCCATGTAGTAGTCCGTCAGCACCAACGGCTCCTCGCGCGTGAAGTCGTGAAGGCGGTCGACCATCCGCTGGGCCAGGTCCAGGTCGCCCAGTTCCAGGGCAACGCGAGCCGCCAGCGGGTAGAATCGCAGCGGAGTGTGCCCCACGCAGCCCTGTCGGATGATGGCTTCACCGCGGGCCAGCGCCCGTCGCCGGACGCCCTCGTCATATGAAAAACGCGCGATGTGACCGTACACCTCGGCGCCGTGGAATCCTGGACCCGACGCCTCGGCAAACGCTCGGGCCTCCTCCAGGATCTCGAGGCCCGCCGACGGACCATCCAGGAGCGCGGTCACCGCCCCGATGAAGCTCAACGCGAGCTGGTCATAGCGGAACGCCCCGAGCCGGCGGATCAGGCCCCGGGACTCCAAGGCGACCTCGCGGCTCTCCTCGTAACGCCCGCACTCGTACAAGGCCCAGACCTGGCCGACGGTCGCATTGATCTCGGGACGCTTGGCCCCTACCCGGACGGAGGCGGCGCGGGCTCGCCGGAGCTCGCCGAGAGCATCGGAGATCGGTCGAATGAACACGACCGCGATCGCCAGCTGCGAGTGATTGGCCACCTCGATCCGGCCGAGCCCGAGCTCCCGGCACAGCTGCATGCACGACTCGATGGTTTCGGCCGCACTGCGCATCCGACCGGCGAGGTACTGCGCATCACCCACCCCCCCCAGCGCGGCGGCCTCCAGGTCTCGGCGGCCCAGCCTCCGGGCAATGCGCAGGCTGGTCTGGTGCTCTTTCAAGCAGGCGGACACCTCCCCGGCGGGAAAGAGCAGATTGCCGCGGAGGAAGTGTGCGCGCGCGAGCTCGGCCGGAAGGTCCGCCGAGTGCGCCGCCGAGTGCGCCGCATCCACGTCGCGGCGAGCGCCTTCGAGGTCGTCGGTGATCCGACGAACGTCGGCCCGACCGAGGAAAGCCCGCGCGCGCAGATCGTCGTCCTCCACCAGGTTCAGGGCGTCATCGAAGGCCCTGCGCGCCGCACTCATATCGCCGACATCCAAGAGGATTTCCGCCACCCCCAACGTCAGCTCCCCCTTCTCCCGAGGCTCTCGCGCGAGCTCCTTCCCCTTCTTGGCCACCCGCAGGGCGTCCTCGGTTCGATAGAGCCGTCGCAGGTGCTCGGCAGCGCGCGCGTACGCCGATGGCGCCCGGACATCCTCGGCCCGCTCGTAGTGCTCGGCACACAGCAGCAGGTCGTGACCTTCGAACCACTCGCCCGCCCGTCTATGGAAGTCGCGACGAGCCCGACCCAACAGCGTCTCGTAGATCGCATCGCACAAGAGCGCGTGAACGAAGGACAAAGTCCCCTTGGACCATCGGATCAGCCCCTGCCTGGTCAGCGCGTCGACGTCGACGGACGGGCGCTCCAGCACGTGCGCGAGAGCGTCGGTGGTGAGGCGCTGCCCGAGGACCGAAGCCGCCTGGAAGGTGCGGCGAGCATCTGCGTCGATCCGATCCAATCGGGCCTGAACCAGGCTGCGGACCGAGGCCGGAACGAGGTCTCCTTCGGCGCAACTGGGATCGAAGCGGAGGAGCTGCTCCAAGAAGAGCGGGTGGCCGCCTGCTCGATCTCGGCATCTCTGCAACATGTCCTGCGATACGCCCAGGCTCTCCGCCATCGCTCGGCTCTCATCCGGACTGAGCGGACCCAGCTCGATCGTGGTGATGGGTAGGCCGAATATCCGACCGCGCAAGGAAACATCGAAAGGGTCGCCTTCGATCCGCGAGGTCATGACGAAAATCGTCGGCGTTTCGCGAACGACCTCACAGAGCTCGGCTAGACTGGCGACCGTCTCCCCATCGGCCCAGTGCAAGTCCTCCACCACGAGCACTCGTGGCCTCGATGAACTGGCTCGGCGCACGACGCTCCGGGCGACTCGGCGAAGTCCTTCGCGGCGGGCCTCCGGCTCGAGAGCATCGAGCAGTGACCGCATCTCCACGGCTAGGGGCGCATCCAAGAGGTCCTTCAGAAACGCTTCGTCATCGCCATGTTCGAGCTCGGCGCGCAGTGCGTCCGCCGCGCGTTCCGCCTGGCTGGCGTCGTCGGCATCAGTGAGACCAGACACGCTACGAACGAGGCTGCGGAGGGCATCGCGACTCGACTGACCGCCGAAGTCGAGGACGTGAGCGACGTGCGTCTGGTAGCCCTGCTCTTCCGCTCGTTCACTCAATCGTCGGGCCAGTCGCGTCTTGCCGATCCCCGCGTCCCCCCGAACGTAGACCAGCCGCCCCCGCCCCTCGTCACGAGTGGCGGTCAGGGCGGCATCGAGCTGCGCGACCTCCGCCGCTCGTCCCGCGAACGGGGTCAGCTCCACTCGGGGACCCGCAACCCGAACCTCGAGCACGGCTTCGGACACAGGGCGCGTTGTAAGCGAAAGATGAACTTCCGCTTCGTGAACGGCGGCCGGCTCGGCGAGCAGACGACCGTGATCCGCCCGAGCCGAGAGCATCTCCGCCCGTTCTACGGCAGCGCCGGTGATGGTGGACGGTCCGCCGGCCGTGCCTTCGGTCTCGACGATCACGTCACCGACGGCGAAGCCGGCCCTCCAGCCGTCGTGCTCGCCCATGATCTCGAGTGCACAGAGAACGGCCCGGCGCGCCTCGTCTCCGTAGGCGGTCGGAATTCCGAACCATAGGGTCAACGCGCCGGCTCCCGACGGGCGCGCCGTCCCCCGGTGACGTTCCGCCGTTTGCTCAGCCGCTCCTTCGTGCATTCGGCGCTGCTCGTGCATCGACTCCAGATCCGGCGAGGTCTTCGCTTCATGTCGAAGGTGAACCACCGCGACGTGACGACGCTGACGAGGGTCGACGGTCATCGCCGGAGGAGCCGGTACCGGTGCGGCGGATGGCGTCGAGTCTGAACTCGCGATGGCGCTTCCCGGCCGTCGCAGCAACAACGCCAGCCGGACGGTCTCCTCCTCGGGCTCGACGTGCAGCTCATCCCGGAGCCGCCCGCGCAGCGTCTCGAACATGCGGAGTGCCCCCGAACGGTCACCTCGCTCGGCGAGGATCGTCATCACGATGCGATGGGATTCCTCACAGGTCGGGTCGAGGTTCGTCAGGGCTCGCGCGGTTCGCTCGAGACCTTCATCTCCGCTAGCTCGCTGCTCCCGCATCAGGCGGCGGAGAGCGTCGAGCACGCTGCGCTGAAGCTGTGCTCGCTCGGGAACCAGCCATTGCTCGTAGGCCTCGTCGACGACATCGACTCCATCGAGCAAGGGGCCGAGGTAGAGCTCGCGGAGCTCGGCGAGATCGCGAGCCTCGGTGGACGTGCTGAGCTGCCGTACCCGGCGCGCGTCGACATGGAGGACGCCCGGCGCCAGCGCCACCTTCTCCCGCTGGCCGAGGATGACGTCGGCGCCGAGAGGCTCGAATGTCTTCCGCAGAGCGAATAGGGCCTGACGCAGGCTGCCGCGAGCCTGCCGTTCCTGGCGGTCGCTCCATAGGAGCGCGATCAGTCGACTTCGCGCCATACCCTCCGAGCCCGCCATCGCGAGCCGCGCGAGCAGGAGCCCCGACTTGCGCGTCGAAAACGCGCCCGGCTGCCCCTGCGCGTCGAGCAGCCCGAGTCCGCCCAAAAGGCGAAGGGTCCATGGGGCGCGCAGGTCGGGGGTCATCGGAAGATGCTCCGGTGTCGCCACTCTTTTTCGACGCTCAGACTCGGCCCCCGTGCGGACCTCGTCCTTCGCCCGGACGCGACAATGATTTCGAACGCGTTCACTGCGACTCAGCGCGGACCGGTGCCGAGAAGAATGGGCAGCACCACGCCGGCGGGTGCCTGAACGACCGCGTCCATCCCGTCGGTGTTGAGGGAGGCCTCGGGGTTGACCTCGATGGTGAAGGCGCCGCGGGCTCGGGCCACCTCGGCGAAGTGGCACGCCGGCGCGACCGCTCCCGAGGTCCCGACCACCAACATCACTCCACCTCGGGCGAGCAGCTCGTCGATCTTGGCCAGGAGCTCGAGCTCGAAACCCTCCCCGAACCACACGACGTCGGGTCGCATCATCCGCCCGCATCGCGGACACATCGGCGGAGCATCAAAGCCCAGATCTCGATTCTCCTCGCGATGAGGACACGCAAGACACCGCAGGTGCCAAAGGCTTCCATGCATCTCGAGGATCCGTTCACGCGAACCCGCCTCGTGATGGAGCTGGTCGACGTTCTGGGTAATGATCCAGGTATCGGGATGGGCTTCTTGGTAGCGGGCCAACGTGTCATGCCCCGCGTTGGGCGCGCACTTGGCGACTCTGCGGCGTCGGTACTGGTAGAACTCCCAGACGAGATGCGGGTCTTCGGCGAAAGCTTCGGGGGTCGCCAAATCGAAGGCTGAGTACTGCCTCCACAGGCCCCCCTCTCCACGAAACGTCGGAACACCGGACTCGGCGGACGCGCCTGCTCCCGTCAGCACCGTCAGCGGCGGTCGGCTGCGGATCAGGTTCCGGAGCTGAAACAGATCGCCATGGACCGTCTCGACGCTCATTCGCCAGGACTCTGGCCGATCGAGCTGCGTTCGGTCGACGCCAAACCGTACGAGCAGCCCAAACCGCTCGTCGATGAATGGAGCGTGGGCGTCATGTCCCCTTTCGCGCCGTCTGCACATGTCCTACGGTCCGGCTGCTCGTGTTTCAGACGCGCTGCATCATACAGCTTCTCACGGTGTGCGGATCGATCCTGGTGCTGGCGGGTCTGGCCAGCGCCAAGCCACACGTTCACAAGTACGAAGTGAGCGAGGGACTCACGGTTTCAGACCAAGGGAAGTACTCGCTCACGCTGTCCGCCTACGTGCAGCCTCTAGTCGAGACCCGCAGCTTTCTGGGCGAGGGACCAGACGGCCTGAACGCCCGCTTCCGCATTCGTCGCGCTCGCGTTCGCTTGGCCGGCCGCGCTCCTCAGCAGCGGCTTTCGTTCCGGCTCTCCGTGGACCTGACCGGCCAAGACGAGGTGGGCGAAGACGACATTGGCTTTCTCCTGGACGCCTTCGTGGCCTACAACATCACCAAGACGCTCAAGGTCACCTTCGGTCAACGAGCTACGTTCACCGACAATCGCGAGCTTTTCATGCGCTCCTACACGCTGCAGCTCGTCGAGCGGAGCCGGGTAACGTCGGCCTTCGCCGCCATCCGCGAATTCGGCCTGTACATAGAAGATCGAATTCGTCTGGGACAATCGACTCACTATATTCGCCCCTACTTCATCGTGACCAACGGCGACGGCGCCAACGTCTTCGGCAACGACCACGGAAGTTTCAAGGTCGGAGGACGTGTCGACTATCTCCCTTTCGGTCTGTTCGCGAACAAGGGCCAATTCCGTCAGGTCGACATGGTGCGCGAGCTCACGCCCAAGCTCGTCGTGGGTGCCTCGTACAGCTACAACTTTGGCATGAGCAGCCGCCGCGGCCGAGGTAGTGGCGAGATCATCTATCTGAACGACGATGATGAGGAGAGCCTCCCTGATTTCGGCAAGCTCTCCGTCGACTTCTTGTTCAAGTACCGCGGCTTTTCGATGCTCGGTGAAATCAACTATACGCACGCTTCAGTTCCAGACGACATCACTCAGCGCGTACGAAACGACGGCAGCGTTTCGCGAAACTTCGAGGTCGATGGAGAACAGAACGTCGACGCATTCGTTCGGGGACGCAACTACACCTTTCAGCCGCGCCGGACCGATGACATCCGCAACGTCCCCGAAGAGAGCAATCCTTAGCCAAAGCGGGGTGGGGCGCTACCACAGGCCTTCGATGACGCGTTCGTCGATGGCGCCGAGCTTGCTGCGGATCGCGGCTTCGATGGGGGCGAAGGCGGGATCTTGGGTGACTTCGTCGAGCATCCTGGCGGCCTTCATGACGCGCGCCAGATAAGTGAAGAGGCTCCCCTCTTCTTCGCCCAGGTCGTGACGCTCCACATAGTCTTCGAAAGTGAGATCGTCGTCCTCGATCTCGGCCCATATCGCTTTCGGCTTCTTGCCGCCGTGCAGCTCGGGATGCGGTAGCTTGGACGTGAACGTCTGATGGATCTGCTCGATGGGCGTGGGCTCGTAGGGATGCTCTTCCTCGTAGATCGCCTCCACGTCCTCGAAAGCAACCTGAGGATTTTCGCGTCGCATCTCGCGCAGCCGCTCCAGGATCCATGCCTTTCGCTCGGTTTGCGCCTTGCGGTCGAAGATCCGCTGGATGGCGTCGTGGTCGACCAGGTACTCGACGAAGGCCCGGGTCAGCTCGGCGTCGAGATCGTGATGGGTGGTCACGTAGTAGACGAAGAGCCCGTCGGCCCCGCGGATGTTGCTGATCAGCTCGCCGGCGATCTGACGGCCGTGCTCGTCGAGAACGTCGAGCGCCTGGAGGTTGCGTGTGATCTGCGCCAAGCGCTTGTGGGCCTCCCACTTGTCGGCGTCCGGCAGGAGCAGGTTGTCGATGACGGCCGTGATGTCGAGCCGCGCTAGACCCGGCGCTCGCTCGGAGACCAGCTCCGGGAGTTCGACCTTGGGCGTGGGTATCGGCTGGGGCTCGTACGACTCGCCCAGCTCCTCGGCCACCTTTCGTGCCTCTTCTTGTTCCGCTTCCAGCCGTGCCGTTTCCGTCTCCGCGTCGACGATCGCCTGACCGGGGAGACTCTCGCTCGCGAGGTCCGGCAGACCGATCGCCAGGATCTGCTCGGCCGTGACCCTGGTGCGGCTCTTGAGCGGCGCGGGCTGCCCTTCGATGAGCTTCGTGTGCGCTTCCGCGTCCCAGGCTACGTCGTTGCGCGCTTTGGCCTCGGTGCGGGCCCGCATGTAGTACTTCTTCTTGATCTTCGCTTCGTCGACGTTCCCCCGCCCCTTCTTCTCGTCCTTGATCTCTTTCCGGAACGCCTGAACGACCTCCTCGGGGGCGAGGGTGATGGCTATGCCCTCCTTGTCGAACTGCGGCCGTCCGGCACGCCCCGCCATCTGATGATACTCGGAGGGCTCGAGAAGGCGAGGCTTCCGCTTGATGACCTTCTTGAGCGAAGGAAAAACGCAGCGTTTGGCCGGAAGGTTGATGCCCGCCGCGATCGTCTCCGTAGTGACGATGAACTTGAGGAGCCGGTCGGCGGTGAGCTCTTCGACCAGGCGACGATAGGTGGGCAGAACGCCCGCGTGATGAACACCGATTCCGTGCATCAGAAGCTTCTTGAAGTCCGGCCCCATGCCGCGCTCGAGGAGCACCCCGTCGACCCTCGCTTCGATCTCGGCCTGCTCTTCCTTGGTGACGAAGCGTGGGCAGCTCCGCAGGAGCCGCGCGCGCTCGAAACACAGGCGCCGTCCGAAGCTGAAGATCAGCGTCGGGTACTCTTCGGCCGCGTACAGACGCTTCACCGTCTCTACCAGGTAGTCCTCGCGAAACTCGTGGTGCAGCGGGACCTTGCGCTCGGTGCTCTGGACCAGCGCCATCGTCTTCTTTCGCGTCCGGTAGACCCACTGGCAAAACTGCGGAGCATACCCGACGGTGGCGCTGAGGATCACGAGCTGCGTCTCGGGGTGAAGGCCGATGATCGACTGCTCCCAGACGTAGCCACGCTCCGGATCGTTGAAGTAGTGCCCCTCATCCATGACGACGACGTCGGCGGGTCGGGTGGCCTGATCCGAGTAGATGCGGTTCCACAGGATCTCGGCTACGAGAACCTGGATGCGAGCCTCGGGGTTCACGCGATAGTCACCGGTGGCGAAGCCGACGTTCTCCTCGCCGAAGTCTTCGCTCAGCTCTCGGAACTTCTCTTCGGTGAGCGCCCGGAGGGGTGTCGTGTAAACCGCCGTCTGGTTGGACCGGAGCGCGCGGAGGATCGCGGCTTTGGCCATGAGCGTTTTGCCGGTCCCCGTGGGCACGGTCACCAGGACGTCCTCGCCAGCGAAGATCCGGCCGATGGCCTCCTCCTGCACGGGGTACGGCTCGAGCCCGCGATCGAGGAAGAAGCGCTCATAGAACTCGAGCTCGATCTCCGCGTCGTTCACCGGGCCGCCTTAGCAGATTTCAGCGGGCTTCGCGCGAGCCGAAGACCGGACCGTCTGCTAGGGTCCGCTGACCGTTGACCTCGCTATCGGACTCGCCCGCGCCCACGGAGGCCAACGAATCGGAAGAACCCGACCCGATCCCGCCGAAGCGCCGCCTCCCCGCGCTGGTCTGGAGCTCGTCGACCTACTTCGCCGAGGGCTTTCCGTACACGCTCGTCAACAATCTGGTGGAAGTGCTCTTCGTGGAGCTGGGCGCGAGCCTGGCTGCCGTCGGCCTGACTTCGCTCTTTCACCTTCCGTACAATCTGAAGTTCCTCTGGGCGCCGTTGCTCGACGGCTACGGCAACAAGCGGCAGTGGATGGTCGGGCTTCAGCTCTTCTTGGCCACGGCCATGGTCGTGCTGGCCGCGGTCGTACCGCTGGACTCCTTTGCCCTCCTGTCCCTGGCGTTCATCGTGCTCGCCGTCGGCTCCGCGACCCAGGATATCGCGATCGACGGCTACTACCTCGACGCCCTGTCGACCGAAGACCAGGCGAGGTACGTGGGCGTGCGCGCCCCGGCCTATCGCGCGGGCATCCTGCTCGCCGGAGGACCGCTCCTCGTCGCCATCGGCACCATCGGCTGGACGGCGGGATTCCTGGTGTGCGCGGCGGTGATGGGCCTCTTGGCCCTGATTCACGCGTGGGGCCTTCCGTCCGTGCCGGGGGCGGACAAAGGCATCGGGGCCCTCCTCCGCCCGGGACGCGGCGGATGGGTCGTGATCGCGGTCGTCCTTGCCCTGGCCTCGGTGCCGCTCTGGCCGCAATTTACCTTTCCGCTCACGGTGAGAGAAGTCCAGGGCGCCGTGGCGTACGTTCCCGTGATCCTGGCCATCGTGATCTTCACGGCCATCGCTTTTCGACCGCTGCTGGTCCGGCGCTTGGATCGCTTGGATAGTCCTTTCGCCACCGCCTTTTCGAGCTTTCTCACCCAGCGAGGCGCCACCCAGATCCTTCTCTTCGTCGTGTGCTTTCGAGTCGGCGAGTCGTTTCTTCAGAAGATGCGCTACCCCTTCTTGAAGGGCGTAGGCATGACCATCGAGCAATACGGCTGGGCCAAGGGAACGCTCGGCCTCCTGGCTTCGATCGTCGCTCCGGCGATCGGCGGGATCGTCATCGCCAAGTGGGGCCTCCGCCGCTTCATCTGGCCTTTCGTCCTCGCGCAGAACGTCTTGAATCTCCTGTACGCGGCGCTCGCGTACTGGTCGGTCGGGAGGGAGTCGGTCCCCCTCGCCCTGTCCACGTTCGTCATCACGGCCGAGATGTTCGGAGCTGGCCTCGGCACGGCGGTATTCATGGTCTTTTTGATGCGCTGCTGTCAGCCCGACCACCGAGCGAGCCATTATGCGATCCTGTCGGCGATCATGAGCCTCGGCTTCACGATCGCTGGGAGCCTCAGCGGTTTCATCGTAGAAGGCCTCGGCGGCGACTACGGGACGTACTTCGTCCTTACCTTCATCGCCACGGTCCCGGGCATGCTCCTCATCTTCGGACTCCCGAACATCGACGAGCCCAAAGCTACCTCGCCGTCTGCGAGCTCCGCTTGAGCAGGCCCGCCGCGAAGATGGTCCGGCGCTAGACCCGGACCGAAACCGCGATGAATCGAGCCCCCGCCCCGCCCGCCTGACCGTAATGAGCCTGGCCGCGGCGGACGAAGTGAGCATCACCGGCCTCGAGACGTTCGGTGTGCTCGGCGCCGTCCGCGGACACGGTCGTCATGTCGAGCGTTCCCCAAAGCACGTAGTACACTTCTTCGGTCGAGGGATGCTCGTGCAGACCGATCGCTGCGTTGGGCTCGAGTCGCGCGTCGATCATGACCTGAAATGGAGCGTCGAACAGCCCCTCTTCCAGTCCGGGCTCCTCGGAGAGGATCCAGGTCGCATAGTCTTTGCCGAAGCCTCGCCGGACTCCGTTTTCGGCCTCGTTCAGATGGACGGCTTCGTAGACGACGCGGGCCATGCCGGCCGACTTCTTGTTGGCCGCCCATCCCAGGCGCCCGGCGTACACGCGAGCACCGGGCTGATGGAAGACTTCTCCGGGGACGTAGCCGTCGTCGTCGAGCGGACGGGTCACGCTCTCAGCTCCAGGGTCGGTACAGGCGGTCCAGGATCGACTGGACGCGGTCTGGGGTCGGACCGCGGAGCGGCTCCACCGTGCGCGCATAGGTGTTGGCGATCCCCCGTAGGTGGCTCTTCACGGCATTCGCGGTCTGACGGCACCGCCCGGCAGCCAGCTTGTCGTGAACCTGCTCCTTCGGACTCAGCGTGATCCGGACGTCGGGGTCGACCGCGACGTAGGGCGCGGCCTTGGTGCGGACCGGACAGAGCGTACGTCCCGCCGGCGCGTAAGCGAAGAGCGGCTGTCGCCGGCTCCATGGCCGGACCAAGCGGTCGAAGGCAGCTTCGTCACCCTGCGACTCGGACCGGTCGTTGCCGACCACCCAGCCGAGCTTCACCAGGCCGCCGAGCTCGTCGTCCAGGGTGGCCACGTCCGTGACCTGGCGGACCGCATAGGGGGACACATGCGTGCCGGCCCGGGCCTGCACCGTGCGCAGCCAGCTCCGATAGCTCTGGGTCTGATGGAGCTCGGACGCCCGAACCACGCACAACGACCGCAGGCCGAACCGGTTACGGACCCGCAGAAGCGTGGCCACCGCGGCTCGAGCTCGATACTCCACAGCGCGCGGGTCGAACTCTGCGAGCTGGGCGTGCGTGTCGGCAACCAGAGCCAGCACGGTGGAGGCTCCAAGCGCGAGCCGTAGCCGCTCCGCGGGCAGCAGGAGCCCGAGAACGTCCAGGGGCATGGCTTCGGTCAACGCCTCTGGCGAGCACAGGCCTATGCCCACCATCACCGCCTGCGGAGCGTTCGGGCGGTTGAATTCGCCGAGTGCCGCCAGGGAAGGTCGCGTCTTGAGCAGCGGTTCTTGGACGACCGCGTGCTCGTATCGGGACCGCCAGCGGGCCGGTGCTTCGCCGCGAGGCGTGGGGACTGCGAGTGCCGTCTGCATCAGTGAAGAAAATCCGGAAGCCGATGCTCCGCCCGACGGATCGTAGTCGGAAGTCGGCTTCTTGTCTCGAAACGATCGGCTTGCGCCGGCGACATCCGATCAGAACCGTCCCCGGTCTGTCCACGCCTTATGAAGGCCCCAGCGACGAAGCGCTTGTCGATCAGGTGCTCGGTTATCGGGTCGAACTTCGATTCATGCGCCTTCATGAACTCGTAGGAGGCCATCCGGATGACCTGCGCGCGAGCTGAAGCCGCGAGGTCGACGCCCAAGTACTCGGCCACCCGGTCTACGGTCGTTCCCAGATCGCTTCGCATCGCCTCGTAGCGCAGCTCCAGCACCGACCGCCGCTCGGCGGCCCGTCGCCAAGCCGCCACGTGATCGAACCATGAACGATACTGGAGCTTCCCGGACATGAAACGTTCGAAGAAAGCGTCGAAATCTCCCTCGAAGCCGAGATGGCTCCGGTAGAAGTGGTAATACGAAGCCAGGACGTCGGCGCCTTCGCGCTCGACGTAGATCACGCGACCGACGGCTGGGACCCATTCGGGGCGAAGATGGGTCTTGAACACCCGAGGGCTCGGCAGGGCGGCAAAGTCTTCCGCGGTCCGCGTGCCCAGCGCCAGGCTTCGCTCGAACCAGGGCGTGACCTCCGAGACGTGGGCGAAGTCGAACGAGCGATCGGAGACGACGAGATAGGCGATGAACTGCATCCAGGTCGTGCCGGAGCGGGGGTAGGTGGCGATCCAAACGTCGTCGGGCCGCGGGTCGAAGAGGAGTCGACCTCGTAAAAACCCTGTAAGCCTCCCGCCGTCAGCCACGCGGGCTTCCACCGCCGACAGCCGATCGCGGAGCCATCCGAGCCCCCGAGCCACGGCGGCTCGGGTCCGAAGGGTCGACTCGGGCATGCCCCAATGCTCGCAAAAAAACGCACTGAAATGCAAAAGTTGACGGGAACGGATGGCCTCTGAAACACAGACCAGGTGGTCGCCATGAACCGCTGGATCCTCGGCGCGGTCGCCGTGGCTGCCCTCGTGGGTGTTCGTGCCACCCTCACCGCCGCCGAGGAAGACGACCAGCGCAGCGTGCCCGACACTCCGGGGACCGGGCTTCGCTGGCCGGGCTCGACGCTGCAGACGTGGACCCCCGAGGTCCGCGCCGAGATCTATCGTGGGCCCGACGCGCCGACCGGCCGCTGGACGCATCTCGCTCGGCCCGAGCGCTTTCAGGTGGCGGTGTACAGCACCCCGGAGAAGCCGCGCACCACCGTCGCTCGGGTGCGCCGGGGTGACGTGATGCCGGCAAAGAAGGCCGACACCCAGCGGACCTGCACCGACTATGGAGAGACGGGAAGCTGGTGGGAGGTCCCGGACGGCTTCATCTGCTCGGCGAGCGGCTTCACCATCGAGGCCCAGCTGAGGCCGCTCGAGCCCCCGCAGCGCCGGCCCGCGGTCAATCATCCCCTGCCCTTCCGCTACGCCCGCATCATTACGAAGGGCGCGCCCCGCTGGAACCACAAGCCTTCGGTGCAGGAGCTCGGCGCTTGCGACGGACTCAGCAAAGGCGACGAGCGCCCGCGGGGCGTCATCGAGTGCATGTGGGACGACTTCTTCGTGGCCCTCGACCGACGGGAGATGGTGGGGGACGTCGAGGTCTTCCGCACGGTCTACGGCGAGTACGTCCGGGTCGCCGATACCAAGATCCTCGAGACCTCGCCTTTGGTCGGCGAGCGGCTCACGGACGGCAAGACCTTGCCGGTCGCGTTCGTCTACGGAGAAGACGACGCCGACATCATGTGCCCTTCCGGGGACCACCTCGAGGTCTGCGGCGTAGCCGAGCGCTACGCGCGCTTTTCGCCGGACGGCATGCTGGCCAAGGACGGCAAGAAGTACATCCGTGGTCCGGACGGTGGCCTGGTTGACGCCGACCGCGTGCGCATCGCGCGGAAGATCAGCCGTCCCGGCGGCGTCAGCGCCAGCGACAAATGGGTGCACATCGATTTGGCCCAGCAGCTCTTCGTCGCCTACGAGGGCGACGTGCCGGTCTACACCTCGCTGGTAACGAGCGGAAAGCCCACGCACGCTACGCCGACCGGCCTGTACCGCGTTCAGCGCAAGTACCTCTCCAAGATCATGCGGGGCGTCGACCCCAAGGAAGGCATCTACCACGTCGAAGAGGTGCCCTGGACGACCTACTACTACGGTGCCTACGCCGTGCACGGCGCGTACTGGCACGACACCTTCGGCGCCGTCCGCAGCCACGGCTGCACCAACGTGGCGCCGGCCGACGCGCGCTGGCTGTACTACTGGGCCGACCCGAAGCTCGAGCCGCAGTTCCACGCGCGGGTCGACCTGCAGGCGACGCCCCTGTACTTCACCAACGATGGCTGAACTCGACGCGCCCGCCCCTCGGCACGTCATTCCTCCGGGCACGAAAGTCACCCGCGAAGACCGGGAGCGCGCGCTGGGCCGAAGCGGCGCCACCCTCTGGTTCACGGGCCTGTCGGGTTCGGGCAAGTCGACCGTCGCCGCCCAGGTGGAAGCGGACCTGGTGGGAAGCGGAATCCCGGCCTATCGCCTCGACGGCGACACCGTGCGAACCGGCCTGAACCGTGACCTCGGCTTCGACGAAGCGTCGCGCACCGAGAACCTCCGTCGTCTCGCCGAGGTGTCGAAGCTCTTTGCCGACTCAGGCACGGTCGCCATCGTCGCCGCCATCAGCCCCCTCGCCGTTCACCGCGACTTTGCCCGACGCATTCACGCCGACGTGGGCCTGCGCTTTTTCGAGATCTTCGTCGATACGCCGCTCGAGATCTGCGAATCCCGGGACCCCAAGGGCCTGTACGAGAAAGCTCGCCGCGGCGAGATCCCCGACTTCACCGGCATCTCCAGTCCCTACGAGACACCGACGAGCCCCGACCTTCGCCTCGAGCCTGGCGACCTCGACGTGTTGACGCGCCGGGTTGTCGCGCTGGTCTAGGCCGATTGGACGAGGCCTCGAGCTTGCCTTCGCTTTGACGCCGTATCGAAACCGGAATGCCTTCCGGTTTCGTGGACACTTAAGCGAAGGGGGGCGGTGTTGACGATGTTGAAAGGACAGACCGCGGTTGTCGCGTTCGCGGCTGTGTTGTGGACCACCGACGCATCGGCGGTGGAGCTTCTGCAGCAAGAACGGAAGATCATCGCGTCGGATGCGGATACGGGCGACCGCTTCGGAGGATTCAGCGCTCCGAACGGCATGGCGGCTAGCAACGACACGCTCGTTGTTGGCGCCTCTCAGGCCGACAGTCCGGGCATCGATCAGGGCGGGCGGGTCTACGTCTTCACCCGGACCGGGTCGGAGTTCTCTGAACAGCAGATCCTCGAGGCTTCGGATCGCAGCGCCAGCGACCAGAATGGCTGGAGTGTCGACATCGATGGCGACAGTTTGGTCTTTGGCGCGATCTTCGCCGATGCAGGCCTGGCGACGAGCGCTGGAGCGGCCTACGTATTCACGCGCTCCAACGGCGTTTGGACCGAGCAGCAGAAGCTCACCGCTTCGGACGCAGCGTTCGGCGACCGGTTCGGCTTCAGCGTTTCGATCGACGGCGACACGATCGCCGTCGGCTCTCCGGAGGACGATGACGCCGGCGGCAGCAGCGGCTCTGTTTACGTCTTCACGCGAAGCGGAACGACGTGGACCCAACAGCAAAAACTGACCGCCTCCAACGCCTTGGCCGGCGACGAGCTCGGGTACTCGGTTTCGCTCGATGGTGACACGGTCGCCATCGGTGCCTGGGAGGCAGCCCGCCCCGGAAACCAGAACGGCGCCGTGTACATCTTCGATCGTGTAGGAACGACCTGGACCGAAACGCAGGAGCTGAACGCGGGAGGATCGTTCTCTAACCTCGGCCGGTCAGTCGAGCTCGACGGTGGGACATTGATCGCCGGACTTCCGAACTCCTTCGCGGCTGGCATCGCCGGTCGGCCCGGTCTAGCCAACGTCTACACCCTGAGTGCAGGCACTTGGAGCCTCGAGCAAACGCTGTCCGCCTCGGACCCACAGAGCGGTCAGGACTTCGGTTGGGACGTCGACGTCATGGGCGACCGTGTGATCGTTGGCGCGTACAGCGATGATCTGGCGGGGACGGAAACGGGAGCCGCTTACGTCTTCTTGCGTTCGGGGTCGACCTGGACCCAGCAGCAGAAGCTTACCGCTCTCGACGCTCAGTCAGGCGTGCGATTTGGCTATGCGGTGTCGGCCGAGTCGGAGTGGGTAGCGGCAGCGGCCCCCCACGACGACGGCCTGACGGGGGCCGCCTATTCCTTTGGACCGGCCGAGCTTCCGTTTCCGCTGACCGTCTCCGCCCCGGCGATGGGTTCGGACCCGGCTCCCGCCCCCGATTTCGCCGAAGCCTCCGAGCTGTCGTCGTCGAGCGGAGACCTGGCGTTCATCGGCGGGGCGGGCGGCAATCGCGAAGGCGTCTACAAACTGGTCGGCGGTCAGTCGGTCCTCGTCGCGGACGCGGGGACCGCCGTTCCCGGCGGGACGGGCACGTTCTTGACCAACTTCATCGACGTAGCCTCCGAAGGAAGCCAGGTCGTGTTCAGCTCCGGTCTCGGCATCTACTCCGAAGACGGCGGACCGCTGGCCGCCGTCGCCGACACCGCGACCCCGGTCCCCGGCCGCGCGGGGAACTTCGACACGTTCGGAAAGGTCATCGTCACGGATGGTGACATCGTCTTCCAGGGGGGAACCGGCGGCGTCCTCACCGGCATCTATCGCGACGACTCCGGCGTCCTCGGCGTGGTGGCCGACGACGCCACGACTTATCCCGGCGCGGTCACCATCCCCACCGCCTTTTTCGAGCTGGCCGGCGATCAGGGCGAGGTCGCCTTCACCGTGGACAGCTCTGGCGGCCAAGGCGTCTTCAAGGAGAGCGCGGGGACGATCACGCTGATCGCCGACGAGGCCACGACCATCCCTGGAGGCGTGACGTCCTTCCTCTCCTTCGAAGAGATCTCCATCCTCGCGGGCGAGGTCGCGTTCGTCGGCATCGGGTCGGCGGGCATATACGAGGGAGACGGCGTCGCTCCGCTCCGCTTGATCGTCGACGATACGGTCGCGATCCCCACGAGCCCCACCGAGGACTTCGAGGAGTTCGACCTCATCGGTCACTTGAGCAGCGGGAACATCGCCTTCATCGGCTTCGACGGAACGCTGGCGACCGAAGGCATCTTCGAGGCGTCGGCTCCCACCAACGTGCAGACCGTCGTCGATGCCTCGAGTCCGCTCCCGGGAGGCGGCACGCTGGGCTCGATCGACGCCGTCGCCATCGACGGCTCGACGATCACCTTCGTCGCGCTCGATACGAGCGACCTCTACATCGACACCTTCGAAGTCACGATCGGTTCCGCCGCCACGTCAAAGCCCCTCGGCGCCGTGGCCGGAGCGCAGAAGTACCTGGAGGTGGGGCGTCCCGTCTTCTCGGGCGATGACCTGGTGTTCGCCGCCCGAACCTCGGCTCGAGTCGCCCTGTTCTCGAGCACCGGGCTCGCTCCTCCGACCGCCGTGGTCGACGATCAGACCCCGCTTCCCGGCCTACCTGCGTTCGTTGGGTCGACCGTCAACGCGCCCATCGCCGATGTCTTCCCCTCATACGACTTCGTGGATGGCGTGCTGGTCTTCAGCGGACGGGAGGAGAGCACCGAGTTCAGCGTCGTTCGGGGCACCGTGGACCCGCTCGCGCTCACCATCCCGCTACCCGCGGGCACGCTCCTACCGGGAGGCACCCAGCTCGGGACCGATGCTCCGGAAGTAGAAGTGAAGGGCCCCGACACGCTCGTCGGCGATGCGCCGACCGGCGTCTACACGTACGACGGCTCGGCTTTCACCGTCATCGCCGACACCACGACGGCCGACCCCGACGGGACGGGAACCTTGGGACCGGACTTCTCGCGCCCTAAGACAGCCGGCACGACCTCGGTCTTCATCGCCGAGGACACGCTGGGTCGGCCCGGCATCTACTTCGCAAACTCGTCGGGAGGCGTGGAGCTCATAGCCAACGGAGGGACCGCCGACCCGAGCAACGCGAGCCTGACCCTCGGCGGATTCAGCGCCGATACGGCGGTCGCGCTGTCCGGAAGCACGGTGGCCTTCGTAGCTCTCGACGGCGGGAACCAGTCGGCGCTGTACATCTGGAGTGGAGGCGCGCTCTCGACCGCGGTGTCGGTGCCGGCCGCCATCGAAAACGCGAGCCCCGTCGAGGTCGATAGTCTGGACGACGCGGTCGTCGACATCGACAACGGCGTGGTCGTCTTCACCGCGACCGACAGCGATGGAATGAAGGGCGTCTACTACTACATCAACGACACGATCTACGAGCTCGTCCGTGAAGGCGACATCATTCCCGGCGGAAGCGCCGCCTACCAGTCGTTCGAAAGCCTCGACCTCGCGGGCGACATGGTCGCGGTGAGCGCCACCGACGACGGTCAGAATCGACTGGTCGCCGTCGCCGAGCCGGCCGAGCCCCCGACTCCGGTGCCTTTCCACCCCCTCACCGCAGCCTGGCTTGCGGCCGCGCTCTTCGCGGTGGGACGGCTCAGAAGCGATAGATGAACCCGAGCGAGTCGTTGAGCTCGGCTTCGACGACGTCGCTGTTGGGAATGAAGCTGCCGTGGACCTCTATGAGCAGGCCCCAGCGCTCTTTGAACTGCCAAATGACGCCTACACCGCCCGCGAATCCCAACGTGAACTCGAAGTCGACGCCCTCTTGGGCGGCGCGGTCGGCGTGATACCAGCGGAGGCTCATCGTGGGCCCCAGCGACAGGTACGGGCGCCAGTCGCCGAACTGCTGCATGACGACCAAGAGGATGTCGATGGGGATGTCGAAGCGGTCGGCGTTGAACATGTACGCATTCGAAATGCCAATCCCGAACAGCCCGGGAATGAGCGAGCGCTGGTAGGCCAGGACGAAGCCCCCGAGATGTTCGTCGGCGGGCGCCCCGAGGTCTACCGCCTCCCGCTCATCTAGGTTGTGGTAGGCGTGGGCGGCACGAACGGACACGAAGTTCCACCGATACCCCTCGGGCGCCTCGTAGGGGCTTGGGCTACGCTCCCCGAACTGCCCAGCCGCCGCCATCGCCACGAGCACTGCCACTGCACTCATCGCCCACGCGTGTACCCCATCCGGTGCGCCGCGTCAGTGAAGCGTCACTGCTTCTCGAAGTTGAAAGCCTCGACGACGATGGTCGTCTTGGTAGCCGGAACCTCCACTTGAGCCTTGGAGGGCCCGGGCGGGGTCTGGCCCGGCTTGCGGAAGGTGATGGTCCCAATCGCCGGCTGACCGCCCAGCTTCGCCTCGACGCTCTGGCTCAAAATGAAGTGTGTCTTCTGATCGATGATCATCGTGATCCTGTCGCCGTCGTTGATGACGCTGCTGCCGACGGCGGTTATCTTCCCGCTGTCGACCGTGAGCTCGGCATTCTGCATGAAGTCCAAGAGTTCTCCGGCAGTGAGGAGCGCGTATGGTTGCAGCTCCCGAACCTGCGCGAGGATCTTATCGGCGTCTCCGGCGGGGGAAGGATCGTCGCTCAATTTGGTGCGCTGGATGCTGTCGCCGGAATAGCGAAGAAGCTCCAGTCGGACGAGCTTCGTCTGGCCCGCCTTCTTGAGCTCCGTCCGCAGCTTCCAGCTGTACTCACGCAGCTCCGCGTCCTGCTTGGTCCGGACTTGAGCCATGGCGAGCGCGGTAGCTGAAGCATCCACCGTACCCTCGCTCGGCGCCGATTTCGCCTTGGCCTCCACGCCTCCGACGGACAGCGGCTTGGCCAGCGTGAAGTCGAGGAGCGTGTTCGCCGGGATGTTGATCTGGGAGCCTTGCGTCAAGAGCGCCGCGGTTGCACCCACCGCGGCCCCCGTCTTGGCCCCCGAGCCCCCCCCGAACATGGCTCCGACGGCCGCGCCAGCCGCTACCTTCTTGGCGCTCTTTTTGGCCTTCTGCTCACCCACGGCCCGCACGCCGCTCGTCGTGATGGGCACCAGGTTGCCGCCGACGGAGATCTCCGTGAGAGCGACGGTGACCTCCGCTTTCCCCACCAGGCGTCGTGACTTCCTCACTTCGAAGATCTTCCCGTAGACCTTGGCGCCCGCTTTGACGGCAACCGCGCCGTCGGACGAGAGGTTGGATTCGAGGACGACCGTGAACCGAGCCCCTTCTCCCATGCGCCTCGAGTCGATCGGTTCCGTGGTTCGCACCAGGATGCTCGACCCCGAAGGCACGGTCACGTCGGCGTGTGCGGTGCTGATGAAAGTGATGGAGATGATTGCGGCAAGTGGCCAATCCCTTCGCATGACAAAACGGGACTGCCCCAGATGTGGTCCAAACTCAACGCCTCGGGAGCTGTCCCCTGAAGTTCACGTATCGCCCAAAAGGCACCACTGAGGCGTCAACTGCAGCTCTTTCGTTGGAATCAAACCCGACGGGCCGGCGGGCCGGCGAGCTCGGCTTCCGGAACCTGCGCGGCGCGACGCTGAGCCTGAATCGCAGTGAGCGCCACCGTGTAGACGATGTCTTCGATCATCGCGCCGCGCGAAAGGTCATTGACGGGCTTATTCAAGCCTTGAAGCATTGGACCCATGCTCACCACCCGGGCGGAGCGCTGAACGGCCTTGTACGTGGTGTTGCCCGTGTTGAGGTCGGGAAAGATGAGGACGGTCGCGCGACCGGCGACGGGACTGTCGGGTGCCTTCACCTTGGCTACGTCGGCATTGATCGCCGCGTCATACTGTAGAGGCCCATCCAGGAGCAGGTCGGGCCGAAGCTCGCGAGCGATCACGGTTGCGCGACGGACCTTGTCGATATCGGCCCCCTGGCCGCTGTCCCCGGTCGAGTAGCTGATCATCGCAACCCGGGCGGGGATCCCGAACGACTTCGCGCTGTCCGCCGACTGGATCGCGATATCGGCCAGCTCTTCCGCGTCGGGGTCCGGATTTACCGCGCAGTCGCCGTACACGAGCACCTGGTCAGGGAGGCACATGAAGAACACCGAGCTCACGAGCCGGGCCGTCGGGGCGGTCTTGATGAGCCGAAGCGCCGGGCGAATCGTGTTGGCCGTGGTGTGCACCGCGCCCGAAACGAGGCCGTCGACCTCATCGCGGGCTAGCATGACCGTGCCGAGCATGACGTTGTCGTGCAGTTCTTGGAGCGCGAACTCGGGCGTCATGCCTTTGTGGCGCCGCATCTCGACGAGGGAATCGATGTAAGCCTCCCGCACGACATCGGGATCCAGAACTTCCATGCTTTCGGGCAAGAGCACGCCGTGGTCGGCGGCGATGTTCTTGATCCGCTCCCGTTTCCCGAGCAAGACGCAACGAGCAATCCCTCGGTCCTGGCATACCGAGGCGGCGGCGATCGTTCGCGGCTCGTGGCCTTCAGGCAAGACGATCCGCTGCGGCTTGGCGCGGGCCTCCTCGAGCAGACGATGCCGAAACGCAGGCGGCGAAAGACGCGGTTCACGGGTCTCCGAGCGGAGGTCCGCCAACCACTCCGGGTCGAAGTGTGAAGCCACGAGGTTGACCATTGCCGCCGCCCGCACCGTGTCGTCGACCGGAACCGAGAAGTCGAGCTCGCTCAGGTACGCCATGGTCGGCGTAGTCAGCTCGTCCACCAAGAGTACCGGCAAGCCGCTCAAAAATGCGCGATCGCAAAGCTTCATGACTTCCGGGGGCGGCTCGAGACCGCCGGTCAGTAAAAGGCCAGCCACGGGAACGCCGGAAAGCGATGCGAGTGCACACGCCATGACGACGTCACTTCGGTCTCCGGGAGTCACGATCAGCGTGTGGGGCGTGATGTAGGCGGCGAGGTTCGGAACCGTCATGGCCGCGATCCTGAACGTGTGGACGCGCCGCGTCTGCAGGTCGCCCTCACGGAGCACGCGCGCCTCGAGCGTGCGAGCGACATCGCTCATCCGGGGCGCGGCCAATCGCTGGTCGAAGGGAATCACACCGACTAGCGGGTAGTCGAGACCGGCAGCCGACAACAGCGCTCGACCTTCCGCGAGGAGATCGTCGTCGCCCACGTGATGAACCGCCGGAATCACCAAGGATGCCGTATTCGTCTCGTTCTCCGGTTCGAAGCGGGCCTTGTTGAGGACACACCCGGCGATGCCTACGCCCTTCTCCTGGTAACCTTGTGCCACGACTTCGAAGGCTTCCACGACCTGTCGAGGGTCGAGACCGCGGTGCGCTCCGACCAAGAGCAGGTCGGCATCGAGCGCTTCAGCCATCAATCGATTGACGCGAAGCGAGTAAATCAAACTCTCGTCCGGCACGAGCCCCTCGACCACCATGACGTCGGCCTCGCTTTGAAGGGGCGCGAGTCGGGCGACGATCTCCTCCATCAAGACCTGGGCTTGCCCCTCGGACAGCAGATGGGCGGCACGTGCCGCCGGAATCGGCTCCGGGGGGTGTAGCGAGCTCATCGAACGAACCAGCGCGGTCGAAAGGTCAGGCTCGTAGGGCGAGACCGCCTGCGTCAGCGGCTTGGCGAAGGCCACTCGGGTGCCCGTGCGTTCGAGCGCCCGAATCAGCCCGAGACCGATCGATGTGAGACCGACTCGCTTTCCGGTGGGAACGAGGAGAAGTGTTCGAGCCATCGATTTCCTCTCAGGGCGACGTCGTTCCGACGACGTCCGCCACATGGAGCGCGATCATGCGCTCCTCGTTGGTGGACAGCACCAGTGCCAAGGGCCCACCCTCGACGGTAATCCGACCATCGCTCGAGCGACCGTGGTCGGCGTTCGCCGCCTCGTCGACCTGAAAGCCCAGGACCGCCAGTCGACCGAGCGTCTCTGCCCGAATTTCGGGAGCGCGCTCACCGATGCCGCCCGTGAACACGACCGCATCCAAACGGGGCAGCGACACCGCCAAGCCGCCGATGGCCCGTGCCAACCGATGACAGAAAACACCGATGGCTCGACCCGCCCCCTCGTTGCCAGAAGACCGAGCGGCGAGAAGTTCCCGCATGTCGTTCGAAAGTCCCGAAAGTCCGAGCAGACCCGACTCCCGATTCAACAGGTCGATCACCCCGTCGAGGTCTCGGCCCGTCAATTGCCCGACGAGCGGAAGCATCCCCGGGTCGACGTCACCCGAACGAGTTCCCATGACCAGGCCTTCGAGGGGCGTCAGTCCCATGGTCGTATCGAGACTCCGACCTCGATACACGGCCGCGGCGCTGCAGCCGTTGCCGAGATGAGCCGTGACCAGCCCCAGATCGCTCGTACCGAGACGCCGTTCGGCTTCACGGGTGACCCACTCGTGCGATGACCCGTGAAACCCATAGCGCCGAATGCCGTGCTCTTCGTAGAGATTGCTCGGCACCGCGTATAGGAAAGCCTCGACCGGCATGGTCTGATGAAAAGCGGTGTCGAAGACGGCGACGTGCGGTCGGTTCGGGAGGGCCGCCTGCGCCGCCTCGATACCCACCACATTGATGGGATTGTGCAGCGGGGCAAGAGGTGAGAGTGACCCGACCTCCTCGAGCACGGCCTCATCGATCAAGATCGGCTCGTGAAACTTCTCGCCCCCGTGCACGACACGATGTCCGACGGCCTTCACCCGCCCGAGAATGCCGCGCTCGTCCAAGGCGGTGACCGCCGCGCGTAGGGCACCGGCATGGTCGGCTCCGGGTATGTGTACCGAGCCCTCCCCTCCACCCGCCGCGACCAGGAGGCGCGCCCCGTCCGTTGTCAGACGCTCGGCCAAACCGTGCGCGAGCTCCTCCCCCGCATGCGGCTCGACCACGCTGAACTTCACCGAGGACGAGCCGCAGTTCACGACCAAGACGTGGCTGACCATATGCCCACCTCAAGCCAGCCGGTCGACGTCGTTTAGATCCTCGAAGACCTTCGTCAGACGGGCCTTGAACGATTCTTCACCCTTTCGCAGCCAGTTTCGGGGATCGTAGAACTTCTTGTTGGGCTCGTCCGCGCCATCGGGGTTGCCGATCTGCGACTGCAGATAGCCTTCGTGGTCGTGGTAGAACTTTCGAATCCCATCCCACAATGCCCACTGCAGGTCGGTGTCGACGTTCATCTTGATGACGCCGTAAGAGATAGCTTCGCGAATCTCCTCTAGCGAGGAGCCTGAGCCGCCATGGAAGACGAAGTTGACCGGCTTGGGACCGGTGCCGAAAGTATCCTGAATGTATCGCTGAGACTTGTCGAGGATTGCCGGCGTGAGCTTCACGTTGCCAGGCTTATACACACCATGAACGTTGCCGAAGGACGCAGCAATCGTGAACCGGTCCGACACCTTGCCCAGCTCTTCGTAAGCGTAGGCGACCTCCTCCGGTTGCGTGTACAAGCGAGAGCTATCGATACCGGTATTGTCGACGCCGTCTTCCTCACCGCCGGTCACTCCGAGCTCAATCTCCAGCGTCATGCCCATCTTCGTCATTCGCTCCAGGTACATCTTGCAGATGGCGATGTTCTCTTCGAGCGGCTCCTCGGATAGGTCGAGCATGTGGGAACTGAAGAGCGGCTTTCCGTGGATCTCGTTGTACTTCTCGCCAGCAGCGAGGAGACCATCGATCCAGGGAAGCAGCTTCTTCGCACAGTGATCGGTGTGCAGAATGACTCGTGCGTCATACGCCTCGGCTAGCTGGTGAACATGATGTGCGCCGGCGATCGCTCCCGCGATCGAGGCCTGCTGCCCGTCGTTCACCAAGCCTTTGCCCGCGACGAAGGCGGACCCACCATTCGAGAACTGGCATATCACGGGAGCTCTAACGTCGCGTGCGGTCTCCAGGACGCCGTTGATTCCATTGGAACCAACGACGTTTACCGCCGGAAGCGCGTAGTCGTTGGCCTTGGCGTGGGCGAACACCTCTTGCACGAGGTCGCCGGTGATCACGCCGGCCTGAACATCAATTTTACTCTTGTTCATACAATGTCCTTTCGGCAGACCGCTTCAACGAAGGGGAGCGACCGGCACCGGCTCGACTTGCCATACATCTTCACAATAGTCGCGAATCGACCTGTCGGACGAAAACTTGCCCATCCGCGCCGAATTCAAGATCGACATTCGTGTCCACCGCTGCTGGTCTCGCCATACGTTCGACACCTGGTCCTGACACTCCATGTACGACTGGAAGTCGGCCAACAGCATGTAAGGGTCATCATAGAGGAGGTTATCCACGATCGGCCTGAACAAGTCGGCGTTTCCGCCCGAGAAGTATCCGGAACCGATTCGGTCCAAAACCGCCTTGAGCTCCGCATTCGAATCGTACAGAGGACGCGGTACGTAACCCGCGGCCTTTCGGTCGTGGACTTCTTGGGCGGTCAGACCGAAGACGAAGAAGTTCTCCGGCCCGACCTCTTCACGAATCTCGATGTTCGCGCCATCCAGCGTCCCTATGGTGAGCGCGCCGTTCATCGAGAACTTCATGTTGCCCGTACCCGACGCCTCCTTACCAGCCAGTGAGATCTGCTCCGACAGGTCGGCCGCGGGATAGATGTGCTCGGCCACTTTGACGTTGTAGTCCGGAACGAAGACCACCTTGAGCCTATCCCTGATATCCGGATCCCGATTCACGACATCTCCGACCGAGTGAATTAGCTTTATGATCAGCTTCGCCATGAAGTAGCCCGGTGCAGCCTTGCCGCCAAAAACGAGCGTGCGCGCCGGCGTATCGTACGTCGAGTCCGCCTTCATACGGTTGTAGAGCGCTACGGCATGCAGAACCTTGAGGTGCTGCCGCTTATACTCGTGGATTCGCTTTACCAGGACGTCGAACATACTGCTCGGGTCGACCACGACTCCCGTGCGGTCTTCGATGATCGTAGCCAACACGCGCTTGTTGGCGAGCTTGACTTCACGCCACTCGCCTTGAAACCCCGGGTCGCTGGCGAAGGGTTCGAGCTTTCGCATCTGCTCGTAGTCCCGAATCCATCCGTCGCCGATCTTGCGACACGCCAGGTCACGCAGACCGGGGTTGCTCAATGCCACGAAGCGGCGCGGCGTCACTCCATTGGTCTTATTGCTGAACTTTTCCGGCCACATTTCGAAGAAATCGCGAAGCACCCGCGATTTGAGAAGCTCGGTGTGAAGCGCCGCGACGCCATTGATGGCGTGCGACCCGACGCATGCCAGATTGGCCATTCGCACCGAGCGACCGCCGTCTTCAGCGATGATCGACATGCGCCGCAGCCGGTCTTCGTCGCCCGGAAAGCGCTCCGCCACTTCGGTGAGGAATCGCCGGTTGATCTCGTAGACGATCTCAAGGTGCCGCGGCAGAACACTCTCGAAGAGCTCGAGCGACCACGTCTCGAGAGCTTCGGGGAGCAAGGTGTGGTTGGTGTACGCCATCGTTCGCGTCGTGATGCCCCACGCCACGTCCCAATCATATTCGCGCTCGTCGACCAGTAAGCGCATGAGTTCGGCCACCGCGATCGCGGGGTGCGTGTCGTTGAGCTGAACGACGAATTTTCGACAGAATTCGTTGACGTCGTCTTCCCGCTGCAGGGCGATGCGAATCATGTCCTGGAGCGAGCAGCTGACGAAGAAGTACTGCTGTTCCAGTCGAAGGCGTTTGCCAACGATGGGCTCGTCATTCGGGTAGAGCACCTTGGAGATGTTCTCGGACACGACCTTCTCGTTGACCGCCCCGTAGTAGTCACCGACATTGAAAGCTTGAAAGTCGAAGCGCCGAGGCGCCTCGGCTTTCCATAAGCGCAGCAGATTGCACGTTTCGACGGAATATCCGAGGATCGGCGTGTCGTAGGCGACACCGATGACTTCTCGATGCGGTACCCATCTCGCTCGATAGCGACCCGCATCGTCGACTGAACTCTCGGTGTGTCCACCGAGTTTGATGGGATAGGCGATCTCGGGCCGCGCGATCTCCCAAGGATTACCAAGATGAAGCCACTTGTCCGTTTGTTCGACCTGCCATCCGTCGACGATCTTCTGGTCGAAGATGCCGAACTCATATCGAATTCCGTAGCTGATGCTCGGAATCTGGAGCGTAGCCATCGACTCGATGTAGCAGGCGGCCAAGCGGCCCAGACCGCCGTTCCCGAGGCCGGGCTCTTCTTCCTGCTCCCGGAGCTCCTCCAGATCGATGCCTAGCTCCCTCATCGCCTCCCGCGTGGCTTCGTACAGCCCGAGATTCAAGAGGTTGTTTCCCAGATGGGGCCCGAGGAGGAATTCGGCCGAAAGGTAGCAGACGGTCCGCGACTTCTTTTCATAGTAAGTCGACCCCGTTTTCACCCATTTGTCCAAGAGGCGGTCGCGGACGGTATACGCCAACGCCATATAGGCGTCGTTCACGGTGGCCACCGCCGGGAACTTCGCCTGGACGTAGAAAAGGTTGTCTCGAAACGCGGCCTTGATGGCCTCGACCGAGGAGCCGGTACGAACGTCGAGCTGATCCGCTCGCATGTAGGAAGCCGTCACGTCCGGATCCTCCGATCGGGTCGTCGCGTCGGCAAGCCAGGGGGCCGAGAAAGCCGCGAAAAGGCCGCGCCCCGCCTCATATTGGGTACGGTCGTGGAGCATCGTTGCGTTCGTTGCTCGAGGTCTTCCCTCCATGGCATAGGCGTCCCCGACTCTCGACGATCGATATGGCGGGACCGCGACGCGAACATCTCAATGATCTGCAGGGGGCCGTGCGACTGGCGCTCGATGGAACGCGCGGGGTGGTCGACGTCGTCGAGAGCGTGCACGGCACCATTCAGCGGTTCACGCTGCCGGTCGGTCGGCCGCCAGCCGAGCGAACGTTCGGAATCACCGGGCTCGTCTACGAGGGCGTGCGTGGGGGCATCGAGCGAGTAGGCGGGGGGATCCAGGCGGCCCTGGACCCCTGGCTCGGGCTCCTCCCGGAGGGAGCGATGCCCTCGGCCAAGCGGGACGCGGTCTTGGCCGTGCTGAACGCCGTCTGGGGCGACCATCTCTTCCTCAGCGAGAACCCGCTCGCCCTGCCCATGTCCGTGCGCCCGGGCGACTCGGACCTCCCATCTCGCTCGGAAGACCGCCTCCTCATCTTGGCGCACGGACTGGGTATGTCCGACGGCGCCTGGCGCACCGCCAGCGGGCACGACCATGGCGCCCGACTGGCCGCCGAACTGCGCCTTCGTCCGCTCTACCTTCAGTACAATAGCGGCTTGCCGATCCATCGGAATGGCCGCAGCTTCGCCGCTCTCATCGAGGTCCTGTGCGAGCGCTGGCCGCGCCCCATCGAGGAAATCATCCTGCTCGGCTACAGCATGGGCGGACTCGTCGCTCGTAGCGCGGCCCACTACGCCGAGCTCGAAGGCTACGGCTGGCGGTCGAAGCTGACCCGCCTGGTCACGCTCGGTACGCCCCACCACGGCTCTCCGCTCGAGCGGGGGGGAGCCTGGGCCGACTGCGTCTTGGAGGCGAGCCCGTACTCGGCACCGATCGCCCGACTGACCCGCCGGCGAAGCGCCGGCATCGCCGACCTAGGACACGGCACGGTGACCGAAAGCGGGGACCCGGTCCCGTTGCCCACCGGCGTCCACTGCTACGCCCTCGCCGGGAGTTCGGACCCGGAAGCTCCCTCGGTCGGTGCCCCCAGGGGCGACGGCTTGGTTCCCGTCGCCAGCGCCCTGGGCCTCCACGATAACCCCTCCAAGAGCCTCGCGTTTTCGGAAGATCGGCAAGCCATCGTGTACGGCATCTCGCACCTTCGCCTCCTCGGCAGCGAAGTCGTCTTCACGCAGATGCGCGACTGGCTCGGGTCGGTCAGCCGCGGATGACGGCCCCGGCGACGGTTTCGAACGTGCGGGGATCGACCAAGATCATGCTCCCCATCGCACGGTTGCGGCGATAGGGATCGATGTAGAGTGGCTCGCTGGTTCGGATCTTGACCCGGCCCAGGTCGTTCAGTTTGAGCTCCGGGTCTCCCTCGATGCGATGAAGTGTGTTGACGTCCACTTTGTAGAGGATGTCCGTCACCATGGCCTGCACTTCTTGAGCGTTGTGTAGAGCCACGAACTTCTGCCCCTTGTGCAAGGAACTGCCGGACGCGAACCAGCAGATCATGGCGTCGATGTCCTGCGACTGCTCCGGCTGGTTCTGAGGCTTGCAGATGACGTGCCCCCGACCGACGTCGATGTCGTCGGACAGCGTCATGACGACCGACATGGGAGCGAAGGCTTCGGAAAGGTCTTCGCCCATCACGTGGATCCCCGAAATGGTGCTCGTGAAGCCCGACGGGAGGACCACGACCTCGTCGCCCGGACGAAATACGCCGCCGGCCACCTTTCCCGCGTATCCGCGGAAGTCGTGATGCTCCGGCGTTTGGGGCCGGATCACCCACTGCACGGGGAAGCGAGCGTCCCTCGGGTTGTGGTCGGCCACGTGGACCGTCTCCAGGTGATAGAGAAGCGCCGGCCCCTGGTACCAGTCCATCTTCGGCGAACGCTTCACGACGTTGTCGCCGTGCAGAGCCGAAATGGGAATGTACTGAATCTGGGCGGTCTCCAGCCGCGAAGCGAAGTCCTCGAAATCTTCGACGATCCGATTGAAGACGTCTTCCGAGTAGTCGACGAGGTCCATCTTGTTGATGGCGACGACCAAGTGCTGAATCCCCAACAGTGTGGAGATGAAGGCGTGACGGCAGGTTTGCTCCACAACTCCGTTCCTCGCATCGATGAGGATCACCGCCAGTTGGGCCGTCGAAGCACCGGTCACCATGTTCCGCGTGTACTGAATGTGACCCGGTGTATCGCCGATGATGAACTTGCGACGAGGCGTAGAGAAGTACCGATAGGCGACGTCGATCGTGATGCCCTGCTCGCGCTCCGCACGGAGGCCGTCGGTCAAGAGCGCCAGGTCGACCGTTTCCTGACCGCGCCGCTTGCTGGCCTTCTCCACCGCCGTGAGCTGATCTTCGAAGATCGTCTTCGTGTCGTAGAGCAGGCGCCCGATCAGCGTGCTCTTGCCGTCGTCGACGCTTCCCGCGGTGCTGAACCGCAAAAGATCCATTCGCATCAGAAGTATCCCTGCTTCTTGCGGTCTTCCATCGCCGCTTCACTGCGCTGGTCGTCGGCGCGACCCCCGCGCTCGGTAATCCGCGCCGCCGCAACCTCGGCAATGATCGCATCGAGATCACTGGCTGAAGACTCGACCGCCCCCGTGCAGGTGGCGTCGCCGACCGTGCGGAAACGAACCTGCTTCGTTTCACCGCGCTCGCCCGGTTGGACGGGAAGAAACTCCGTGACGGCGTAGAACATGTTCTTGCGCCACACGACTTCCCGCTCGTGAGCGAAGTACAGCGAAGGCAGCTCGATCTCTTCGCGCTTGATGTACTGCCAGACGTCGGTCTCGGTCCAGTTGCTCAGAGGGAAGACACGGAAGTGCTCACCCGGAGCCTTGCGCCCATTATAGAGGTCCCAAAGCTCCGGACGCTGATTGCGCGGGTCCCATTGGCCGAATGCATTGCGGTGGGAAAAGAAACGCTCCTTGGCCCGAGCCTTCTCCTCGTCGCGACGCGCTCCCCCGATGGCACAGTCGACGGAATGCTCTTCCAGCGTATCGAGGAGCGTCACCGACTGGAGAGAGTTACGGCTCGCCATCGGCCCCGTCTCTTCTTCCACGCGACCATCATCGATGGACTTCTGGACGCTCCCCACCACCAACTCGAACTTGTACCGGTCGACCAGCGCGTCCCGGAACTGGATGGTCTCGGCGAAATTGTGTCCGGTGTCGATGTGGACCAACGGGAAGTGACATCGTGCCGGCCAGAATGCCTTGCGGGCGAGATGCACGACGCACATCGAGTCTTTCCCGCCGGAGAAAAGGATCACGGGGTTTTCGAACTGGGCCGCGACCTCACGCAGCACGTGGATGGCTTCGGATTCCAGCTGGTCGAGGTGGTCCAGCCGGAAGGAGGCACGTTTCACGGGGACGGGACGCTATCAGGCTTTTGCCGAAAGTCCACCCGTGTTGAGCCCTGAATGGCCCGGACCCGCGGGTCCATCACCTTGCGCCAAAGAGGCGGCACGAGAGCCAGGAGCAGCATCGTCGCGTATCCCGCGGGGAGCTGGGGCCCGTCTTCCGACTTCCGCAGCACCGCGTACGGACGGCTTGCGAGAAAATGGTGATCGGCGTGGCGCGGGAGATTGAAGAGGAAGACACCGGTTAGTAGGTGCTCCGAGTTCCAGGAGTGTCGCGGGACTACTCGCTCGTAGCGTCCATCGGGCCGGCGAGCTCGCAGCAAGCCGTAGTGCTCGACATAATTGATCGTCTCCAGCATCAGGATGGCGACCAAGCTCTGGACCACCATAAGACCGACGCCTCCCCACCCCCAGACCGAGCCGATCGCGCCGTACACGGCCAAGATGAGCACCGAGTAGCGCCACCGAGCATCGCCCAGACCGCGCGCTCGTCCGCGGCGGGCGCGGTCCTGCTCGAGCCGCCAGAACGACCGCAGGCTCCCGCCGATCGTCTGTAGGAAGAATGCATACAGCGACTGCCCGAAGCGCGCAGTGGCCGGGTCGGAGGGCGTGGCGACGTTTCGGTGATGGCCGTAGACGTGCTCCACACAGAAGTGGGGGTAGGACACCAGCGTCATGAGCGCCTCGGCCAGTCCTCGCTCCCATCGGGTCTTTCGATGCATCAGCTCGTGGGCGACGGTGATGCCGCCAGCGCCGGTGAGCACCCCGAGCGATACGACGAGCCCAGCCACCTCCCACCACGACGCGGCACCCGAAGTGGCCACGGAAAACGTCCACGCCATGATGGCGACCTGTGCGGGAACCCACAGGACGAGCCACGCGTCGTAGGCGCGGTGCGACCCTCGAGACTCGTCCGGCGCATCTGTCCGCATGCCCATCCGTGCATCGAGGAGCGGAATCAGAACGAAGACCAGGACGAGAGGTAGGAAAACCCAGAAGCCCAGGCGAACGAGTCCCACGCCGAGGGAAAGGGGGATGGAGAACGCCAAGCCGAAGACCCACGGCGTACGCACGAGGTGAAGGTACCCGACTCTACCCGCGGAAGACGAGATCCTCGTGCACTTTTACTCGTCGCGACAACGCAATCGGCTCCCGTATCGGGTCGACGGAAACGTTTCTGGTCGCGTCAGAAAACCGACATGTCCGTCGAATCCGTCCTCGAAGCTCACCGGCAGGCCGGCCGCCCCTTGTCCGCCGACGGCCTCCACAGCTTCGTTCTCCAGGCGGGAAGCGGCCCCGCCGCCTCATGTTCACGCAGGGGATCGAGGACCGCTCGCACGGAGGGTGACGGCGACGGCTTCGGCCGGAAGTCGCAGTCCTCCCTGAGCATCAATCTCGGCCGCCGGATACGCGAGCTCGACGGCTCCCTCAACGTGCTCCAGACGGACTGGCTCGTCGCCCAGATTGAAGGCCGCGGTCACGCGCCCGCGACCGAAGGTCAGCCATCGGCCTTCGGAGAATCGCACGTCGACGTCCTTGCGCCGGCCGTCCCGGAGCTCGGGGCGTGCGGTACGCAACCGGAGAAGACGCCGGTACCAGTCATGGAGCTGGGCGTGCTCGCCCTTCGCGAGTTCCGACCAATCGAGTCGGGCACCCTCGAAGGCTGCCGGGTCGAGCGGGTCGACCATCTCTTTCACGTCCCAGCCGAAGTGAGCCAGTTCCCTCGCGCGAAAGTCGGCGACGACCTTCCGCAGGTGACGGTTCGCAAAGTCACAGAAGAACGGGAAGGGGGCCGATGCGCCCCACTCTTCCCCCATGAAGAGCATGGGCACGTACGGCGACAAGAGAACCAAGGTCGCGAACATGCGGACCCGGGCCGGCGAGACGACGGCCGAGATCCGGTCGCCGCGCGGTCGATTACCCACCTGATCGTGGTTCTGCGCGTACACCACGAAGCACTCCCCCGGGACGTCGCCTGCCGGTCGGCCGTGCCGGCGACCCCGATAAACGGCGTAGCGGCCGTCGAGAATGAAGGCATCGGTCAATCCTCGCGCCACGTCTTCCACTCGGCCGAAATCAGCGTAATACCCCGCGCGTTCGCCGGTCAGCAGGGCGTGGATGGCGTGGTGGAAGTCGTCGGACCACTGAGCGTTCATGCCCAGACCGCCTTCGCACCGCGGTCGAACTACCCGCGGGTCGTTGGTGTCGATTTCGGCGATCAGCGTCAAGGGACGACCCACTTCGTGCGCGAGACTCTCCGTCTCCTCGCTGAGTTCCTCCAACCAGTGGATGGCCGTTCGGTCCTCGAGAGCCTGAGCCGCGTCCAGCCGAAGCCCATCGAAGTGAAAGTCCCGGAGCCACATGCGCGCGTTGTCCAAAAAGAAACGTCGCACGTGGTCCGCGCCGCCCTCGTCGAGGTTCACCGATGGTCCCCAAGGTGTCCTTCGACCTTCGAGGAAGTACGGACCGAACTCCCCGAGGTAGTTCGATTCAGGGCCCAGGTGGTTGTAGACGACGTCCAGAATCACGCCCAAGCCGCGCCGATGGCAGCCATCGACCAGGCGACACAACCCCTCCGGTCCGCCGTAGCTTTCGTCGGCGGCGAACAGGCCCACGCCATCGTAGCCCCAGCTCCTCGAACCCGGGAAGGCATGGACGGGCATCAGCTCGACATGGGTGACGCCCAGGTCCACGAGGTAGTCGAGCTTGTCGAGAACGCCCTCGAACGTTCCCGCTTCCGTGAACGTCCCCACGTGCAGCTCGTAGACGACGGCGTCGGACCAGCTGCGGCCCCGATACGCGTGGTCGGTCCAAGCGAAGGCCCTCGGGTCGAACGCTTGGGCGAAGCCTTCCACGCCGTCCGGCAGCCTGCGCGCCCTTGGGTCCGGGCGCGTCGGGCCACCGTCCAGGGCGAAACCGTAGGGCGCATCGTGCCCGTCCCGCGTACCATCTACCCACCACCCCGAGGGGCGGGCCGCGAGGGCGCGGCGTCCTACCGCCGTCACCAGCTCGACGCGCCGGGCCTTGGGGGCCCAGACGCCGAGCTCAGAATCGCTCTTGGTCAAAGATGACTCCGTAGAGATCCTTGCGACGGTCGGTCCACGTCCGAGCGCTGTCGCGCGCGACGGTTCGCCGCAGCATGGCCGTGTCGAGATCTTGGAAGATCACGTCTTCACCGTTCGCAGCGCTCTCCGCGGCCACACCGTCCCGCGCAAAGCCGAAGTCGCAAGGAGTAAAGATCCCCGACTGCGCATAGTGGACGTCGGCGTTGTCCACGAACGGCAGCAGGCCGGTGGCCCCGGACAGCACGACGTACATGTGATTTTCGACCGCTCGCGCCTGGGCGCAGTGTCGAATGGACATGTAGCTGTGCCGCTCATCGGCCGTGAAGGGACAGAAAAGGATGTTCGCCCCTTTGGCTCTCGCTACGCGAGCCAGCTCCGGAAACTCGATGTCGAAGCCAACGAGCAGCCCCACTCTTCCACGGTCGGTTTCGAAGACCTCGACCTGGTCACCGCCCTTGACGCCCCACCATCGTTGCTCGCTCGGAGTTGGGTGAACCTTGTACTGCTGGCCAATGGTTCCGTCGCGCCGAAACAAGAACGCCGTATTGCGCAGGTGCCCATCGTCGAGCGTGAACTGAGTTCCCCCGACCAGATTGACGTTGTAGTGCACCGCGAGGTCTCGCATCGTTTCGAGATACTGGGGTGTGTAGGTCGCCAGCTTGCGCACGGCCTCGGCCGGTCGATCGGTCGCGAAGGTCGACAACAGCTGAGTCGTCAGAAGCTCGGGGAACACGACGAAGTCGGACTTGTAGTCGGAAGCCGTATCGACGAAGTATTCGACCTGAGCTCGGAACGCGGAGAAGTTATCGATCCGGCGCATCTTGTACTGAACGACGCAGATTCGTGCGTTCGAGACCGCCTGAAAGACCCGCGTGCCCGGAGGAACGTAGTCGAGGTTCGTCCACTCGAGGAAGGTCGCATAGCCGCGCGACTGAGCGTCGCTCGGCATGTAGTTCGGAATCAGCCGCCGGAGAACGAAACCGTTGGCGAGCTGCGCGGTTAGCACCGGGTCGAACAGCTCCTTGGCCATGACCCGTTCGATGTACTCCCGCGCCGTCATCTCATCGGCATGGTCGCCGTATCCGGGAATCCGTCCGCCGATGATGATGCTGTGCAAATTCCGCTCGCGAACCAGGGACTTGCGGGCTTCATAGAGCCTCCGAGCGAGCTTCAGCCCGCGATACCCGGGATCGACCATCATCTCGATGCCGTAGAGCGTGTCCCCTTCCTCGTCGTGATTGCGGATGTACCCGTTATCCGAGATCTCCTTCCAGTTATGCCAGGCATCGTAGTGGTCGAAATCGACGATCAGACTGCTCGACGAGGCGACGATCCGCCCCTCGAAGGTCACGCAGAGCTGCCCCTCGGGGAAGGTTTGCGTTTGGCTCTCCAGGTGACCGGGCTCCCAAGGGGCCATGCCCGGAAAGCACCGGAGCTGCAGGTCGCGGAGAGCCTCGTAGTCGTCGACGGTAATCGGCCGAACGGCGATCTCGCGCTCGAATTGCTCGAGCTGTAGGCGCGTCACGGTCCGGAGGCTATGGCATACTCCGACGGTGGCCAACCTGAACTACACCCGAGACCCGGTCCGGGCGCTCACCGAAGCCGACCACGCCATCGTCGTGGCTTCCGAGCGCCGGATCCCCAAGCTCCCGTCGTTCCTGCCGGAAGACCTCCAGGCCCAAGCCGACCGACTGGCCGCGCACGTCGAACCGGGGGTCATGGGCGACACGGCTCAGACCGTGACCGGAGCACGCCCCACGACCCTGACCTTGGTCGCCGTCCCGCGGAAGTCGTCGCACTACAACCATCCGGCGCGCCCGGCGACCGTCGAGCGGGCCCTGTCCGGACTCCGCAGTGACCTCTCCGGTGTCATCGGAATCATCTTGATCGTCGAGAACGCGTCGCACCTGGTCGCCCTCCTCGGCTCCGTGGCTCGCGCTTTCCCGATCTTCGACGCCCGCTCCGTGGATGGACTGACCGAGGTCCGAGTGTGCGCCATCGACGGCCGCGGAAAGGCCATGAAGATCCCGGTCGAGGTCACCCGCATCATCGACGCCGGCCGCCAGGCGGCGCGCTTGGTCGACACACCGCCCTCGGAGATGAATCCTTCGCGCCTCGCGCGGGAGGCAAAGGAGATGCTGCGGGACCTGCGGTCGGTCAAGGTTTCCGAGATCAAGGGCGACAAGCTGGTCGATGCTGGCCTGTTGGGCATCCACTCCGTGGGCAAAGCCGCGTCCGAACCACCCACGATGGTCGTGGCTACGTACAGGCCGAGTCGCGGCGCTTCGGGGCATCACGTTGCTCTGGTCGGTAAAGGCGTCACCTTCGATACCGGCGGCCTGCATCTGAAGCAGCGCGGGTTCATGGAAGGCATGAAATGCGACATGGGGGGAGCGGCGGCCGTCCTCGGTGCCTTCGTCGCGCTCGTACAAAACAAGACCCGGCATCAAGTGACGCTGATTCTCTGCCTAGCCGAGAACGCTATCGGACCGGGCAGCTTCAAGCCGGACGACATCATCCGGATGCACTCCGGGAAGACGGTCGAAATCAACAATACCGATGCCGAAGGACGACTCCTTCTGGGCGACGGTGTCAGCTGGGCCTCCCGCAAGCTCGGCTGCAACCTCATCTTCGATGCAGCAACGCTCACCGGGGCCCAGATGGTCGCCACCGGCGCCCGACACGCCGCCGTGGTTTCGAACGACGCCCGCCTCGAGAGCCTGGTCGTGAAAGCCGGCAAGGTGAGCGGCGACCTGGTCCATCCGCTGCCCTTCGCTCCCGAGTTCTACCAGGTCGAGTTCAAGAGCCCCGTCGCCGACATGCGAAACAGCGTGAAGAGCCGCAACAATGCGCAATCGAGCTGCGCGGCTCAGTTCATCTACAGCCACCTCGAAGACACCGAGGCCGGCTGGGTCCATATCGACCTCGCTGGTCCGGCGTTTCGGGGAGAGCGTGGCACCGGTTACGGCGTCGCCCTCCTCGCCCAAGCCGTGAGCGACCTGAAGGACTCCCCTACGTCGTGAGCACCAGCTTCGAAATTTCCGCTGGAGCGAGCAACCGCATCGGCGGGCCCCAGTAGCCGGTACCCCGGCTCACGTAGATCTGCGTGTTCTCGTCGTGCCGGTATAGGCCAGCGACATAGGGCGTCGTCAGCTTCACCAGCTCCGTCATGGGGTAGATCTGACCCCCGTGGGTATGACCCGAAATCTGGAGCCCGGCCTTCATCGCCGACGCATCCCCGATCGACTGCGGCTGATGAGCGAAAAGCACCGTCTCGAGCTCGGGATCGAGCCCCTTGGCCATCGCCGCTCCGATGCCCCGGCCGGCCGTGTGGTGGTGATCATCGATACCGGCCAGCTGGATCCGCCCCCCGGCGTCACCCACCCGGACGGCACGATTGCGCATGACCTGAAGGCCGAGTTTCGAGAGGTAGGCGCACCACGCGTCCGCGCCCGAGTAGAAGTCATGGTTGCCGGTCACGAAGTAGACGCCATAGCGGGCACGCAGTCGAGCCAGAGGTTCGACGTGCCGGCTCAGGCGCGCAACCGAACCATCGACGAGATCACCGGTAACGACGATGATGTCCGGTGCCAGCGCGTTCGTCTTCTCTACGACGCCCGAGAGAAATCGGCGGCCGATGGTCGGTCCCACGTGGATGTCGCTGAGCTGCACGACGCTCAGTCCATCGAGAGTGGTCGGCAGCCGCGGCAGGCGAATCGCTTGCTCCTTGATACCGATATCGCCGAGCGCGGACCGCATCGAGACTCCCGTCACCGCCGTCGCCGCCGCACCCACGCCGGCCGCCGTGAGGCGGGCCAACGCCTGACGACGTTCGGGGTCGGCGGGGTCGGCGGGGTCGCTCGACCCCGAACGAAGGCGCCGTAGCGCGAAACGCCCGGCATCCGCGAAGAAGAGTCCGACGACCAGGAAGAAAACGGCTCCCATCCAGACGAACGCGAGACCGGACACAACGCTCGCGGCACCGTGAGGCAAGGTGCGAGCTCCGACGAGGCCCGCGGGCACGAGGAGCGCCAGCCCCACGAGGAGAATGGTCGCAGCGCGACGAACCGCGAGCCCCCAACCCGGATCCCGAACCAGGCGCACCCAAAGGTACACGTGGACGGCGGCGTTCATGGTGAACACCACGCCGAGAAACATCGCGATGGCCCACATCTGAGGCATGCGGCTGGAGGAAGCCAGGCGGCGACGGACGACGCAAGAAAAGCCGGCCCTTGGGTCCGACGGAACCCGGTAGCTCTGGACATGGGGGTTTGCTACGCCTGCCCCATGAAGGTGAACTGCATTGGCGGAGGGCCGGCCGGCCTCTACCTCGGGATCCTCTTGAAGGAGCAGAGCCCTCGCCACGAAGTCACCGTCTACGAGCGCAATCGCCCGGACGACACGTTCGGCTTTGGTGTCGTCTTCAGCGACGCCACTCTGGGCAACCTCCAAGCCGCCCACCGAGGCACCTACGACGCGATCCGGTCGGAGTTCGCCCACTGGGACGACATCGACATCCATTACCGCGGACAGAAGCTCACTTCGACCGGCCACGGCTTCTGCGGACTCTCCCGCAAGCGGCTGCTCAGGATCCTCACCGAGCGCGCCGGCAAGCTGGGGGTCGACCTGCACTTTGAAACCGATGTCGGCGATCCCGAGTCGGTGCGGGACGCCGACCTCTTGGTGGCGGCCGATGGTGTCAACTCCTCGGTGCGCTCTCGCTACGAAGCGAGCTTCCAGCCCCAGATCGATTGGCGCCCCAATCGATTCGTGTGGTTGGGAACCACCCTTCCTTTCGAAGCCTTCAACTTTTTCTTCAAGCCAACGCCGGAGGGTTTATGGCGGGTCCATGCCTATCGATACGAGGAGGGCATGAGCACGTTCATCGTGGAAACCACCGCCGAGACCTTCGAGCGGTCCGGCCTCGAGGTGGACGACGAGGAAGCGACCGCCAAGTACATTGCCGAGATCTTCGGCGAGGAGCTGCAGGGCCATCCGGTCCTGGTGAATCGGTCGGTGTGGCGGCAGTTCCCCACCATCAAGTGCGGTCGATGGTCACATCAGAACGTGGCCTTGATGGGCGATGCCGTCCACACCGCCCACTACTCGATCGGATCGGGGACCAAGCTCGCAATGGAAGACGCAATCGCGTTGGCGCGTGCGCTCCACATAGAGTCCGACGTGCCGAGCGCACTGGAGCGATACGAGCTCGACCGACGACCAGACGTCGAGAGTACGCAGCGGGCCGCCCAAGTCAGCCTCGAGTGGTTCGAGAGTACCGAACGCTACACCGACTTCCCACCGCTTCAATTTGCGTTCAGTCTGCTGACCCGAAGTCTACGCATCAATCATAGTAACCTGCGGCTTCGAGACGCCGCCTTCGTCCAAGAAGTGGACCGATGCGTGGCCGAGGAAGCGCGGAAACAGGGCATGCCCGTGGCCGCGTCCGCGTCCGGTACGCCGCCGCCCATTTTCCTGCCCTTCCGCCTGCGCGAACTCGACCTCGCCAATCGCATCGTGGTCTCGCCCATGTGCATGTACTCGGCCGACCAGGGGACGATCGATGACTGGCACCTCGTCCACCTGGGGAGTCGAGCGATGGGCGGCGCTGGATTGGTGATGACGGAGATGACCGATGTCTCGGCCGAGGGTCGAATCAGCCCCGGATGTGCCGGCATCTATACCGACGAACACACGCTGGCCTGGCGCCGGGTCACCGACTTCATTCACCACCACACGGCAGCGAAGGTGGGAATCCAGCTTGGACATGCCGGACGAAAGGGCGCGACCAAACGCCTGTGGGAAGGAATGGACGAACCTCTCGACGAAGCGGCGTGGCCGGTCATGGCCCCGTCGGCAATTCCGTACAAGCCGGACCACCAGGTTCCCCACGCCATGACCCGGAAGGACATGGACGCGGTCGTCAGCGAGTTCGTCGCCGCGACACGACGCTCCATCGAGGCCGATTTCGACCTCATCGAGCTCCATGCCGCCCACGGCTACCTGCTCTCGACCTTCATCTCTCCCCTCACCAACCAGCGGACGGACGAGTACGGCGGCGACCTCGAAGGCCGTCTTCGGTTTCCGCTCGAGGTATTCGATGCCATCCGCGATCTGTGGCCGCCCGAGCGACCGATATCGGTTCGGATTTCGGCCTCGGATTGGGCGCCCGGTGGCGTCGACGGTCGAATGGCGGTCGAGATCGCCCGGGCGTTCAAGGAGCACGGAGCCGACATCATCGACGTGTCCACCGGTCAGGTCGTCGACGACGAGAATCCGGACTACGGACGACTATGGCAGACGCCGTTCGCGGAAGAGATCCGCCTGCAAGCCGGTATCCCCACCATGACCGTCGGCTCCATCAGCGGCTACGGCGACGCGAACAGCATCATCGCCGGAGGACGCGCCGACCTGTGTGTGCTCGCGCGCGCGCATCTGTATGATCCCTACTGGACGCGGCATGCCGCGCAGGCTCTGGGTTACGAGCTTCCGTGGCCGAACCAGTACGTCACCCTGACCCGCTTCACCCCGCGTTTCGACTGAGCCGCTGACCGCACGCAGTGTCGCTCCGACCCGAGTGCGGCTATGGTCCACACCGTGCTGACGGTGGCTCTCGGTCTCATCATCGCTGCCTCCGGAGGGACCGATGATCGGATCGCCGTCTCCTTCTTCACTCCGAGCGGCGAGCTCAACTACGTTCGTTCCTCCGAAGTCCTCAGCTTCATCGACCGAACTGTCGACGACCACACGGATCTGTCGGTTTCTCGTCTCGACCCGGCCGCGGCCAACGACTGCCGCGGGCGGCTTTCATGCTTGATCCAGCGCGCTCGCCCCGACTACGACCGCAGCGTTTACTTCCTCCCTGACGGGGGCGTGGCTCCCTTCGCCGAGCACGAGGAGTATCTGACTCGCCGCAACCTGTCGGTCGCGCGGTACATCCTGCTGATATCCGGTGTCGGTTCACCGGAGGGCGACAACCTGACCTTCACCCTGGTCGACGCCGATGCGGCTCTGAAGTGGCGGCATCCGCGGGACACCGTGAACTTGGCGGCGGAGACGGAACTGCGGGAGGCCGCCGTCCTGGGGCGTCCCTTCCGGGCGGAGGTTCGAGGGGGCCCCGAGCTTCAGCGAATTCTCGAGCGCTTCGTGAGTGAACTCCTGCGTCCGGAACTCGAGACTCGAGGTCGTTGGAACCCCTTCGGGACGATCACCGTATCCGCCAACGTGGAAGGGGCCGCCGTCTACGTCGACGATACCCTGCGAGTGACGACGTCGTCGGAGCCCGTCGTCGTGGATCGTCTCCGCCCGGGCCCGGTCGAGCTCCGGCTCGAGCACCCGGGCTTTATGCCGCTGACGGCGACGGTCGACGTCCGCCGAAATCGCGATACGGCGTTCGACGCCGTCCTCCTGCCTCTCCCCTCGGAAACGGGGCGGCGGGTGCGAACGGGGACCATCTGGTCGGGAGCGATCTTGATGGCCAGCGGGGCGGCGTTCATCATCGCCGGGGCCGTCGATGCCGCGAATGACGATACCCGGATCGCCTGCGAAGGTTGCTCTGGAGCACGGTTCAAGCGTCTGTCGACGACGTACGACCCCGACGACCCGACGGCCCCGCCCGCGGAGAGCGGCCCGCTGACGATACCCTTGGGGTACAGCCTGGCCATCACGGGAGCCTCGTGGACCTTCGGCTCGCTCCTTACCAAGGAGGACAAGGTGCCCTGGATTCCTTTGGCGGTCGGCCTGGCGGCCGGAGCCCTGAGCTACGGCCTCTCGGAAGCCCTCCGTGACGATCCGGGCTGACGAACTCGGGGCCGAATGTCCCGCGGGCTCCCCGGAGGGCGCCGGGCGTGGCATGAGGAGGCGGTGAGCTCCGTCGATCCCGACCCTCGCGGACGGCCGGAAGAACGCCCGCTGCACGACGACGTACGTTGGCTGGCCGGCACTCTCGGCCGCGTCATCCGCCGGATCGAGGGCAACGACATCTTCGAATCGGTGGAGAGCCTGCGCATTCGCTGCCGCGCCCGCCGTCGCGGCGATGACGGTGCCGAAGCGCTCGAGGACATCCTGAAGACCGTCGACGGCTGGGACGTCGAGCGGTGCAGCAAGGTCGCGCGCGCCTTCACTCTGTTCTTCATGATCATCAACACCGCCGAGCAAGTGCATCGGGTTCGTCGCCGGCGCAGCTACGATGACACCGTCCAGCCGGGTTCGTTCCGCTGGTGCTTCGCCGAGCTCAAGGCCAAGGGCTTCACTGATCGCCAGGTCGAGCGGGCGCTCGACTCGCTCTCACCGCGTCCGGTCCTGACCGCCCACCCCACGGAGGCCACACGTCAGACGATCCTCAAGCTACAGGCGCGCCTGGCGGACGGCCTGCTGGCGCGGGAGCACGCCGATCCCGCCGAGCAGCGGCTCGCCGATGCCCATCTCGAGGGCGAGATCGAGCTCCTATGGCTGACTTCGGAGGTTCGGCGGGACCGCCTGTCGGTGCTCGACGAAGTGAGCAACGTCGTCTGGTACCTCGAGCATCGGCTGCTCGATGCCGCGGAGGCCGCGGATGAAGCCGCCCACCAAGCGTTCGAAGAAACCTTCGGACGCGCCTGGCCCGGTCGGCTGCGGATCCCTTTCGGTTCCTGGGTCGGGGGCGACCGGGATGGCAATCCCTTCGTCACTCCCGAGATCACGGAAAAGGCGGCCGCCTGGTCGGCGGAAGCCGTGGTCGACCGCTACGAGCACGAGCTGGACCGTTTGCTCGACCAGATGAGCCTGTCGAGCGGCCTCTCCCCGGTCCCGGAAAGGCTGCGAGCGTCGATCGCGCAGGACACTCACCAGCTTCCCAGCGTCTTCGAGCGCAATCAGCGTCGTGACGCGGAAGAGCCGCTTCGGCTCAAGCTCTCCTTCATGAAGGAACGCCTCGCCCGCTGGAGACGAGGCGAACCGGGCGGCTACGCCGACGCCGAGGGATTCGCGGTCGACCTACGCCTGATTCAGCTCACCCTCATGGAGGCGGGAGCCGACCTGGCGCGTCGCGGTTTCGTGGAGCCGCTGCTCAGCCAGGTGGAAAGCATCGGGTTCACCGGTTTCGCCCTCGACGTTCGCGAGGACAGCCAGGTCCACACTCGGGCGGTCGAGGCGTTGGGCCGAGCCATCGACGTGGCGCTCGAGGAACCCGAGGTGCTCCGAGCCGAGTTGTCTGGCCGTCGGCCACTGCTCTCGAATCAGGTCGAGATCGCCGAAGACGACCGACGAGCCATCGAAGTCTTCGATAGCGTTCGTCGGATCCAGGACCGGTTCGGGGAGAAGGCCGCGTCCACGTACATCGTCTCCATGACCCATTCGGCCGAGGACATCCTGCGCGTCGTTCTTTTGGGTCGTGAAACCGGGCTGGTTCATTTGTCGTCCGAACCCCCGCGTTCGCGGCTCGACTTCGTGCCGTTGTTCGAAACCTTGAGCGACCTGGAAAACGCTCCCCGGATCTGCCGAATGCTCTTCGAGGATCCCGTCTACGCACGTCAGCTCGAAGCCCGCGGTCGGCGGCAGGAGGTCATGCTCGGGTACTCCGATTCCGCGAAGGACGCCGGCGTGATCGGTTCGGCATGGGCGCTCTACCGGGCCCAGGAAGAGCTGACGGATCTGGCCCGCGAATTCGGAGTCGAGCTCACCCTGTTTCACGGTCGCGGAGGTACGGTCGGCCGCGGGGGTGGGTCCCCGGTTTTTCGCGGCCTCATGGCGCTTCCTCCGGGAAGCTGCGCCGGAAGCATCAAGATTACCGAGCAAGGCGAGATCATCAGCCAGAAGTTCGGTCTGGCACCGATCGCCGAGCGAAGTCTCGAAGTCATGATGACGGGCACGCTGCACGCGCGGTTCACCGACTGGCGCCAAGACCGAGACGTGGAGGTCATCGCGCGCTACCGAAGCCTGATGGACGAGATGGCGAAGACGTCAGTCGAAAGGTTTCGAGGTGTCATCCACGGCGATCGACGGCTCTTTCGAGCCTTCTTGGAGGTCACGCCCGTGGCCGAGCTCGCCCGTGTGCACTTCGGCTCCCGCCCGGCCTATCGCGACCGTGGGACCGGAGAGATGTCCGGCATCCGCGCCATCCCCTGGGTTTTCGGCTGGACTCAGATCCGGTCGATGCTGCCCGGATGGTTCGGCGTAGGCTCTGCTTTGGCGGCCTCCGTCGACGCGGGCCACCTCGACGATGTCCGCGCCATGGCCCGCGACTGGCCCTTCTTCGACGACCTTCTGGCCAAGATCGAAATGGTCTGCGCGAAGGCCGATGCCGAGGTCGTCGGGCTCTACTTCGACGAACTCGGCTCAGACGAGGAGGTCCGCGGGATCATCGCCGAAGAGTATCGCCTGACGCTGGAGGGCATCCGCGCCGTCCGTGAGCGAGACCGCCTGTTGGCCGACCAGGTCGTCCTTCGATCGAGCATCGATCTGCGAAATCCGTACGTCGACGCCTTGTCTCTATTGCAGGTCAGCTTGCTGCGTCGCAAGCGACGGGACGACCGGGCCGGCGAAGACATCGACGTTGCCTTGGGCACGACGCTCAACGGCATCGCTCAAGGACTTCGCAACACCGGCTAGCGCTCACACGGCCGGAAGCCGAACGTTCTGACCATCGGCCAAGCGGAACACCATGCGCCTCAGCTCGTCGCGCGTTCGCACGCCCAGCTTCTCGCGGGCGCGCTTGTCGTGGTACTTCACGGTGCTCACCGTGATGCCCATGCGCTCCGAAATCTGGTCGCTGGTGAAGCTATCGACGACGAACCGGACCACCTGGCGCTCCTTGACCGAGAGTCCGCTGTGCCCGGCCATGATGTCGACGACCCGGTCTAGCTGGTCGGACACCCGTCCCGACGAGGGCGGAGTATGCTGTGATTTCACGCCGTGGCGGATCTCGGCCATCTTATGCCGCCAGAGCCGGGTCTTGCTGACGAGCTTGGCCACCGCCTCGAGAAATACGGGCACCTCGAAAGGCTTGAGCAGGAAGTCATCGGCTCCCGCCGAGATCGCCTGCGAGGCGACATCGACCCGCTCGAGCCCGCTGATGATCAGCGTGCTCGTCAATTGATCGCGAAGGGGTCGTAGGAGCGCCTTGCCCAGCTGCCCCACCAGGAAGTAGTCGACGACCGCGGCATCGAAACGGTCCGACTGCCCGATGCACTCCAACGCCGACCGAACGCTCATCGCGCTCTGGACCTCCGCTCCGACCTCTTCCAAAACCCGACACAGCGCCCGGACGGCGTGCGTGTCGTCATCCACCACCAGGATGCGAGCATCTCGGAGCTGCATCCAACCTAGACCCGGTGTTTCCTGCATGATCGCGACTCCCACGCCCCTGTACGTGCGGTGACCCGACGGAATCCTTCAACCAATCTGACAAAAAGATCGGCTGTACGGATAGGGTGCATCCGTTCAGCGCAAAAGCGCCTCTTCGACGAAGTGCAGACGGTCATTTCCCCAGAACATCTCATCCCCAACGAAGAAGGTGGGCGCACCAAATGCGCCGCGCTGCACGGCCCGGTCGGTCTCATCCTTCAGTCGCTGCTTCACAGCGGGCGAACTGGCCGCCTGGAGAACGCGAGCCGCGTCGAAGCCCATCTGCCCGATGAGATCGATCAATCCGGGTTCCTCCGATACGTCGGTTCCTTCGGCCCAGTAGGCCCGCATAACGGCATCGGCAAAGGCGCGCCCTGCCCCCTCGTCGCCGAGGACGAGAGCGACCCGCATCGGCAGGACCGACCGGATGGGAAAGGGCACCTCCCGGACGGGGAGCAGGAAAGGAACCTCATAGTGCTCGCGCCATCGCGCGAGGTCGGAGCCCATGTAGATCCCCTTGGCCGGAACCGTCGCCGGAGGGCGGTTGCCGGTCGCATTCATGACCCCGCCGAGAAGGAAAGGCCGGTAGACGGCTTCAGCGCCGGTCCGTTCGCAGAGCGAAGCCAGCTGCGTGTGAGCCATGTACGTGTAGGGACTCACGACATCCCAATAGAACTCGAACTCCATGGGTGCAGAATAGTCACGTGTGCACCTTGATCGTCAGCCTCCATGCCGGACGACTGGTGGTTGGCGCCAACCGGGACGAGGCTCTGGACCGGCCGGCGGGTCCACCCCGGCGATGGTCCTTCGGATCACGGCTCGGAGTTGCTCCGGTCGACCTGCAGGCGGGCGGAACCTGGCTCGGGGTGAACGACGCTGGGCTCTTCTCAGCCCTGACCAACCGGTTCGGCGTTTCCAGGGCCTCCGACGCACCGTCCCGAGGACGCTGGGTACCGCGCATGCTCGGCTGCTCTTCGCTGGAGGAAGCTCGACAGCTCTCGATGCAGCCAGCCGCGCCCGAGAACGGCCATCACCTCGTCGTGGCCGACCGAAACGGCGCCTTCATCGCCATCCACGACGGGCGCGAGACTCGAGTATCGGACCTGCCTGAAGGCTTCACGGTCGTTACCGAGCGTAGCCACGGGGCCGGTCGTACCGACCGGCTGGTCTTGATCGAGCGTCTTCTTCCGCGAGAGCCCAGCCTGGCGTCGTTGAGCGCCCTTCTGCAGACCCGGACGGATCATCGCCCGCTGGAAGGCGTCGAGGTGTTCGCCCCGGAACGCAAATACGGCACCCGGTCGGCGTGCCTGGTCGAGCTCGACGCGAGCGGGCTCGTCTTCCGCTACGCCGAGCGGTACCCTCGAAGGACGGACTTCGAGGACTTCGCCGACCGCATCCAGGTCTGACGACGACTCGAACCCTCAGGATGACGATGATGACCTCGAGCCCTGCTCGTTATGGCGCACTGGACCTGCACCGTCTTCGGCACGTCGCCGGGAGCGACCCGGTGTTCATGCGTGAGCTGGTCGTCCTCTTCGTGGAGACTTCGACGCTCAAGCTCGATGAAGCTTGCCGGGCGATCGCGTGCGGAAACCTCGCAGCGGTCTGGCGCTGTGCCCATGGCCTGCTCGGGTCGAGCGCCAACATCGGAGCTACGGCGATCGCCGGCCTCGCCGAGCGCCTCGAGGAACGAGCCCGCGAGGCCGACCTGCCCGCGAGCCGGGAGCTCGTCGCAAAACTGACTTCCGAAATCGAGCTGCTGGCGGCACATCTCGAGCCGACGCTGGACGATGCCAACGGCGTCGGCTCCTGACCCGCATCATCGTTCGTGCAAGGCTCGTCCCGTGGATCGCGATGAGCTTTGGTCTCGCGCTCGAGACGAGCGGATGCCCTGGGACATCATCATCGTCGGCGGAGGAGCCAGCGGGCTCGGCTGCGCGGTCGACGCGGCGAACCGCGGCTACCGAACCATCCTGCTGGAGCAGCATGATTTTGCCAAAGGCACGAGCTCGCGCTCGACCAAGCTCATTCACGGAGGGGTCCGTTACCTTCAGCAAGGCAACGTATCGCTCGTCATGGAGGCGCTCCATGAGCGAGGAATTCTACGGGCCAACGCACCCCACCTCGTTCGCGACTTGGCTTTCGTCGTCCCGAACTATGACTGGTGGGAGGCCCCCTTCTACGGCATCGGCATGAAGGTCTACGACCTGCTCGCGGGTAAATACGGCTTTGGACCTTCCCGCATCCTGAACCGACAGGAGACGATCGAGGCTCTGCCGACGATCGAGACGGCCGGCCTGCGCGGCGGCGTCCGCTACTTCGACGGCCAGTTCGACGATGCCCGCCTGGCGCTGGCCCTGGCGCAGACCGCGTGGCAGCAGGGGGCGACGGTGCTCAACTACGTGGGCGTCACCGACCTCGTGAAGAACGAGGCCGGCTGGATCTCGGGCGTCCGGGCAACCAATCGAGAAACCGGCGAGACCATCGATGTTCAGGGACGCATCGTGATCAACGCCACCGGAGCTTGGGCCGACGGCCTGCGAAGACTCGAAGACCCGACGGTGGAACCGATCATCCGGGCCAGCCAGGGCGTCCACATCGTGCTCGACCGAAGCTTCCTGCCCGGAAACTCGGCGATCATGGTCCCCCAAACCGACGACGGACGCGTGCTCTTCGCCATTCCCTGGCACGACTGCATCGTCGTCGGGACCACCGATACGCCGATCGATGAAGTTCGCCTGGAGCCGCGCGCCTTCCCCGAGGAAGTCGATTTCATCCTAACGCACGCCCGCCGATACCTGACCCGTGACCCCGAACCCGCGGATGTCCGTAGCGTTTTCGTCGGGATCCGTCCGCTGGTCAGCGCTCAAGGACAAGCCGACACGTCGGTCATCTCCCGCGAGCACACGCTGCACATCGGGGCCGCTGGCTTGCTCACGCTCGCGGGCGGAAAGTGGACCACGTATCGCCACATGGCCGAGGACACCATCGACCAGGCGGCCATGCTCGCCGACCTGGAAACGCATCCGTGCGGAACGCGCGAGCTACGGCTGCACGGATTTACACCCGCCAACGAAGGCTTGGGGACGCTTTGGCCGTACGGCTCGGATGCAGAGCGCATCCGCGACCTCGGCCTGCAGCGTCCGGAGCTCGCCGAGCCGCTCCATTCGCGGCTACCGCTGATCGGTGCTCAAGTCGTGTGGGCCGCCGAGCACGAGATGGCCCGCACCGTGGAAGACGTCCTCGCCCGGCGCACGCGATGTCTGCTCTTCGATGCCGCCGCCGCCGCCGAAGCGGCGCCCCGCGTCGCCGTCCTCCTGGCGCGAGCGCTGGGCCGAGACCAAGCGTGGGCCGCGGAACAGATCGACGACTTTCGACGGACCGCTTCGTTGCATCGCCTGCCTTTGAGCGACGACGCAGCCACGAGCTCGCACGCACCCGGCTGAGCCGGCCCCCCGAACTTTTGCTTTGTCGTCGCTCCGATCGGGGCCATCCTCCGGCCATGGACCCTGCGAGCTATGTTCGACACGATGCGGTCGAGCTGTCGCGCCTTCTGCGATCGGGAGCGACGACACCGCGCGAGCTGACCCGCATCGCCCTCGAGCGGCTCGAGCGGCTGAACCCTCGACTGAACGCGGTCATCCATCACCTCGATGCCGAGCCTTTCCTGAATGCCGTCGAGCGCGAGCCGGGGTTTTGGGGCGGTCTTCCTTTTCTGCTGAAGGACGAACTCGAGCTGGAGGGAGCTCCGGTCACGCTCGGCTCACGACTCCTGGCTGGTCATGTCGGCGAGACCACTCACCCCATCATAAAGAAGATGATGCAGAGCGGCCTGGTGTTCCTCGGCCGAACCAACATGAGTGAGCTCGGTCTTTTGCCGACCACCGAACCGGCCGCCTATGGTCCCACCCGGAACCCGTGGAATCCGAGCCACTCCCCGGGGGGCTCCAGCGGAGGCGCCGCCGCCGCCGTGGCCGCCGGCATCGTGCCCGTCGCGCACGCCGTCGACGGCGGGGGTTCGATCCGCATACCGGCCTCCGCGTGCGGGCTCGTCGGGCTCAAGGTAAGTCGTGGCCGCCACCGGACGGCCCCCATCGACCCGCCCCAGGGATTCGTCACCCATGGCTGTGTCAGTCGCACCGTCCGCGATACGGCGGCCTTCGTGGACAGCATTCGGGGCTCGGGAGGCGGGCGCTGGTATCTGCCCGATCCCGAGCGCCCGTATCAGGAGCTCATCGAGACGCCGCCCCTGCCGTTGCGCATCGGTTTCTGCGGCGCGGGGGTCTTCGGAGAAGCGCCGGCTCCCGACGTCCTCGCGAGTCTCGAAACGACGGCCGAGCGGCTCGAGGGCCTCGGTCACCACGTCGAAGAAGTCCCACCGCCGATCCCAGGGCGAACGCTGATCGACGCGTTCCGCACCCTGTGGGCGGCCGGAGCCGGCGTCTTTTTCCGGATCGTCCAGCGTACGCTCGTCGAGCGGGGCCCGGACTGGGTTCGGCCCTGGATAGGCAAGAGCGACGTCTTTCGCTGGGCGACGGGCCTTCCGATCCGCGGCCGCGCTCCCGTGGAGTCCTTCACTCGACGACTCGCTGCATCCGAACGCGAGCATCGTCCGAGTGACCTCTGGCTCGCGGAGCTCGGGTTTCAGGAACTCGTCGCGCACATGGAGACCTATTTCGAGGATTTCGATATCTGGCTCGCGCCGACCATGATGCAGCTCCCGCTCGGCCTCGGTGCACTCGACCTGCGCGGCACGGACGAAGACGTCGAAAACCGATTGCTTGGCTACGTCGGCCATAGCCCTTTGGCCAATGCCACCGGTCTGCCGGCGCTGTCCTTTCCCGCGGGGTTCGGTCGGGGTGACCTTCCGGTCGGCATGCAGATTTTCGGTCCCCTGGGCCGGGAGGACCTGCTCCTCCGCGTGGCCGCGCAGGTCGAAGAAGCGCATCCCTGGCCGCTGACGGCGCCGATGGCGACCGCCGACCTGCTCTAGGATCGGTCTCGCACCCAGTTGGCGACCGTCTTGACCCAGGTGGGGTGTGAGTTGAGCGAAGGCACCATCAGAAGATCTTCTCCACCATCGCGCTGAAAATCCTCGCGCGCACGCATGCCGATCTCTTCCAGCGTCTCCAGACAGTCCGCAACGAACGCCGGACACAGAACGGCTACCCGCTTCTTTCCGGACTGCGCGAGCTCAATGAGAAGCTCGTCGGTGTACGGCCGAATCCACGGCGTTCGGCCGACTCGAGACTGAAAGGCCATCGTACGCCGATCCGCCGGGATACCGAGCGCCGAGGCGAGCGCTTCGGTCGTTCGGTGGCAGTGAGCTCGATAGCAGAATCGATTGGCCGGGACGTCGGCCTCGCAGCACTCGGGCAGGTTCAGGCAGTGCGAGCCGGTGGGGTCGCTCTTGGTCACCTGCCGCTCCGGAACGCCGTGATAGCTGAAGACGAAGTGATCCGGCCGAAACTCGCGGATCGGCGCTCGCGCCACATCGGCGAAGGAAGCGATGAAGCCCGGGTCGTCGTAAAAAGCGGTGACGGTCTCGATCGGGGGGACGTTCCACTGACCCGCCAGCACTTGGAGCGAACGCTCGAGGGCGGAGCCGCTGGCTGCCGATGAGTACTGAGGAAACAAGGGGACGACCACGATCCGAGACGGATCCAGGGCCATCAAGCGTTCGACGGCGTCCGGGATCGACGGATTGCCGTACCGCATCGCGAGTTCCACATGATACCCGGGCCCAAGTTCGGACTGGACCTTCGACGTCAGCTCCTTTCCGTGAAGCAGAAGAGGTGAACCCTCGTCAGTCCAGATCTCACGGTAGGCTTCGGCCGACTTCGCCGGACGAAAGGGAAGAATGACGAGGTTCAGCAAGAGCCAACGCGCCACCGGATGAATGTCCACCACCCGGGGGTCGCCGAGGAACTCCCGAAGATACCTGCGCACGTCGGATACTTCGGTCGAGTCGGGGGTACCGAGATTCACCAGCATGACCCCGACCGGCTGGTCCGGCTGCGGAAGTGCGGCGACCACCGCCGAAGACGACATGGCTGGAGAGTACGTCACCGGTCGGTCGGTCGGAACCGTTTTGCGTCGAAGCCGCCGATTGCCTAGGCGAAAGATGTGAAATCTGCGGTCCTCGAAGCCCCGGCCGGCCCGTACCAACATCGCTTCAAGGTTCGATTCCAGGACGTCGATGCCGCGGGCATCGTCTTCTTCGCTCGAATCTTCGACTACATCCACGACGGGTACGTCGCTTTCATGGAGTCGCGAGGCGTGGACTTTTCCGTGGCGCTCGAGGAAAAATCCTGGATCGCACCGCTGAAACACGCCGAGGCCGACTACATCGGACCGGCTCGGTACGGAGACGCGGTCTATACCGAGGTCGTCGGCAAACACATCGACGGCAGCAAGGTCATAATCTTCCATCGCCTCGTCCGCGACGACGGCCGCGTCTTGGCCGCCGTGCGCACGGACCACGTTTTCGTCGATTTCGAATCGTTCGAACGAGTTCCGCTCACGGATGCGGTCCTCGCCGCCTTCGAGGGCGTGCCTGACCTAGGGCTCCCGTAAGACGGCCTCCAGGGACCTCCCCGACTCGGCCAGGAGACGCGCCACTGCTCGACGATCCGGTTTGCCCGTGGGCCCTTTCGGTATCTCCACCACCCGCACCGCGATCCGAGGCCGCCGAAACGATGAAAGCCGCTCACGAACGAACGGGGCCAGGCCTCGACCCTCGTCTCGTAGCACGAGAGCCGCACCCACGACCTCTCCCCACTCCTCGCTGGGCATGCCGGTCACGAGCACGTCGTGAACCGAGGGGTGCTCGGAGAGCGCCTGCTCGACCTCCGCGGGAAAGACATTCTCCCCTCCGGAGATGATCATTTCGGAGCGACGCCCTCGAATCCGCAGCCACCCCGAAGCGCTCCACTCCCCCAGATCACCCGTATCCCACCAGCCTTCGGCGTCCGGAGTCTGGCCCGTTGGCTCGGTGCGCGTCAGGAGCGAGGGGCTTCGAACGAGGATACGACCATCGCGGATGGAGACCTCCACGCCGGGGAGCGGCGGTCCCACGGCTCCGTCGCGCGAGACGCGCGTGCCGAGGGGCTGGGTGGCCACCTGCGCCGCGGCCTCCGTCAGGCCGTACGTCGTGAGGACCGGATAGCCCCGGTCCACGATGGCCTCGCGGAGGCACGGCGGGGTCGCGGCCCCACCCAAGAGAACCGCTCGCAGTGGAGCCGGCCAGACGAAGTCTCGATCCGAAACGAGGCGCTGCATCATGGTGGGCACCAAAGAAGCGAGTGTCACCCGGCCGCGTCGAACCTCGGACCCGAACCCGACCGCAGTGAAGCCCCCCTTCAGTGCCTCGGGAAGAACCACCGGTCGGCGCCCCCAGAAACATCGGGTCACGATCGACAGACCGCCGACGTGGGCCACGGGTATGGACAGCAGCCAACGGTCGTCGTCGCACCATCCGAGGTTGGCGGCACTCGCCTGGGCAGCGGCCCACAGCGCGCGGTGGCTAAGCAGCACGGCCTGGGGCGAGCCCGAGCTCCCCGAAGTCGGAACCCCGACGGCGATGTCCTCGGGTTCGGGCTCGCGAGGCTCGAGGTCGTCGGTTTCGATCGGCACGATGCGGTCGGCCTCGATCACCTGGATGCCCAGACGCTCGGCGAAACGGGCGCGCTCGGCCGCCGACCAGCGGGGATGGACGAGCACGGGCCTCAAATCGCGGTCGAGGGCACCGAGCACGGCGAGCACGCCTGCGATGTCCGCGCCGGCAACCAGACCAAGCCGACGCCCTCCGAGCATCCGCTCCAGGGCCGCCCCCACCGCGCGGGCCCGGGCAACCGTCTGGGCGAAAGAGAGCGTGTCGGCACCCTCGACCAAAAACGGGCGCGGATCGGTGGCCACGGCGTCGAGACGGAGCGCGGTCACGACCGCCCCCCCGTCGTCTTCCACCGCATGACGCCCTGCCGGATCACCCACGGCCGCAGTCCGGGCCGCAAGAGCCCGTGCGGCGCCACGCCCTGAGCGCGTCGCGGGGACCCGAGGACCGCCGCCAGGGCAACGCAGGCATCGAAACCCGGTCCCGTCTCGATCGCGTGGGTCACGACGACATCGATCCGCGACCGTCGCGCGGCTTCGGCGAAGCGCCGAGCGCGGAACAGGCCGCCGAGGATCGTGGGCTTGAGAACGACCACATCGCAATCGAGCCGAGGCGGTTCCGGCTCGGCGGCCAAAGACTCGTCTCGGGCGACCGGCACGCCGAGCGCCGGGCGACCCGGCTCTTCGAAATACTCCAGCTGACCACGCTCGGCTGCGCTTCGAGCCCAGTCCACGAGCGCGGTCCCGGCGCGTCCATTGGCATCCAGCCGGAGCGGGCTCGAAACCTCGCGGACCAGCCCATCGAGGAGAACCAGCTCGGCATCGGTGCTCGCCGGACGGCCGACCTTCACTTTCAGGCACCGAAAGCCATCCTGCATGAGCGCTCGTGCACGCCCCACGCCTTCGGCTCCGAGTCGATCGACGACGCCGTTGACGGAGAATCGACGGCGGGCATCTCCTCCGAGCATCTCGATGATCGTGCGATCGAACGTGCGCGCGGCCGCATTCAGCCAGGCGGTCTCGAGCGCGAACATCAGCGAGGGCGGCAATCCATCCGGCAGCGCTCCGGCTCGAGGCACGGCCGGCAGCTCCAGGTCTTTGCGGCTCAGCGTCAACGCCGCCGCCCACGCCGATTCGATGTCGTCGGAAGAGATACCCTCCAGCGGGGCGGCTTCACCCTCGCCCCAGGCTCCCGAGCCCAGGGTCAGGCGAAGCCGCACGCTCTCGCGCTCCTTCCACGAGCGGTGCGACTGCTCGAACCGTATTCCGCGGTCCCAAAGTCGCCAAACGTCGAGCCGAACCCGACTCAGCTCAGCCACAGCCCCACCGCGAACAAGCCTCCAAATACGAAGAGCAAACGAGCCGTGGCGCCGAGCAGAGGATTGAGCTCCGGACCATCGGTGCGGCACACGCGCTGAATGAGGCGGATGGCGAAAGGCATGCTCACCAGCGGAAGCAGAACCCACGCCGACATCCCTTGAAACATCAGCGCGAGGGGAACGACATAGGAGAGGGCAGCCAAAACGGTGTACTCGGCGAGGCAAAACCTTCGGCCGAATCGAACCGCGAGGGTGCGCTTCTGCGCTTCGGCATCGGACGTTCGGTCGCGCAGGTTGTTGACCACGATGATGTTCGTGGCCCAGGCACCGACCGGTACGGCGGCCCAGACGGCAAGGGGTGGCCAGCTACCGGCTTGGACGAAGACCGTCCCTCCCACCGCAACGAACCCAAAGAAGATGAGAACGAAGAGGTCGCCCAGTCCCAGGTAGCCCAGCGAGTGGCGAGTCGCGGTGTAAAAAACACCGGAGAGAATCGAAAAGACGCCGATGACGATCACCGGCCATCCGGCCACCGAGACCAGATAGGCCCCGAAGAGGGTGGCGACCACGAAGGCCGCCACCATGCCGCCGCGCATTTCGGCCGGGCTCAGCCATCCCGCGGCCACGGCGCGCGTCGGGCCGATACGGTCCGACGTATCGGCGCCCTGCTCGTAGTCGAAGACGTCATTGGCGAAGTTCGTACCGACCTGGATTGCGAGTGCCCCTCCGAGGGCCGCGAGGGCCGGGCCCCAGCGAAGGCTATCCAGGTGCGCAGCAACCGACGTTCCCACGACGACCGGTATCGCGGCCGCGGAAAGGGTCTTTGGGCGACTGGCCAGCCACCACGTGGTCCATCGATTCGGCTGGTTCACAGAACTCCCAGGATGCTCCGGTGAGCCACAGCCAGTCGACCGGGCGGGCACCGCACCTCGATCAGGGACGCGCCCTTTCGACCGATGGCCTGCGAGAGCTCCCGGGCGAGCGACGCGGCGTCGTCGACCGCAGCGGCGGGCACGTCGTACAGGCGACCCGCCGCCGTGAGATCGAAGGCATGAGGCGTCGTGAACAAGGCCATCACTTCGGCCCCGGCCTTGTCCGCCAGCGGAAGCTCCTCGAAGATGCGACCTCCGCGGTTGTTCAGGACGACCACCACCAGCGGGCGTTCCAAGGACCGAGCCAAGGCCATGCCGTTCAGGTCGTGCAGGAACGACAGGTCACCCAGCACGGCGACCGTCGGTCCATCGGTCTCATGGGCCACTCCGACCGCTCCACTCACGAGACCGTCGATGCCGTTCACGCCGCGCTGATGGAAGATCCGCCCCGTCGGAAGTTCACTCGCGGGTACGAACCGGTCGAACAGACGGATCGGTAGACTGTTGCCCAAGACGAGAGAGGTGCCGGGGCTCAGGGCATCGGCGACGGTCCGTACCGCATGAGCCTCGCAGAAGTCCGTCGCGTCGAGACCTTTGGTGACCGCGGGCCACCGCGGGGGCCGACGCGCCTGCGGGGGTCGCTTGCCGGCGAACGCCGCCGCCGCGATCCGCAGCCAGGTCTCGATCGGCCCGTGAAAGCTGGCGGCCGCTCGACCGTCCGGGTCCGCGGGCCGATGAGGGTCGACGGAGAGGACAACCTGGGCACTCCGCAATACACCCTGCAGGTTGCGGGAACTCGGATATCGACCGAGCAGAACCGCGACATCGGCATGTGGCGGGGTCCAATCGAAGTCGTCGGCGGGGTTCAGGTCGGGGCGGCGGAGCTGGCTCGTCGTCTCGGCCACCAAAGTGAAGCCGGAGCGCTCGACGAACTCGCCGACCGCGTTCACCAGATCTTCGCCGCGGGGAGGTGGCGGAAGCGGGCCGGCAACGATCACGCCCGCCCGGGCGGCCGTCAGGTCGTCGACGACGGAGGCCAAGGCGGCGGATCCGAACCGCGGGCGGGTTCCGACCTGCCGCCGAGGGGAGGCGATGAGCTCGGTGACCCTTTCCTGGAGCGAGCGCTCATCCGCGGCTTCCGGCGGCCGAGGCTCGAGGGGCTTGCGCATCCGGCAGTTGACGTGAACCGGTCCGGGGACGGGGTGGATGGTCGCGAACACCGCGCGCGCCGCGCTTCGGGCGGCCCCGCTGAGACCGTTTTCGTTCGGCAAACCGAGCTCGAAGTCGGCGCGGACGAAGCGGCCGAAGAGATGACGCTGATCCGTGGTCTGGGGCGCAGCAGCGGCCTGAAGTTCGAACGGTCGGTCCGCAGACAGGATGAGCAGGGGAACGCAGTCCTCCGATGCTTCGATCACCGCGGGGAAGTCGTGAGCGGTCGCGGTCCCCGACGTCCGAATGAGGACGGTCGGCCGACCGGAGGCCCGAGCCAAACCCAGCGCCATGAAGGCCGCGGACCGCTCGTCGTAAGCAGCGAAAACGTGGATCCGCGGCTCTTCGGCAGCGGCTACGACCAGCGGAGCCGAGCGAGAGCCGGGGCTCGCCACGGCGTCGGTCACGCCCGACGATGCGAGGCTCCCCATCACGAGGCGAAACCACTCGCCCTGCATCACCTCAAACCGCATGCCCGACCCCCAGAGCGCCGAGCATCGCGCGCTCCTTCCACAGCGTCTCGCGCCACTCGCGACCGGGATCCGAGCCGGCCACGAGCCCGACTCCGACGAAGACGGTACAAACCTTGGGTTCGAGCAGAGCCGAGCGAAGAGCGACATAGAACTCACCGTCGCCCGCCGCATCGACCCAACCGAGCGCTCCGCAGTACCAGCCGCGGGGATCCGGCTCGATCTCGCGGATCACGCGAAGCGCGTCGCGACATGGCCAGCCGCCGGTCGCCGGGGTGGGGTGAAGCGCCGACGCCCAGTCCCAGGCATCGCCTCCATGGACGCGAGCCGTCACCGGCGTCCACAAGTGGCAGACGTAGCCCAAGTCCCGCACCATAGGCGTGACGGCGTGTCGAGGCTCCGCCCCCTGCGCTTGTAAAACCGAGCGGAGATGCTCGACCACCTTGGCGTGCTCCTCCTGGTCTTTGTTCGAACGCTGCAGCGCCTCGCCTTCGTCCGGCGGGGCGCTGCCGGCCAGAGCATCGGTCTCGAGAGCAGCCCCCCGAAGGCGGACCAGCAGCTCGGGTGACGCGCCGACCAACGAACGGCCGCCGAAGGCCATCAGGAACCGGGCCGAATGCGGGTCAGGTCGAGAAAGCCGGGCCCACACCATCGGCTCGTCGGCTCCGCGGAGCATCCGCGACCGACGACTGAGAACGACTTTCTGCAGCTCACCCGCGCGAATACGGTCGACCACGCCGCGTACGCGGATCTCGAAGTCTTCCCGCGGGTCTCTTTCAACCGCCGTGTCCGACGTCAGCGAAGGCACGCTGGGCGCGGTCTCGAAGGCGAGCTCCGACCCCACCTCCGGGATCGTTTCGCCAGCGCGAAGGACGACGGTGCCGTACACACGTCCTTCCACGCGGCGGAAGACGAAGCGAGGCAACACCAGCGTCGCTTCGCCGAACGTCTCCCAGGGTGTGTGGTCGAGGCCTCCGTCGAACGCTCGACCGCCCACCAGAGGGAGCCTCGGCGCATCGGCCGGGCCCACGTGGTGGAGTCGATGCAGCAGCGCGGTTGCTTGCTTTCCCAGGCGTGCGCCGGTGTCCGATCGGATCCGGTGGACGATGCCGGAGGCGGACAGGTCGGTGGTCGCCGAATCGAACGCAAAGCGAAACCCGGGGTGGGTCGCTCGCGCGAAGAGGGTCGGCTCACCGAGGACCGTGACCGCTCGGAGGCCGGCTGGTGAGGATGCCTTCGACCGAGCCGCGGCGTCGAGCCAGCGCTCGATCCAGACCGCGGCTGCCTCGCTCATGACGCCTGAGGCTTGCACCCGGTGAAGAGCACGCAGGCGCCGAAGGTCAGCGCTTCGTACCCGGCGTCGACGAAACCAGCCTCGGACATGAGTCCGACGAAGACTTCGGGCGGCGGAAAGGCTTGAATCGAATCCTTGAGGTACCGGTACTCGGAAGGCCCGGACAGCGCCGCCCCCACCAAAGGCACGACATAGTGAACGTGCAGCCGAGCCATCGCACTCATCAGCCCGTTTCGAGGCTCGGAAAGCTCGAGGATGGCCAGGCGACCGCCCGGGCGGAGTACGCGAAGAATCTCCTTTAGGGCGCGACGGCGGTCGGGCACGTTTCTGATCCCGAAGGCCATCGTGACGGCGTCGAAGGCGTCGTCGGGGTAATCGAGCTGCTGAGCGTCGCCCTCGACGAGCTCGACCACGTCCCGCAACTCCCGTTGCGCCACCTTGACTCGGCCGACATCGAGCATCTGGGTCGACGGGTCGACACCAACGACTTCGACGTCCCCGGCCGCCGCGCTCAAAGCGATCGCGAGGTCCGCGGTCCCGGTGGCCAGGTCGAGGATGCGCTCACCGGGCTGCGGGTCGACCGTGGCCACGGTCTTCTTCCGCCATCCTTGGTCGAGCCCTAGTGAGTTGATCCGGTTCAGGAGATCGTAGCGGCGGGCGATGCGGTCGAACATCGCCCCCGAACCGTCGGACGTGGTCGCTGCCGTCATGACCTCTCCTCCGCGGGCTTCGGCAGGTGCGAACTGCCGTTCTTCCGTCGGTGCAGCCGCATGTGACCCTTTTGGATCCCTTCGCCGGCGAGCGCTCGCAGAGCCGCGAGATTGCAGGCCAACCCGGAGGCGGCCATGATCACGGCCAAGTCCTGGGCGTTCTTGGGCTTCATGAGCTCGACCGCGGTTCGGATACCGGCGTGCGCCCGGGTCGAGCCACCCACGGTGGCGACGGCCAGCGGCATCTCGAGTGCACCCCGAAGACCCTCGTCGGTGCGAGACCAGGTAGCCAGTGGCCGATAGCCTCCCTCGAGGGCCGCGTACGCATGGGCCGCCGCCTCGATCGAGCGCCAGTCTTGCCCCATCGCGACGGCGACGGCGTCGACCGCATTCATGATACCCTTGTTGTGGGTCACGGCCCGATAGACGTCACGCTCGGCGAATCTCGAAGCGCGGGCGACGCGGGCGGCCAGGCGACTGTCGCCCAGCGCCTCGGCGCTCACGCGCGCCTCGACCCGAACCATTCGTCGGATGTTGAGGTTGGTGAGTATCCGCAGGCCGATGTCCCCGCCGATCAGGTCGCGGATCTTCGGGGCGGTGGCCTCGGCGACGGTGTCGACGAGGTTGGCTCCCATGGCTTCCAACACGTCGACGTGGAAGTGAACGACGAAAATCCCGTCCTCCTCGTCGATGACCCGAGCCTCCAGGTCCCTGCAGCCGCCCCCGCGGTCGACCATGCGGGGTATGGCTCGGTTCGCCGCTTCCAGGAGTTCGCCCCGATGCGCTTCGACGATCGCCTTCGCGCGAAGCACGTCGGGGACGTCGTCGAACTGAACCTGCGCGGTCATCACCGGCCTTTCCGCCTCGCCCACGAATCCGCCGCTGATCCGCACCAGCCGCGCGGCGTTGGACGCGGCGGCTACGACGGAGGGCTCTTCGACGGCCATGGGCACCAGTACATCGCGCTGATTCACGCGGAAGTTCAGCGCGACCGACAGCGGCAGGTAGGTGCCCGCCACGACGTTTTCGCTCATCCGATCGACGTCGGCGACGCAGATGTCCCCGCCGCTCGACAGATACGCACGAGCCTCGTCCGAAAGCTCGAGTTGAGCGAGAAGCGTGTCCACGCGTTCGTCGACCGGCTGCCGATGAAAGCCGGAGATCCGGCTGCTCCCGGATTTTCTCGACGTCATCGTGCCCCTCCACTCTGCAGCTCCCGCACCAAGGCCTGAGCCCGGTCCACGGGGAGAGCCTGAGGTCCATCCGAAAGAGCGCGACCGGGGTCGTCGTGGGTCTCGAACATCACGCCGTGCGCTCCGACCGCCCGGGCGGCCCGGGCCAGCGGCGCGATGAGATCGCGACGCCCGGTGGCGTGCGAGGGGTCGACCACGACCGGTACCCCATGGACCACCGCCAGATGGGCGACCGCCGCGAGATCCAGCAGGTTTCGCATGGCGGAATCGAAGCCTCGGACCCCGCGCTCGCAAAAGACGACGCCGGGACATCCGTGGACGGCCAGATACTCTCCGGCGAGCAGCCACTCCTCGACGGTCGCCGCCATGCCTCGCTTCAGGAGGACCGGGCGCCCCGCCCGAGCAACGCTCTTGAGGAGAGCATAGTTGTGCATGTTCCGTGAGCCCACCTGGACCATGTCCGCGTACTCGGCGACCAGCTCGACGTCCAGCTCGCTCAAACACTCGGTGACCACGGCCAGGCCGAAGTCGGAGGCTGCGCGACGCATCCACCGCAGCGCTTCCTCACCCTTACCTTGAAAAGCGTACGGCGACGTCCGCGGCTTGAAAGCGCCACCGCGAAGAAAACGAGCGCCCGCCTGACTCACTCGCTCCGCCAACATCCGGATCCGATCTTCCGAATCCAACGAGCATGGCCCGGCGATCACGGCGAACGGAGCCTCGGGGCCAATGTGATGGGGACCGACCTGGACGGTCGATGGACGTCCGTCGAGCTCGGGGTGACTCGAGCCGGGCATCGCCACGCTGGCCACGCCCTCGAGTTCGAGCAAGGCCTCGGCATCGATCGGCTGCGAGTGCCCCTGCACGAGGAACTGGACGGAGGTCGACCCGTCCATGGCGATGCCGTCCAATCGCTGAACCCAGAGCCCCCGCTCGACGAGGGCCGCCTTTACTCGGTCGGGAGAAGAGCTGCTTTGCAGAGTCACGATCACGACTGCACCTCAGCCCCGCCGGTCCACGGCAACTTCAGCCACCAGTTCGAGTCCGTCGCGAGCGTCGGACGCGGGCAGCCGCTCCAAATGACGGCGTCCCCGATCCGCGTATTCGCGGGCGAGCCTGAACGCCGCATCGAGCGCCCCGCTCCGCTCCAGCGCGGTCCCGATGCGGGCCGCGAGGTCGTCGGGTACCTCGCCGGCGACGACCGCCTCGAGCTCGGCTTTGAGCGATGGGTCGCGTTCCATTCCCACCAAGAGCGGATAGGTCAATTTGCCCTCGAGGAGGTCGGTGAACAGGGCCTTGCCGGTGGTGTGCGTGTCGCCGACGACGTCGAGCGCGTCGTCGACGATCTGGAAGGCCATGCCCAGGTCGTTCCCGTACCGGGACAATGCTTCACAGGCCGACCATTCGAGGCCTCCGGCGCGACCCCCGGCCAGCATTGCCCACCGAAAGAGAGAAGCGGTCTTGCCTTCGATCACATGGAAGTAGGTCTGCCGGTCTGCGCGGAGCCGCCCGCGTTGCTCGAGCTGAACCGCCTCGGCGTCGATCATCTCGTCGATGATATCGAGCAGCCGGTCCAGAAGCCCCTCCACGCTGGCCGTACGAACATGGCGTAGGGCTTGAATCAGCAGCCAGTCGCCGGCAAAGACGCTCGCCGCGTTTCCGAATCGGACGCGCGCCGTGGGCTCGCCGCGTCGCTGATCCCCGTCGTCGACGACGTCGTCGTGAAGCAGCGTTGCGCTGTGCACGAGTTCGACGGCCGAAGCCAGATGCCGGACGGCCGGCGACCATCCGCTCCCGAGCCGGGCCGCCAGCGCAACGCACAGCGGGCGGAGTCGTTTACCCTTCAGATCGAGGAGATGCTGGGCCGAACGACCGACCAGGTCGTCGCGCGTTGGCGTCGTCGCTAGCTCGGCTTCGATCGATTCCAGGTCATCGGCCACGAATGCGTTCAGCGCGACCAGCGCCTCGGACAGATCGACGAGCCCGCGCGTGCGCGCGACGCCAAGTAAGCGCCCCAGGACCGTGGGGGGCGGGAATTCTCGAGGGGCGGCGACGGTGGCTTCCATGGTCATCGCGTTGTTCAACACCTATTGAACAACGATTAATTCTCGTCCGCAACGGGGCGAAAACGAAGCGGTGGTTGCATCATTGGCCGAATTCCGCAATGAGCTTCGTTGTTCAGGACGGTTGAAACGTTCGATGGCCACGCCCGACGCCCAATCTCGGCGGCGCAAGGACCGCACCGATGGCGACGACCGCTTGTCGACCCGCGTCATCGCGGTGTGCGACGCGGTGGGGAGCTTCATCGAGAGCTGGGGTTTTCGATCTATCCATGGGCGGACATGGACCCTCCTCGCGTTGTCGCGACGGCCGCTGGCGCAGTCCGAGGTCGCCGAGCGGCTGGGCGTGAGCCGGTCCTTGGTCAGCCTCGCCATGACCGAGCTGGTCGGCTACGGGCTGGTGCGCGCGACCGGCCCGGAGCGTAACGCCCCGTATGAAGCAAACTTCGACGTCTGGCCGATCATCACCGACGTGCTCCGGTCACGAGAGTGGATGCTGATGGAACAGGCCCGCGTTGCTCTGGAGGCCGCGCACGCCGAAGCCGTCTTCGCCGACAACGCGGGGCTTCCCGCGGAGTACGACCGACGGCGGATTCGATGGCTGCTGCTGATGACCGAGTTTGCCCAAACGACGCTCAAGGCGGTTCTCAGCGTGCGCATGCCGCGCTCGATGGAAGGGTTCACGACGTGGCTTCATGGCGCCCGGACCGCCATATCTCGACTGCAGATGCGCCTACCGCGCAGTGGGCCTTGAAGGTGAGGTGCTTGCGGTCCCCGGCGGGCCGCCGGCCGACGCTTGACCCGAAGTCGCCGACGGGAGGGCTATGCGAGCCATGAGCGGCGAGGCCCCGAATTGGTACGAACGATACAACGCCAGCGAGATCTACACGGTCAGACTGAAGGTCGACGACCGCCCGGGCCTGCTCGCTGAAGCACTGATGGCGGTCGGTCGCGCCGGGGCCCACGTCGGCGACATTCGTCTGAGTGGGGTCGATGGCCCATGCAAACTGCGTGAAGTCCAGGTCTTCCTCGTCGACGAGGATCACAAGCGCCGGGTCCTGGAAGCGCTGGACCAGGTGCAGGATGTCGAGGTGCTGGCCGTGCTCGACCAGGTCATGGAGATCCACCGCGGCGGCGCCATCGAGACGAAGGCTCGTATTCCCCTCGATACCTTGATGGATCTGCGGATGGCGTACACGCCCGGGGTCGCCAAAGTCTGCCAAGCCATCGCGGCCGATCCGAGCGTGGCCCGCGACTTCACCGCGGTGGGCAACAAGATCGCGATCGTCACCAACGGCACGGCGGTCCTCGGCCTGGGCGACATCGGCGCCTTGGCTGGCCTACCCGTAATGGAAGGCAAGGCCGCCATCCTCGATCGCTTCGTCGGCGTTTCCGCGGAACCGCTCCTCATCGACAGCAAGGACCCCGACGAGATCATCAATATCGTCGAGCGATGTGCCAGCAGCTACGGGGCCATTCAGCTCGAGGACATCGGCGCTCCCGAGTGTTTTCAGATCGAACGCGAGCTCCAGTCCCGGCTCGACATTCCCGTTTTTCACGATGACCAGCACGGTACGGCGACCGTGTGTGTGGCCGGGCTACAGAGTGCACTCGCCGAGATCGGCCGCAAGCCGTCGGAGTGCGAGGCGGTCGTCCTCGGTTCGGGCGCGGCCGGCTCCGCCATCGCCCGATTTCTTCTGCACTTCGGCGTGGCCGACGTGGTCATCGTGGACAGCGCGGGCGCGGTGTATCAGGGGCGTGACGCAAAGATGAACGCGGAGAAACGCAGTCTCGCCGAGATCACCAACCGTAACCGAGTTCAGGGCGACCTCGCTTCGGTGCTCGAAGGTCGTAACCTCTTCGTAGGCGTATCCAAGCCGAACATCGTATCGATGGACATGGTTCGCTCCATGGGATCCGACCCGATCGTCTTCGCTCTCGCAAATCCCGTCAGCGAGATCAGCACCCACGATGCCCTCGAGGCTGGAGCGGCGGTAGCCATGGACGGCCGGGGAATGAACAACGCCCTCGCCTACCCGGGCATATTTCGTGGAGCTCTGGACGCTCGCGCGAAAGCGATAACGGTCGAGATGATGCTGGCCGCCGCGGACGCGCTCTCGAGCTTGGCCCGCGAACGCGGCCAGCTCCTTCCCGACATGATGGATCCGCAGGTTCACGAACTCGTCACTCGTGCCGTCCGCGACGCAGCGCCGGCGTCTTGACCGATCCGAGCCCCAGGACGGGCGAGAATCGCGCTCTCAACCCCAAGGCAGCCCTTCGTACGTATCGGTGCGACCGATCCGATCGATGGAGCCGACCCGACGTCTTCGTTCAAAGGTTGCGTCGACCAGCCTTGTTGTTCCACGATGCAGGTGTAGACGCTCACCCGGGCTAGACAAGACGCTGGAGGAAACGTCATCGACGCAAAGACCAAGGCCCTCGTCGCCGCGCACGCGGCGCAAGACAAGAAGGGGCAGAACCTCACAATCATCGATCTCGAAGATCGCTCCGAATACACCGACTACATCGTCATCGTATCGACCTACAGCGACCGCCAAGGCGTTGCGGTCGCCGACGAGATAACTCGAATAATGCGGACGAGCTTCGACGCGAAACCCATCACGCGCGAGGGGAACGGCGTGTGGATTTTGATCGATTACGGGGATGTCGTGATCCACGTTTTTCACGAGGACGCTCGCGCCTACTACGATCTCGACCGAAAGTGGGCCGACGCGCCGCGGGTCCGGGTACCGGCGCCGGCCTACGCCACCGCCGTCTAGCGCTGCGGCGGGAGGTGGAGCGAACCGAGACCGCCTGGACTCGGCACGAATCTCTACATATAGCCGACCCATCCGAGGAGGGGCATCGACATGAACATGAAACCCGAAAACCGAAGAGACTTTCTCCAACAGCTCGCCACCGTCACGGGCGGAGTCGCGCTCATGCCGATCGTGACTTCGTGCTCGTCGTCAAAGTCGGGCTCGAACGCGGCCGACGCCCCCAAGAGCGCTTCCAGCGCACCGGCCGCCCAAGGAAACGCCGTACCGCTGACGCCGCCCGACAATTGGGATGCGATCGCCTTCAATCGCGTCCGCGGAAACGCGGGAGCGATCCCCGAGTCGTATCTGCCGAGCATCAATGGACCGGATGGGCCGATGAAGCACCTCGGGAAGCACCTGCCCTACGTCCCCAGCATCGAGGCCGCCGTACCGGCCGGCATGATCGCCCTGATGTGGGGCGACCCATCCAAGGGGTACACGCGTCACCCGAACGCCCCGCGGAGCCCCGACAACAACAACGAAGGACACTGGTACAACTGGATCAAGATCCGAAAGGCCGTCGCGGGGGACGCCGAGGAAATCACGAGCGAGTATCCGGAGTGGCCGGGCACGACGGAGCAGCAGGCCGAGCACTACGTCGTGGCCGGGGGGGGCGACATCACCGCCGAAGCCGGAAAGAACACGGTCTACGTAGCCAAGATGCCGGCCGGACTTCAGTCGGGCGACGTCATCCGAATCTATGCTCACTGCCTGACCCACGGCGAGTACGTCGACTTCCTCACCCTGGTTTGACCGTCCTACGGTCGACCGGCGCCCGACGCTCGCTCGAGCCCGAGGACGTCGCGCATCGTGTACCAACCGGGCTCTCGGCCAAACAGATAGCGCGCCGCCACCGTCGCCCCGTGGGCGAATGCATCTCGCGTCGCCGCGCGATGCGTGAGCTCGATCCGCTCGGTGTCGCCGATGAAGTACACCGTGTGTTCGCCGATGATGTCTCCGCCGCGAACGGCGAAAACGCCGACTTCATGGGTACTCCTGGGCCCGATGTTTCCCGCGCGCGCCATGATGGCGTCGGACTCGAAACTCCGGCCCCGAGCCGTGCAGGCTTTCGATGCGAGCGCGGTCGCCGTCCCGCTGGGCGCATCGCGCTTCCGACGATGATGGAGCTCTACGACCTCGAGGTCGTACTCCGCGAGCGCGGATGAGGCCCTCGCCACCAGGTCGAGAAGAACGTTGACCCCCAGCGACAAGTTCGGGGCGAGCAAAAACGGCACCGCGTCGGCCAGACGCCGAAAGCCTTCGATCTCGGCCGCCCCCCACCCCGTCGTAGCCATGACGACGGGCAGCCCCGCGGCCGCCGCCTCTTCCGCGTGCCTCGCGGCGGCGCTCGGCGGAGCGGTCTCGATGAGCACCGCGGGTCGGTCGAGCGCGAGACGACTCGTCACGCGCAGACCGCTGTCCGCTAGCTCGTCGGCGAAGACGTTCGCGTCCTGGCCCTCCAGCGACGAGCCCGGTCGAACGACCACGGCACGAACGGCGATGTCTGGCTCTCTCGCGCACTGGGTCACGATGCTCCGTCCGAGGCGCCCCCCGGCCCCGGACACGATGACTTCGACCGTCACGACATGAAGCCGTCGAGACTGTGGTTCTGCCCCGCGAACGTCTCCAGCGCTCGGCGCACGGTCTCGCGGACCGACTCGTCGGCCGTGATCAGCGGCAGACGAGTGTCGGGTCGACACCAACCGGCGAGGGCCAGGGCCGCCTTGATGGGCACGGGATTCGGGGCCACGAACATCGCGTGACTCAGAGCCACGATCCGGTTGTGGAGGTGGCGGCCCTCGTCCAGCTTGCCTTCCATGCCCAGCCGAACCAGGCGGGCCGTGCTTCCCGGAGCGATGTTGCTGACCACGCTGATGACGCCGACGCCGCCGACGGCCGTGAAAGGCAGGATCGTGAAGTCGTCACCGGACATCATGGCGAACGGCTTCGTGTCCAAGGACCGAATGGTGTCGGTCGCCCGGATCAGGTTGGCCGTCGCGTCCTTGATCCCCACGATGTGGCCGTCGGAGTGAAGGCGGACGATGGTCTCGGGCAGGAGGTCGGCAACCGTTCGACCGGGCACGTTGTAGGCGATGACGGGCAGTCCGCCGGCCTCGGCGACCGCTTTGAAATGCTCGTACATCCCGTCCTGCGAGGGTTTGTTGTAGTACGGGACCACGACCAAGGCGGCGTCGGCTCCCCACTCTCGCGCCCGCTTCGTTTGCTCGACCGAAGCCCGCGTGTTGTTGCTGCCGGTTCCCGCGATGACCGGGACTCGGCCGCCGACCTGCTCCACGACCGTCTTGATGACGCCCTCCTGTTCTCGAGGGCTGAGGGTTGGCGTCTCCCCGGTCGTTCCACAGGCGACGAGTCCGTCGATGCCGTTTTCGATCTGACGATCGACCAAGGTGCGAAGGGCCGCGTAGTCCACCTCGTCCTGGTCATCAAAGGGTGTAATGAGGGCGCTCATCGCGCCTCGAAGCTTGTCAATCATCGCTATCCTCTCGAACCCAATCGGGTACTACCTCTCCTGCCACCAGCGCGGCAAAGTCCTCTCGGGGGCGCACCACGGCCCACTTATCACCGCTGACCAACACCTCCGCCGCCCGGGGTCGCGAGTTGTAGTTGCTGGCCATCGAATATCCGTAGGCTCCGGCACTCATGAAGGCTACCAGGTCGCCGCGCCGTACCGGGGGCAGTGCGCGGTCCTTCGCGAAGGTGTCTCCGGTTTCGCACACCGGGCCAACCACGTCGACGGTCCACCGTTCTTCCGTCTTCGGGCGCTCTACGGTCCAGAGCGCGTGATGCGCGCCGTAGAGCGATGGTCGCATCAAGTCGTTCATGGCGGCGTCCACGATGACGAATCGTCGCCCGGGCGCGTCCTTCACGAACACCACGCGGCACAACAGTATCCCCGCGTTCCCGACGATCACTCGGCCCGGCTCCAAGATGAGCGTCTCCGGTCGTCCCTTCATGCGGGCGACGACCGCCTCCCCCAGTTCCTTCGGGTGCGGAGGCGTTTCATCGTGATACGGAATGCCGAGGCCGCCTCCCAGGTCGAGATGATGAATGTCGTGACCCGTCGCGCGCAGACGGTCCGCCAGCTCCAAGACCGACTCCAGAGCCTGCAGAATGGGCTGGAGCGTTACGATCTGCGATCCGATGTGGCAGTCGAGCCCGGTCAAGTCGAGGAAGCTATCCTCGGCGATCAAGGCGGCGAGCCGGGGCCCTTCTTCCATGGGCACGCCAAACTTCGATTCGCGCAGGCCGGTTGCGATGTAGGGATGGGTCTCGGCATCGACGTCCGGATTGACGCGAAGGGAAACCGGGGCGACCGTGTCGATCTGCCGAGCTACATCCGAGATCGCGTGTAGCTCCGCCTCGGACTCGACGTTCAGGGCCAAAACGCCCGCGCGCAGTGCGGACGCTATCTCGAGATCGGTCTTACCCACGCCCGAAAACACGATGCGCTCGGCAGGAATCCCCGCGGCCTGGGCGCGGTGGAGCTCCCCCCCCGATACGATGTCGGCGCCGGCGCCCGCTCGGCCGAGAATCTCGAGGACGGCTCGGCTGCTGTTCGCCTTCATCGCGTAGCAGATCACGTGCGGGTGGCCCGCGAAGGCTTCCCGGAAGACCCGATGGTGACGCTCGATGGTGGCGCGCGCATATACGAAGGTCGGGGTCCCCACCGAATCCGCGATGAGAGGCAGGGGCACCTGCTCAGCCGCGAGGATCCCGTCTTCGCCACGGGCGAAGTGAAACATGGGGGCGCTCTTAGCCCGACCGGCTACCGCGCGTCACGTCCGACCGAAGGCTGCCCGGTCGCGGCGTCGTGACCGGCGTCGTGACCGGCGGCGGGGATCGGCGGGGACGCGGGCGGTCGCGGGGGAGCTTTGATGCCGCACGCAGAGACGGAGACGGCGACCCATGCCGTCAACACCAACCTCAATCGTCCAACCCCAGCTCGTCGCGAGCCCGGGCGAGCTCCGTCTCGACCCGAGGACGCGCCGGGCCCCCGGGGAGATCGCGACGATTCACCGCTCGCTCGGGATCGAGCCACTCCACCGCATCGGGCTCGAATCGTGGGTCGTGAGCGGCGAGTTCCTCGGCGGAGAGCTCTTCGAGACGCCGCTCGCGCTGGAGACATTCGTAAACCAAGCGGCCGACGACGTCGTGAGCTTCCCTAAACGGCACCCCCTTCGTCACCAGGTAGTCGGCAAGCTCGGTGGCGGTCACGAATCCCTGGTCGAGCGCCTCGCGCAGGCGCTCCACATCGAAGCGCAGTGCCGGGACCATCCGCGCCGTGACTTCCAGGCTGGCGCTCCAGGTGTTCAAGCTGTGATAGAGGGGAGGTTTGTCTTCCTGCAGGTCTCGATTGTACGTGAGCGGAAGGCCCTTGACGGTGACGAGCAGGGCTACCAGGTCCCCGACCACCCGGCCGGTCTTCCCACGGACCAGCTCCGCTACGTCGGGATTCTTCTTCTGCGGCATCATCGACGAGCCGGTGGTGAAGGCATCGTCGACCTCGACGAATCCGAACTCGGCGGAACACCACAAGACGATCTCCTCCGACAGTCGGCTGAGATGCACCATCCCGATCGCCGACGCCGACATCGCCTCGAGCATGAAGTCGCGGTCGGCAACGGCGTCCATCGAGTTCGTGGTCACCGCGGAAAAGCCGAGCAGCTCCGCGACCCGCTCCCGGAGGATGGCGTGCGGCGTCCCGGCGAGAGCACCGGAGCCGAGGGGCGACACGTCCACACGGGTCAGGCAGTCCCGAACTCGAGCCTGATCCCGCGCGAACATCTCTCGGTAGGCCAAGAGATGATGCGCGAGGCGAACCGGCTGGCCCCGCTGAAGATGGGTGTAGCCGGGCATCAGGGTATCGATGTGCGAGGCCGCCTGGCGCACGAGCTCCCGCTGCAGCGCGGAGAGCTGCTCTTCGACCCGCGTTAACATCCGACGTACGAACAGCCGCGCATCGAGAGCGACCTGATCGTTTCGCGAGCGGGCGGTATGGAGTTTCCCGGCGACGTCCTCTCCCACGAGAGCCGCCAGACGGCGCTCGATGTTCATGTGCACGTCTTCGTATCGAGCATCCCAGGGGAACGTCTTCGCCTCGAGCTCCTTTCGCACGGTCTGCAGCCCGGCCACGAGCGCATCGGCGTCGGCTTGGGGGATGAGCCCGGCCTCACCGAGCATCCGAGCGTGCGCTTGGCTCCCGTCGACATCGTCGAGGGCGATGTGCACGTCGTCTTCTATACTGCTCGTGTACGCCTCGACCAGGGCGTCGGTGTCGCCGCTGAATCGCCCTCCCCAAGGTTTGTCGGATGCCACGACGTCCCCACTAAAACGAGATGCCCAATAGGATCTGGAGGCTGTGCACGAGGCTCGCGTTCAGGCGCGTGACCTCGGTCCCGTTGACGTTGGTCTGCGTACCGCCGCTGCGTTCGGGTCGCGCGACCAGCCGGTCCATCGCGTCCATGGGGATGAAGAGTCCGTACTGAAACCAGGCGTGAAAGCCATCATCGCTGTCGAAGAACAACTTGAAATCGAGCTCGAAGCCGAGAGGATTCGAAGGCCCTCCGAGGTCGGCTGCTTGGTTGTTGGCATCCAGGACCTCTTGGTCCAGCGAGTTGGAAGGCGTCGACTGCGAAAACAGCGCGTGGCTGTAGATCATGTCGAAGCGCCCCCCCAGCTCCTTGGTGATGTTGTACTGAACGCTCGGACGAACGACGACGGCATCGGTGAGCGTGCCGATCATCTGCCGCCAAAGAATGATGTCGAAGTAGTAGGCCGGGTTGAACCGAAAGTTCGTGAGGCTCGGGCTTCCCGACGTCGATTGGTTACCGTCCCAGTAGCCTCCGATTCGGTTCGGAATTCCGCCGGTCTTGCCCAAGAGCGGCCGAATACCCCAACCGGGAGCGGGGTCGCCGCTGGCGAAGAGCGTCAGGAACTCGATCTTGAGCGCATCGTTCTTGAGGAATTTGTACTCGCCGCGGAGAGCCGCGCCGTGCTGATTCACCTCGAAGGCGTCGGCCACGGTTTCGAATCCGTCGTCGGGATCTCGGGTGAGCGCCGGGTTATTGATGTTGCCATACATGAAGCCGTACTCGGCTTCGATGGTGAGCTGACGCCACTGAAGCTTCGCCCAGAAGTTGCCGGTCCCGATCGCCGCGTGGCGCTCGACCAAGCGGTTCTCGTTGGCTTGGTTCTCGATATCCCCTTCGCGATAGAAATCGGGCACATCCCAGTTCTGCTTGCGGAACGTTCCGTAGCCGCCCGCCTGCCAGACGACCCGGTCGTTCTGGAGCATCTGACGAACCGTTTCCTCGTCGTGCTCTTTGGTCACGATCAGGTTCCAGCGCTCGACGTCGTCGCGCTCTCCGCGGTCGAATGGCTGACCGAACGGATCGTAAAAGGTTGCGCTGGTCGGTCCGGATACCAGCCAATCGTAGGCGGGCATGATGTAGAAGTCGCCGAGCTTCACAGCGAAGAGAACGCGGTCGACGTTGTCGCCGAAGTCGTCATCGATACCTCGTCCGTCGTTGTGGGTGATGCCCATCCCGAAGTGATTGGGCTGACGACCGAATCGCAGCTGCCCCAGCGGGGTGGTGACCTCACCCCATAGCCGCTTCACCCGGATGGAATCGGAAACGACCGAGTTGATCCCGTTCGAAGGCGGCTGGGCGACGTTGGTGAATGCAGACAGAGGCGTCATCGGGTTGAACGGGAACGAGTCGGGATTCGAACCGAGAACGACGTTGTCGAGCACGTCGATCTGACTCTTGACCTTGATGTCTTCGAAGACGTTCAGGGTGGGCTCGAGGCGCAGTCGCATGTTGGCGCCGGCGAGGGTATCGATGTCGTTTCCGGAGTTGGCGGGCGCACACCCCGTCTCCCCGCTGTCGGTCGGACACATGGGAACGGGCGGCGCGTCGGACAGGCCGAAGCCCTCCGCCTCGTACACGAATGGCTCGGCGAAAGGCCCGTAGATCTCGTTGGGCTCGATCAGCTCGTTACCGTTCACGTCCCATGAGCGGAAGGTCCCCATGTCCAGGTTGTTGAAGAGGTCCCAGCGCAATCGAAAGTAGCCGTCGAGCTCCAGAAAGTTCAGCTCCGGCTCGGTCGGCTCTTCCCACGACCACTCGGTATCGGCCCAGTCGTCCGACTCGACCGGGGCCAGCACGTCGGCTTCCGCCTCCAGCTCCTCCTGGATCTCGCGCTTGAGCTCCGCCTTCAGCTCTTCTTTGAGCTCGTCTCGGAGCTGCTCTCGGATCTGGTCGGTGATGGCCTCGATGTCGACGGCCGAGGTCGTCGTCGAGGTCGGCGCCGGGTCGGGCGTTTGAGCCCCAGCGGTCGCGGTCATCAAGACCCCAGCCACCGAAACCCCGGTGATCCACGGACGCATGCGTCGGCGGCGGTACCATGGGCGGACCTGTCGCTCAACAAGCCCGCTCGGTTAGGGAACGGGCCGGCCGCCACGAAAGGCTGGAGTCCCCCGGGGTTTTTTGCCAGGGTCCCGGGGCCTCGCCATGAGCAGCACGTCCACCCTCATCTTGGGCGCGGGACTGACCGGCCTCTCCTGCGCCTACCATCTCGGCGACCGGCGTTCCTATCGGCTCATCGAGAAGAACGATTCGGTTGGAGGTCTGGCCCGAACGCGAAAGCGTCCGCTGGGCTTTCTTTGCGACGGCACCGGCCACTGGCTACACCTCCGGAAGGAGGCGACGAAGGAGCTGGTGCACGGTCTGCTCGGGGACAACCTCGTTCCTCGCCAGCGGAAGGCACGAGTGTACAGCAAGGGAACTTTCACTCTCTATCCGTTTCAGGCCAATACCTTTGGCCTCCCCCAGGAAGTCGTCGCCGAGTGCCTCCTAGGCCTGATCAAGGCGCGCACCGAAGAGGATCTGCCCGAGCCCAAGAACTACAAGGAGTGGATTCGCAAGGAGTTCGGCGAAGGCATCTGCCAGCACTTCATGTACCCGTACAACGAGAAGATCTACGGCGTGCCGCTGGAGACGCTAGCCGCCGACTTCGCCCGGCGTTACATCCCGCGACCATCGATGGAGGCCGTCGTTCAGGGCGCCCTGGGACTCTCTCGCGAGGCGCTCGGATACAACGCGACTTTTGTCTACCCGCGAACCGGAGGTATCGGCGCGCTTCCCGAGTCGATCCACGACGCCATCGGTCGCCGAGCCGAGCTGGGTCGGCGGCCCGACGCGATCGACCTCGACGCCCGACGCGTGACCATGACCGACGGCGAGATCATCGAGTACGACCGGCTCGTGACGACGCTGCCGCTCGACGTTCTGGTCGACCTCGTTCTGGCGGGCGGTGACGCCTCCGTTCCCGAATCCGTGCGCGACGCTCGGGCCCGGCTTCGCGCCAACTCGGTTCTTTACTTCGATGTCGGCGTTCGTGGGGAAGCCAAGGAGCACCAAGACCTGCACTGGGTCTACGTGCCGGAAGCGGAGTTTCCGTTTTATCGGGTGGGATCGTACACCGCCGTCGAGCCGAGCTTGGCGCCGGCGGGGCACCGCAGCTACTACGTCGAGATGGGCCACTACGGCGACGTAGACCCCAGCCGCTACGAACAGGCGGTGATGGATGGTCTCCGCAAGATCGGGATCCTGGACGATGAGTCGGAGGTGCTCTTCATGGAGCCGAACGTGCTGTCACCGGCCTACGTCTTGTTCGACGAGCACTACACCGAAGCCCGACAGACCGTTCTCGATTGGTTGCGGTCCTGCCGGATCATCTCCGTCGGACGCTACGGACGCTGGCAGTACAATGCGATGGAAGACGCATTGACCGAGGGCATGGAGGCGGCCGCGGCCGTTCGGGAGGAGCGCACGATCTGATGAGCGCGCCCGAGCTGTCCTTCGTCATCCCTGTCCACAACGAAGCTCCCATCCTCGAAGGCTCGATCCGAGAGCTGCACGCGCGGGTCAAAAAGCTCGGGCGCCCCTTCGAAATCCTGATCGCAGAAAACGGCTCCCGGGACCGAACCGCCGACCTCGCCCGCGAGATATCGGAAGAGATCCCCGAGGTATCCACCTTTTCGACGGGTGAACCAAACTACGGCCGGGCGCTTCGTGAAGGCATCGAGCGCGCCCGCGGGACCTACGTCCACTGCGACGAGATCGACATCTGCGACGTCGACTTCCACCGCCGCGCCTCCGAGCTCTTGGTGGGGGAAGACGGCGGGTACGACTTGGTCGTAGGCTCCAAGACCATGCGCGGCGCGCGCGATCGCCGACCGCTGCACCGCAAAGCCGCCACCCGGGTGATCAACGGAATGCTCCGCGTTTCCCTCGGCTTCAAGGGCACGGATACCCATGGCCTCAAGGCTTTCCGGCGCCAAGCCCTCTTGCCCATCGTTCGAAGCTGCGTCGTGGACCGCGACATGTTCGCCTCGGAGATGGTCATCCGAGCGGAGCGGGCCGAGCTCCGACTGGTCGAGATCCCGCTCAACCTCGAGGAAAAGCGGAATCCATCGATCCGGCTCACCAAGCGCGTACCACGCGTCCTCGGAAACCTTTCCCGGCTCGTGTACGCCATCCGGATCAAAGGCGACGGGTGATGCGGTCGGTCGTCAGCATCGACGTCGACTCCCTCCGCCTGTACTCCGACATCCACGGCCTGGCTGCGCCGGCGCTCGAGGCGGACCCGATCTACACCTGTGCCATGCCCCGATTTTGGGAACTGATGGCGGGTCGACCGGCCACCGTGTTCCTGATCGGCCGCGATGCGCCGCGGTACGCCGAGCAATTCGCGCCTGCGCTCGACTCCGGCAGCGAGATCGGGAGTCACTCCTTCGCCCATGACTATCGGCTGAGCCAGCGCTCGCCCGCCGCCATCCACGCCGATCTGGCCGCGGCCGAAGCGGCGCTGACCCCCCTGAACGGCGGCCGACCGCCGAGAGGCTTTCGCGCTCCGGGCTACAACGTGAGCCCGGCTCTCCTCCACGCCCTGGTCGAGCGTGGGTACGCCTACGACTCGTCGCTGCTGCCTTCGCCGGCGTACTGGGGTGCGCGCGCCGCCGCGCTCGCCTGGTATCGACTGCGCGGACGGTCGTCGCATTCGCTGCGCGGTGACCCTCGAGCCTACGCCGGGTCGCGGCACGCCTATCGAACGACGCCGCACCGCTACTGGCGTCGCGCGGCCGACGGACCGCTCCTCGAAGTCCCGATGCTCGTCGACCCCGTCCTCCGGCTCCCGATCATCGGCACCAGCTGGGTGTTATGGCCGCGGAGCTTCCGCGATGCGCTCCTCGACCGGGTGCTGCGCGGCGGGCACGACATCGTCTTCGAGTTGCACGCGATCGACCTGCTCGATCCAGCGGACCCCGGAGTTCACCCTGAACTCACCGCAGCGCAGCCCGACCTGCGCCAGGCTGCGCCGTCCAAATTTGACGCGCTGCGGCAGCTCGTCGAACGACTCCAGGCCCAGACGGAATTGACCACGCTTGCGGCGCTCGCTGACCAATATAAGGGTTAACGAACAATTGGCGGCACTACGAGGGCGTTCGAACCCCACAATTCGGTTAGACGCGGCCATTTCGTGATCTTGACCATCATTTTCCATGACGGAATGACAGGAGCCCGACACTCACACGCTCAGAGAGTTTTATGTGTGCGGAACTCACCGGTCGAATCCTGTCGCTCTCGCGAGGGCGCGGCTCGACGGTGAGAGAGAACCCCGACACCTCGATTCTGAGATGAACCAGCTTCCGAAAGGACACATGAAGATGAAGCGATTTACGCAGGCCCTCACCGGGGCCGTTCCCGTACTGGCGATGGTGGGCTCGGTTGGCCTCGTCGGTTGCGACGAGGAGTTCAGCGGCGGCGTGACCGTCGCCGAGCTCGAGCTCAGCACCAACTCTGTCGATTTTGGCGACGTCCAGATCGGCACCTCTTCCGGCCAGCGCACCGTGCTGGTCACGAACACCGGTCTAGCGCCGGTGACGCTGGACGGCGTCGTTCCCGGTCAGCCCTTCGACTCGAACTCGTTCAGCTTCGACTTCGACACGGTCGATCTGCCGCCCAACGGCTCGATGCAGATCACGGCCATCTTCTCCCCGAAAGTGCTGGGGCCGAAAGAGTCGGTCATCGTCGTGCGCGCCACCATCGGCGGTGAGCAGGTCGAACGGACCATCACGATGCGCGGTGACGGCGTGACCTCCCAGCTGGTCGCGGACCCCGAGCGCCTCTCCTTCAGGAACGTCCTCGTGAACTCGACCAAGATCCTGACGGTCGAGCTGACCAACAACTCGGACTTCCGCGCGGACATTCAGTTCCTGCCCCGAAACAACATTGCGATCTGCGGCACGAACGACCCGGCGGCCTTCTGCATCCAGCCCGTCGACAACAACTTCCGCGACGACGAGGCCTTCCAGCTCGGCTCCAAGGAGAGCATCAACCTGCAGGTCCAGTTCAGCCCGCTGATCGCCAACACTCAGGAGCGTGGTGGTTTCACTTTGAGCTACTGCCCGCAGACCGCCTGCGAGCTGGACATCAACATGGACGGCTTTTCGGTTGAGAAGGGCTTCTCCTGCGAGCCGCAGGCTCTCGACTTCGGCCCGGTCAACCCGGGCGCTTCCTCGGAGCTCAACGTCGTGTGCTCGAACATCGCCAATGAGCAGATCACGGTGAACGAGGCTCGCTTCAACTCCAGCTCGAGCCCCGACTTCAGCGTTCGTGAAGACGTCCGCGGCGTTGTCCTCGCGCCCCCCGAGGGCGATAACCCCGGTGGTCAGCTCGAGATCCCGGTCGTCTACGAGCCTCAGGAGCTCGGCGATGACGAGGGCACCATGGTGGTCACCATCGACGACGACGATCCGCGCCGGAAGGACACGCTCGTGCAGGTCTTCGGCTCGGGCGGTGGCCCCGACATCGAGGTCATCCCGGCTCAGGTCAACTTTGGTCTGGTGTCGCTCCTCGCGCCCGCCCGCCGCACCATCCTTATCGTCAACACCGGCTTCGAGCCGCTTTCGATCAGCGAGATCGTCGTCGACTCCGAGTCGACCGGCGCGTTCGTGTCGCCGGATGCCTCGGCGACCATCATCAACCCCGGTCAGTCGCAGGCCATCACCGTCGAGTTCCAGCCGCGAGCCGAAGGGCAGGCCGAGACCCGCATGGTGATCTTCAGCAACGACCAGGACGAGGCCGAGCTCGAAGTGCTGCTCCGCGGTGAAGGCATCAACCTTCCCCCCTGCAACTTCGAGGTTTCGAACGAGAACCTGAATTTCGGCGTCGTCGAGGTGAACCGCGCCGCTCGTCGCGCGTTCGAGATTCGCAACCTCTCGCCCACTTCACAGTGCCTGGTCACCTCGGTGAACCTGCGGCCGGAGTCGGGCGCCGAGTTCTCGCTGCCCGACGGCGAGGTCAACTCCGTCCTGATTCCGCCCGAGGCTGCTCTGGCCGTCTCCGTCGGCTATGCGCCGGAAACGCTGGGTCAGCACCGGGGCGCCATCGAGTTCTCGATTTCGAATCCGGACCGTCCGTTCAACGTCGTCGACCTGACCGGCACCGCCGCCGAGTCGACGCTGCTCATCGTCCCCAACGACCTGTTCTTCGGAACCATCGAGGTCGGCTGCGCAGCGCGTGCGAAGACGGTCACCGTGTACAACACCGGCGCCACTCCGGCGCTCATCGAGAGCATCGACCTCGACGCGCAGCCGGGCGTGTTCAACGCGAACGGCCTGCCTTCGCTGCCGCTGAGCCTGTCGCCGGGTGCCTCCTTCCAGTTCAGCGTTGGCTTCTTCGCCCCCGAGGTCTCCGACTACGCGGGTGCGGTGGAAATGACGGGTGAGTTCAACGGTCAGCCGGTCACGTACATCATCTCGCTTCAGGGCAGCGGCGACATCGACGCCGTCCAGCAGGACCGCTTCGAGCAGCTCGGCCGTCCCGAGGTCGACATCCTCTTCGTCATCGACAACTCCTGCTCCATGTTCGACGAGCAGCAGAGCCTTGCTTCGAACTTCGGCGACTTCGTTCAGTTCGCCGAGGCCCAGTCGCTCGACTACCACCTGGCGGTGACCACCACCGACATGAACGTGGAGCGCGGGAAGTTCGTCTCTGGTTCGACGCCGGGCACCGGCCCCGCCGCCAACCGGATCGTCACGCCGCAGACCCAGCCCTCACCGGTAACGGTCTTCTCGGCGAACGCCCAGCAGGGTTCGACGGGCGCGGGCATCGAGTACGTGCTCGACGCGGCCTACGAGGCGCTCACCCCGCCGAACATCAACGGGCACAACGCAGGCTTCCTGCGTCGCGAAGCGGTGCTCTCGATCGTCGGCGTGACCGACGAGCGTGAGCAGTCGGCCCGAACCGTCGACTTCTTCCTGAACTTCTTCCTGTCCATCAAGGGCTTCCGAAACACCCAGCTCTTCTCGTTCTCCGCGATTTCCGGCGGCGAGACCGGCTGTAACTCGAGCGCGGGGAGCGCCGGGGCGGCCCCCCGTCTCTTGGAGCTGGCGGAGCGGACCGGCGGCGTGTCGCAGACCATCTGCACCCAGGACTGGAGCCGTACTCTGGAAGACCTTTCTCGGCAGGCGTTCGGGTTCAAGTCGCGCTTCTTCCTGACGAACCAGCCCGTCATTCAGACCATCGAGGTCTTCGTGGATGAAACCCGGCTGCCCGAGCGTGAGACATCGGGTCGTCAGAACTGGTCGTACGACTTCTCGACGAACTCGGTGAACTTCACTCCGCTCGCCGTTCCGGCGCCGGGCTCGGTGGTTCGCATCGAGTACACGGCCGAGTGTCTCTGAGTCCCGACTGACTTCTCTTGCCCGGTCGGCTTCGGCCGACCGGGCAAGACCGGGCAAGCCGGTCAGGCGTGGCACCCTCCCTCCCGCCTTCTCCATCATCACTCACACCAGGAGAGCGACCGATGCGTGCTCGACAGGTGCTCCCTCTCCTCGTCGCCGTCGGATGCGGTGGCCTCGATGCCCCCGAAACTTCGGTCACGGCACGCGCCCTCGAGTGCTTGAGGGTCGACTCCCAGGCGCTCGACTTCGGCGAGGTCCTGGTCTCCTGCGGCGTAGCCCGGCGCACAACCCTCGTGCAGAATACTTGCGGCTTTCCGGTGGCTCTCGGCCCCGTCGACGTCGAAAGCGAGTTCTTCGGCATTCTCCGTCAGCCGGAGAGCACTCATGAGCTGTCCCCCGGTGAGGTCGTTTCGATCGAGCTGGGCTATGCGCCCACCGAGTTGGGAGCGGGCCAAGCCGAGCTGCGCGTCGGCGCGCAGATCGTAGCGCTCGAGGGCGAGGGGGTTACTGGGCGGTCTCAGACCGATCGCTGGACGGGTCCCACCCCTGCGCGTCCGGTGGACATCCTCTTCGTGATCGATGACGCGCCAACGACGCCCACGCAGCGCGAGTACCTCGAAATGAACCTCCGGGACTTCGTCCTGTTCAGCACGGCGCAGAGGCTCGATTTCCGCCTGGCCGTCACGACGACGGACATGGAACGCGTGCAGGGAGGCTTCGTGCCCGTCGGCGCTCCGGTCGTCCTGGAGGCCGGGGCCACCCCGGACGCCGTTGTCGCCCTCCTGCCCGAGACCTTTTCCGGCTCCTTGACCCGTCAGCCGCTCGAAGCCGCAGTGACCGCTCTCAGCTCCGAGCGCCTCGCGGGCCGCAATGCAGGCTTCTTGCGCAAGGACGCGATCCTCGCCATCGTGGTCGTCACCCGGGGGCGAGACCAGTCGCCCCGGGCCCTCCCCGCCTACGAGTACGCCCTCCGCTCTCTGAAGGGATTTCGCGCCCCAAGGTCATTCAGCTTCAGCGTCATCGGGGGCGGTGAACGCGGATGCCGCTCCCGTTACGCGGTGGCCCCGGCCACACCGAGGCTCCTCGCGCTGGCCGAGCACACCGGCGGGGTCTCGCAATCCATCTGCACCGTGGACTGGAGCCGGACCTTGGAGTCCGCGTCGCGACTCTCCTTCGGCTTCCGATCTCGCTACTTCCTCACGAAACATCCATCGATCAGCACTCTAGAAGTCTCGATCGACGGCGCGCCGCTTCCCCGGCGCGAATCCTCGGGTCGTCAGAACTGGGCGTACGACTCCTCGACGAACTCACTGAACTTTACTCCGCTCGCGATCCCACCCCCGCGGGCTAAGATCGAAGCCGCCTACACCACGGCCGAGTGTCTTTGATCCAGGCAACCCACTCGTAAGCCGGCCCTGCCTGCGGCCCTTCTTGGGGCGGCAGGCCGAACGCTCTGCGCCCGCCGTCTCTTCACCCGCGCTTCGGAGCCTCTTTTGCTGGTCTCGGCGTGCGGTCCGGGGCACGGGTCAGGGATGCACGTCGCGGTGACGGGAGCCTCGGGGCTCATCGGGAGCAGCTTGGTCGAGCGGCTCCGCGGCCAAGGGCATGAAGTCTTTCGTTTCGTGCGTCGCGAGCCATCCCAGGGGGACGAACTTCCCTGGAATCCCTCCGCCGGGGAGCTCGACCCCGCGGTGTTGTCCGGAATCGACGGCGTCATCCACCTGGCGGGAGAGTCGATCGCCGGCGGCTTTCGCTGGTCTGAAGCCAAGAAGCGCCGGATTCTCGAGAGCCGCACCCGCGGCACGGACCTCGTCGCTCGCTCCATTGCCACCGCGGTCGATGGCCCGAAAGTCTTGGTCTCCGCCTCCGCCATCGGATTCTACGGAGACCGGGGGGATGACTGGCTCGCCGAGGACGACGCGCCGGGCGACCTCTTCATCTCCGAGGTCTGCGTTGCCTGGGAAAAGGCCGCGGAGCCGGCGCGCGAAGCCGGCGTCCGCGTCGTCCACCCAAGGATCGGCATCGTCTTGGACCCCGAAGGCGGCGCGCTCGGGCAGATGCTCCCTCCGTTTCGCGCGGGCCTTGGGGGCAAGATCGGCTCGGGCAAGCAGTGGATGAGCTGGATCGCCCTCGAGGACGTGGTCGACCTCCTCGCCTTCTGTCTTCTGACCGATACCGCGTCGGGACCGGTGAATGCCGTGAGCCCGAACCCGGTCGTCAATGACGACTTCGTCCGCACCCTGGGTCGTGTCATCGGACGGCCCACCATCCTGCCCCTTCCGGGCTTTGCCGCGAAGACGATTTTCGGCCAGCTCGGCGATGAGCTGCTGTTGGCGAGCACCCGGGTCCGCGCCGCCAAGGCGCAGTCCCTAGGGTTTCGATTTCGCCAGCCCGACCTCGAGGCCGCGCTGCGAGCGACGCTCCAGCGATGAGAGCAATCCCCTGGTCGGCGACCCGACGGACACGCTAACGCGGTGCTCATGAAGGACGTCCGAGATCGCATGGAGGTGGTGGAAGGCGACATCACGGAGCTCGCCGTCGACGCGATCGTGAACGCAGCCGACGAGAGGCTCCTGGGAGGCGGCGGTGTCGACGGAGCGATCCACGCGGCCGCAGGCCCCCGGCTCCTCGAGCACAACCGAACCCTCGGTGGGTGCCGAACGACTCAGGCGGTGACGACACCTGGATTCGACTTGGAGCGTCGAGGAATCCGCTTCATCATCCACACCGTCGGGCCGGTCTGGGGGACGGACCCGCACGCCGACGGAACCGAGAAGCTCGGCCAGCGGCTCGAGGACATCCAGCTCGCCCAGTCGTATCTTTCGGCGCTGGAAGAGGCCAAGAAGCACGACTCTTCCAGCGTCGCCTTCCCCAGTATCAGCACCGGCGTCTACGGCTTTCCAAAGGACCGGGCCGCCAAGATTGCGGTGGGCCACGTGCAGGGCTTCTTGGCCCGAGAGGATCGCCCCGGCCGCGTCGTTTTCTGCTGCTTCAGCGCGGAAGACGCCGCCATCTACCGGAGCTACGTGGGCGCTCCCGACCTCGTGCAGCTCGGCGCTCGCATCCGAAAACTCTGAGCGGACGCGGCGCGGATCCGCTATCAGACGACATGGCCTTCGACCTGTCGCTCGTCGGACGGACCTTCGCGGAGCACCGCACGACGTACTCGACCAAGGACGCGGCGCTCTACGCCTTGGCCTGCGGCGCGACCGAAGACGAGCTCGACCTCCTGCTGGACAGCCGGGGGCCGAAGGTCCTGCCCACGTTTTCGGTCGTCTTCGCTTTTCCCGCGATCGCAGACGCCATCGCGCAGCTCGGCGGGAACATTTTGATGCTGGTCCACGGAGAGCAGCGCTGCGCCCTCCCTCAGCCGCTGCCGGCCGAAGCCGAGGTGACGACCACGGCGACGCTGACCGCGGTGTACGACAAGGGCAAAGGTGCCCTCGCCGTGTTCGCCACCGACAGTCGCGACCACCGCGGGCGCGAGCTCGCCCGGACCGAGTGGCAGATCTTCTACCGTGGTGAAGGCGGCTTCGGCGGCGAACGCGGTCCCGAGGCCAGCGTCGCCGCCCCCGGACCGGACGAGGCGCCGGCCGCCGTGATCGCGATGCCTACCGCACGAACCTCGGCCCTTCTGTATCGTTGGGTTTCGGGCGACCCGAACCCCATCCACATCGAGCCCACGGTCGCCGAACAGGTAGGCTTCGAGCGTCCGATTCTCCATGGGCTCTGCACTTTCGGGCACGCCGCCCGAGCGGTCGCTCGCGTGCTGGCCGACGGCGACACCGACCGTATCCGCGCCCTTCAGGGGCGCTTTACGAAGCCGGTCTTTCCGGGTTCGGTTCTCGAAACGCGCGTGTGGCCGCGCGGCGAAGGTCGGGGCCTGTTCGTCACCGAGGCCGACGGCGTCGAAGCGATCGCACGTGGCCAGGTCGAGCTATTCTGAAGCCTTGCGGCTAAGGCCCCTCGATCCGCAGGGGCTCTTTCCGACGCAGAACGTGGGTTCCGCCTTGCGCGTACGTCTCTTCCCACGCGCCGCTCCTCGTCAGCTCTCTCAGTAGGCGTCCGGGATACCCGTCGTCTTTCGGCCAGGCATTTTCGCCGACGGAAAGGAGCACCCAGTTCGCTCGATGGTGGTCCTGAAGTCGATAGATGTATCGGCGGTCCGCCAGGTGAGGAAGGATCCGGTTCTGGACGGCAAGCCTCTCGCTTCGGTCGAGACGTCGCAGCTGGGCCACGGCTTCCCGATTGACCCGCCGTTTGTCGGGGCTCGAAAAGTACACGTAGTCCCAGCGATAGAAGTTCGCCGGCGCGAAGTATCCGTAGCGCGTCACGACGATCCCGGAAGCGAGGAGCAGCACGATCAAGACCCAAGACGTCGTCCACGCTTTAGGTTTCACGCCCAGCTCGGTGAGCCCCAGCCGCAGCCCCGAGGTCGCCCGCGGAAGGCCGCGGGCCGCGGCCCATCCCGCGTAGAACGCGAGGGGGGCAGCGTAGTGGTAGCCCATTTGCCACATCGTGACCTTCGACGACAAAAAGCGCTCCGCGATCAGCGGAAGTGCGGCCAGCAGGACGGAGGGCGAGAATACGGACAGCCATCCGACGTTCGCCAGAGTGACGGCAAGGCTCTCCACTTTTGCATCGGGGATGAAGATGGCGAGGACCGCCTTTACGGGCTGGGTGACGATACCCACCGCTGCCGCGAACACCGTGGGCCCGAAGTCCTGAAACGTCTCGTGCGGCTCGGGGGCATTCCCGCGCGCGATCAAGGCCGGCATGAAGACCCGGTTGACCAGCACGAACCAAACGACGCCAAAGATGATCCACGCACCGCCGAATGCGGCCTGGCGGCGGTCGCGTTCTCGTAGCCCTCGAACGAGGGTCCACAGCCCGAGAGCCGCCACGTACGGTCCAACCGATTCCTTGAACAGCGAGAAGACGAAGAGGGCGAGCGTGGCCGCGCCATACCGGCGCACCTCGATGGCCCACACCGACACCACCAGAAAACCGAAGCCGAGGGTGATCTCGTGCGAGTCGAAGAACGAAGCCGACTGAAGCCCGTACGACAGTCCGGTCACCAGTCCGAGTGCCGCCGCGACCTCACGGGACGCTCCGTGGTGTCGTGCGATGGCGAAGATCGCCGGGGCTGTCACCGCCAGATTGACGGCCTGCACCAGGAGTACGGTATAGCCCGAGCTGTCGATCCAGAAGACAGGCGCATACAGGTAGAAGCCGACGAGAAAGTGATCGCCGAGAAAGTCGACCTCACCGAGAACGGTCGAGGTGGTCGGCAGGAAGCGGGACGTCCGAAACGCATTGTGGATCTCGCAGCCCATGTCCCAGCTGCCGGAGCCGAACGCCCAGTGGCGATGCATGGAGAAGATGCACATCGGGATCACGACGACGAAGAACAGTGCCCAAGCCCAGGCTCGATCGGGGATGCGGTCGAGGCGCGAGAACCGCGATGGAATCAGGCCCACCGCGGCGAAGCCGAGGATCATCGCCAAAGCCAAGGACGCCGCGTGCCGACCCTGACTATGGGCCGCCGCAGCCGCCGCTGCCGCCAGGGTCAGGACCGCGAAGAATCCGAACACCCGGTCGAAGCGCAAGTTCGGCTGTTGGACGGCCGTCGCCACCACTGCCCCGAATACGATCGCCGCGAGACCCCACAGCCCCGTTGGGCGAGCCAAGCCCGCGAGCTGAGCAACGGCGGAGAAGTTCCCGAGCTTCCCCACGTCGATGACGATCAAACCGGTCAGATATGCGGAAAAGGCCAGCGCCGCGGCCAAGCCGAAGACGGCGATCAACCGTCGGGAGTCGATCATGGCCGCGGTGCACTCTTCGTCGACGTCCGCGCAGCGAAGGCCTCCACCTGAAGACCAAAGAAACGCTGACCATCGACCTCGGTAAAGATCTCAACGTCGAGGGACCGGGTACTCGTCACCGAGATCATGCGACGCCGAAGCCCTCGAGCGTTCGTCGCGCGGTCGGTCGCCAAGACGTTCGCCCCTTGCCGAGCGACGATCTGAACGGGAGACCGATTGCCGCTCCGACGCGCGGCATCGCTCAACCCATACGTCAGGCGTACGCGGTCGGTGCCCGCGGGGACCGGAGAACGCACCGTGACCGTGCCCTGAGCGATGGGGTGCGCGGACAGCAGGAAGCGGGGGCGCCCGTCCATCTCGAATCGAGCAGGCCGCAGGGTCTGCCAGGAGTTGGGACCGTAGGCGCAGATTCCTCGTTCGTCCGGGACGCAGGTTTGCCGCGCACCCGGAGCCGAAGATGTGACGGTCAGGAGCTGCGGCTCGGAAAAGGCCGAGAACAGCCGACCCGCGACGTCGGGGTCGACCGGGCGTCGCTGCGTCCGCAGCTTCACCGGACCGAACCGCGGAGGCGCCGCGTCCCAGGCAGCGGTCCGGTTGTGTACGACGATCTCCAGCTCCGAGAAGTCGTCGGTGGGGATCGGTTTTCCGTAGTACGTGCGGGCCAACGCCGTCCAAGCCAGCTCGTTGCGAAAGCCGAGGAACTTCACGCTCGAGGGCTCATCCAGCTCGAGAGCGAAGTTCACCATGCCGAGGGTGGGCCCGATTCCGTTGAGACCATCATGGTCGCGGTAGAACGTACGGACGTGAGTGAGCGATGCTACCACGACCGGCGCATAGACCACGGGAACCGCCCATCGGGTGCGCGGAGAGCGATAGAGAGCCACGAGAAAGCTCACCAGCGGCCACAGGGCCAAGGGGATCAAGATGTTGCCGTAGTGAGGAAAGAAGTACTTGCCCGAACGAACGAGCATCAGGAAACCAAGCGCAAACGCCGCCACCAAGCCCCCAGTGAGCGCGAGCTCCCCTTGGCGAAAGCTGCGCTTCTTTGGATACCCGGCGATCCACGCGCCTCGCGCGAGCGTCCAAAGCCAGGCCACCGCTGAGAGGGCCACGGTGTAGATGACGGTCACGGTGAGCGGGCGCCCGAACTGGGCGTAGCGGTCCTGGAGCGTTCGACCCGAGAGATAGTAGGAGGCGTCGTCGAACCCCCCCCAAAAGCCCTGCTTCAAATGGTACCCGATTTCGGCCGAATCGAAGAGCACGGCATTGAAGAGGAAGCGATAGCCCTGCCGAAACCCGGAGCCCCCGCCCGGGGCGGCGTAGGCGAAGATGTTCTTGAGCCCTTGCCCTCCGGTTTGGAACTCGTGGATGATGAAAGGGAGATAGCCGGCGGTGAGAAGGAGGGCTCCGGCGATCATACCCCGACGGGTGAGCCCCAATCCCCAACGGCCGCGGTCTTCTTCGACGGGCGGTATCCCAATCCAAACGACGAACGCGGCAATCCACATCAGGATCGCGGAAAGATGGATGTGGGGAATGGTTCCCAACACGAAGACGGCCAGCGCCTGCCACGCCGCCGATCCGCGGGCTCGGCTGGCCGCATACAGACCGATCGTTCCCCAGACCGGCGCTTGATTGCTCCCCCACATGCGATCCGAATAGAGGATGTCCCAGGCGGCAAAGGCCCCGACGATCAGCGCAATCCATCCTGCTTCTTCGCCCGCGGCCCTTCGCGCCAGCCGGCTGAAGAGCCAGATGGCCAGCACATGCCCCAGGATCACCACCCACGCCCCGGCCCGAGGGTCGGTCGAGAAAAGGTACGGCGGGGTGTTGAGGAGGTAGCTCATGGGCCCGGGCAAGCGCGCCGGTCCCCCGGTGATTTCCGGCCCCAAGAGCGGAAACGCCTCACCGCGAGCGATGGCCAGCGAAGTCTCCCAGTAGAGAACCTCGTCACCCCCGAACCGGGCGAGATCCATGTGCCAGGCGCGAATCACGAGGGCCACCGCGAGCAAGAGAAACGTACCGGCCAGGGAGCGACTCACGACTCGTCCTCCCATGCGGCCTTCACCTTCCAGATCCGGCGACGACGACCGGGCGTATCGGGAGGAAAATCGGCCACGACTTCGAAGTCCGAGCTGGACTCCAGCCGTCGCTGAGCGTCGGGTCCGAGGTTTCGGATCTCCTCGTCGGAGAAGACCAGGTAGTGAACGCCGAGTTCGGCGAGCGCGGCCGAGTCGAGCGAACGTCGGATTTTCTGAATCGAAGCGCGCTGACGAGCAACGACGGAGGCGCGGACCCCCATGTAGTGAAGGTCGGTATCCTGGACGATGGCGGAGAGCCCGCCGAATACCGACAGCTCGCGGGCGATGTTGTCCTGCGCGAAGATGACGTGTTCACTCCGGTACGGCTCCCGTCGAAACCAATCGATGGCTTTTCGAACCATCGGGTCTCCCTGCCAGTGACCCACCACGAAGACGCGAATGTCCCGGTTCCACGGAACCGCGAACGCGACGGCCGTCGAGACGCCACCGACGAACAGAACCGCAACGCCCCAGCGCCGAACCCAGGTCCACGGTGGGGGCCGACCCATCAGCGGGGCCTGCACCCAGCCAGCATACAGGAGCGCCAGGGCATAAGCCGTCGCGCTGGGAAACTTCACGATGTCCCAAGAGCGCTGGTACTCGAAGATCTGCGCCACCAGCCAGCCCCCGAAAGCAAAAGCGACGAGCACGACCAGCACGGGCGAGCGCCGTCGGATCGCGACCCAAGCGAAGTACGGCATGAGCAGCCAGCCGAGGCCGAGAGTCACCAGGTCGTC